>NZ_SVET01000027.1 GCF_015057245.1 Pseudobutyrivibrio ruminis
ACGCGGGTGTGGCGGAATTGGCAGACGCGCTAGATTTAGGTTCTAGTGGGAGACCGTGCAGGTTCAAGTCCTGTCACCCGCAGCAATCTCACATACTTCTGTATGTGAGATTTTCTTTTTTCATTTGCTATCAAGTCGATAGCGATTTTCACGAAACAGGTCATACAATTGCTAGTTTTTGGTGTACGTAATAGATTGGCAATTGCGGGGAAACAATGATTGTTATTGTGATTTGGTATTAGGAAGAGTGGTGAACTAAGTGATTTTGAAGTAGTACGGATTAGGAAAGCATTAATTGGGGCTGATGGGCCCGGTTTTACCACTGTGCAATAAGATTTTTGAATCTAGTAGGGTATTGTTTAGGCTCTATTACCACTGAGTGAGTAAGATGAGGGCTAGCCGGGGTAAGGAATTGTTGCCGTTACCACTGTAGGTAATGAAGGCCTTTGTGAAGTGGTAAAAATAGATTGTGATTACCACTGCAGGACAGTGGCACTATTACGCAGTGGTAAAAAGATGATAAGGCTACCACTGCAAGGAGTATTCGAGCTATTGCAGTGGTAAATCGGAAGACTATATACCACTGGGATAGTAGGAGATAGAAATCACAGTGGTAAACGGGGAGGGATAGAAAGGAAATGAGAATTTGAAAGATTACATTATTGAGGTATTAGAGGAAGAGAAGGCGAGATTAGAAGCTGAAAAGAAGAAAATTGAAAATAGGGATGTTCCGGATGATGGATGCTATTTGGAAATAAAGAAAAATAAGGGGAAATATGTGCAATACTACAAGTGCAAGCGTGAAAATGATGTAGTTAATAAGAGTTTTATAAGAAAAAATGATATCAATACTGCAAGAATGCTAGCACAGAAAGAATTTGATAAGCGATTATATGCCGATGTCTCCAAGCGACTAGTAAGAATTCAATCTGTATTGAGGTATTATAAGGATTGTGAAAGACATTCGCTATATACAGAACTATCGGAAGAAAGGAAAGCGTTGATTCAATATGATCATATTGAAGATGAACATTATTTAATGCAGTGGCTGGCCCAATACAGTGATCAAGACGCTGCTGATTCCTTCAAAGAAAAATATCCAATTGAAACTTCGTATTATACAGATAACGGGGAGCATGTTAGATCCAAATCAGAGAAAATAATAGCAGATAAATTTGCTAAAGAAGGAATCCCATATGTATATGAACCTGTTTGTGAGTTGAACAGAAAGGGGCTTCATCCTGATTTTGCATTATTGAATAAAGAGACGAGACAGACTTTTTTCTATGAGCACTTTGGCATGATGGACAAGCCAGAATATGCTACAGTTGCAGTGAAGAAGATAGCAAAATATAGAGAATTAGGGTATGAGTATGGCAAGAACTTGCTTTATTCTTTTGAGACTGGCGTTGATGGATTAAATATAAATGATTTGAATAGAATAATTTTAGAGAATTGTAAATAAAAAAAGAGTAGGTATTTGTTCTCCGTGATTAGATACCTACTCTTCTTTTATATATTCTATGATATCACTTATTTCACAGTCTAGAATAAAACAAAGTGTATCTAGAGTTGTGGTAGTGATAGGCTTAGCGTGCTTCATGCGATGAATCGTATTTGCGGATAAACCATATTTGTAAATAAGTTCATATTCAGTTTTTCCTGTGCGAATTAATGTCTCATAAAAGGGAGCGTATGAAATCATATATGTTACCTCATACATAAGATAACATTATCAATTCATTGACTATACTCAATATATTGACTATAATTTTATGTACACAATCCATTAGAAATGGAAAGAAAAGGAGAGGTAAATATGGAAGAGAAAAAGATTTGCAAGTATTGTAAAACGGAGATACCTAAGGGTGCAAAGATATGTCCTAATTGCAGAAAGAAACAAAAAGGACCATTAGGAATTATTATTGCTGTAGTTATTGTATTGATTATTATAGGTGGAGTAGCAGGCGGCGGAAGCGATTCGAAGACTGATACAGATACATCTACAAATACAGCATCGGTTGAAACAGAGAAAACAGAAAGCAAAGAAACAGCTGTTGAGGAAACAATTGAGTATACTGCCTGCACCAAACAGGAATTGTCTGATGCGCTAAAGGCTAATGCTATGAAAGCTGCAGATACATATAAGGGACAATATTTGGAAATATCTGGTTATCTTGATGTGATTGATAGTAATGGAAAATATATTTCTATTAATGCAGGAGAAGATGATTGGTCTTTTGTTAATGTTCAATGTTATATTAAGAATGATGATCAAAAAGCAATTATTATGGATTTGAACAAAGGAGATTCAATTGTAATTAAAGGAAAATGTACTGATGTCGGAGAGGTCCTAGGATACTCAATAGATATTGATGAAGTAGTTGTAGAATAAATAAAAAGGGCTATTGCATGACCTGCAATAGCCTTTTACTTATTTTACACTTCTTTTTATAGCTTCACACATTACATGGTTTGCAAGGGTTCCTACAACATCAAGCGAAGCTTCTACATTTCCTAAAGACATGGCGTAGATGCTGTCGCCGTCCATTGATGTGTGGATAGGACGAATGCAGCGAGCATAGCCATCGTGGGTCATGCCGGCTACTTTGCAAAGCTGTGTTTTGTTGAGCTTTGCATTCGTAAATACGATACCAATGGTAGTATTAGTTGGTGCGCCGGCAGGGGCCTTATCGGAAGAATCAGAAGTCTTTCCTGTCATGGTCATAGCATACATTAATTCTTCGCAGGAAACATCATTAAGTGATTTACCGTCTTCAGCTAAAACTCCGGCGATTCTTTTTCCATCAACATAATCATAAACATCTCCAACTGCATTAGTGCAAACGATTGCTCCAACTTTTAATTCGCCGAGTTCTACAGCGTAGCTGCCAATGCCTGATTTTGTGCATCGGTCTGGGCCGAGCATTTTTCCAACTGTTGCACCACAGCCTGCACCATGACTACCATTTTCAAAGTTGCCATGTTCTCCTTCGAAAGCTTTAGTACAAGCTGCATATCCCATTTCTTTATCCGGATATACGTTAGAAGCTTTGTAGCCTAAATCAAATATATCTGACTGGCAAACAAGTGGTACTACAACATCGCCAACAGGAAAACCAATTCCCTTTTCAGCTAAACATTTCATAACGCCACCGGCTGCATCCAAGCCAAATGCGGAGCCCCCGCCTAAAACAACAGAGTGAATAACCTCTGCAGCGGCAAGTGGGTCCATCAATCCAGACTCGCGGCTGGCTGGGCCACCTCCTCTTATATCAAGTCCGCATGGTGCTCCCTCTGGTGCAACGACAACAGTAACTCCTGTACCGGCATCCTGGTTTTCAGCCTGTCCTATCTTAAAATTTCCAATCTGGAAAATATCAATTTCTTTCATAAAAACCTCCTAAAAAATAATTAAGTATGGGCAGTAAACAAAGCCCTAGAAAACATTTTACAACAAAAAATATAAATGTGTAAAAAACTATTGACAGCACTAATAACCTAGTGTACTATTCAGATAGTACAGTAGTACATGACACAGGAGGAGTGTGAATATGCAGTTTGATTCAAAGACACCCATTTACTTACAAGTAATTAACTCAATCAAAATGGATATCGTTAACGAACGTATTAAATGCGGAGAAAAGCTTCCATCAAGCCGAGAGCTGGCTGTTAAATATACAATCAATCCAAACACGGCCGCTAGGGTTTATCAGGAGCTGGAAAGGGAGGGTGTATGTTACACCAAAAGAGGCATGGGCACGTTTGTGACAGATGATGTGAATATCATCAAAGCATGCCGACAGGAAATGGCGCAGGATGCTTTAAATCTATTTTTGAAAAGCATCATGGAGCTTGGAATTACTAATGAAGAAGCAATAGAAATGATTAGAAGTAGAAAGGACGAAATGTGATGTTAAAAAGTGTTGATGTTACTAAAAAATTTGTTGGCAAAACCGCGGTTGATGGCATAACAATGAGCCTCGAACCAGGACACATTTATGCAATGCTTGGTCCTAATGGAAGCGGTAAGACTACTTGGATGAAAATGGCAGCAGGCCTTATAAAGCCTACATCAGGAGAGGTGCTTTACAAGGATACTCCAATTGGTATTGAAAGCCGTAAGGAAATCGCCTATATGTCTACTGAGCCATATTTCTATGATTGGATGACAGTTGGGGATGTTGGAAAATATTATAAGGATTTCTTTACAGATTTCTCTATGGACAAATACACAGATATGGTTATTAGCATGGATTTGGATATGAAGCAAAAGGTGAAATCACTTTCATCAGGTATGATGGCTAAGCTAAAGGTTGCAGTTACTATGGCTAGAGATGCAAAAATCTACATGCTAGATGAGCCATTAAATGGAATTGATTTGCTTGCAAGAGATGAGGTTATGAACATGATTCTTGATGCAGCATCAGAGGATAAGATTCTTCTCATTTCAAGCCACCTGGTAGAAGAGCTTGAGTCGGTTGTTGATAAAGCAATCTTTATTAAGCAGGCACAGCTTGTGGGCGTATTTGATGTAGAAGGTTTACGTATGACAGAAGGCGTATCTTTGGCTGATAAATACCGCCAGGTATTTTCAAATATTACATGTATGGAGGGAATAGCATAATGGGAAACTTAATTAAATACGAATTCAGAAAATCATGGTCAATTAAGGGAATAATCCTTGTTATAACAGCTATATTTGAGGTGTTGTTTTTAATTGGTGTTTTCATGCAGAAGGAAACCTTTTTAGCAATAGGTGTAACCCTTCTTTCTATGATAGCTGTGTGTTCAGTGTTTATTATTGGTATATTTGGTATTTACACACTTAGTCGTGATTTGAACACAAAGCGAAGCTACATGCTTTTTATGACTCCAAATAATAGCTTCAAGATTTTAGGCGCAAAGCTTATTGAAAATGCAAGCTCAATCATAGTAGTAAGCGTATGTTTTGTAGCACTTGCAATTGCTGATGTTTCTATTTTGGCTGCTACTTACGGAGAGTTTAAAGAGTTATTCCAGTTTATAAATGCCCTTTTAGGCGAAAGCTATTACGTTGATTCATATAGATTTGCCATGATTAGTGCTGCATCAGTTGTAAACTGGATATCTACAGTATGCTTAGGTTTCTTCGCTGTAATCATCTGCGCGACACTATTAAACGGCAAGAAATACAATGGATTTCTTAGCTTCTGTATTTTCATTGCAATTTCAATCTGCCTCAGCAAATTACTTGGAGTATTTATTGATGAGGGATTGGATTTTAATACAACACGTGTAATCATCCAGATTGTTTATTATGCAGTTGTTTCAGTAATTCTTTATGTTGCATCAGCATGGTTAATGGACAATAAGCTTTCAGTGTAAATCTAAAAAGATTCTTAAATAAAAATTAAAAGTATTTACATTACAGTGGATTATATTACACTAAACAAGATATGAAAAAGTTATACGAACATACCTTACCCAGGATATGTTCAAAAGGAGGATGAAATTGGGCGTTATAAAGAAAATAGGTGGCTTCTGCAAAAAGCATTTGAAGCTAATCATTGTTCTGGTTATCATTGTTGGCGTTATATTGTTTATAAGACACAAAGCACAGGTTGCGGCCCAGGCTATGATTGATGCTCAAAACGAGCCAGTCACATCTACTGTGGAAAAGATGGATTTGAAAAAGTCTGTTGGTGTTACTGGAACACTTACAGCAAATGAGACACTTACTGTTACATCAACACTTGGTGGTACAGGTGTTACAGGCGTAAAGGTTTCTACTGTAAATTATGAGGTAGGAGATTACGTTGAAAAAGGCCAGACAGTAGTTGAGTTTGATGGCGATGATTATGAGCGCAAGCTTACAGAGCTCAATCTTCAGAATGATATTACAAACACTGAAGCTAGCATGAGCATCGAGGATATGCAAAAATCCATCGAAGACACTCAGAAGAAGATTGATGAGAAGCAGAAGTGGCTTGATGATAATAAGATAATCTATGATAACCTTAAGGACGCTTTTGAACAGTACGAGAAATACAAGGATTATGATCAATCCGTAGTAGACCGATGGACAAAGGAGTCTCTAGCAGCACAAAACAGAAGTGAGCCAGTAACCATTCAGGGATACGAAGCTGTTGAGGATGAGATAGAAACTCTTAAGGAGCAAATCCGCACAACTCAGAACAAAATTGAGCTTGCACAGATGCAGCAGAACTATGCTCAGAACTACACACAGGTAGATGCTAAAAATGATCTTTATGAGAGCATGGATAAGACAAAGGTAGAGGCACCTATTTCAGGTTATATCCTTACAATGAACGTTGAAGAGGGTAACAACTATACACAAGGCAATACCGTATTTACGATAGCTGATACAAGCGGATTCATTGTAGAGGCAACTGTTAATGAATATGACGTAGCAAACATCCAGAAGGATTTACCAGCTACAGTTAAGTTCGAAGCTACAGGGGATGAGGAATTCACCGGTACAGTTTCATTCGTATCAATTGCATCTGAGGCAACAACAAGTGCATCAAGTGCATCAGCTGCTTCATCAGCGTATGGTGCAGCTACAGCATCGTCAGCTGCAGGAAGCGCTGCATCATACAAATTAAAGATTAAGATGGATGGAACAGACGATAGATTCCGTGTTGGTATGACAGCAAAGGCAAGCATCGTTCTTGATTCTGTTTCAGATGTACTTGCAGTACCTTATGACTGCGTTCAGCAGAAGGACGACGGAAGCTTCTTCGTAACATCTATCGCCGATGATGGAACAAAGAAGGATATCCCAGTTAACAAGGGACTTGAAAGCGATTATTATGTAGAGATTTCTGGTGACGGAATCAAAGAAGGCATGACTGTAGAGGCAATCGTTAGCGATGCACCTAGTACAGATATTATGGACTATATGACTATTGAATAGGAGGTCGTTATGGCAGCAGGAGATTTAATGCTAGACCTTCGTGATATTCATAAGAGCTTTTTCATCGGCACACCAAACGAATTTGAGGTCCTTCATGGAATCAATCTTACTGTTAATCAGGGAGAGTTTGTTTCCATTGTAGGACAGTCGGGTTCTGGTAAATCAACGCTGATGAACATCATCGGTGCCTTAGATAGACCGACTCTTGGCGAGTACACCCTTGATGGGGTTGATATTGAAAAAGCAAAAGATCATGAATTGTCTGCACTTAGAAATAAAAAGATAGGTTTCGTATTTCAGACCTACAATCTGATTGCGAGAACCAACGCACTTAAAAACGTTGAACTTCCAATGATGTACGCAGGAATGGGACGTGGTGAGCGTACAGACAGAGCAAAGATGCTACTTGAAGAAGTTGGCATGACAGACAGAATGCATCACAACCCAGACGAGCTTTCCGGTGGACAGAAACAGCGTGTAGCCATTGCACGAGCTATGGCCAACGACCCAGCTATCATCCTTGCAGATGAGCCTACTGGTGCGCTGGATTCAGCTACTGGACGAATGATAATGGATATATTCCACAAGCTCCATGAGGAGCAGGGGAAGACAATTCTTCTTATTACCCACTCGCCTGAGCTTTCTCAGGAGACAGACAGAATTATCACTATAAAGGATGGCACAATCCTTGGTGAGTCAAAGGGCAATTGGAAGGGACTTTCTTCTGATGAACGCGCTGGCGTCAAGAAGGAGGTGGAGTAATGTTATTTACAGAAAACATACTGGTTGCCTTAGCAGGACTTAAGGCCAACATAATGCGCTCCCTTCTGACTATGCTTGGTATCATTATTGGTATTGCATCCGTTATTGCAATTATGACAGTTGGTAATTCCATCACATTGATTGTAAACAGCACCATGCAGGATCTTGGCGCAAACAACCTGGAGATGGGTGTTATGCAAAAATCCACAGACCAAACTAATGAAGATGGAACAAGTTACGGTGATGGATATGTCAGAGAAATGACTGACAGCGATTTGATTACTGATGAGATGATTCAGGCGTATAAGGACGAATTCCCTGATGACGTTCAGTATATCCTGAAAATGGAAAATGTTGGTGACAAGGGTAAGGTTGTTGATGGCAATAAAAATGCCAATGTCCAAATTGTTGGATATAACAAAGATACCTTTGAATTTAAGGATTACAAAATGGTTGCAGGACGTCAGTTCCTCAACCAGGACTTTGAAAATGCAAAGAAGGTTTGCTTGGTAACAGATAAATTTGTTGAGCGAATGTATGATGGCGATAGCAAAGCAGCTCTTGGCCAGGAGATTGAGGTTAATGTAGCTGGCACATACTATAATTACTACATAGTAGGTGTTTACGAATACGTTGAGGATAAGTTCTCATTTGGTGTTTCAGATAATCCAACAACAGAGCTTGTAATTCCTTACGAGACAGCTAGAACAGCTAATCACAATCAAAATAAAGGCGATTACTACTTCACAATCGTTACATCAGTTAATACAAATAACGATGATTTTGCTATCAAGACACGTGATTTCTTTAATGTAAATTACTATTCTAGAAATGACACTTACGAGGTAATGGTTGTAAGTATGACATCTATGATGGATTCTATGAATTCCATGATAGGCATGATTCAGCTAGCTCTTTCGGTAATCGCCGGTATATCACTTGTAGTTGGTGGTATCGGTGTTATGAATATCATGCTGGTATCAATTACAGAGCGAACCAAGGAAATCGGTACACGAAAAGCCCTTGGTGCTACAAATAGTTCTATCCGAATGCAGTTTATAACCGAATCAGTTGTTATCTGCGTAATCGGTGGAATCATCGGAATTATACTTGGTGTAGTTCTTGGTACAGTTGCTGTTAAGCTGATGGGATATGAGGCAGCAGTCTCAGCTCAAAGTATCATAGTTGCCGTAGCCTTCTCAATGGCTATCGGTATCTTCTTTGGATACTATCCAGCCAACAAGGCGGCGAAACTAAACCCTATAGATGCATTGCGTTATGAATAATATACTCCGCTAGTTACGCCTACAAGCCTACTGATTTCTCCGCTCGATGACATATCTCGCTTGAGAAATAGTAGAGCTTGTTGCCTACTAGCTCATTTAAAGCCGACAGGTATTATGCCTGTTGGCTTTTTTGTTACGGTTTCCGGAGTAACAGGATGTTTTTTTATTGAATTTGTACGTTCTGAGAACCCCATGTGACGACCATCTGAATTATTCTGAAAGGTATGTGGAATCCGTTTACTTGGGGGAAAAATCCTAGTAAAGTGTGTGAAGTTAATCAAAAACATATTTTACCAGGAGGGACAAAATGCCGAAGGATTCTCAAAAGTTTTCTATCCTTTCTAAATTGGGTAGTTTTGTAAAGCGCTTTGGCCGCTTTATTAAAAAACATTTATTACTATTTATTATAATTATCATTTTAATCGTAGTTGGAATTATATTTGGAAGAAAATATCTGTTGAAGACAAACTCACATGAAGTTGAGGAAACACAGACACTTACAACTTCTGTAGAAGTAATGGATTTGCAGTCTTCCATTAGTGTAACTGGTACACTTGCAGCAGGACAGGAACAGTCTGTAACATCAACAGTTGCAACAGGTACTGAGGTTGCAGCAGTTTACTATGAAGTAGGCGACTATGTTGAAGCTGGAACGGTTATCGTAGAGTTTGATGCAGATGATTACGCAACAAAGCTTGCTGAGTTAAATGCAAAATACAACATCTCTGATATCGAGGATGCTCATACTCTTCAAGATTATTTAGATCAGATTGAAGATAAGCAGGAAGAGATGGCTGAGATTCAGGAATACTTAGATGAGTGGGCTGATGTTTATAATAACCTTGTGGATGCCTACAATGATTATCTTGAGTATGGAAATTCAGATTCATCAGTAGCTAGTCGTTGGACAACAGAGTCAAACGCAGCAAAGACTCTTGACGACGGAAATGGTGTAACGATTTCTGGTTACGAATCTAAGCAGGAAGAATTAGAAACACTTCAGGATGAAATCGAAGAGCTTCAGTATCAGTATGAGTTAGAGCAGTTGAATCAAGAGTATGACAATACATATACAAAGTCAGAAGAGTATGATTCAGTAACGGAAAGCCAGTCAGGCACACAGGTTGTTGCTCCATTTTCTGGATACATTACAGCAATCAATGTAGAAGAGGGAAATAACTATACACAGGGTAATACCGTATTTACGATTTCAAATACAGATTCCTTTGTTGTAGAGGCAACAGTTGATGAGTACGACATTGCATCTCTTAGCGAAGGTCTTTCTGCTGTAGTTAAATTTGATGCTACAGACGATGATGAGTTTACAGGTACAGTTTCATATGTTGCAGTAACATCTGATTCTACAACCTCAAGCTCATCTTCAAGCTCATCTTCAAGCTCATCTTCAAGCACAGGTAGCACATCTTCTAGCTATGAAGTGAAGATTACACTTGATGACACAGATGACAGACTACGTGTTGGTATGACAGCAAAGGCTTCAGTTATCCTTGAATCAGTAACAGATGCTTACGCAGTACCATATGATTGTGTTGAGACAGATGCAGATGGAAATAGCTATGTAACAGCTGTTGATGATGAAGGAAATGAGACAAAGATTGAGGTAACGCTTGGTCTTGAAAGTGATTACTATGTACAGATTATCAGCGATGAATTATCAGAAGGACTTCAGGTAAAGGCAACAGCATCAAGTACATCTAATAATTCATCAGATGAGTCACAGGATGAAAACAACTCATTACTTAACATGGGCGGCGGCCAAGGTGGCGGCGACATGGGCGGTGGTGCTCCAAGTGGTGGCGGCGGCCAGGGTGGCGGCCCAGGCGGAATGTAGGAGGTGAATTATGGCAGCAGGAGATATTATGTTAGATCTTCGTGACATCCATAAGAGCTTCTTTATCGGCACACCAAACGAATTTGAGGTTCTTCACGGCGTTAATTTTAGCGTCCGTGAAGGAGAATTCGTATCAATAGTGGGACAGTCTGGTTCAGGAAAGTCAACACTTATGAATATTATTGGTGCCTTGGATAGACCAACAAGTGGTGAGTATACACTTGATGGTGTGGACATAGAAAAAGCGAAGGACCACGAATTATCTATTCTAAGAAATAAGAAAATTGGATTTGTATTCCAGACCTACAATTTGATAGCGAGAACAAACGCTATTAAGAATGTAGAGCTTCCAATGATGTACGCTGGCATTGGTCGAGCTGAAAGAAATGAGAGAGCGAAAATGCTTTTAGAGCAGGTTGGCATGACAAACAGAATGATGCATAACCCAGACGAGCTCTCCGGTGGACAAAAACAGCGTGTAGCCATTGCAAGAGCTATGGCAAATGACCCAGCAATCATTCTTGCTGATGAGCCTACAGGTGCCCTTGATTCTGCTACTGGACGATTAATCATGGATATATTCCATAAGCTCCATGAGGAACAGGGCAAGACTATTGTTTTGATTACTCACTCAAATGAGCTTTCGTTGGAGACAGAGCGTATCATCACACTTCGAGATGGTGATATAAGAGGCGAGTCTAAAGGTCAGTGGGAAACAATAAAGGAGGATTTAGCATGCTAATTATGGAAAACGTCCTCCTAGCACTGGCAGGACTAAAGTCCAATATAATGCGTTCTCTGCTTACAATGCTTGGTATCATCATCGGTATTGCGTCAGTTATTGCAATCATGACTGTTGGTAATTCTATCACAGTTATGGTTAACACGCAGATGCAGGAGATGGGTGCAAATAACTTAACAGTTGGAGTATCAGCAAAGAGTACTTCGGAGGAGACAACTTCCTCAGGACTTCATTTCGGCGCCGGAAATCGTAGATCAATGGACACAGAAGATTACATTACCGACGATATGATAGATTCCTTCCTTGAGGAATACAGCGATAACATCAAATATACACTCCTTTCATCAACTGTAGGTTCAGGAACAGCCATCGACGGTGATTTATATGCATATGTTAATGTTGTAGGTTATAACGAGGATTATATGGAATATAACGACCCAGAGATACTTGCAGGTCGTACATTCATAGAAAAGGATTATGAAAATGCTCAGAAGGTTTGTATTGTTTCAGACTACTTTGTTAATAACATGTTTGATGGGGATACTTCCGCTGCTTTGGGCTCTGCTGTAGAAATCAGCATAAACGGAAAGTATTATACATACTACATCGTAGGTGTTTACGAATACGATGATAGTACATGGTCTAGCAATTCTACTGAAGATACAACAACAGATTTATATATCCCTTACGATACAGCTAGAACACAGCTTCATACAATTAATGATGGATATGAAAGCTTTACACTTGTAACAACAATTGATACTGATTCAGAGGAGTTTGCAGACACTGTTGAAACTTATTTCAACACAATGTATTACTCTAACAATGATGATTATGAGGTTTCAGTTACAAGCATGGCCAGCATGATTGAATCAATGACCACAATGATTGGAACGATTGAGCTTGCACTTGCAATCATCGCAGGTATATCTCTTGTTGTTGGTGGTATTGGTGTTATGAATATCATGCTTGTATCAATCACAGAGCGTACTAAAGAAATTGGTACTAGAAAAGCTTTGGGAGCAACAAACGGTTCCATCAGGCTTCAGTTCATTACAGAATCAGTTGTTATCTGTATTATGGGTGGACTTATCGGAATAATACTTGGTGTTGTTCTAGGATCTGTAGCTGCCACATACATGGGCTACTCAGCATCCGTATCAATCGGCGCCATCATAATTGCCGTAGCCTTCTCTATGGCCATCGGAATCTTCTTCGGATACTATCCAGCTAACAAAGCTGCGAAATTAAATCCAATCGAGGCTTTACGATATGAATAAAAAAATGCCAGCCCTCTGGGCTGGCATTTTTTTATTAATCATCTAATTCATCAGAAGATAACTCAAGTACTGTACGCTTACGAGCCATTTCGTCTGACTCAAGGTATTCGTCGTATGTAGTCATCTTGTCAATCATGCTTCCGTTAGGAAGGATTTCGATGATACGGTTTGCTGTTGTCTGTACGATTTCGTGGTCACGAGAAGAGAAGATGATAACTCCTGAGAACTTCTGGAGACCAGTGTTAAGTGCAGTGATTGATTCCATATCAAGGTGGTCAGTAGGCTCATCGAGCATGAGTACGTTTGAGTTTTCAATCATCATACGTGAAAGAAGTACACGTACCTTTTCACCACCAGATAATACCTTCATTTTCTTAGCTCCGTCATCGCCTGCGAAAAGCATACGGCCAAGGAATCCACGAACATAAGTAGCATCCTTGATTTCAGAGAACTGTGTAAGCCAATCTACAATGAGAAGGTCTGTGTTGAAAATTTCTGTGTTGTCCTTAGGGAAGTATGACTGAGATGTTGTAACCCCCCACTTGTAGCTTCCTTCGTCTGGCTCCATCTCACCAGCAAGAATCTGGAAGAGAACTGTTTTAGCCTTTTCGTTTGAACCAACAAGAGCGATTTTGTCCTCACGACCAACGTTGAATGTAAGGTGGTCAAGGATAAGCTCGCCATCGATTGTCTTTGTAAGGTTTTCTACTGAAAGAACCTCGTTTCCGATTTCACGAGCTGGTCTGAAATCGATGTATGGATACTTACGGCTAGATGGGCGGATGTCATCAAGCTGAATCTTCTCTAATGCACGCTTACGTGATGTAGCCTGCTTAGACTTAGAAGCGTTAGCAGAGAATCTCTGGATGAACTCCTGTAATTCCTTAATCTGCTCTTCCTTTTTCTTGTTAGCTTCCTTACGCTGCTGAATGATAAGCTGTGAAGACTGATACCAGAAATCATAGTTACCAGCGTAGAGCTGAATCTTACCATAATCGATATCAGCTATCTGTGTGCAGACCTTATTAAGGAAGTAACGGTCATGGGATACAACGATGACTGTGTTTTCGAAGTTGATAAGGAACTCCTCAAGCCATGCGATAGCATCCAAATCAAGGTGGTTAGTAGGCTCATCGAGAAGAAGTACATCAGGTGAACCGAAAAGTGCTCTTGCAAGAAGAATCTTGACCTTTAACGCACCAGGAAGCTCTGACATCTGTGTGTAGTGGAACTCTGTATCAACACCAAGGCCGTTAAGAAGAGTAGCAGCATCTGCTTCTGCATTCCAACCATCCATCTCAGCAAACTCAGACTCAAGCTCAGCTGCGCGGATACCGTCCTCATCAGAAAAGTCTTCCTTCATATAGATAGCGTCCTTTTCTTTCATAATGTCGTAAAGACGCTGATTACCCATAATTACTGTATCAAGAGCTGTGAACTCATCATACTTGAAGTGATCCTGCTCTAAGAATGAAAGTCTGTTACCAGGGCTCATTGTGATTTCGCCGCTAGTAGGCTCTAACTGACCAGATAAAATTCTAAGGAAAGTAGACTTACCAGCACCGTTAGCACCGATGATACCGTAGCAGTTACCCTCTGTAAATTTGATATTAACCTCTTCGAAAAGGGCTTTCTTGCCGAAACGAAGAGTAACGTTATTAGCTTGTATCATATAAATAATCCTTTCATAAATCAAACTATGTCAAACCTGACATATGATATCAAAAATTTTTAAAATTGTCTAGAAAATTGCCTATTTTTAGCCCCCTTATTATTGCTTTTTACACGGTTAAATTATATAATATTTAATAATTTTTTCATGGAAGGTGGTGATATCATGGCAGTTCAAAACAAGGACGAATTAGAAAAGCTAGAAAATAATATTGCCTTTGAAAGCCAGGGTGTCATCGCTACTGCGGACTTTGTTGATCCGGACGAGCTCTACAAGGAGCTCATTGATAGAGTGCGCAAATATCATCCTAATACAGACATTTCTATGATTGAAAAGGGCTACAACCTTGCGCGTAAGGCCCATGAGGGACAGGTGCGTAAATCTGGTGAGCCATATATCATTCATCCACTTTGCGTTGCAATTATCCTTGCTGATTTGGAACTAGATAAAGAAACTATCGTGGCTGGTCTTCTTCACGACGTCGTTGAGGATACCATCTATACAAAGGAAGAGATAGCAGCAGAGTTCTCTGACGAAGTTGCAGAGCTTGTGGATGGTGTCACAAAGTTAGGTCAGTTAAATTATGATGCGGATAAGGTAGAAATCCAGGCAGAAAACCTTCGTAAGATGTTTCTTGCTATGGCAAAGGATATCCGTGTCATCCTTATCAAGCTTGCAGATAGACTTCACAACATGCGTACCTTGAAGTACATGCGTCCTGAAAAGCAAAAGGAAAAAGCGCGTGAGACCATGGAAATCTATGCTCCACTTGCTCAGCGTCTTGGTATTAGCAAGGTTAAAATCGAGCTTGATGACCTTTCACTTAAGTATCTAGAACCAGATGCTTACTATGACTTAGTTGAAAAAATCGCACTCAGAAAGAGTCAGCGTACAGAATATATCAATTCTCTTGTAGAGGATGTTTCTAAGCACATAAAGGATGCAGAAATCGAGGCCGAGGTTTATGGCCGTGCAAAGCATTTCTTCAGCATCTACAAAAAGATGGTTAATCAGCACAAGACCATCGATCAAATATACGATTTATTTGCAGTTCGAATCATTGTAGATTCTATCAAGGACTGTTATGCAGCACTTGGCGTTATCCATGAAATGTACACTCCTATTCCAGGTCGTTTCAAGGACTATATTGCTATGCCAAAGCCAAACATGTATCAGTCTTTGCATACTACAGTTATTGGACCTAATGGTGCGCCTTTTGAAATCCAGATTCGTACATACGAAATGCATCGTACCAGCGAATACGGTATCGCTGCTCACTGGAAATACAAGGAAAGCGGTGAAGGCTCCACTGTTATGGGCGAGGAAGAAAAGCTTTCATGGCTTCGTGAAATCCTCGAGTGGCAGCAGGAAATCTCAGATAACAAAGAGTTTTCTTCCTTATTAAAATCAGATCTGAACCTGTTTTCTGATACAGTATTTTGCTTCACCCCATCAGGTGATGTTAAAAACCTGCCAAATGGTTCTACACCAATCGATTTTGCATATGCTATTCATTCTGCAGTAGGTAACAAAATGATTGGCGCAAAGGTTAATGGCAAGCTAGTGCCTATCGATTACGTCATCCAAAACGGAGACCGTATCGAGATTGTCACATCTCAGAATACAAACGGCCCAAGCCGTGACTGGCTGAGCATTGTCAAAAGCTCTCAGGCCAAAAATAAAATCAATCAGTGGTTCCGCAGTCAGTCCAAGGATGAAAACATCGCCAAAGGTAAGGAACTTCTTATTGGTTCGGCAAAGCAAAAGGGTGTTGATTTAGGCGATATCAACAAGCCTAAATATCAGGAAATCATCATAAATAAATACGGATTCCACAGCTGGGAGGATTGCCTTGCAGCAGTAGGTCAGGGTGCCATAAAAGAAGGTGCTGTCATAAACAGAATGTTCTCTGCATGGCAGAAAGACCACCCAGTTAAGGTTACTGACGAAGAAATATTGGCAGAGCATTCTGGTTCAGGCAAGGAAGCTAAGCCAAAGTCTAAAAATGGTATTACAGTTAGCGGACTTTACGATGTTTCAGTTCGTTTTTCAAAGTGTTGTAATCCAGTTCCAGGTGATGAAATCGTTGGTTTTGTTACTAGAGGAAGAGGTGTATCAATTCACCGTACCGATTGCATCAATATGATTAATCTTCCAGAATTCGAAAAAGAGCGTCTTATCGAGGCCGAGTGGGCCCGCGACGCAGAGGAAGATGGCAAGAAGGGTGGAGTATACCTTACAGAAATCAATATTTACGGAAATAACCGTACAGGACTTTTGGTTGATATTACTCGCATATTCACCGAAAGAGAGATAGATATCGATTCAATCCATTCAAAGACAAGCAAACAGGGCGTTGCAACTATTACTATCAAATTTGGTACACAAAGCCGCGAACAGCTTCGTTCACTTGTTGAAAAGATTAAACAGGTTGAGTCTATCATCGATGTAGAAAGACCTAGAGGATAAGATGAAAGTAGTAAAAGTACTTTTGCCGGCAGCGGCAGAAAACTGCTATATAGCCATAAATGAAGATACAAATGAATCAATCATAATTGATCCAGGCTCAGCTTTTGAGCGTATCAAGTCTGCAGTGGAAAGCACTGGCACAAAGCCGGTTGCTATCCTTTTGACACATGGTCATTTTGATCATGCCGGGGAGGCTGCATCCACAGCCAAGGAATATGGCATAAAGGTTTACACACATGAAGCTACAGCAGAGGAATTAAAGAATCCAAGCATCAACCTTTCAGGAGATATGTTTGGAGATTCCAAAAGCTATAGCGCAGATGTTTTCTTAAAGGATGACGAGGAAATGGATTTAGCAGGACTTCATATCAAGTGCCTTTTCACACCAGGACATACACCAGGTGGATGCTGTTTCTATTTTCCTAATGAAGATATAGTTTTTACCGGAGATACATTGTTTTGTGGTTCCGTGGGACGTACAGATTTCCCGGGTGGTTCCATGAGCCAGTTGGTTGGGTCAGTCAAATCAAAGCTTATGACTCTTTCAGATGATACTATCTGTTACCCTGGTCACAACGAGCCAACCACTATCGGTACAGAAAGGATATACAATCCATTTTTATGATTTACATACAATTAAACGAAGATAATTTTGAATATGATATTTATTCACTAGTTAAAGCCTTTTATCCAAAGGAAGAGGTCAAAATCTCTACAGAGCCCACACCTGAGGATGCAGGGCTTCTTTTTTCGATGCAGGTTAATTACTCAGACAATGTTCTTACGTTAGACGGCAAGGAAATCGAAATCGACTATTCTGACAGACCAGACACAAAGAACCGTTTGAAGCTTGCAATATACGAAAGCCTTAGCAAACGTACTGGTAAGGAATTGCCATGGGGTACTCTTACAGGCATCCGCCCAACCAAAATCAGCCTTGGTATGATAGAAGATGGGGCAGATGATGAGGCTATTGCTTCATACATGAAGGATACCTACCGCACCTCGGACGCTAAAATCAATTTGAGTCTACAGGTTTCTCACAAGGAGCATGAGCTTTTATCAAAGATAGATTATGACAATGGCTATTCTGTATACATCGGAATTCCATTTTGCCCTAGCACCTGTCTGTACTGCTCATTCACTTCATACCCAATTGGGCTGTGGAAGAAAAAGCTAGATGATTATCTAGATGCTCTTGAAAAAGAAATGGCTTTTACAGCTGAAGCATGCAAAGAAAAGAGCCTTACTACAATTTATATAGGCGGTGGCACACCAACATCTCTTGACGAGGAGCATTTGGAAAAGCTTCTTACACTTGTAGATAAGTACTTTGACACAAAATCCCTTTTGGAATACACAATTGAGGCAGGCAGACCAGATTCAATTACATACGAAAAGCTTCAGATTATGAAGAATCATCCAGTTAGCCGTATTTCAATCAATCCACAGACAATGAATCAAAAGACTTTGGATTTGATTGGTCGATTCCACAAGGTGGAGGATATTCATCGTGTATACGGATGGGCTCGAGAGCTTGGCTTTGATAACATCAACATGGATTTGATTCTGGGACTTCCAGGGGAGACTATTGAGGATGTGAAATACACTCTTGATGAAGTTGAAAAGATGGCACCGGACAACTTAACTGTCCATTCTTTGGCACTTAAGCATTCCGCGCGTCTCAATATTGACAGAGAGTCTTATGATGATTATTTAATCGAAAACTCACAGACTCATATGGATATTTGCCTGGACTGTGCACATCATATGGGCATGAATGCATATTATCTTTACCGCCAGAAAAATATGGCTGCAAATCTTGAGAACATAGGCTATGCAACACCAGGTAAAGAGGGGCTTTACAATATCTTGATAATGGAAGAGAAACAAACTATAATGGCACTTGGTGCTGGCTGTTCATGCAAGTTTGTTGCTGACCATGGCAAGACAGTTACTAGATGTGAAAATGTCAAGGACGTTCAATTATACATTGACAGAATTGATGAAATGATAGATAGAAAAAGAGAAAGACTTAGAGAGGATTTAAAATGGCTTTAAACAAGAAACCAGTTAATGGAATGAAAGACATCCTTCCATACGAAATGGAAGTTAGAGACTACGTTACTTCTATAATCAAGGACACATATCGTTCTTTCGGATTCACTCCAATCGAAACACCTGCAATGGAGTCAATCGGCAACCTTTCTAACAAGCAGGGTGGCGAAAACGAAAAGCTTATCTTCAAGGTAATGAAGCGTGGAGAAAAGCTTAACATACCTGAGGCACAGACAGAGGATGATGTAGTAGATTTTGGTATGAGATACGACCTTACAGTACCTCTTTGCCGTTTTTATTCAAATCACGCAAATGAGCTTACATCACCATTCAAGTCACTTCAGATTGGTTCTGTTTGGAGAGCAGACAGACCTCAGCGTGGTCGCTATCGCCAGTTTACACAGTGTGATATCGATATTCTTGGAGAGCCTAGCAACCTTGCAGAGATAGAGCTTATCCTTGCTACAACTACAACACTTGGACGTATCGGTTTCAAGAACTTTGAAATCCGCATCAACGAGCGTCGTATCCTTAAGGCAATGGCAGCTTATGCAGGTTTTGCAGAGGAAGATTACGATTCAATCTTCATCACACTTGATAAGATGGACAAGATTGGTCTTGATGGAGTTTCTAAGGAGCTTCTTGAGTCAGGATATTCACAGGAGTCAATCGACAAATATGTTGGTCTTTTTGCAGCCCTTGAAAATGTTAAGGATGTTGCAGAAGGTATGAACATTCTTCTTGATAAGCTTGGTGATTTCCTTGATGTGGAAGTCGCAGATTGGATGAGAGAGATTGCTTCTGCAGTCAACGCTACAAAGGAAGCTGATTTTGAGCTTGTATTTGATCCAACACTTGTACGTGGAATGAGCTATTACACAGGTACTATTTTTGAAATCGCCATTCCTGAGTTCGGCGGAAGCTGCGGTGGTGGCGGACGTTACGACAAGATGATTGGCAACTTCACAGGCCAGAATACACCAGCTTGTGGTTTCTCAATCGGCTTTGAGCGCATCATCCTTCTTCTTATGGAGCAGGGCTTCAAGGTTCCTGGCGCTAGCAAAAAGATTGCATACCTTGTTGAAAAGGGTTATCCAGCAGAGAAGCTTGCTGAGGTTATGGCTCAGGCAAAGGCTGCACGTGCAGAGGGCAATACAGTTCTCGTTGTTCGTATGAACAAAAATAAAAAGTTCCAGAAGGAACAGCTTTCAGGTGAAGGCTACGAGGAATTTGTAGAGTTCTTTAATCGATAAAAGGTTTGACGCAATCAAATTATAGTGATATTATCCTACTAATTAGATAGGTAAAAGGAGTAGGTATGTATCAGGAATTAATGGACAAATACGATAGACTAAAGGATTACTTTAAGGATTTAGGTAAGGTGGCAGTGGCTTTTTCCAGTGGAGTTGATTCCACATTTCTTCTTTATGCAGCACATGATGCCCTAGGGGACAATGCTATTGCGGTGACTGCTTCTTCCTGTTCTTTTCCAAAGAGAGAACTGAACGAAGCAATCGACTATGCTAAATCACTTGGAGTTAGACATTTTATCGTTGAATCAGAAGAATTAGAAATAGAAGGTTTTGCACAAAACCCACCAAATAGATGTTATCTTTGCAAGAAGGAGCTTTTTGAAAAGATGTTTGCACTTGCCAAGGAGCAGGGGATAGACTATGTGGCAGAAGGCTCAAATTTGGATGATAATGGAGACTATCGCCCAGGTTTACAGGCGGTTGCAGAGCTTGGCGCAAAAAGCCCACTGAGAGATATCGGATTTACGAAGTCAGAAATTCGTCAGCTTTCAAAGGAGCTTGGACTTCCAACAGCAGAGAAACAGTCATTTGCTTGTCTTGCAAGCCGTTTCCCATATGGTGAGACAATCTCAGAAAAGAAGCTTTCAATGGTTGATAAAGCAGAGCAGTTTTTATTGGATGAGGGCTTCAAACAATTTAGAGTACGTATTCACGGAGATAATGTTGCAAGAATAGAACTGAGTCCTTCTGATTTCCCTAGAATGTATGATGAAGCATTCAGATTAAAGGTATATGATAAGCTTAAGGAATATGGCTTTGCATACGTAGCCCTTGATTTAAAGGGGTATCGTACCGGAAGTATGAATGAAACATTGAGCTTGTAATATTGACAAATAGCATCATAAAAAATATTATATGAATACCTACTGATTTAGTAGGTATTCATTTTTGTTG
Organism: Pseudobutyrivibrio ruminis; assembly: GCF_015057245.1. Classification (GTDB taxonomy): domain Bacteria; phylum Bacillota; class Clostridia; order Lachnospirales; family Lachnospiraceae; genus Pseudobutyrivibrio; species Pseudobutyrivibrio ruminis_E. The sequence goes on from NZ_SVET01000027.1 coordinate 21,248, forward strand.
TTAGGGCAAGGCCCTATTTTTCAAAGTCTTAGTTTTTTTATTTTAGATAAAATAGATACTTTGAAAAATGAATA
>NZ_SVET01000001.1 GCF_015057245.1 Pseudobutyrivibrio ruminis
GAATAAGAATGCCTCCGGCCATATCGGTGATAAGTTGCATCAGATTATTAATCCATTCGGGTGCGCTCTCCCTAATTTCCTGCAAAAACAACAAATACTTAATATCCAAACAAGTTACTCCTCCTATCTGCTTATTTACATCATCATAAATCCCGATTTTTTAATGTCTTTATTCTAGTTGATTTGACTACCTAATTAAAGCTTTAATTACCATATTTCCAAAATTTGTTTAATAGAATTATACTTATGCTGTTCTGCATATTTTTTAGTTCTTGTAAATTAAAAAAGGCTACCGCAATTTTTTGCAGTAACCTTTGGAATATGTATTTACTTGTGGCAGCTTCCATGACCGTGTCCATGACAACTATGACCTTCACCATGTTCTTCGTCGTGATGCGAACAGTTTGCTTCACCTGAAGCTGCAAGTGTACCTGCTAAGAATGCATTTATCACTTCATCAGTATTTCCGCTTGCACCAGCGTATAACTGAATGCCTGCCTCCTGAAGGGCCATTACAGCGCCACCGCCGATACCACCACAGATAAGAACATCTACTTCTGCAAGATTTAAAACACCTGCAAGAGCGCCACAGCCCTCACCATTAGTACCTACAACCTCAGAGCTAACAACCTTACCATCCTCGATATCGTAAACTTTGAACTGTTCTGTTCTTCCAAAGTGTCCAAACACATTTCCATTATCATAAGTTACCGCTACTCTCATTATATTTACTCCTTTTGATTTCAATTTATTATCAAAAAAAGCTTGGTTTCTATTCAACTCTACATTACCACCGGATATACGAATTCGCTTTCCTTCTATAAGTGCAGTAGCTATTTTTTTTCTGGCACTCTCATACATAGCTGTAACAGTTGTTCTGGCTACCCCCATGCTGTTTGCACAATCCTCTTGATTCAAACCTTCAGCATCTAAAAGTTTCAAAGTCTCATACTCATCTAGAGTAAGGGTGATTGTTTCCAACTCAGGTTTCTCAGAATTTTCTGGAACAAAGCTATAGTAATCTGGAAATACACGTATCTTTCTACATTTTGGTAATCTAGGCACAATAGAATCCTCCTGCCTTTATTGACATATGTCAAATATAATATATCAGTATTCCTGACATATGTCAAAATAATTCTATATTACAAACATCTTCATGAGGATTAACCTTTGCTAATCCTATGCGAACAATTTGTGCTTCAATATTCTTAAAATCACGCATAGCTTTAACAGCTTCATTCATTTGATCGATAGCTAATGTCTTGCCTAGTGTAGTATGTGGTAGCCAAGACAAAGGCCTGTAGTATTTGCTTATTGTTGTCTCAGGAACCTCAGCAAATGAGTCACAGATATCCTGCTGAAGATTAAACAAGTACTGGTTTAAATATGGCGCAGCATATATTACCTTCTGCATAAACTGGCCTACAGATATTATTGATATATCACCGCCATGTAATTTGTTATTAAGATTTTCAAATGTAGGCACCAGTACATCTATGCTTCTAGCTTCTATTGCGGTTAGTGTCATATGGGGAGGCACGTTATTATCTAGCATAAAACTATTGCCTGATGCCTCTGCTATTTTGCAAATATATTCCTGAAGCTTTTCAGTTGTATTTTTATCAAAATATGCTGATATTAAATACATTTACACCTCTTTCATGATTGTCTGATTTATTATATGTATAAAAAACACTTATGATTGAAAATTACTAATCAACCATAAGTGTTTTGATTTGTACTATATGCTTACCTTATCGGCTTCTATATTATTCACATTATATCATACATGATGCATCATCTTGAAGTGAGAAACTGTATCATGTTGTTTTAATGTAGCTCTTATAAATAATCCAAGGAAAACAGCGGCTGCAATTATTCCTATTGGATAAGCTATTTTTGTAGATAGATGTAAGCACTCTGGTGCACAGAAGAAATATGTGACTGAAACTGCTGACATAAATGTTGCAGGAACTGCTGTGAACCAGTAATTCTTTGCATTTTTATATAGATACATTGATGCGGTCCAAAGAGCTATCATGGCAAGTGTCTGATTTGACCAGCTGAAATATCTCCAGATTACACCATAGTTTAATTGGCTAATCAGTGCACCGGCTGCAAGAAGTGGAACGCAAATATACAGACGGCTAAGGTATGGCTTCTGGTCAATCTTGAACCAGTCAGCGATTACAAGTCGTGCAGATCTGAAAGCTGTATCACCAGATGTAATAGGACAAGCTATAACTCCAAGCATTGCTAAAACGATGCCGAAACCGCCCATTGTCTTTGTGCAGATATCATATACACAAGTAGCCTGACCATTTGCAAGCATTGCTGTTAAACCAGTTGTAAGACCTCCTGTCGTTGCATAAATTGCACTACCTGCTGCTGCCCAGATAAGAGCGATGATACCTTCACTAACCATAGCACCGTAGAATACCATATGGCTTTCTTTTTCTGAAGAACAGCAACGAGCCATTAGTGGTGATTGAGTTGCATGGAAACCTGAAATAGCACCACAAGCAACAGAAACAAACATCATTGGCCAGATTGGTGTGTTATCTGGATGTAAGTTGGCTAACTGAATCTCTGGAATTGTGTAACCGTGTGTAAATATACCTATAGCTACGCCAAATGCCATTACTATAAGGCATATTCCGAATACTGGATAAAGCTTTCCGATGATTTTATCAATTGGAATGAATGTGGCAATGAAATAATAAATTAAGACTATTGCCAACCAAAAATACGTGTTCGTCAGAAGACCTGAACCACCCTGATTTCCAATTAATAAAGAAATCAAACCAGCAGGACCAACTGCAAATACTGTACCAACCATTACAAGAAGTACGACGCTGAATATGCGCATAATAGTCTTCATTACATTTCCAAGGTATATGCCTGTAAGCTCTGATACGCTGGCTCCATCGTGACGCATGCTCATAAATCCTACAGAAAAATCATGAACACCACCAGCTAAAATGGTACCTAGTGTAATCCAAAGAAAAACTGATGTGCCCCACTGCGCACCTGCTAATGCACCATAAATTGGACCAAGTCCTGCAATATTTAGAAGCTGGATTAAAAATAGCTTCCATTTTGGCATTACAACGAAATCGACGCCGTCATTGATTCTCACGGCTGGCGTTTGTCTATCATCTGGTCCGTAGAGTTTTTCTATTACCCTTCCGTAGACAAAGTACCCTCCTATAAGTACTGCCAGACAAATAATAAAACTAATCATATACATACACCCCCGTTACATTTATTTTGTCCTATAAGGACATCTCTTAACTTGTAGTATAGTATCTAATTTTACCTACAACAACGGGTTCGGACTGAAATGCTAAAAACAGGTACTGATTTACATGCTATAATAGTCCTTTATTTTGTGGATTATCTTTCTGCTGATTGGAATAATAGTATGATTATCATCTTTCATACAAAGTGCATAACCGTTATTGGCATCTGGTTGTAAGGATTCACCTTTTGTAAGATTTGCAATATAGCTTCTATGAATTCTTACAAATGAGTTGTCATCAGATTCTAGTTTCTTCTCCCATTCAATAAGTGGCTCATTGCTATAATAAGTCTGGTTTTTACAATATATTTTTGCTCCTTTATGAATGGCCTCGATGTAATAGATATTGTCAGCTTCTACAAGCTCTGTGTGATCTCCTGCCTGTAATCCAAAAGGGCCAATCTTTTGCTTAGCTTTTGTCTTTTCAAGTAAATCGTTGTTTATTGTTTCAAGCCTTTCATTATCTTCTTGAAGCATTTGTCTCATATATACATCTTTAAAAATTGAAAAGAATAAAAGCATACCTATGGAATTGATAATTACCATTGGAATTGTTAACGTCTTTACGATTTCTATTGCTATGGAAAATGGTTTCACAAATATTAAAAGATTTATCATATGAAACCCTTCCGCAGCAGCTGTAATTACAAGTAGCGTGGTCCATTTTAATGTATAATTCTTCTTTTTAAGAATCTGATATATGACAGCTGACAGTATTCCCTCTAAAAATGTAGAATATGCGCAAGCAAATGTGGTTAATCCATGTGGGTCAAATAGAAATCGATGAATTGCGCCTATTGTTCCTGCTGTAATGCCAACTATTGGTCCACAAAGTAGCCCGCCAGCTAAAACCCCCAATACTCTTGTATTTGGGATGGCACCTTGGACGACACCTCCAGTGCAGGTTGAAAATATGCAAAATCCACCAAAAATTCCGCCAAGTACAAACCGTCCTAGCTTGGCGTGACCGCTATCCTGGCATAAAATATGGTCAATATATGGAATTTTTGTCAAAGCAAGAGCAATTAAAGCCAGTAGCCCTATATTTATAACCATGTCATAACATAATTCCATAAGTCGTCTCCTTTTACATATTTTATTTTACGTCCCAGCACCACAAGTTGCAATAGGTGTGAAAAAAAGGACCTATTCTATGAATAGGTCCCTTAACATATTATCTTGGTGGTATAGGATGTGCAGCCCTTTGGCCTTCTATTGCAAATGTCATATCATTTTGTGCATTTATTTCTTCTGATGGATTTTCAAATGGTATATCTTCTTTAATCTTGTGTTCGGGTATTTTACCTTTAACCTGCAGTGTATAATCAATCTTTCTTGCAATCCATCCAATAAATACAACTGCAATTAATAGAACAAGTAAACCAATTAAATAAATTAGAGCTACATTCATAACTTACCCTCCTTGCAATTAAATCATAAACCCTTTACAAACTCCTGTACAGCTTCAACAGCTTGATCAAGATGGTAATCATAGCAATGAGTATCACCAGGTATAAGCTTCAATGTGCAGTTAGCGAATTTCTTTGATGCTTCAATTCCATATTCTACAGGAACTGCTTCATCGGCATCTCCGTGGACGATGAGAACTGGGCCGGTATACTTTTTAATTTCTGCATCTAAATCAATAGATTGAGCAACTCTTATATAATTGCCACTAAGTTCTCTTCCATCCCATGACTGAAGCATATCTGGGATGTTTTCAGGATCAAAAGGCTGTCCCAATAATTCCCCTTTTTTTGCTCCTTCTATTATAACATAAGCTGGAGAAAGTGGAATTAAAGCCTTAATTACATCTCTTTCCATTGCGGCAGCTAGTGTAACTGCAAGACCACCCTGTGAGTGGCCGCACATGTAGATATCTGTAACGAAATCAAGAGTTTTAGCGTAATCTACAACTGTAAGAATGTTGTTAAGCCATTTATAGAGATTGTGATTTTTGAATTCACCATCGCTGTTGCCGTGGCCATATAAATCCACTCTTAAAGTGGCAACTCCTATTTCGTTTAATCCCTTTGATACTGCAAGGATGTGGTCCTCCTCGATATGTCCTGTAAATCCATGAAATACCAAACATAGTGGACATTTAGTAGCACCATTTGTAGGCATATCAAGCTTTGCATTTAGCTTAAGGCCGTCATCAGTAATAAACATTATTGTCCCCCTTTAAAACATTATTTATTTTAGCAAACCTGGTTTCTACCATTTTGTTTTGCTTCGTATAATTTAATATCAGCACTCTTGATGAAGTTTTCTAGGCTTTCATTAGGCTGGTATTTTGCAATTCCAAATGATGCTGTGACCTTTATAGGTGTACCATTATACTTTAAATTCTGATTAGCTATTGTTTTGCATAGACCTTCAATTATATTGCAGAATGTTTTATTATCTGTTTCCCTTGAAGATATTAGCAAGAACTCCTCTCCACCCCATCGAGATACTCTTATGTGTTTCTGGGAACTGAGAATTTTTGATAGTTCTATTAAGATATAATCACCTGCTAAATGTCCATATGTATCATTTATAGTTTTGAAATAATCGATATCCATTATTGCTATCGAAATATCTGTAGTATCTTTTGATTTGTTGAAGCATGTAATCCTGTCAGTTGTATATCTTTGCATGTACTGTCGATTATAGAGCTTAGTAAGATAATCTGTATTAGCTATCATTTTTACATCATAACTATACTGATTGGTTCTTAAGGACGAATTGTATACATGTACAATAATTTCAATAAAGATTAATAATGAATTAATGGCAAATAAAATTTTGGCTATGTTTTCCGAAACATAATATCGCGTATATATGATTTCATTGTAATCAAGTATAGTTAAAACAAAAAATGTCACCATAATGAGAATCACAAATAGATACATGATTGCTCGGTCAATTATTGTTTTCATTGGGGTATAGTATGGAGTGACTGTTCCCAACAACATACCAAAACACCATAGAATAAAACCACAACTATAGCCTAGAAATACAGTTGCCAAAACGATATGCAAATATATTTCTATCATACTCATTCTGTATGCAACCAGCTCATAGCCAATCTTGCACAAATGACATGTATATACATATAAAGCGATGCTAAATACGTTGATAATAGCCATTGGAGTGCAGCCGACAGCTATGTAAAAAACTTCTAATGCGGTATGAACAAAAATATAAAATAATGAAAAGTAATAATATCCTTGACTAGGACTTGTGACAGTAATATGTGGATCTTGAATAATTAGCGATTCTACAAGATTCTTAGTAGTATTTTTTAACATTTTCATACATTAAACTCTCCAATAAAAAACTCCGAAATCATTTTAAATGATTACGGAGCATTTTTACAGTATTTTATGAAAGTATTTGAGATATTGCTTCTTGATATTCTTCCTCTTCTTTTTTTACAATATCCTGATAACGAAGGGCATGTTCGTGACTAAGGATTTCTGAACCAATCCATTCCAGATGAGTAGCAGCCTTCTGGGTCTTTAATACTATTTGATAGTAACATCCGCCCTGAAGAAGCAACTCAAGAGCTTCTTTTTTGGAAAGAAAGCCACTAGTGATAATACCAAAGGTATTGTACAAAGTATCGTTTGCGATAGGTCCCTTTATAACGTCGTATTCAGATAAATAGTCATCTTTGGCAGCTCGATTGTTGAAAATATAGTCTGCCCATTCTGAATCTCGGCTGAATTCTTTTATATTAAGTCCGCCTAATTCCAATTCATATTTATTAATTATGATGTCATATCCTGCCTTTTCACGGGCCCAACGGCCTGCAAAGTCTGAATCATCAGATGTATAGAAGCCCTGACCAAAATCGGCGTTTTTGCGGCCGTAATGAATGTCAGGATTTTTGATTTCTTCGTAGGATGTATGGAAAAGCTGTAACTTCATATCATTTACCTATTTTTAAATGACGATTAGTACTCAGGATCTTTTTCTGGATTATTTACATATACTCCAAATTCTTCCATTGTAGAAATGATGGTATTTCTAACAATATCTGCAACCTCATGGGTTTTCATATCTTTGTAGGTTTCGTAATAGATTGGCTCACCAAATATTACTTTGGTGGTAACTGGACCAGGCTTAAAGCTATTAAAAGCAAGGTAAGAATCGATAAGTGTAACAGGAATGATAGGTACCTGAGCCTTCATAGCGCATTTGAAGCTGCCTGGCTTGAAACGCTGAACGATATTGCCATTGCTGGCATATCCGCCTTCAGAGAAAAGAATGAAGCGTTTTCCTTCCTTTACTTCCTCTTCTATCTGAGCCATGATACGAATGTTTTGACGTACGTCATCCAATGCTAAACGCTTGGCACCAAGTAAATCTACCATTTCGCGAACAAGAAAACCGTATGATTTGGCCTTGTCCATAACGAAGGTACAAGGATTGTGATGCGCATACATGATTCCAAGAGCGTCATATTTGCCCTGATGGTTTGGATACATGATGTATCCGCCCTCCTCAGGAAGATTTTCTGTGCCATATACCTCTGTGGTAATTCGGGCAGATTTCTTAAGATAACGTATAAGTCGGAGTGCATATGCGTATCTTGTTTTCTCTGGGTATTTTTCTTTATGTTTTATCATTTTACGCATAGTAGGAACAATTTCAGGTCCACGCTTTGCGTTAAACAGAATTGCTATTAAAAAACGAATCATAATAACTCCCTATCCATATTCTCTATATATGATAGTACCATAAATGGGGGAGCCCTGTGAATACTTACTACAACATATCGTATGAAGAGTATTCGATAACGAGATAATTACCAGCTGTAATATCATCGTCCAGAAGATGATTCATTGATTTGATATTGTTGATGAAATCCTGTTTGTCTGTATAATCTGGGCCCATGAACTGATCTGCTATGGACCACAAAGTATCACCTGGCTGGATTTCATAGCTGGTGTAATATGTGTAAACCTGACGATTTGTTTCGGCTGCTGCTCTATTAGAAAAGAGAATGAAGCTGAATAATAAAGTAGCGATAATGCCTGCTAATAACATGATTTTTCTATTTCTAACGATACGTTCTGACTTGCTATATACCTTCATAATATCAAACCCTCCAAAATAAATGTTCGGAACCTTTGTTCTGGTATCAATATAAATCCGAACGTTCGTTTTGTCAATACTTTTTTCGAACAAAATTTCGGAAAATGTGTTTGCAAAAGTATGTTCTTTGTGCTATTGTAAAATTAATAAAAAAAGAAAGGAGCCTTTCCTATGGCATACGGAAAAATTTCTGCAAAACAGCGCGAAATCCTTGAAGTTATTAAAAAAGAAATTTTAAATAAAGGTTATCCTCCTACTGTTAGAGAGCTTTGTGATGCATGTAATCTTAAATCTACATCATCTGTACACTCTCATTTGGAGACTCTTGAAAAGAATGGATATATCAAGCGTGACCCATCAAAGCCACGTGCTATTGAAATCGTTGATGATAATTTTAATATTGTTCGTCGTGAGGTTGTCAATGTTCCTGTAGTTGGAAATGTTGCTGCTGGTCAGCCACTTCTTGCAGTTCAGAACATCGATGAATACTTCCCTATTCCAGCTGAGCATATGCCTAATCAGCAGGCTTTCATGCTTCGTGTCAAGGGTGAGTCAATGATTAATGCTGGTATTCTTGATGGAGATACTATTATTGTTATGCAGCAAGATACAGCTAAAAATGGTGATATGGTAGTTGCTCTCGTAGATGACAGCGCTACTGTTAAGACATTCTATAAAGAGGATGGACACATTCGTTTACAGCCTGAAAATGACACTATGGATCCTATCATTGTTCCAGACTGTCAAATCCTTGGTAAAGTATTCGGTGTTTTCCGTTTCTTCTAGTGTTATTTATACTAAAAAAGCCAATCCTTTCGGATTGGCTTTTATTAATTCTATAAGTCAGCAGCATCAATAAGGATGCCATCTTTCCAAATTCTTTCTAAATCGTAGAATAATCTATCTTCTTCAGAGAATAAGTGAACAATTACATCTTCGTAGTCCATAAGTACCCATGTGCTTTGTCTATTACCCTCGATAGATTTAGCGTGAATTCCGTTTTCGTAAAGAATTCTATCTACTTCATCTTGCATTGCATTCATCTGACTCTGGTTTGATGCAGAAGCAACGATGAAATAATCAGCCATGATACTTACATTTGAAATATCGATAGCTTTAACATCGATAGCTTTCTTATCGTCAAGTGCTTTGCAAACAAGTTTTGCCATTTCTCTTGAATCCATATTGTACCTCTCTTCTATTTATTAAGTAATTTACGATAATAATTAAACGTATCTATTGTTGTTGGATCTACCATATCAGGATTGCTATTAAGATAATTTACTGAATCCTCAAGAATCATATATACGCACAAATCTAAATCGCTATAAGCTACCGAACGAATTATATCTAGCCGTGGCTGTTTATCACGGCCTGGCTCAATATAATCTGACACAAATATGATTTTATCTAATAAACTCATATTTGGACATCCAGTTGTATGAACTTCAATCGCATGAGCGATTTGCTTGTCCTTTACGTCATACTTTTCTTTAGCGTAATAGGCTCCAACTTTGCCGTGAAGCAAGTGTGGATATTTATACTCTATATCAGTTATAGGAATATTGTTTTTCTCACATACGTTGATACGTTTTTCATCTGAGATGCATTTTGCGCAGTCGTGAAGCATACCAGCTACCATAGCGTTTATAGATGGATAATTCCATCTTATTGCTAAGCTATATGCTGTATGAGCTACTCCTATGGTGTGAACATATCTACTTACTTTTAACTCCTTTTTCATTTCATTATCAAGACGCATAACGTCTTCCATGGTGTATGAATCAGGGGCATAAAGATTATGCTCAATTATGTAATTAAAGACTGCTTCTGGCATCTGATTTTTAATATCTGGATTTATTCTGATTTTGTTTCTTATTGATGAGGAAGCAATATCGTTTGCAATATAATCAATTAAGAAAAAATCACCATCAAAGATATTTTTGCATTCATGGATAGATTGCTCTATTTTATCCATATCATCCCCGGCTCTAGGTGCTGCAAGGACATTACAATACTGGGAAATGATTTCAGGTTTAACCCAATTTTTGAAATTGATAAGGCTGTCGCTACCCATAATAAAGAATAATTCATCATCCGGGTGCTCTTGATGTAATTCTGTAAATGTAATATAAGAATAACTTTTTCCAGCTCGATATATTTCTCTGTCGTCTATTTCTAGCCCGTCGATGCCTTCGATTGCAAGGCGCACCATATCGTATCTGCATAAATCAGCAACAGTTTCACTAGTATCCTTGTGAGGCGGTGTGCCTGAAATAAGGAAATAGACAATATCTAAGTCAAACTGCTTTTTAGCAGCCTGCGCTATTTCTATATGGGTGTTATGAATCGGATTAAATGTACCACCATAAATGCCAATTCTCATGATGTCTCCTTTACTGTGGAAGCTTAATAACAGGCTTTTTAGCAGCTCTGTAAAGCACGATCTTACGACCGATAACACGAACAACTTCTGCATGTGTACGCTCAGCTAATACTTGAGCGATTTCCTTAGGATCATCAAAACAATTCTTTAATACATTTATCTTTATAAGCTCTCTAGCCTCTAAAGCTTCATCAACTGCATTTGTATATTCTGGTGTAAGTGAAGCCTTGCCGATTTGTAAAATAGGGCTCATATCGGCTGCTAAAGATGATAAATAAGCTCTCTGTTTATTTGTCATTTCTATACCTCTTTATTTGTAGTAATCAAATACTAGACCATACATACGAACTGTATCGCCTTCCTGGATACCCTTTTCCTCAAGCTCCTTCAAGATGCCTTGCTCTTTGAGGAAGTTCTGGAAGAATAAGAATCCCTTCTCAGACTCAAGGTTTGTGTATCCAAGCATTTTTTCAATACGTGGTCCTTCAACAACGTAATCGCCTTCATCGTTAATCTCAACTGTGTAAGGCTCGTCATTGAATGCTCTGATTGTAGGATCAAACTCCTGCTCATAAACGATTGGAGCATCATCACATGTATCAAGAAGTCGTACAACCTCGTATAAAAGCGCTTTAATGCCCTGACCGCTAACTGCAGAAATAGCAAATACTTTGATGCCCTTAGGCTCAAATTCTGCTTTTAATTCTTCAAGAACCTGATTAGATTCCTCTCCGATTACATCCATTTTGTTGGCTGCAATAACCTGTGGCTTTTTAAGAAGAGCTGAATCATATGCTTCAAGCTCAGCAGAGATAGTTTTAATATCCTCAACAGGATTACGGCCTTCTACAGAAGCGCCATCAACCATATGAATGATAACCTTTGTTCGTTCGATGTGACGAAGGAATTCATGACCTAGTCCGATTCCTTCAGATGCACCTTCGATAAGGCCTGGAATATCAGCAATAACGAAACCATTTATATCATCAACATCTACAACACCAAGATTTGGGCTAAGTGTTGTAAAATGATAATTTCCAATTTTAGGGTCTGCATTTGTTACACGTGATAAAAATGTTGATTTACCAACGTTTGGATAACCTACAAGACCTACATCAGCTATAACCTTGAGCTCAAGGATAACCTCTAATTCAATTGCATCTACACCTGGCTTTGCGTACTTAGGTGCCTGCATTGTAGAAGTTGCAAAATGCTGATTTCCAAGTCCGCCTTTACCACCAGGAAGAACGATTTGACGCTTGTTATCGCCTGACATATCTGCAATAACCTTTCCTGATTCGGCATCTTTGATAACAGTTCCTTCTGGAACCTTTAGGATTAAATCCTCTCCATTTTTGCCATGACAATTGTCTTTGCCACCCTCCTGACCTGGAGCTGCAGCAAATTTTCTACGATGTCTATAATCTGTAAGTGTGTTAAGGCCTGGATCTACTTCGAAAATTACATCTCCGCCTTTACCACCGTCGCCACCATTTGGACCACCATTTGGTACATATTTTTCACGACGGAAACTAACGTGACCATCGCCACCCTTACCTGATTTTATAATAATCTTTGCTCTATCAGCAAATGCCATAAAAATCTCCTTATACTGAAATGAAAAACGACCCGACTTTACGTAACACGTATAGTCGGGTCAAATAATTACTGCTCTACAGGATAGACAGAAGCCTGCTTCTTGTCTCTTCCCTTTCTCTCGAAACGAAGTACTCCATCAACTAAAGCAAAAAGTGTATCGTCTCCACCGAGACCTACATTATTGCCTGGAAGAATCTTTGTACCGCGCTGTCTATAAAGAATGTTGCCAGCCTTTACGAACTGACCATCTGCTCTTTTAGCACCTAATCTCTTAGACTCAGAATCTCTACCGTTCTTTGTAGAGCCTACACCCTTTTTATGAGCGAAGAACTGAAGGTTCATCTGTAGCATGTCTTACACCTCCTTAATTTCTAGTGAAATATACTCATCACCGTATTGTTTTTGAATCTCGCCCAAACCAAGCAACATAGAGTCAATTAAAAGCTGAGCTCTATCAGATAGCTTTTCTGAAAAAGACATAACTAAATGTCCTCCGTCTTCAGCTGCCTCAACACTAAAAGCATCATCAGTAAAACGCTCAATGCTGTTAAATGTGTTAATAGCTAATACTGAAACTGCAGCACAAACAATGTTTTGTCCTGCTTCCTCGGAACCGGCATGACCGTCCAAAGAAATCTGTTTAATATCTGCTGCTTGCTTGGAAATAATCACGGAAACCATAATTAACCGTTAATCTTTTCAATCTTAACCTGTGTGAAAGCCTGTCTGTGGCCATTCTTCTTGTGGTAACCTGTTTTTCTCTTGTACTTGTAAACGATTACCTTCTTACCTCTGCCTTCTTTAACAACAGAAGCCTCTACTGTTGCGCCCTTAACTGTAGGGTCACCAACCTTGAGATCCTTGTCGCTAACAGCAAGAACCTGATCAAAAGTAACCTTCTCACCAGCTTCAACGCCAAGCTTTTCAATGGTAATGATATCGCCTTCAGAAACTTTGTACTGCTTACCACCTGTTGCAATAATTGCGTACATGGTTGCTCCTCCTTTTTATCATTACTCGCCAGTTTCGGTGGTGCTTCGGAATGAAACACACTTCAAAAAACCACACTGAGCGGCATACTCAAGTATAATAGCACAGCAATTGGCTATCGTCAATAATTTAATTGAATATTACTCTACTGTATGTATATCTCCGAGATGTTTCTTAAGATATTGATCTAAAGATGAAAGATTTTGACCATTACTTTCTCTTATTTTTCTGGCTTCATCTTCAAGACAATGCCTACAAGCTCTGTGCAAATTATCCTGCTCGGTACTTTCAAACCATTTATCAAATTGGTCTTCTAAGTCGATTTCTGACTTGAATCGAAACTTACTTAGCTGCAGGGTGAGTTGTGATATTGCACGCTGCTTAACGGCAATTCTTGCATCGTCTGTTAAGTTTATCTCAGGATAATCTTTGTTATACTTTACAATCTCCTGATCTGCAATCTGTTCAGCCTTTTTCTCTACTACAGGAATTATTTCGTTTAGTTCCATAATAGATGCCTATCCTATGATAAGGATTATTCCTTTCTGAATCAATGTTTGCACCAAATCATATGAATTATATCATCATATTATGTTTAATCTGTTATAACACTAACTTTACTTTATATTGTAAAGGTTGAAAAAATTTTGCTGCGGGTGATTTCAAGAAGTCCTAGATTTGAAAAACCATGGATTGTGATTCGAGAAATATCATCGGTGGTTAAACTACCTGCTACTTCAATCAATTTCTCCTCTTCTGCTTTTGATACTTTAAGTAGGTCAATAAGGATTATACCTGATATAGAACGTAATCTGATTTCCCTGAAAGCTGCTTCCAGTGCCTCTACATTAACCTCAAATGGATTTTGTTTTCCGTAGTTTTTGCCGGAATTGACATCGATTACAGTCAAAGCTTCTGTTGGTTCAATTACGATGTTCCCACCAGATTTCAAATGACAGATTCTAGAACAAATATTATCTAATAGTTTAGTTAATCCATAGAGATTCCATAATGATAAGGAATCATCGATGTAATATCTAAATGATGGATTAGCTTCATGGATGTCCGGCATATCAGTAATAACTTCGGTGTCAGAATCACAATATTTATCTAAATAATAGTTTATGAATGTAGGATTATCGGTATAGTCTTCATGCTTTATGAAGTTACAAGAATATGGCTTAATGCCTTTTCTATCCTGATAAATTTGAACGTAGAATTGATCTTCCTGGCATACTTTTTTCTTGTCGGAATGCCTTGTGACATAAGAATCTGGAATAAGCTTTTTATTCTCGATATATCCCTTTGTGTTTGAATCAAGCTTTAGGATACAACCGTCTACATCGTTAAGCACTTTTTCTACTGTAGCAAGATATACCTCGCCGATTTTGGTAACATCCAGATTGATAAAATCTACAGGCTTGTCAAATTCATCAAAAGAAACAAGGAGCCGAAGCTCCTTATCTAAATATATTCCTTTTGTAATTACAACTTTTTTAATGTTCATCTCCAATTTCTCCTAGAGAAACAAAGCTGTCTGGCTCTCCTGTATACATATCTACACGCTGAATGTCCAATGAAAGCTCGTCAAATTCAGGCAAACCTAAATACTCATGAAAGGCTTTTACTACAAGCTCTGGTTTAATGTTATCTGTACTGCCGCTTGAAAGAAGCAAATCGTATACAGGCACATTATCTTTTATTTCAAGGTTAAAGCGATAGATTAATGGTTTTAAATCTAGCTCTCTTTCGCCTTTTTTAGTTTTCTTAATAATATTTATAGAAGCAGCTTCATCAAAGAACTTTTCTTTTAAATCTATGATATTTTCGATATAGCATGCATCATCCTTAGGATCTTTGTATGTAACGATATAGCTGGCAGCTGTAACTGCACTCATACATTTTTCAGCATTATCTGGAAGATATTTGAAACCTGTAATTGCAAGGCCCTCGACCATGTTGCGATTAAGGCTTTCAAGACCTTCTTTTGATGATACTTCTTCCTTTAAATCGATATCCATATATTCGCCCACAGATGTAAGTCCAACACCAAGAGGTGCTGCAAAAGACATAATCTGGTGTGGGTTGAATCCCTCAGAATATCTAATTGGGAGATTTGCTCTTTTTACGGCTTTCTGGAAAAATCTCATTAAATCCAAATGGCCAACATATCTCATTATTCCTGTTTTTTCAAATTTAACTCTAACGCGCATTGTGACATACCCCCGAACCTATAGATTTTGCGCCGCATCCGCTGCAGCCCATCTTACAATTTGGAGTAACCTTGCCAGCCATGGCGTTATTCCATTCTCTCTTTAAGAAATCCTTTGTTACATGACAATCAATGAAATCCCAAGGGAAGATTTCGTCTAAATCACGCTGTCTATAAGCATAAAAATCGATTGAAATATTGTTTTTCTCAAATGCAGCAAGCCACTTATCAAAATCGAAATATTCACCCCAAGCATCGAAGAAGCATCCGCTATTGTATGCATCAAGAATTGCTGGACAAAGACGTCTGTCTCCTCTGGCAAATACACCCTCAAGAACAGTAACATCAGAATGATGCCAGTTGTATTTTAATGATTTTTGATTAAGCTGTGCTTTCATTTCGTCATTTACAACCTTAGCACGGCGGAGATATTCTCCTGCTTCGTACATAGGAGCCCACTGGAATGGAGTAAATGGCTTTGGAACAAAGAAAGATGTAGATATAGTAATCTGACATCTACCCTGTCGCTGTTCCTTTGGAACTGTATCATAGTACGCAGCAGCAACTTCATTGGCAAGCTGAGGAATTGCTTTCATATCTTCGTCTGTTTCACCAGGTAAACCTAACATGAAGTAGAATTTAACCTTGTTCCAGCCACCCTTAAATGCAAGTGTTGCACCACCGATAATGTCTTCTACTGTAAGTCCTTTATTAATGACATTACGCATTCTTTGAGAACCTGCCTCTGGAGCAAATGTGATGCTTGATTTACGAACATCCTGAACCTTGCTCATTACATCCAAAGAAAATGCATCAATACGTAAGGATGGCAACGATACATTTACACCCTCTGATAAACAGTCGTCAATGAGAAAATCCATAAGCTCACCAAGTGCATGATAATCACTTGATGAAAGGGAACTAAGGCTGATTTCTTCGTGACCGGTAGATGCTAATAATTCCTTGGCCTGAGCCTTTAATACTTCAACGGATTTTTCGCGATTTGGACGATAAATCATACCAGCCTGGCAGAAACGACATCCACGAATACATCCGCGCTGTATCTCGAGCACAACTCTGTCCTGGATGGCACGAACAAATGGGATGAGCATCTTTGTTGGGTAACTAGATGAATCCATATCTTTAACAACCTGTCTTTCGACTGTTGCAGGAACATCAGCGTAGATTGGTTTGAAATCTGCTATTGTTCCATCTTCCTTGTATGACACTTCATAAAGAGATGGTACATATATGCCTGGAATATGACTGGCTTCTCTAAGGAAAGACTTTCTATCGAAGCCCTTTTTCTTGTGTACTTTGTAAAGCTCGAGAAGTGTTGGATAACTTGTCTCGCCTTCGCCTACGTAAACCAAATCTACAAAATCTGCGATTGGCTCTGGGTTTGTGGCACAAGGTCCACCAACAATAACGATAGGATCATCATTTTCTCTATCCCTGCTTAATAATGCAACTCCAGCTAAATCAAGAATTTGCAAAATATTTGTATAACACATTTCGTATTGAAGTGTCATTCCAATAAAATCAAAACCTTTGATTGGGTCCTGTGATTCTAACGCAAAAAGAGGTATATTACGCTCCTTCATCAGATTATGCAAATCTGGCCATGGCGAATATACCCTTTCACAATATGTATCCTGACGCTTGTTGAGCATATCGTAAAGGATGGCAATTCCTAAATGAGACATACCGACTTCATAGACATCAGGAAAGCACATGGCAAATCTGATGTCTACGTCAGCAGGATTTTTGATTACGCTATTAAATTCATTGCCGATATAACGTGCAGGCTTATCAATCTGCATCAAAATATCGTCTGGTAATGCTAATTTCTTCATAAATAATTTATCTTTGAGCTAACTCCGATGTGATGTCTTCCCATGTTACACCTTTTTCAGCCATGAGAACCATCATGTGATAAAGGAAATCAGATATTTCGTATTTGGTCTCCTCTGGGTCAGGATTTTTAGCTGCAATAACGATTTCTGTAGCTTCCTCTCCCACCTTTTTAAGGATTTTATCAAGTCCTTTATCAAATAAATAATTAGTGTATGAGCCTTCCTTTGGATTCTTTTTTCTATCCAAAATAATGGCATAAACATCTTCGAAAACCTTAAGTGGATTTCGCTCAACATACTCCTTTTTAACTATTTCGTTGAAGAAGCAGCTTGGTGCGCCAGTATGACATGCTACTCCAACTTGAGAAACTTTCGCCAAAATAGTATCAAAATCACAATCAGCAGTCAATGACTTGACGTACTGTGTATGGCCGCTTGTTTCTCCTTTAACCCAAAGAGCTTTTCTTGAACGAGAATAGTATGTCATCTTGCCAGTACGTATTGTAGAGTTCAATGACTCTTCGTTCATGTAGGCAAGCATAAGAACTTCTCCTGTCTGGAAATCCTGAACTACAACTGGTACAAGGCCATCTGAGTTTGGTTTTAAATCTGACCAGCTAAGCTTTGGCTCGAAATTGTCCATTTTGATGCCAGAATCTGAAAGTTCACTCTTTAACTGCATGATATCTGTATCGGTATCATTGATAAAGGCACCAGAGATTCCTCTGATTTGATCTGATTTAAGTAATTTCTCTACATATGCAAAATCATTGTTATCAACCTGGACAATGTATGGAATGCTTGTGATATTTTCAAGCCCCTCTAAAAGAGTGGTGTTCATGATTAAAAGCTCGTGAACATTATCCTGAAGAAAATCCTTTGTTTTGAAAAGAAAATCTACAGTTGAAAGTGAAACAAGCATTTTGTTAGCACCAAATCTTGCAGATGCTTCTTTTATTAGGTCGATAGTCTCTGGCTTTGAGCCGTTTAAAATAACTTCGATACAACCAGCGTATAAAAGTTTTTTAACATCTTCTAGGCGCTTAATATTTCCGCCGCCTGCTGTCTTAACCTGAACGTTACGATTAATTTCTCTAATAGCTAAAATGTTTTTCTCGTGCTCTTCATCTGTAGATGATAAATCATAGCAAATGATTTTATCGATTCCGCTATCATCATAAACAGATGCAAGCTCTAATACGTCCTTTTTATTTTCAAGCTCTGTTGGACTTTTAACTGCCATTCCATCTTTGATGTAGATGGTGGCAACTATATTTTTGTGCTCCATTGTAAATACCGCTCCTTTAATACTAGATTGAACCCTTTGTTGTCATTGTATCTGCAATTCTAGGATCAATAGTGGTTGCCTCGTCTAAGGCTTTTGCAAAAGCTTTAAAAATCGCTTCACACATATGATGAGAATTGCCTGGTGTTAAAACTTTGATGTGAAGGTTCATAGCTGCAGAATATGAAATAGCATAGAAAAATTCTTTTACCATTTCTGTGTCCATATATCCTATTTTTTCTGTAGGAAAATCTGCTTCAAAGGATAAATATGGGCGATTACATAAATCCACTGCAACAAGAACTAAAGTCTCATCCATAGGAAGAATGCAACTACCGTATCGCTTCATGCTTTTTTTACTGCCGCACGCTTTTTTGATTGCATTGCCAAGTACAATACCAGTATCTTCTATGGTATGATGACAATCGACCTGCAAATCTCCTCTGATTTCTGCAGTCATATCAAATAAGCCATGTCTTGTAAATGCATCAAGCATATGATCAAAAAATCCTATGCCTGAATTAACCTGACAGTTACCTGAACCATCTATTTTAAAATCGATGGTAATGTCTGTTTCTTTTGTTTTTCTAGCAACACGTGCTCTACGTTCTTCCGACATAACACCGCCCCAAATAATTATTTTTACAACCTTTTTTATTATACCTAAATATTACAAAATATCAAAGTAACTATATTACTCAAAACGCACTTTAATTGAGTTTGCATGTGCTGTCAGTTGCTCGTTGTTTGCAAACTTAACAATATCTGGATATACCTTTTCCAAAGCTTCCTTTGAGTAAGAAATAATGCTTGATTTCTTGATGAAATCGTCTACGGAAAGTGGTGAGAAAAATCTCGCTGTTCCATTAGTTGGAAGGACGTGATTTGGTCCAGCAAAATAATCGCCTAATGGTTCCGATGAATACTGTCCAAGGAAAATTGCTCCAGCATTTTTAACGTAAGTCATATCCTCAAATGGATTTGATGTTACGATTTCCAAGTGTTCTGACGCAATTGCATTTACGCAATCAATAGCATCTTTTTTGTTTTCTGCAATTAAGAGATAGCCAAAATTATCAAGTGACTTTTGAATGATATCTTTTCTCGATAGAATTTTTACAAAACGCTCTATCTCGCTTTCTACTTTATCAGCAAGCTCTGCTGAAGTTGTTACTAGGATTGCTGAAGCTAATTCATCATGTTCAGCCTGCGAAAGAAGGTCTGCAGCAACATAAGTTGGATTAGCTGTTTCGTCTGCGAGTACCAATATCTCAGAAGGACCAGCAATAGAATCGATTGAAACATATCCAAATACAGCCTTCTTAGCAAGAGCTACAAATATATTGCCTGGGCCAACAATCTTATCTACCTTTGCGATAGATTCTGTTCCAAAGGCAAGAGCTGCGATTGCTTGTGCACCACCACACTTGTAAATTACATCAACCCCGGCTTCGTTAGCGGCTACTAGTGTACTTGGGTTGACTTTTCCTTCTTTGTTACAAGGTGTTGTCATGTATATTTCAGGAACTCCAGCAACCTTTGCTGGCATAACATTCATTAGAACCGATGATGGATATACAGCCTTTCCGCCAGGTACGTAAACACCTACTCTTGCAAGAGGTGATACTTTCTGGCCAAGGATAATACCTTCCTCGGATGTAAACCAGCTATTCTGCTTTTGTTTTGCGTGATAGCTTTCGATGTTTACAAGGGCTTTTCTTATTACCTCTACAAGCTCTTCTGGAACAAGACTGTAAGCCTCTTCTATTTCTTCTTTTGTTACAACAATATTAGAAGCGTTAATATCTGCTCCATCGAACTGCTTCGTATATGCGAATACAGCTTCATCACCCTTTTGACGTACCGTATTTACGATATCGTTTACAGTACTTTCATATTCGGTATATTGACTTGGGCTACGCTTAAGTAGTGATTCTAGTATGTTGTTTATCGTATCTTTGTTGAGCTTAAGCTTTCTCATTTTCTAATGCTCCCTTCAGCTTTTCAATTAAATCTGTAATTCGTTCATTTTCCATTTTCATTGAAACCTGATTTACAACCATTCTTGCTGATAATGGACAAACTTCTTCTAAAACTACAAGACCATTTTCTCTAAGTGTTGATCCTGTTTCTACAATATCTACAATCACCTCAGATAGACCTACGATAGGTGCTAATTCGATAGAACCATTTAGCTTAATGATTTCTACTGTTTGATTTTTGATATTGTAAAAATAGTCCTTTGCGATTCTAGGATATTTACTTGCTACACGAATAAGCTCATGATGCTTTAATAGCTCTGCTGCTTCGGCTGGTCCACACACGCACATCCGACATTTTCCAAAGCCAAGATCCAATACTTCGTAAATATTTCTATTTTCCTCTAGAATAGTATCCTCGCCAACAACACCAATATCTGCTGCGCCATATTCTACATATGTTGGCACATCAGGACCTTTTGCTAAGAAAAACTTAAGCTTTAAATCTTCATTAACAAAGATAAGCTTTCTAGTATCAGGATCCTTCATTTCTTCACAAGTAATACCAATAGTTTCAAAGAGCTCTAAGGTCTTTTTTGCTAAACGTCCTTTTCCAAGGGCAAATGTTAAATATCTATCTTCACTCATGACTGTCTCCTAAGTGCTAACATTAACTGATCAACTGTAATTGCAAAACCAATAGCTGGAGCTTCCTTTCCAAAGTGGCTTAGAAGGGAATCGTATCTGCCTCCCTTTACAAGAGGCTCACCTACGCCGTAGGAATATCCTGTAAATATAATGCCTGTGTAGTATTTGTATTCAGAAATCATTCCTAGCTCAAATGAGATGTAATCCATCACCTTATTCTTGTTTAATAGCTCATATAGTTTTGCAAGGTACTCTAAAGCATCATAAACTTTTTTATATTTCTTAGCCTTTTCCATATATGGAGCCCATTCTTTAGGTGAATTCATTATTTTGCCTGTGATGTCAAACAAATCAATTAATCCGCGGCTCACTTCTGCTTGCTGTAAAAGCTCTTTTGCACCAAAGAAGTTTTTATTTGAAATAAGATTAATAAGCTTTTCTTCCTGGTCGTCAGAAAGGTTTGCTGCTTCAATTAACCCTCTAACAACATCGATATGGCCCACGCCAATTTCGAATTCTTTTAAGCCCAGCTTCTTTAACGCATTTACGGTAATTGTAAGAATCTCTGCATCAGCATCAACAGAGCTATCTCCAATAAATTCACATCCTGCTTGAGTGCTTTCTTTTAATCGACCCTGAAGACTATGATAATTGATAAAAACATTTCCTTCATAAGAAAGCTTCACTGCCTCATCTGTATCAGAAAAATACATTGCAGCAGCTCTGGCTACTGAAGGTGTAATATCTGGTCTTAGGACTAGTGTATTACCGTCTCTGTCAAAGAACTTAAACATCTCGTTTGATTTGCAGCTACCTACTTCTTTTGAAAATGTATCAAAGTATTCAAATGTAGGTGTAGATATTGGAGAATATCCTGCCTCCTTAAAACATTTTCTAAGATTATAAAGGGCATCTAAACGCTGCTCATATTCACTGTTGTAAATGTCTCTAACTCCTTCTGGAGTGTGTAATGTAAGATTTTTCATTTCGCACCTCTTGTATAAACTTATACTTTAGTCTGCTAATGTAATAAAGTGATTATACAATATAATTGCCCCACAGTCAAATAGACCATGAGGCAATTGCATTGTTATTATTTTCTATTTTTTAAATCTACGTTTATCATATCAAGATAAGGAACTAGCAGATTTGGCTTTGTAGTAAAGAAATATTTTTCATCAAGCTCTTCTATCCTAAAGCTCTTTCTGCCTCCCTCTTGCATTCTATCCCAAAATTCCTTTAGCTTTTCAAAGGTCAGATAATAATATACATCTCTCTCGCTAAAGAAAATAAGAATAAATGCTAGACCATCTTGGGCCTCCCAATTTCCCATGAAATTCACCTGGTGTTCATGTATGTTTTGAAGGGGAAATGTGTCTTTATTACATTCCTTTGCATCAAAACATACAGGAATCCCCTGGATTGCACCCACATAATCGACGGTAGATTTTTGGTCGAAGTAAGCAAGGGTTATATGACCCTTGTTATCCATATCGATAGGTGTGATAGGTGTTGGTATCTTTTGAATGAGGGCTAATCCATTTTCAGCATATACCTCATTTGTTTTATTAATAAATTCTTCGAATGTGGAACCGCGAAGTCCACGTGATTTATATGTAGCCATTAAACTCCCCTGGTAAATCACAGACAAACTTTCTTCCATCAGCAAACTCTATTGAGTATGCATGTAAAAGCTGTCCTCTAACATTTTCTTTTTTATTAATTGATGTGTTTCCGTATTTATTATCACCTAATATAGGATGACCAATTGAAGCCAGGTGCGCCCTTATCTGATGAGTTCTACCAGTGATTAGGTGAATTTCCAGTAAGGTAAATTTATCACCAATATGTGATATAGGCCTGTAAGCTGTTTTAATAGGCTTAGAATCCTTTGTTTCAGTTTTAGTTATAGAAACCTTATTGGTTGCTTCATCTTTTGATAAAAATCCGTCTATCTGCTGAGTTTGCTCAATATTCCCAAGCACCACTGCACGATACAATTTCTTGCAGCTTCTCTCCTTTAATGCTTCGCCAAGCTCCTGAGCTGCTTTAAGTGTCTTTGCAAATAAAACTATGCCTGATGTATTTCTATCTAGCCTGTTACATATGCTAGGATGAAAATGCTTGAAGCTTTCTTCTGTAAGGCCTTTTTCGTTTATCAAATATGAAATGGCCATTTCATTAATAGAGATATCTGATGGTGAATCTTTTTGTGACTTGATTCCAGCAGGTTTGTTAATGATAATCATTTCGTCATCTTCATAAATCACATTGATATTATGGTCTACTTCTTTTAGAGAATGATATAATTCGTCCCTCTCACCGGCTCCTGTCATTTTGGCATATGTTTCATCAGAAAACCAAATCTTTACTATATCACCAGTATTAAGTTTTTCTGTGCCATCAGCTTTTTTGTCGTTAAGTGTAATGTTTTTCTTACGAAGCATTTTGTATATAAAGCTAGTACTTGCTTCACTAAGAACACGTTTTAAATATTTGTCAAAACGCTGATTACTATCGTTTACGTCTATTTTTAGTTCTTTCATTTGTCTTATTTTGTTTTCCAGAAGGCTGTTTTTTAGTATTTTTATTATTTTTTATAGAATTTGATTTTTTGGAGTCATTATTCTTCTTTGAATCACTCTTTTTTGAGTCATTCTTTTTGAATTCCTTGCCTTTAATCTTTCTAGGAGGAATCAAGCATTCCTCTCCAAATCCAATCAAATCTTCTCTGCCTGCTTTTATAAGGGCTTCCTTTACAAGATCATAGTTTTCCGGTCTCTTGTACTGTATGAGAGCTCTTTGCATTGCTTTCTCATGAGGATTCTTGCATATATAAACAGGCTTCATATCCCTAGGATCAATTTCTGTATAGTACATGGTTGTGGAGATTGTACTAGGTGTTGGATAGAAATCCTGTACCTGTTCCGGCGATAAATGATGGTCGCGAAGATACTCTGCCAAAGCAATCGCATCATCTAATGTGCTTCCTGGATGAGAACTCATCAAATATGGTACTAAGTATTGCTTTAAACCAATCTCTTTATTAATCTTGGCATATTTATCACAAAAACTATTATAAACAGAAATATCAGGCTTTCCTAAGTAACTAAGAACATTGTTTGAAATATGTTCAGGAGCTACCTTGAGCTGGCCACTAACATGATACTTACACAGGTCACGAAGGAAGGTGTCGTCTTTGTCATACATTACATAATCGAATCTTACGCCAGAACGAACGAAGACTTTTTTTACCTTTGGGAGCTTGCGAAGCTTTGTAAGAAGGCTTACATAATCCTTGTGATCTACTTCTAGATTGGGACATTTTGTAGGGAATAGACACTGTCTATGCATACACACGCCCTTTTCCATCTGCTTTTTACAAGAAGGATTTCTGAAGTTGGCAGTTGGCCCTCCTACATCATGTATATAACCTTTGAATTCTGGGTCCTGAGTTATAAGCTTTGCCTCATTTATGATAGATTCATGGCTTCGAGACTGGATTATTCTACCCTGATGGAAAGTTAGCGCACAGAAGTTGCAACCACCGAAACAACCACGGTTACTAATCAGTGAAAACTTTACTTCTTTGATGGCTGGTATACCGCCATCTTTTTCATATATTGGATGATATGTGCGCATATATTCAATGGCGTATACATCATCCATCTCCTGTCTTGTTAAAGGCTTCTGAGGTGGATTTTGGATTACATACATAGCACCATCATATGTTTCAACTAGCTTTTTGGCTGTGAAAGCATCCGTATTTACGTACTGAGTATAGAAACTCTTAGCGTATGTCGCTTTATCTGCTTTAATATCCTCGTAAGAAGGCAATATAATTGCATCCTCAGTGAAAGATTTATCTCGAGTTTTAAAAACTGTACCATCGATATATGTAATATCTTTTACATCCATTCCAGATGCAAGACAATCAGCTATTTCTACAACAGAACGCTCTCCCATTCCATAAGAAATCAGGTCCGCACCAGAATCTAAAAGTATAGAACGACGCACCTTATTTGACCAATAGTCATAATGAGCAAGTCTTCTGAGAGATGCTTCTATTCCGCCTATAATGATTGGCTTCTTTTTGTAGGTATGTCTAATCAAATTACAGTACACTACTGTTGCATAGTCTGGTCTTAGACCAATTTTGCCGCCTGGAGAATAGTTGTCGTAATCTCTGCGGTGCTTGGAAACACTGTAATGATTTACCATTGAATCCATGTTTCCTGCACTAACAAAAAATCCCAATCGTGGTTCGCCAAGTATATTGATAGAATTATCATCCTTCCAGTCTGGTTGAGCTATAATGCCCACTGTATATCCATGTAATTCAAGTATACGACAGATAATTGCAGCACCAAATGATGGATGGTCTACATAAGCATCGCCACAGACGTAGACAAAATCTAGCTGTTCGATACCTCTATCTTTCATATCTTGCTTACTAATAGGTAAAAACTGTGCCATATAAACCTCTTAAATAAAATAAGCCAACTGTATGTAATACAAGTTGGCTGTAAAAACTCATCTTATGATTATTCCTTGTTGAAGAACTGCTCAGGAATATCAAGTGCTGGTAAATCCTCATCAGCATCATTAGCGTTTGAAGTGACATTTGCCTGCTGTTGTGGAGCTGGCTCATTCACAGCTGCATCACCTGTAGAATCTAAACTTTGAGCTGGATCAGAATCTCCATCATTTAATGAATCAGGAACAAGCGCTGCTCTGTTTCCATTAACTGTATCTAAATATACCTGCATTGTGCCAAGGAATGCCTCGTCACGAGCTTTTGTAGTATCAATTGCATTTGCAAGGATAGTTTGGATATTTGCTAAGAGCTCATCAGTATAAGCGATAGCACCCATTCTGATGTTATTAGCATCTTCTGTAGCTCTATCAATCTTTTCTTGAGCGTTTTTCTGTGCAATTAAAATTACTTCATTAGCCTGAGCATATGCCTGTTGCATAATTTGATGTTCAGATACAAGTTCGTTAGTCTGAACCTGTGCCTGACTGATTATTTCATCAGCCTTTGCCTTTGCATCTGCGAGAATCTGTTCTCTGTTTGCAATCATTCGCTGATATTTTCTGATTTCATCAGGAGTCTTTGTTCTAAGCTCCTGTAAAAGTGATTCAAGCTCGTCCTTGTTAACTACGATTTTGTTTGTAGAAAAAGCAGATGGCTTACAATCATCAATATAAGCTTCGATTTCGTCAATGATATCTTCAATTTTGCTTGTACTTGCCATGGTAATTACTTCTCCTTGTCTTTAATTTTGGCTTCTATGAGAGGTATAACCTGAGGTGGAACAAATAGGCTGATATCTCCTCCATAAGACGCAAATTCCTTTGCGACTGTAGAACTCAAATAAGAATACTTTAAAGATGTAGGCATAAATAAAGTCTCTAAATCTGGATATTGAACTTTATTTGATTGAGCTATTTGAATTTCGATTTCAAAATCAGTAACAGCTCTAAGCCCTCTAATTATTACCTGTGCATCCTTTGCCTTTGCAAAGTCTACTGTAAGTCCTTCGAAAGAATCGACCTTTACATTGTCTAAATTTTCAGTCAATTCTCTTATCATGTTAACACGTTCATCAATGGAAAACAACGGATTTTTTTGCTTGTTATTTAAAACGCCAACAACAAGTTCATCACAAAGCTTGCTAGCCCTTTTAATAATATCAAGATGCCCATAAGTTATTGGGTCAAAGCTTCCTGGATAAATTGCTCGTCTCATTTTACGCCTTCTTTAAAAATATATGCTTATTAGTCTTGTATAGTTTTTCTTTAGTAATGGTATAGCCTAATTCAGAAACATAGTCTAAATCTGTTTCAAGACTTGCTTCTACTATAATAGTGGTTTCGCTTGAAATATAGCTTTTGTTTGCTAATGATTCCAAAACCTGCTTTTCAATAAGTTTGTTATATGGAGGATCCATAAAAACAAAATCAAACTCTTCACTTCCATTAAGCTTGTTCAATGCTGAAAAAACATCTTCTTTGTAAAGAGTAGCTTCATCAGTGAACTTCGCTTTGGACAAGTTGTTTTCAATACATGAGATGGCTGATTTGTCTTTTTCTACAAAAACAGCTTCACTCGCTCCTCTACTAAGGGCTTCGATTCCCATTTGACCACTGCCTGAAAACAAATCTAAAAATCTGCAATCAGGAATATCAAAAGAAATCATATTAAATAATGTTTCTTTGATTCTATCAGAAGTAGGTCTGGTACCGAGTCCATCAGGAGTTTGTAAATTCATCCCGCGTTTACTTCCGGAAATTATTCTCAAATTTATTACCTCAATTAAATGCTGAGTTCTTTCATGCATTCGTCTAGAAGCTGAAACACTAAATTAGTCGCTTGAGTTCTAACTTCTGTTCTATTTCCAGATAAATGCAATTCTTTAACCTTTACTTTGGATTCGCCATAAGAGCATCCAATATAAACAAGACCCACTGGCTTCTTTGGAGAACCTCCTCCTGGACCAGCAATACCTGTCGAAGATAAACCGAAATCAGCTTTTGCTTTTTTCTTGACCCCGATAGCCATTTCTTTTGCAGTCTGTTCACTAACAGCACCGTAAGCCATAAGTGTTTCATCTTTTACGCCTAAATTTTTCATTTTGGCTTCGTTGGAATATGTAACATATCCTTCATTGAAACAATTTGAGGCTCCAGGAAAATCTACAATGGAACTTGCAATCATGCCGCCTGTGCAAGACTCTGCAGTTGAAACTGTAAGCTTGTTAGCTATCAATCTTTCAAGAATATTGGAAATATCCATAATTAGTTTTGCTCCTTGAGAACTTCACTATTCTGGTATATGTAAATTACAAGTGAAAGAACTGTAAGTATAAGTGATACCCAAATGAATATCTGTCCTAGTACCTGTAACCAACCAAATGGAAGATTTGCAACAAGGATAATAATCATAATCATCTGTGAAACTGTCTTAAGCTTTCCGAAAATGTTTGCTGCAATAACAACCCCATTTTCAGCAGCTATAAGTCTGAAGCCTGAAATAATAAACTCTCTTGCTACAATAATAATAACAATCCAAGCATATAACTGGCCTGTAGAAATAAGACAAATCATTGCTGAACATACTAAAAGTTTATCTGCTAGAGGATCCATAAACTTTCCAAAATTTGTAACAAGATTGTATTTACGTGCAATCTTTCCATCTAACATATCTGTTAGTGATGCTACAATAAAGATTAAATCAGCAATAATACGAAGTGCCTGATTTTCAGGGTTGATAAGTAAAAATAAAACAAAAAATGGAATAAGTACAACTCTGAATAATGTAAGTTTGTTAGGTAAATTCATTTCCTTTAAATTCATAACTTTACATCTCCTATTAAATCATATTCGTCAAAACCTGTAACTTCTACATCTACAAACTGTCCACTTGTAAGCTCAGTATCGCTATTTACAAAAATGAATCCGTCTACTGAAGGTGTATCGCGGTATGTTCTACCGATAAAGACACCGTCTTCTGGAAGCTTTCCTTCGATGAAAACCTTAAGTGTTCTGCCGATGTAGTTTTTATTATTTGCAAGAGAAATGTCTTTTTGGCAAAGCATCACTTCATCTAGCCATTTTTTCTTTAAATCTTCATCCACTTGATTGTCCCAAGTAGCTGCCACAGTTCCTTCTTCTTTTGAGTAAGCAAAAGCGCCAAGTCTATCAAATGACATGTCTTTGATAAATTGCAACAATTCCTCATGCATTTCCTGTGTCTCACCAGGGAAACCGCAAATCAATGTTGTTCTAAGAGAAATATCTGGCATAGCTTTGCGTAATCTGTCCGCAATATTCATAATGTCGGCTTTATTAGTCTTTCTTGCCATATTATGAAGAAGCTGATCATTACAATGTTGAATAGGCATATCAATATAGTGGCAAATCTTTGGCTCTGATGCCATGCATTCAATGAGCTCATCGGTGATTTCCTCTGGATATGCATAGAGAATACGAATCCACTCTATTCCATCAATTTCGCATAGCTTGTGCAGAAGATCTGTAAGAGATTTCTTGCCATAAATGTCCATGCCGTAGACTGTTGTTTCCTGAGCAACAAGAATGAGTTCCTTTACTCCATCTACAGCCAACTGCTTTGCTTCTGCTAAAAGCTTTTCCATAGGTACAGAGCGATAATCGCCACGTAAGTATGGAATTATACAGTAGGTGCAGCGTTTGTTGCAGCCTTCAGCAATCTTAAGGTACGCATAGTGACCACCTGTTGTAAGAACTCTTCGACCATCCTTAGGAAGTCCTTTTAATTCTTTCTTGAAAACAGGCTTTTCACCATTCTTTTCTAAAACAATATTGATTGCATTTATTAATTCATCATATGAATTAGTTCCAATAATAGCGTCAACCTCTGGAAGATCTTTAAGAATATCCTCAGTAAAACGCTGAGCCAGACACCCAGAAACAATAAGTCCCTTAAGTTTGCCTGACTCTTTATATGCTCCTAAATCAATGATGGTCTGGATGCTTTCTTCCATTGCATCAGCGATAAATGAACATGTATTTACAACAATAATATCTGCATCTTCCTCGTTGTCACATATAGTGAAACCATGATCAATAAGATCACCGAGCATATGCTCTGAATCAACAAGGTTTTTATCACAGCCTAATGAAACAAATAATACTTTATTCATAGGTTAGTTGTTTGCATCCTCATTAATAATTTTGATAGCGCCTTCGTTAAGCTCATTAACAGCGATTGAAAGTGGCTTTTCACCCTTCTGGTAGTTGATGAGTGGCTCAGCTCCGTCGATAATCTGACGAGCACGCTTTGCTGTAGCAGCAACGATTGTGTAACGGCTGTTTACAACTGGCTCCTCTCCAACCTCAACATTTTCATTTACCTTTTCCATAAGTTCAACATAAGATGGATGTATCATAATTAATTACTCCTTTCAAATATCTTTAATTCTTCTTGCATTTCTTTGATTGCTGAGCGATTTCTTTCAACTCTGTAATGCTCAGCCTGAATTATATTATGAACCTGATCTACAGCTTTTTCCAATGAATCGTTTACAATCAGGTAATCATACTTGTCCATGTTTTGAGATTCCTTGCATGAAATAGCAAGTCTCTCTTTGATTACTTGTTCAGTTTCTGTGCCTCTGCCAACAAGTCTGTTTTCAAGCTCTTTAGCAGATGGTGGCATTGTGAAAAGTAAAAGTGCATCAGGAAACATTTTCTTAACCTGAAGAGCACCCTGGATTTCTATTTCAAGGATAACGTCCTTTTTACGCTCAATTAACTGCTCTACATAAGCGCGAGGTGTTCCATATGAGTTGCCATTAAATGTTGCATACTCAAGTAACTCGTTGTTTTCTATCATTTTGTCGAATTCTTCTCTTGTTTTGAAGAAGTATTCTCTTCCATCTTTCTCTCCTGCACGAATATCACGTGTTGTTGCGGAAATAGAAAGATTGTAATCATTAGGATGTGCCTCAAGCAAATGCTTCATGATTGTTCCTTTGCCGGCTCCTGAAAAACCAGAAAGAACAATTACAAGACCCTTATCACTAATCATTGTCTGTCTCCTCCTTAAGTGAATTATCGCTAATTCTATTTGCTATTGTATCTGGCATAAGTGCAGATAAAACCACATACTCATCGCATATTATCACACATCTAGTGCGACGCCCCTGTGTTGCGTCAATTATATTGCCCTTTTCTTTTGCATTGGCAACTATACGCTTTGAAGGTGCCGAATCGGAGGTGATCATCGATACAATTTTATTGCTATTAATAATGTTTCCAAAACCTATATTTATAAAAGCCATATTATTCTATATTCTGAATCTGCTCCCTAACCTTTTCTATAAGTGTTTTAAGAGTGATACCGATATCTGCAATTTCTACATCTGTAGATTTTGAAAGAATGGTGTTTGCTTCGCGATTAAGCTCCTGGGCAAGGAAATCAAGCTTTCGGCCAACCTCTTTATCTAAATCAAATACTGATCTGGTTTCAGCTACATGACTCTTCAAACGAACCATTTCCTCATCGATACAAATCTTGTCTGCGTACATTGTAACTTCCTGAGCGATGCGTCCCTCATCGATTTTGGTGTCATCAAGAAGTTCTTGAATCTTTGAAGTGAGACGAGCTTTGTATTCTTCGATAATCTGCGGACTGCGTTTTTCGAGCTTGTCTACAAGAACAAGCATCTCATCCATCTTAGAAATTAAATCAGATTCTAAACGCTGGCCCTCAGCAATTCTTGATTCGATGAATTGATCAATGCAATCTGAAAGAGCTGAAAGAACTAATTCCTTCAGGCTATCTTCATCAGCATCATTTTCTGTAAGCTCAATAACATCTGGAAGACGAACAATGCTGCTAGCTTTCATATCGTTGTCTACACCGAGCTTTTCAGCCATAGCAGAAATAGATTCATAATATTTAGCTGCCATAGCATCGTTTACAGATACCTGATAGCAGGCATCAGAATGCTCGAGTAAAGTGATGTAAACATCTACCTTTCCTCTAAAAATACTTTCGCCAATTTTGTTGCGAACTACACTCTCTAAAAAATTAAGTTTCTTTGGGAGTTTGATATTTAAATCAAGATATCTGTGATTAACAGACTTCATTTCTATTGTGACACGGGCATCAGAATTTTCAGCAAAGCCTTTGCCGTATCCAGTCATACTACGAACCATGTGAAGATGTCTCTCCTTAGAATTTTATAATAAAAATTACATTACTCTGAAGTGTACACAGTTGTAATTAATTATAATTAAATGTATCATGATAGTCAACAATAAAGGATGAAGTACTACTACTTTGAAAGGACAAGAAAATGGCATTAGATGGTATTTCTATTCATGCTTTAGTACATGAATTTAACGAGACATTTTTGAATGGAAAAATCAATAAAATTTCTCAGCCTGAAAAAGAGGAATTATTGATTACTATAAATACTCAAAATGGAAATAAACGATTGCTAGTATCAGCAAACGCTTCTCTTCCATTTATGTATATCACAGATGAGAATAAAACTGCACCAGCTCAAGCTCCTGGATTCTGTATGTTGCTTAGAAAACATATAGGCGCAGGAAGAATTATCGAAATTTCTCAAATGGGAATGGAACGTGCTGTTCGTTTTAAAATTCAGCATTTAAACGAAATGGGTGATATTACATACAAATATCTTTATATTGAGATTATGGGTAAGCATTCTAACATAATCTTTTGCAACGAAGATAATATGATTTTGGATTCCATAAAGCATATTCCTTCATCTGTAAGTTCTGTACGCGAAGTTTTACCAGGACGTGATTATTTTATTCCAACTCAGGAAGGAAAAACTAATCCTTTGGAATCATCAGAGGATTCTTTCAAGAATACAGTTCTTAAACGAAGTGAGTCGGTGTTCAAGGCATTAATGTCATCATATATTGGCATCAGCCCAACAATTGCAAATGAAATCTGTTTCAGAGCAGGGATAGATTCTGATGCAAGCTGCGCTTCTCTT
This sequence comes from Pseudobutyrivibrio ruminis, assembly GCF_015057245.1. GTDB lineage: Bacteria > Bacillota > Clostridia > Lachnospirales > Lachnospiraceae > Pseudobutyrivibrio > Pseudobutyrivibrio ruminis_E. Next base: position 32,870 of record NZ_SVET01000001.1, read on the forward strand.
TTTGATGAACATAAAGAAAAGCTTTGGGTTAGCTTTACTGGATTGATGGATGATATTCGAAATGATAACTACTCTTACAATATCATTATAGATGCTGCAAATGGAAAGCCACTAGAATATGCACCAGTAGCTCTTACAATGTATCAGGACATGGAAACAAAATCTTTTAAAACTATGTCTGAGGTTTTGATAGAGTTTTATGCTAAGCGAAATCAGTATACAAACATTCGTCAGAAGTCTGCAGATTTGCGTAAAATAATAAACAATCATATTGAGCGTGCTTCTAAAAAATTGGATTTACAATTAAAGCAGCAAAAAGACACAGAAAAACGCGATAAATACAAGATTTATGGTGAAATGCTTCATACTTATGGATATGAAGCGAAGCCAAATGATAAATCTATAACTGTTATAAATTATTATGACAATAAAGAGCTGACTATTCCTCTCGACCCGGATTTATCAGCCACAGAAAATGCTAAGAAATACTTTGATAAATATGCAAAGTTAAAAAGAACAGCCGAAGCTCTCAATATTTATATTGAACAGTCTAAGCAGGAACTAGAACTTCTTCAATCTATCGAAGCTGCTTTAAATATCGTTGAAAATGAAACAGATTTAGCTGAAATTCGACGTGAATTATCGGATCATGGATTTATTAAAAAGCATTCTGGTAATAAAAAAGAAAAAATCAAGAAAAGCAAACCATTACATTTTGTTGATGATAATGGATTCGATATTTATGTTGGCAAAAACAACTACCAAAATGACGAGCTTACTTTTAAATTTGCTACTGGAAATGATTGGTGGTTCCATACAAAAAAGATACATGGCAGCCATGTAATTGTTAAAACAAATGGTAAGGAATTACCGGACAGTACATATGAATATGCTGCAGAGTTAGCCGCTTACTATTCTTCTGGTCGCGATTCTCAAAAAGTTGAGATTGATTACTTACAAAAGAAGAACGTAAAAAAGCCCGCTAGCGCTGTAGCAGGCTTTGTAGTTTATTACACTAATTACTCTCTTATGGCCACTCCTACATTAGAGCACGTAAAATTGATTAGCCAAGAATGAGTTTAATGTAGACCTTAGAGCTGGATGATTTTCCAGTTCTGGGTCTTTTTTTAATATGTCGTCTACGTCAGAGGATGCCATTTCAAGCTCATCGGCGTCTTGATAAATATCGGCAACCTTAAAGCTGAACTCGCCACTTTGTCGCACTCCAAACATATCTCCAGGGCCTCGTAATTTCAAATCTTCTCTGGCGATATAGAAGCCGTCATTTGACTTAAGCATAATATTCAAGCGCTCTGATTCTTGGTTATCTGAGCTTGAATTCATTAAAATACAGTAACTTTGGGCGTCACCTCTACCAACTCTTCCTCTTAATTGATGTAGGGCTGCAAGACCAAATCTATTGGCATTTTCAATCATCATAACTGTTGCATTTGGAACATTGACACCGACCTCTACAACAGTTGTAGAAACCAATATATCAGTTTTATGATTAGCAAAATCATCCATCACCTGATTCTTTTCAGAAGGCTTCATTTTTCCGTGCAATACGCCAATGTGATATTTATCTTTAAAGTGGTCTTTTAATTTCTTACTGTAATCCGTAACATTTTGCGCTTCAGTTGTTTCTGATGCCTCGACAAGCGGGCAAATTATATATACCTGATGCCCTTTTGCAATTTCATCGGAAACAAATTTGTAAGCGGTTGCTCTCATGCTTTCTTTGATTACACATGTTTTTATAGGCAATCGATTGGCTGGAAGTTCCTTGATTGCAGAAACATGCATATTTCCATAGAGGATCATAGCCAGGGTTCTAGGAATCGGGGTCGCTGACATAACAACAATATGAGGATGATTTCCTTTTGAGGAAAGTTTATCTCGTTGCTGTACGCCAAATCTATGCTGCTCATCAGTGATTACTAATGCCAATTCTCCAAAAGATCTGCCTTCTGATATCAATGCATGAGTGCCAATGATTAAGCATTGCTCATTTTCATCCACCAGCTTTTGCATAGCTTTCTTTTCAGAAACTTTCATAGAACCAGTAAATAAAGCTACAGGAATATCTAATCCAGCATCATCAACCCATTTTTTGAAACTTTCATAGTGCTGCTTTGCAAGTACTTCTGTAGGCGCCATGATTGCTGCTTGATATCCAGATAACGCAACGTCCAACATGGCCAAAAAGGCAACGATGGTTTTACCACTTCCTACATCACCTTGAATTAATCTCTGAGTAATGTATTCTCCTGTTAAATCGCTAGAAATGTCATCAATGACCTTTAATTGATCATTAGTTAAAGCGAAAGGTAATAAGTTTCTAAAATCGTCTGTTTCCTGATGATGTGTGATGTTGAATATATTAGGATATGAAACGCCTTTTTCTTCCTGCAAGCGGGAATTAAGTATAAAGAAAAACATTTCTTCATAAGCAAGACGACGGCGTGCTTTTACCAGCTCATCAAAATCCCTAGGAAAATGATATGCGTAAATCGCATCCTTATATGACATAAAATCGTTTTTGGATTCTATATCCTCAGGCAACCGGTTTTCTGGAATGTTACAGTGCTCAAATCCACTTTTAACTGATTTTAATACAAGATTGTTGCTTAGGCCTTTAGTTAAATGATAAATAGGCTGTATTTGCTTGCGGATTTCCTCGTATTTATCTCTTTCAAATATTAAAGGCTGTGTAATCTTGTATCGCCCCTTGTCAAATAATAGCCTTCCGTAGAAAATATATATTTTGCCTGGCTCTAAGCTGGATTTAATATAATTCGAATTAAACCAAGCTAAATCAACTGCCACATCATCCACATAAGCTGTTGCTGATAATACATCCAGTTTGTTTCTTGTTCGAAATATCTTTGGGCTTGTCTTGATACGCCCAGCTATGCTAACAAGTGAATTGACGTTATCTTTGTTTGGTTTCGATACTTCAGGATAAATTAAATAGGTACGCGGAAAAAAAAGGAGTATATCCTCTATGGTATATACTCCTAACTTGTTTAATAATTTAGTTGTCTTCTCTCCAACGCCCTTAATAGTGTCAATCGGTGATAACAACTCCATAATATTACTCCACTGAAACGATGTATGCGTAAACAGCCTGTCCGCCTTCTGAAATTTCAACTTCAAGATCTGGATACTTCTCAAGTACCTTGTCGCCAAGTGCCTGAGCATCATCCTGATTTGAACCTTCACCCCAGTAGATAGAAACTACAGCGGAATCATCAGAAACCATCTCGTCGATCATCTCGAGGAATGCAGTTGAAATATCAGCATTTACAGAAAGGAGGCCCGAATCACCCATACCCATCCAGTCGTCTTTTCTGATTTCTTTGTCATCAATAACAGTATCACGAACAGCGTATGTAACCTGACCAGTCTTAACATTAGAGATTTCCTCTGTCATGGCAGCCTGGTTATCTTCAACGCTAGCGTCTGCAGCGAATGAAATAAGAGCTGTAATTCCCTGAGGGATTGTCTTTGTAGGGATAACGATAATCTTTTTATCCTCACAAATAGCAGCTGCCTGATTTGCTGCGAGAATGATATTTTTATTGTTTGGTAAAACAAATACAGTCTTTGCATTAACCTTTTCTACTGCTGAAAGGATATCGTCTGTAGAAGGGTTCATTGTCTGACCACCTGGAATCATGTAGTCACAGCCAAGCTCTGTAAAGATAGATGTAAGGCCTTCGCCTGTAGCAATTGAAACGAATCCCATTTCCTTTGCTGGCTCTGTAAACTTAGGAGCTTCTTCCTTAACATCTTCTTTTTCGCTAGAGAATACTACTTCATCAGAATTTGTCTCTGTGATTGTAAGATCAGAAACCTTTCCAGATGCTAACTTCTCTAACTTAGCTTTTAATTCTTTGATCTGGTATGAAGCAAGTGGCTTCTCAGATTCGATAACGAATTCAACAGCATACTTAGAAATGGCTGGCTTAGCCTTTGGAGCCTCTACAGCTTCTGTAGAGTAGTCTACTTCCTTACCAATAAGGGCATCGTAAGCACCCTTAAGAACCTGAACAAGACCCTGTCCGCCTGAATCTACAACGCCAGCCTGCTTCAAAACTGGAAGCATATCTGGAGTTCTTGCAAGTGTATCCTCTGCTTCTGCGATAACAGCTTCAGCAAATTCTACGATATTGTCTGTCTTTGTAGCCATCTCTGCAGCCTTGTCAGCAGCAGCGCGGGCAACTGTAAGAATTGTACCTTCCTTTGGTTGCATAACTGCCTTGTAAGCAGTCTGAACAGCCTTTTCAAAGGCCTCATTTAAAAGTGGAATATCAACTTCGTCGTGGCTTGAAATAACCTTTGTAAAACCACGGAAAAGCTGAGACAAAATAACACCTGAATTACCTCTTGCGCCTCTAAGTGAGCCAGATGAAATAGCCTTAGACAATGTCTTCATGTCTGGATCCTGAAGCTCCATTACAGCATTTGCTGCTGACATGATAGTCATAGTCATATTTGTACCTGTATCACCATCAGGAACTGGGAAAACGTTTAATTCGTTAATCCATTCCTTTTTAGATTCAAGATTTTTTGCGCCCGAAAGGAACATCTTTGATAATAAAGACGCATCGATAGTTTGAATCTCCACGTATAAATCCTCCTTAGTCAATAACTCTTACGCCTTCAACGTAGATATTGATTGTATCAACAGTTAAACCAGTAAAAGACGAAACTTTATATTTTACTGTTTCGATGAGGTTCTCTGCTACTGCAGCAACGCTAACACCATATGAAACAATAACATGAAAATCTAACGAAATTGTGTTGTCCTCATTGATATTGACACTAATTCCGTGATTTAAATAATCTTTCTTGAGAAGCTTAACCAAGCCATCTTTCATATTGACAGCAGCCATGCCTACAATGCCGAAGCACTCTACTGCAACTGAACCGGCATAAGTAGCAATAACATCTGTGTCTATAACAATCTTACCAAGCTCTGTTTCCATTTGACCTTGCATAAAATTACCTCCAAATTCGCATATTTACTCATGATGAGAACATTATATACTATGTTTACTAAAAATGAAAGTAAGGATTAATGCCTAAAACAAAAAATAAAAGCCACCCTTCCGAGTGACTTTCAATATCGTGTGTAAGATTAAGCACGCTCAACCTTGCCAGAACGTAAACAAGAAGTACATACATATAACTTCTTAGGTGTTCCATTCACATTACACTTAACGGACTTCACATTAGACTTCCACATATGATTGGATCTTCTATGAGAATGGCTCACATTGTTACCGAAATGAGCGCCTTTTCCACAAACTGCACATTTTGCCATGATTGCACCTCCTTGTAATTTATTTCAAAAACAAATTGCATTGACTAAACGCAACAATCGAATTATAGCAAAGCAAATTGTAAATTGCAATGATTTTTTCACCATATCTTGATTTTATTTTTCTAAGATAGTGTGTTATTGGAAATATGCATCAAAAACCTTTGCTGCCAATGGAGCTGCATGCTTACTTCCATATCCTGCTCCCTCCATTATAACAGCAATAGCCAGTTCTTTTCCAGTACTATCTGTCGCATATCCTACGAACCAGGAATGAGTCATACTTTTATTAGTTGTATACTCTGCTGTTCCAGTTTTGCCATAAACTTTTAATTCACCGAAATCTACGCTATCAGCGGTTCCGTCCATTACAACAGCTTCCATGTATTCATTTAGTAAATCTACCTCAGAATCGGACATAATTTGTCCGTAGCTCTTTTCGTCTGTCTGACTAACAATATTGCCTTCGGCGCTTACCAACTTATCTGCGTAATATGGTTCCATCAACTCACCACCGTTGGCGATTGCGGAAACGAGCATACACATATGAAGAGGCGAAACTGTGGTGTTACCTTGACCTATGGCTGTTTGAGCAACAAGCTTATCGTCACTATTTGAAAGAGAAAAACTAGATGCTTTAGTGGCTTCAATCTGAGTAGGTAATGTATCGTTAAATAACAATTCTTCTGCTGTTTCAGTGAATTCATCTTTATCAAGATTGATTCCCATATATGCATAAGCGCTATTGCATGAGTTGGAAAATGCTTTTAATAGATTCTCCGAACCGTGAGACTCATTACTACTACAATGAATTGTATAATCTCCTACTTTAAGGGACCCATTACAATTATAACTAAAATCCGAATTACCGTTATTTGCTCTTAAATAGGCAATGGTGGTGACAATTTTAAATGTTGAGCCTGGTGGATACGCTCCTTGTGTAGCTCTATTTAAAAGCGCAGATTTAGTGTTTGACTCACTATTTATGTCATCCCAGTATGTTGCAATTGTGTTTGGATCGTAATCAGGTTTTGATACCATCGCAATTACTTTTCCTGTAGAAGGCTCGATTGCTATTACTGCACCGTCATACATTCCCATGCCTTCGTAAGCAGCAAGCTGTGTTTCATAATCAAATGTCGTATATAAATCATCACCAGGACTTTTTTTGCCACTGAGATTATTATTAATCTGATCCTTAAGTGAAATGTGGCTTTTCAGCAGATCAAATGAATAATACGCCTCTAGACCTGCCATACCTTGGTCTACATAGCCTACAGCGTGGCTAAACAGCCTTTCGTCTGGATATACACGTATTTCTTGCTTAGAATCGTCGTAGCTTGTTTTGGCTATAATATGCCCATCAGCGGTATATATGCTACCTCTGGTTACATCATCTGAAAAAGCAGAAAATCTTGAATTATAAGAATTATATATGAAATCTTTTGCTCCTTCTTTCACGTAATAAGAAAGGTAGACAATCATAGCAATAAAGACCATGGCAAACATGATTGCTATAACATATATTTCTTTTCTGATTGCTTTCTTAGTAGTCTTCTTTTTAGTCATAACGTCTTCTGCCTTTGTTTATATATATTAATTCATCAGAACACTGTGCGATGTAGAAACAAATAAACATTGAAAGTAGCGAGCTGCCACCATAGCTGATAAAAGGTAAGGTGACACCTGTGGATGGTATAAATTTGATTACGCCACCAATATTTAATATAGCTTGAATCGAAAAAATAATTGCAATTCCATTGATAACCAACATATAGAAGCTGTTATAACATGCAAAAGCTCTATTAAAAAGCATAATGCTGGTGCACATTACAATAACTATTAAGCATATAGCTACAACTGCTCCTAATTCCTCTGAAATAGCTGCAAATATGAAGTCCTTGGTAACAACCGGTATCTTATTTGGCTGACCATTTGTGAGTCCAGAGCCGAACCATCCTCCAGATCCTATTGCGAATAATGACTGTGTAATTTGATATCCTTTATCATCGATAACTGATAATGGGTCAGACCATGCAATAAATCTGGATTGTATATGCGGAAATCTATTGTATGCGAATATTCCACCAGCAAAAGCTACAATAAATTCCAACGATAAAACAATATAATTCTTGTAAGCTATGAAAATGATAAAAACATAGGCAACAAGAAATATCATAGCTGTTCCTAAATCTTTCGAGAATACAAGGACTAAAACATGCAGCCCTGCGCCTATTGTAGAAAACAAAAAGCCGCGCATATCTTTGTAAGTCACTATACAACCGCTGATAAAGAATAGATAAGTAAGCTTTACAAATTCACTAGGCTGTATGCTTATGCTTCCAAAGGAAAGGGATAGCTTTGCGCCATACTCCACCTTTCCTGTGAAATGCACTATTAAAAGAAGCGCTATGCCAACAAGGGCAAAAATAAATAGCTTTCGATTGATATGCTTGATGTTTTTAAGTACCAGCATAGCTAATATAGCAAATCCTGCAGAAGCAATGGCAAAAACAAACTGTCTGGTTGCCCTGCTCATATCAAGTCTTTCTAGTGCAATAAAACTAAAGCTTAGAAGCATCAACATATTATTTAAAAGAGCTCCAGATTTGCCATAGTTTAGTTTGGTCATTGATATGCTTATTGCAACAAATAAAGCCAGCTGAAAGATAACCAAAAGAATAATTCTAGGGTCTTCTTTTACATAGTATAAAATGACGGAGCCGTTTATCAGAAAACAGACTACCATGATAGCTTGAATAGTAGATAAAATCCCTGATAAATCTTCACCGATTTTTGCCTCAAATATCTGTATAACATCTAATAGTGTAAACACCATTACAAAGATTAAAATTGTTATTCTGGAAAAAGTTATCAGAACGCTAACCAACGTTATTCTACCCCTCTTTTTAAATGTCCTTTAGTAAAGTCTTCTTTGAATTTAAAAGGTTGATTCTTGATAAATACATCTTTATAAAGATTAAGTATTTCTTCGGTTTCTGATTCAGACTCAACAGTGAAATCCAATCTGAATTCTTTGACACCAAGAGAAAGCAATTCATCCTTTAAATCAAATGCCATATATCTCTTGCTGTTGTAGATAGTGTTGTAACAGTTATTACAGTCACATGCTACAATGAAGCTTTCATTTTTTCGGTCTACTAGTGTAATCTGGCTGTTAGCCTTTTTACATCCGATAGTGTTCTTAACAGTGCAATTAGCTGTAATCATCATAGGAATACGGCTGTAAATAATCATCTGAGAATTATGATTATCTCTGTGCTTTAATTCCTTTAATGAAAGCTCATAAGGGATACAGCTATAATTGAATCCAAGCTTTTCAAATGCTTTAACACTTCTGTTATTGAAGGTATATAACCTGTGGTCCAGTATTACTTTTTTCTGAGGATAATTAATGCTAGATAAATAACCTAGCTCATCGTAGCTTGCTGCTATTACACCGTCTGCGCTATCGTCTATATCTAAAGACTTGATTTTGCTGGTTCTAAATACTGCTGGCAGGTAAATATATACTTTGCCAGAAAAATATTGTTTTGCAGTCTCAAATAAATGGGATGGAACCGCAATAGCATCAATAAAATCAAAGTTTTTCAATGCTTTAATCTGCTCTTCTTTTAGCAATGTGATGAAAGCCTTTGGTGAAGCCTGAATATTGCTAGGAACCTTTAATTCCTCAAATGGAACTACTATTTTATTCTTCTCAGTAGATAATATAGCAGTAAGCTTTGCAATGGCTTCTCTTCTTGCATTCTTCAAAGCTGAAACAGGCAAGAAAATATCGTCATCATAATCAATGTTTAATTTATCAATTTCAAATGATGTATTTCCCAGACCAGATACCGCTTTTACGATATCTTCTTTGCTGGTGGCTCTATTTTGAGCTTTTTCAATAACACTTCCTGTAAATTTACCTTCATTTCCGTTATCATCCATGAAAGTAACCTGAAGCTCTTTTCCTAGATTTGCACTAACCTTGCAGTTAACTTTTATTTTTCTTTCTAGTATTTCTGCATTAGTAGATTCTGCTTTTGTATGGGATGGGGCCTCGAAAGTCATCATTTCAGGGCCGTTGTGGGAATGCAAATATAAATCTGTAAATCCACTTCTGTTTCCTGAATTTAAAAGACGTGTTATGTCCTGATCTGATACAGAATAATTAGCAGCACCCTTATACAAATACTGATCTATATAATGTCTATATACAGATAAAACTCCAGTTGCATAGTCTATCTGCTTCATTCTTCCTTCGATTTTAAAAGACATTACACCTGCTTCAATCATTTCAGGAAGATACTTTATAGTACAAAAATCCTTAGGACTAAGGATGTAATTTCCTTTTTTGTTAAGTTTATTATTTTTATCATCAAAAGCTTCGTATGGAAGTCTACAAGGCTGAGCACATCTTCCTCTGTTACCAGATCTTCCACCTAAAATTGATGACATTAAGCACTGTCCGGAATAGCAAACACAAAGTGCACCATGCACAAAAGACTCGATTTCCAAATCAGGGCAAGCACTATGAATTCTGCTAATCTCATTGATAGATATCTCACGAGCTGTAACAATACGAGATGCGCCTAAATCCTCAAAGTATTTGGCACCATATTCGGTACAAAGACTAGTCTGAGTGCTCACATGAATATGAGTATCTGGGAAATATGTTCTTATGAAATTAAATACACCAAAATCCTGAACGATAAATGCATCGATTCCATTTTCCACGTATGCTTTTAGGTATTCGTATAACTTGCCTTCGATTTCAAGATTTTTAAGCAATGTATTAACAGTAAGATAAGCCTTCGCCCCATGTAAATGAGCATATTTGATAGCCTCTTTGGCGTCTTCGATTGAGAAGTTCTTAGCATATGCTCTGGCACCAAACAAATCACCACCAAAATAAACTGCATCAGCTCCTGAATTGATAGCAGCCTTAAATATTTGTAAATCGCCTGCTGGCGAAAGTAATTCTAATTTATTCATAGATATCCTCAAAAAATAAGGGCCCCATCAAGGGACCCAATTATTATTCATCTGAAATAGAACCTAGAAGGGCATCCTCTAGGGAAGCCTCAAGCTTTGTCTTGTGAAGAAGAAGCTCCTTGTTCTCCCTTTCAAGCTTTGTAATTGTTTCTTCTAAAGTTTCTGTCTTAAGCTGTGCTGATATTAAATCGTGTTTGAGATTATAAATTTCTTTATCACGAATATCTAAATCAGATTCAAGGGATTCAACCTGGGTCTTCGCCTTGAAGTAATCGTCAGCAATATTTAGCTCAAGCAAAGTAGCCTTTAAATCAGCAGAAATACGCTTGTAATCGTCTATTGAATTAAACTCGTCAAGCTTTGAATTTATGTAGTTGGCAACCTTCTGAAGATATTCCTCCTCTTCGTAACCGCTCAACGTATAAACTTTTCCGCCTATAAGCACTTTTGCGCTCTTCTCGGAAACCATATACCGCATCCTCCCTGTAAAAATCAATTATAATTATATATATTATTTTGCATAAAAACAAGATTTCACATTACATTTTCTGGAATTGGCATGTGAAAATGTTCGTATGCTTCTTTTGTTGCAACTCGTCCCTTTGGAGTACGAATAATTAGGCCATTTTGAAGCAAATATGGTTCGTAAACATCCTCGATTGTGCCTGAATCCTCTCCTACTGTAGCAGCAAGATTATCAAGACCTACTGGTCCTCCGTTAAAACGTTCAATAATTGCAAGCAAAATATTCCTATCGTTATTATCTAATCCTAAGGTGTCAACCTCTAAAGAATCTAGTGTTGCGGCAGCTACATCCTTTGTGATAACACCATCAAATTTAACTTCAGCGTAATCCCTAACTCGTTTCAAGTATCTATTGGCCAAACGTGGGGTCCCTCTTGATCTAAGAGCAATTTGGTATGCCCCCTCATAATCAATAGGAGCATCAAGCTTTCCTGCAGATGCTGTAACGATTGTAGACAGCTCCTCTGGAGTGTAATAATCCATATGGCCGATTATTCCGAATCTGTCACGAAGTGGAGCGGACAAAAGACCAGGTCTTGTTGTGGCTCCTATTAAAGTGAAACGTGGTAATTTTGTATGAATTGAACGGGCTGTAGTGTCCTTGCCCATAACAATATCTACAGCAAAATCTTCCATTGCGGAATATAAAGTCTCTTCTACTGGCTTTGAAAGACGATGAATTTCATCGATAAATAAAACATCACCATCCTTTAAAGTCATAAGAACTGCTACTATCTCACCCGGTATAGTAATTGCTGGGCCAGATGTAACTTTTATATTTGAATTCATCTCTGAAGCTACAATCCCTGCAAGAGTGGTTTTTCCAAGGCCAGGAGGTCCATATAAAAGTACATGATCCAGTGCCTCGCCACGCTTTTTTGCAGCCTCAATATATATTTGCATGTTCTCTTTGACTTTATTCTGACCAATGTAGCCATCAAAGCTCTTTGGCCTAAGAGCGTTATCTGTAACTAAATCCTCGTGAGATGCAATTGTAGAAGTTATTTGTTTGTTTGAAAGCATATATTCTCACCTTTAAATAAATGACATCTGTTTTAATGTATCGGAAAGCAACTGTTCAGTGGTTGTGGAGTCTGTTATTGTCATCTTATCTAATGCTCTAGCAGCGTTGCTTGGTGAATAGCCAAGTGCTACAAGTGCTTCTAATACTTCTTCTTTTACGGTTGAAGTAGTGGCAATCTTAGTCTGCCCAGCCGAAAGCTTACCTTCGAACGCATCAACAATATCAACTTTATCCTTTAAATCGATTATTGCTCGTTCTGCTGTTTTCTTTCCTACTCCAGGAACTTTAGCAAAGGCCTTTGAATCGCCACCTGCCACAGCAAATCGAATATCTGAAACGGTCATGGAGCTAAGGATTGCAAGCGCTCCCTTAGGTCCAATTCCGCTGACAGAAAGAAGAAGCTCAAACATCTTAAGCTCCTCCTTGTCATAGAATCCATATAAAGTAAGAGAATCCTCTTTTGGAATCAGCTTGGTGTTAAGCTTGATTTCTGAGCCAATGGCAGGAAGACTGCCAATGGTATTCATTGAAGAATTAACACCATAACCTATTCCATTATTGTCAACGATAATGACGTTGCCATCAATATCTGTAAGTGTGCCTCGAATGAATGCTATCATTTTTTCTCCCCAATAAAATAAAATCCTTTACAACAGTTTAACTTAACCTCAACGATTTTTCCAATCAAAGATGCATCTCCTGGAAAATGTACTGTTGTATTGTTTTCAAGCTTGCCTGATACCAATGAAGAATCCTGCTCATTTACTTCTTCAACAAGTACTTTTTGAACGGTGCCTTCAAGTGATTTAACTTTTTCATGTCCATGTTTTTGTACTAAGGCAAGTAATCTATCAAATCTATCTTTGATTACGTCTTCTGGAACCTGATTATCCATTGTAGCGGCTGGAGTTCCAGTACGTTTTGAATAGATAAATGTAAATGCACTGTCATAATGAACTTTATCTACTACGTCCATTGTCTCAAGGAAATCTTCCTCTGTTTCACCAGGGAAGCCAACGATAATATCTGTAGTAATCGCTACATCAGGGATGCGAGCTCTAAGCTTTTCTACTAAGCCAAGATAATGCTCCTTTGTATAACGTCTGTTCATTTTCTTAAGAATTTCACTACTTCCTGACTGAAGAGGTAAATGCATGTGCTTACATACTTTTGGAAGTGTAGCCATTGCCTCAATAAGGTCATCTGATAAATCCTTTGGATGAGGAGTCATGAAACGAATTCGCTCAAGCCCCTCAATATCATTAACCATTTTAAGAAGCTCTGCGAAGGTAACCTTTTCTTCAAGGCCTACGCCGTATGAGTTAACATTCTGACCAAGAAGCATAATTTCAACTACGCCATCTGCCACCAATGCTTTAATTTCGTTAACGATATCCTCTGGCTTTCTAGAACGTTCTCTACCTCTAACATAAGGTACGATGCAATATGTACAGAAATTATTACATCCGAAACTGATATTTACACCAGATTTGAATGGGTATTTTCTAGAAATTGGAAGGTTCTCTACGATTTTGTCGGTATCCTTCCATATATCAATAATCATACCTTTTTTATTAAGTAACGCTGTTGTAAATAACTCCGCAAACTTGTAAAGGTTGTGTGTTCCAAAGATTAAATCTACAAATTTGTAGTTGTTCTGTAAATGCTCGATAACAGTAGGCTCCTGCATCATACAACCGCAGAGACCAATCATCATATTCTTATTCTTTTTCTTGTAACCGTGAAGAATACCAAGATGACCGTACACCTTGTTATTTGCATTCTCTCTAACAGTACATGTATTGTAAATTACAAAATCAGCATTCTCATCTGTTGTTTCTTCATAACCAATTTCCTTAAGAACACCAAGAAGCTTCTCAGAATCTCTTGCGTTCATCTGGCAACCAAATGTAACAACACAGCAAGTAAGCTTTCTTCCAAGCTCTTCTTCTCTTTTAGCTACAATTTTTGCAGCCTCCTTAATGAAATAATATTGGCGTTCTGGCTCCTCTGTTGGAGCATTGTTTAATAAATCTGTAATACTCATTTTAATTCCTAACTATTTTCTAATTTGTCCGTTACCACGGATTGTATATTTATAACTTGTTAATGCTAAAAGTCCCATTGGGCCTCTTGCGTGAAGTTTTTGTGTGCTAATTCCTATTTCTGCTCCAAAACCAAACTCAAATCCATCTGTAAATCTGGTTGAAGCATTAACATAAACACAGGATGCATCAATACCATCCAAGAATGCATTGGCATTAGCTTCGTCATTGGTAATGATTGATTCTGAATGGCCAGTGTTATACTTATTGATATGTTCAATTGCCTCTTCTACTGAAGAAACAGTTTTAACTGAAATTATATAATCTAAATATTCCTTACCAAAATCTTCTTCTGTTGCATCTAACGAGCCATCAAGGTATTGCTTTGATTCTGCATCAGCAAATATTTGTACGCCGTGCTCTTTTAGCTTTGCGTTTAGAGCAGGAAGTAGCTTGGCTGCTATATCTTTATGTATAACAAGAGATTCACAGGCGTTACATACACCAATTCTCTGTGTTTTTGCATTTTCGATAATAGATATAGCCATATCGATATCTGCATCATAATCAACATAAATATGGCAGTTGCCAGAACCTGTTTCAATTACAGGAACAGAAGCATTTTCTACAACTGATTTAATAAGTCCAGCTCCCCCTCGAGGAATAAGAACGTCTACATATCCGTTCATTCGCATAAGCTGATTTGTAGACTCTCTTGTAGTATCTTCGATTAATGTAATAGCATCAACCGGAAGGTTTTCCTTCATAAGAGTATCCCTGATAATCTTTACGATAGCCTTGTTTGATTCAAGAGCATCAGAGCCGCCTTTTAATATAGTTGCATTGCCAGTTTTAAAACAAAGACCAAATACGTCTGCAGTAACATTTGGTCGTGCCTCGTAAATGACACCAACAACACCAATTGGAACAAGTCTTTTTGCTATATGAAGCCCGTTAGGTCTATCCCACTCTTCGGTGATTTTTCCGATTGGATCCTCAAGCTCTACAACCTGACGCAATCCCTCTGCCATTCCACTAATTCGTGATTCATCTAACTTCAATCGATCTAATAATCCCTGAGATAATCCCTTTTTCTCACCGTTAGCCATGTCGATTTGATTGGCGCTAATAATATCAGCACTATTTTTCTCAAGGGAATCAGCAACTGCTAATATCCCTTTGTTTTTAGCCTCGGTAGATAATAAAGCTACTTTGTACTTTGCTGCCTTTGCTTTTGTTGCCTGCTCAATTAATGTCATAATCTACTTCCTTTCAAAACCAAGTTTTCAGTAACAATATAATCCATCGGTATATCATGGGATTCGATTTGAATAGTCTTCGCCAGCTGCTTTGAAAAGCAAGGCGCAATGCTCGTTATTTCTGGATGCTTTTCGAAAAATCTATCATAAAAGCCGCCTCCATAACCAATTCTATTAAGCTTTTTATCGAATATCAACCCTGGGGTTATAGAAATAATTGACTGATTGAAATCAGTAAGTAAATTTATGTCAGATTTTGGTTCCATAATATTGTATGAACCAATAGAAAAATCCATTTCTAAATCGACTATTTCATAGAAATACAACTGATGATTCTTTTTATCACATTTCGGGAAATATAGATGCTTCCCCTGCTGTAATAAAATGGAATATAACTGTTTTAAATCAACTTCGCTTCCAAATGGATAATAGCATAAAAAAATATTAGCTCCTTTAAAATCAGATTCTAAAAGAGCCAAAACATTTTTACTAATAAGGGATGACAGTCGATTTCTTTCTGAAATTGAAATACCATCTCTAATGCTTTTATAAGTTAATCTAATATCATTACTAGTTTGACTTACTTCCATATTTTTCGCCAAGGTTTTCTACCTTACCATCTTCGTCTACTATATCAATATTGTTAAGCTGGGTTCTGATGTTGCCTTTGATTGCATCAATATATGCTCTTCTAAGCTTAGCCTGCTCTGCTTTTTCAGCATCAGTAAGACCTTCACCTTTCTGCTTATGGTAAAGTTCATTAATTCTTGCGATATCTTTCTCTGTAATCATAATTAATCCTCTAATAAATCTAATACATGAACATCATCTCTTTTATTTGCAGTAAAGAGTGTGCCCTTGTCTTTATTTTCGAAAATACGATGAATATTTCCTATGTGTGCGCCGTTTGTAATGACCATATCTGCACCAGAATATGTAGCTATTTGAGCTGCTCTAAGCTTTGCAGTCATTCCTCCCGTACCGACATTTGATGTGCTATCCGAAGATGCCATATCCAAGACTGAATCTATATCATTAACAACTGGCACAAACTCAGCATTAGGGTTTGTATTAGGATTATCTGTATATAGTCCATCTATGTCGGATAAAAGTATAAGTGAATCAGCTTTTACAAGTGCTGCAACGATAGCTGATAATGAATCATTATCACCAAACTGAATTTCATGGGTTGCAACAGTATCATTTTCATTTACGACAGGAATAACTCCAAGATTAAATAACTGTTCAAATGTATTACGAGCATTTTCTCTGGATTCTGGATCAGTCATTGTTTTCTTGGTCATAAGAATCTGGCCGGCTCTTTGATTGTACTCAGAAAAAAGCTTTTGATAAACCGACATAAGATAAGCCTGGCCAATAGATGCACAAGCCTGCTTTGTAGCCAAATCTGCGGGACGCTCTTTTAAACCAATTGCATATCGGCCAACTGCGATTGCGCCAGAAGATACAAGGCATACATCCTTGCCCTGAGCTCGCAAATCACAAAGCTGACGCACTAAACGCTCCAACTTAGTATAATCGATATTTCCAGTTGCATCATGTGTTATAGTTGATGAACCAACCTTAACAACTACTCTTTTCTTTTTTGTAAAATCTACACCGTACATATTCTTCTCCCACAATAATATCCGGTACATAATACCACTATTTTGGCATATATTCAATAAAAATGCTCCCCGTAAAAACGAGGAGCATAAAAAATACTTAATTATTTTTCAATGTATTCAATTGCGCTTTCAGCTGCGATTCTACCATAAACAACGATATCAGCAACAGCATTACCGCCGAGACGGTTAGCGCCATGGATACCACCAGTAACCTCACCGCAAGCATATAAGCCTTCGATTGGATTACCATCAGTATCAATAACCTCTGCAGAAGTGTTAATCTTAACACCACCCATACAGTGATGGATACCAGGTCCAACATTTACTGCATAGTAAGGACCAGAAGAAAGATCAGTCTTAACTGCTCCGATTTCACGTCCAAAGTCTTCATCTACTCCAGATGCAACATAACCAGACCATGTCTCTACTGTTTCCTTTAAAGCCTCTGTAGCATCAGCATCAAAATCCATTGCCTTTGCAAGATCATCAAGAGTTTCACCATTTACAAGATATCCACCCTTTTCAAGCTTAGAAATAACAGCTGAACCTTCATACAAATCCTGGTTTACGATAAGCCATACATTACCTGTAGGCTGCTCGATTTCTGCAGCAGATACTTCATCTCGAGTACCTGTCTCGTTGAAGAATCTGTGACCTTCTTTGTTTACAAGGATAGCGCCATCACCACGAAGTGCCTCACCAACTAATGTACCATCTGTTGGAACAACTGTAGGATGAAGCTGAATCTGATCAAGATCAACAAAATCAGCGTTAAGATCTCCTAAGAAATCAATTGCATCACCACTTGCTGTAGTAACGTTTGTAGAAATGTATCCTTCTAAGTCAGGACGATATTCTGTAACCTTATCCATGTTACCACCGAAACCACCTGTAGCTACAATTACAGCATCAGCATGAATTGTAACATTGTTTCCAGATGAGCCTGTAGCCTTAACGCCTGCAGCCTTACCATCTTCCATAATGATTTCTGTAGCAGCTGTGTTTGTGTGTACTTCGATTCCAAGCTCATCCATTCTTGCAGAAAGCTTATCTACAAGGTAAGAACCAACTGGAATAATGTTTCCGTCAGCATCAACTGGTCTATGTGTACGGTTTGCACTTAAACCACCCATAGTAGCAAGAGGTCCGTTTAATTCGATTCCCTCAGAATCAAGCCAATCGATGGCATCTGATGAATTTTCAGCTAACACCTTTACAAGCTCAGGATCGTTCATGTTCTTACCACTTGCCATTGTATCATCGATAAATGACTGAACAGAATCCTCAACCCCTTGCTCTTCCTCATAATGAGTCTCAGCAGCGTTCATACCGGAACTTGCACGTGCAGTGTTACCACCAAGGATTGAGTTTTTCTCAAGAAGGATAACACTCTTTCCTTCCTCTGCAGCACTAATAGCGGCTGTCATACCAGCTCCACCACCACCGATAACTACTATATCAGCATTTCCTTCATAGTCCTCAGCAACAGTCTTTGTGCCATTAGAACCATCAGCAACAACACCAGCTTCATTAAGAGCTGCATTTACAGCCTCAAGGAAACCTGTAGAACTGTATGTAGCACCAGCGATAACATCTACATTACTGTTCTGTTCTTCGATAATTTGAGTCTTTAAGTTGCTCAGTGCAACACCACCTACTGAAGGTGTTTCATCAGGAGCATCATAAGTAATATCTGTGATAGTATCACCATCAACAAATACTGTAACTTCGATGTTACCTCCAAAGCCTTGTGCATTAGCAACATAAGACTTACCAGAAGCTCCCTTCTTTACGAGTGGAGCTAAACCACAGAATAATGCAAGTAATATACAGATTGTTACACCTAAAATTTTCTTTGTACTATTACGCATATTTCCTCCTTACAAAATGATCTTTCTTGGGCAAGCTTCTGCACATTTGCCACAGCTTGTACATTTATCTTGATCTATGTGAGCAAAGAATCCATCAACATGAATAGCATCACTTTCACAGACCTTTTCGCACTTGTGGCAACCAATACAGCCAACTTTACAAACGCTCATAACATCTTTTCCCTTGTCATTATTGTGACAACGAACAGCGTGACCAAAATCGTAAGGAATAAGCTCGATAAGATGATTTGGACATACAGCCACACACTTACCACAAGCCTTACAAGCTTCTTTGTCAACTAAAGCTACACCGTCAACAATATGAATAGCGTCAAATGGACAAGCCTTTACGCAAGAGCCAAAGCCCATACAACCATAAGAGCAAGCCTTAGGACCGCCACCTGGAACATATGCCATTGCCTGACAATCCTCGACGCCTGTGTAATCGTAAAGCTGAGTAGCATTCTCACATGTTCCATGACACATTACAAATGCAACTTTACGAACACCTTCTTCAGCAGCAACACCCATAATCTCAGAAATCTGAGCCGCAACAGGTGCGCCACCAACTGGGCACTGATTTACAGGTGCCTCTCCCTTTGCGATAGCTGCAGCCAAGCCAGAACATCCAGCATATCCACAACCACCACAGTTATTTCCTGGAAGAACTGCAAGAACAGCCTCTTCACGTGGATCAACTTCTACCTTAAACTTTTCAGATGAAAAGCAAAGGAAAAATCCAATTATACAACCGGTAGCGCCAACTATAACAGCTGCCAGTAAAATTCCTGTTATACTCATTTGTTAGCCCTCCTTAAATTACTCCAGCGAAGCCCATAAAAGCCATAGCCATAAGTCCTGCTGTAACAAGAACGATAGCTGAACCCTTGAAAGCCTGTGGAAAATCGTTGTATTCAATCTTTTCTCTGATGCCAGCCATGATTACGATTGCAATTGTAAAGCCAAGAGCAACACCAAAACCATTAATTACTGACTCAAGAATATCATATTCCTTAGTAACGTTATTGATAGCTGTACCAAGCACTGCACAGTTAGTTGTGATAAGTGGAAGGTATACACCAAGTGACTTATAAAGTGAAGGTACGCTCTTTTTAAGGAACATCTCTACGAACTGAACAAGTGCAGCAATAACAAGAATGAAAACGATTGTCTGCATATATTCAAATCCAGTAGGAGCCAAAATAAACTTATAAATAAGTGATGTAACGAATGATGAAATAGTAATTACGAAGATTACTGCTCCACCCATACCTGCTGCTGTCTCAACCCTCTTTGATACTCCCAGGAATGGACAAAGACCAAGGAACTGAGAAAGAACAACGTTGTTAACAATAGCTGAAGCTACTAATAAAAGAATTAAGCTTGTTACGTAACTCATTATTTTTCCTCCTTTCCAGCGATATCGTCAGCATATGAAGAATCAGAACCAGATTTTTCTACATCTTCTGTATTCTTTGCATTTGCAGTCTGTTTTGTTTCTGTAGGAACAGCCTGTGGCTTAGCAACATCCTTAGGATCAACCGGTGGAACCTCATCAGCCTTGTGAACCAAAGACTTTCCTGTGCATGCACTTGATAAGCTACAACCTGAGCAATCTCGGCCTAAGCATCCCTGTACTGCTGGAAGTGGCTTACCCTTTGCTTCCATGTTACGTCTAACAACGTTCATGATGGCAACAAGACAACCAAGTACGAAGAAAGCTCCAGGAGCAAGACCAAATAATGTGATGTGATAATCATTAAGTGGTGCAATAACTGCTCCGAAGATAGATCCGTTTGCAAGGATTTCACGGACAATACCAATAAGAGTAAGTCCTACTGTGAAACCAAGACCCATACCAATACCATCGAACATTGAAGGTATAACTGGATTCTTGCTAGCGTAGCTCTCTGCACGTCCTAAGATGATACAGTTAACTACGATAAGTGGAATATAAATACCAAGTGATTCATATAATGAAGGTGTAAAACCTTCCATCAAAAACTGAACAATTGTAACGAAGGATGCAACTACAACGATGAAAGCTGGCATTCTCACTCTATCTGGAATGATATTTCTAAGTGCAGAAATAAGCATGTTAGATAAAACAAGAACGACTGTTGTAGAAAGACCCATACCAATACCATTAATAGCTGATGTGGTAACAGCAAGTGTTGGACACATACCAAGCATTAATACAAAGGTAGGATTCTCCTTCCAAAGTCCGTTATAAACTCTTTCTAGGTTCTTATTCATTAGAAGCACCTCCTACAATAGATTCGAAGTAGGTGACACATGCATTAATACCACCTGTCATAGCACGCGATGTTATAGTGGCAGCTGAAATAGCATCTACTTCGCTTGATGAAGATGCGCCAGTCTTTGTAACTGTAAAGATTTCTGCTGCTCTGTTAATGAACTGAGCTGAGAATGAACCATCACCTGTATCTTTAGCCTTCATACCAAGACCAGCTGTTTCTGAGATATCAGTAATTGAATAGCCATTGATAATACCATCATTTGTGATACCTACAGAAAATGTAATATTTCCGCCGTATCCTGCTGATGTTGTAACTGTAAGAACGTATCCAATTACATTGTTTGATGCATCAAGTGCCTCAACGCAATTATCGATTGTCTCTGTGCTGTATCCTGCCTCATTAACGTAAGTTGTGGCAGCTGAGGAATCGAAATCCTCAATTTCAGCAAATGAAGCTGCATCTGCAAATACTGACGAATATGCTTCCTTCATAGCGTCCTGATGAGCTTTCTCAATAGGTGCTTTTGTGATTTCGTATACAAGTCCTAAAGCGAAGCCTGCTACAAGAGTAATACAGGTAAGGACTAAAGCGTCTTTTACCAATTTATTCATTAGACTTCACCTCCTTTGAAATTCCAAAGGCTCTAGGTACTGTAATCTTTTCGATAAGTGGAACGAGAAGGTTGCTGAAGATGATAGCGTAGCTAACGCCCTCTGCGCTGTTTCCAAAGAATCTGAAGATACCAGTTAAAACACCGAGGCAAATACCAAAAATGACCTTGCCAAGAGGTGTGATTGGCGATGTAACATAATCTGTTGCCATGAAGAATGCACCAAGCATTAATCCACCACCACAAAGGTGTGCAACAAGGAATGTTGTATCTAAGCCGTGTCCTCCAAATAAAATAACGAAAATGGAGAATGTAAGAATGTAAACACCAGGAATAACTAAATCAATTACGCCTAACAAGATAAGAATAATTGCTCCAATCAAAATACAAAGAGCGCTAGTCTCACCGATTGTACCTGCTGTACGACCAATTAACATATCGAGAGTGTTTACATTTCCACCACCGATTGATGCAAGAGGTGTAGGACCAGCAACGCCATCGTACTCGAAATGAGTCATTGTTCCTGCGAATGAAATAAGCAAGAATACACGTCCACCAAGTGCTGGGTTCATGAAGTTCTGACCTAATCCGCCGAATAACATCTTTACAACTACGATTGCAAAAACGCTACCGAGCACTGCCTGCCATACAGGAAGTGTATGTGGTAAGTTGAGTGCAAGAAGAAGTCCAGTAACAGCTGCACTTAAATCACCGATTGTATTCTTCTTCCCTACTGCTTTTTCAAATAAGAATTCTGATAATACACAAGATGTGATACATACTGCTATAAGTAATAATGCACGAATTCCAAAATTGATAATACCAAATAGTGTAGTTGGCATAAGGGCAATTATCACATATAACATGATAATACTACTGTCGTCCTTCGCTCTGACATGTGGAGATGAAGAAACTTTTAATAAATTACTCACTTTCTACCCCATCCTTTCTACTTTTTTCTCTTATCTGCAAGAATTTGTTTTTTCATAGTCTTAATTGACTGAGCCAGTGGCTTTCTAGCTGGACAAGCAAAGCTGCAGCTACCACATTCAATACATTCAAGACCATACCATTTTTCGAACGTTTCCTTGTCTCCGTGATCAGAGAACTTAGAAAGTCTAGAAGGTATTAATTTTTCAGGACAAGCTTCAACACATCTACCACAGTTAATACAAGCAGTAGTTTCGTACATTGAAACTTCATCTTCTGATAAGCAAACAAGAGCGCCTGATGTCTTTGTTGTAGGGATATCAGCATCCATAACAGCAAATCCCATCATAGGACCACCTGAAATGATTTTTGCTGGCTCTCTAACGAATCCGCCAGCTGCTTCAAGGATTTCCTTGCAGCTCATACCGATGCAAATTCTGTAGTTGCGTGGCTCCATAACTGCATCACCAGTAAGTGTGAATATACGGTCCATAACTGGCTTTCCTTCAACAATTGCTGTATAGATAGCATTTATAGTAGCAACGTTGTCTACGATACATCCAGCATCAGCAGGAAGCATCTTTGAGTTAATTTCACGACCTGTGCACGCCTTAATAATCTGACGCTCACCACCCTGAGGATACTTTGTAAGAAGTGGAACCACTTCGATACGTGGCTCGTTCTCAACAAGCTTCTCTAATGATGCAATAACATCAGATTTGTTGTCTTCTACGCCAAGTAAACCTTTTGCCTTTGGGAAAAGCTGAAGAATAATCTTCATGCCAGTGATAAGCTTTTCTGGCTCTTCAACCATACTTCTGTAGTCTGATGTAAGATAAGGTTCGCATTCAGCACAGTTTGCAATAATATATTCAATCTTCTCAGGATTGTTAGGTGAAAGCTTTACATGAGTAGGGAAACCAGCACCTCCCATGCCTACAATACCTGCATCCTGAATTTTCTTGATGATTTCTTCATTGGAAAGCTTTGTATAATCCTCGCAAGGTTCAAATCCTGTCTCAATGAATTGGCCATCACTTTCAATTATGATAGAATTAACCATGTCGCCTGTTGCGACGCGTCGAGGCTCAATAGCCTTGACTGTACCGGAAACGCTTGAGAAAATTGGTGCAGACACAAATCCGCCTGCTTCTGCAATTTTCTGACCTCTGAGCACACTATCGCCTACTGCGACACATGCTTGTGCTGGTGCACCTATGTGCTGGGATAATGGATATACCATTAAGCCCTGTGGCTTAATATCCTTAATAGGCTTTTCTTTGGAAAGTTCCTTGCCTTCATAAGGATGGACGCCACCTTTAAATGTTCTAAGGCCCATTAGCATTTACTCCTCTCTTTCTTTAACGTTAATTAAATTATATCATTTAAAATACTGAAGTAGAGAAAATTTATCATTAATATTGTACATTTTCGAATACCAAAGTATGAAAAATTTGTGTATAATTTAATGAAAAAAATTTATAAAGCGAGTTATATTATGGAAATAATAAAAAACACTTATGAATTAGATAACTTAAGCTATGCAATCGACAAATATTTTGATAAAACCACACTTTTCTTTGATATTGAGTGTACAGGCTTATCTCCTAGGAAATCTTTTATTTATTTAATTGGATATGCTACAAGAAATGATAATTCTGTCACTATCACACAGCTATTGGCAGCTAACGAATCTGAAGAAATCGAAATAATTACTGAATTCGAAAATGTAATGGCGAGTTATGATAATCTACTAGGATTTAACTCCACACGATTTGACGAATCATTTATCCTAGAACGATGTAGAAAATACAATTTCAACACCAAGATTAAATCTAAGAATCATATGGATATGTATTTAAAAACAACAAAAGCCAGATGCCTTCTAGATTTACCAAACTATAAGCAAAAAACTATCGAGCAATATTTAGGGTTAAATAGAGATGATAAATATAACGGTGGCGAGCTTATTCCTGTATACGAAAAGTATTCTCTCACCGGTGATCTAGAATCCAAAAACCTTATTCTTCTTCATAATTATGAAGACGTTCAAGGAATGATTTATATAACTGATATTCTGACTTATCCAGATTTATTTAATTCGCAATTACGATATGTTTCTCATGAATTGGAAGCCGATAAACTCAGATTTATTGTTGAAACAGATATTATAATTCCAAATTCAATAAATAAACAACGAGATTACGGCCTATATATCATAAAGGACAACCGTATATACGTTACGCTTGATTTGTTCAACGGAGAACTGCTCACTTTCCTGCCTGATTATAAAAACTATTATTATCTTATAAACGAGGACATGATAATACCTAAATCATTAGGAGAAAGCATGGATAAAAACAGCCGTCGTCCTGCTAAAAAACAGGATTGTAAGGTAAAAAAAGAAGGGCAATTTCTTGCCCTTCCTGAAAAAATCGATATTGGAACTACTCGGATATTCAAACCTTCGTATGAGGCAAAAGAGGCATTTGTAGATGTCAATGACATTACTCCTAATCTGCTATTGAAGGTTGTTAGATACATGCTTAAGCATTAGTTCTTCTCGTAATAGAAAGAGTAACGACGCTTATATCCAAGATCTTTGTAATTAATAACCTGCTCTGTAGAGCCAATAAATAGAATGCCACCAGGACGAAGTGATTTGCAGAATTTGTCATATACTTCGTCCTTTGCTTCATCTGTGAAATAAATCAATACATTTCGACATACAATCATATCATAGTTTGTAGGATATGAATCGCGAAGCAAATTATGCTCTTTAAATTCTACACACTTCTTTATCTCTTCACTAATCTGGAACGAATTTCCAACTGGTGTAAAATATTTCTTTTTTAAATCTGCAGGAACGTTAGCAATACTCTTGGCATTATATAAGCCAACCTTTGCAGTTGCGATAACCTGTTTATCAATGTCTGTGGCAAGAATCTTAATCTTGTTAAGAGGAAGATGCTGTGATAATGCCATTACTAACGAATATGGCTCATCTCCAGTAGAACATGCAGCACTCCAAATCTTAAGATTCTGGCCAGAATGTTTCATTAATTCTGGAATGAATTCTTTTGTAAGAAGGTCCCACTGCTCTGGATTTCTATAGAACTCAGAAACATTAATGGTAAGGAAATTTACAAACTCATCAAAAACTTCCTTATCACTCTTTAAAAGTGCAACATAATCGTGATATTCCTTACATTTATGTTTTGTTACAAGAGAATCTATACGTCTACGCATCTGTTTCTCTTTATAGGAACTTAAATCGATTTTAGTGAGATCATAAACCTCTTTCTTGAATCCATCGTAATTCTCCATGCAATCTTCTCCTATCTATATAATTTATATCCTTCTGTAACTCGTAATAGATACATTATATACATCATTTGTGTATTTATTGTTATTTTTCTAAGAATAATTTCACTCTAAAAGAAAAAAGGTCTAGATTTAAAACCTAGACCTTAAAATAGCCAACGAATTATTCTTCTGTAGCAGCTACTTCTTCGATATTTACATCTGCAACATCTGCATCATCAGAAGCTTCTGGCTCAAGAAGTGCCTTTATAGAAAGGCTAATCTTCTTCTCAGCATCGTTGAATTCAACAACCTTTGCTTCGATATCCTGACCAATTGTAAGAACATCTGAAGGTTTTTCAATACGATCCTTAGAAATCTGTGATACGTGAAGGAGTGCATCGATTCCAGGAGCAAGCTCTACGAAAGCACCAAAGTCCTTCATACGAACTACTTTACCCTTTACTACAGAACCTACTGCATACTTATCTGCAGCGCCATTCCATGGATTCTCGTCATCGAACTTGCAAGAAAGAGCAATTTTGCCATCCTTGATTTCCTTAACGAATACTTTGATTTTATCGCCAACGTTAAGAGTCTTTGTAGGATTCTCAACACGGCCCCAGCTCATCTCTGAGATATGGAGAAGACCATCAGCACCACCTAAATCGATGAATGCACCGAAGTCTTTAACATTCTTAACTGTTCCTTCGAATTCCTGTCCAACAGCGATCTTAGCCATAAGCTCTTCCTGAGCCTTTGCTCTATCAGCAACAAGAAGTGTCTTTCTGTTACCAATGATTCTACGACGCTTTGGATCGAACTCTGTGATTACAAAGCTGATTTCCTGACCCTGGTACTTTCCAAGATCCTTTTCATAAACATCTGATACGAATGAAGCTGGAATAAATACTCTAGCCTCATCAACAACAACTGTAAGGCCACCCTTAAGAACCTTATCAACTGTAGCTGTAAGAACCTCTCCACTTTCAAAAGCTTCTGCAAGTCTTTCGTTGCCCTTTTCCTGAGCAAGTCTCTTGTATGAAAGAAGAACCTGACCTTCACCATCATTTACCTTGATTACGATAGCTGATAAAGGATCACCAACTTTAACTACAGTAGTAAGATCGACGTTTGACTCATTTGTGTACTCTGAACGTGTTATGATACCATCTGACTTGTAACCGATATTTAAAACGATTTCATCTGGCTTTACGCTAATAACAGTACCGTCTACTACCTCTCCATTGTGTATAGTTTTAAATGATTCCTCCAACATTTGTTCAAAACTCATTTCTGACATTTCTTTTGAACCTCCTCGATAATATTGTTTGGGGTGGATGCCCCTGCGGTAATACCTACACTTTCAATGGAACTAAGGTCAGATGGCTGGAAATCATCAGCCGTCTGTATATAGTAAGTATTGTTGCATCGTGTTTTGCATATTTCGTACAACTTTTGTGTATTGGATGAATTTTTACTTCCAATAACAAGCATAGCATCGACCTGTGACGCAATGTCAAAAGCCTCAACCTGCCTTTTATTAGTCGCATCGCATATTGTATTCAAAACAATAATATGATAACCTTTTTGCTTTATAATTTCAACTAATTCTTGAAATTTATTGTGGTTAAAGGTGGTTTGAGAAACAATACAAATAGTATCATGAGAATTAACTGAAAAGTCTTTAGCGCTTTGCTCTCCTGAAATGACAGTATATTTATCTCCGTTAATCCATCCAACTATACCTCGAACCTCAGGATGATCAGGATTTCCAATGATTACAATGTACTCACCATTCTTAGAATGTTCATCAACTGCACGATGAATCTTTTTTACAAATGGACATGTTGCATCAATAACATTGTGACCAGCAGCCTTCAAACCTTCCTCAACAGCTTTTGTGACACCGTGAGAACGAATTATAACAGTTCCTGGTTTATAATTTTCATTAGAATCCTCTTCCATAACCTGAACGCCATGACTTTCAAAGTCTTTTACAACTTCTTCATTATGGATAATAGGGCCATAGGTATAAAGTGGAGAAACTCCCTCTTCTATTTGTTTGTTTACAACATCAACAGCTCTTTGTACTCCAAAACAAAAACCTGCAGATTTAGCTAAGATTACTTCCATATAAAATACCTTTATTTACATAAATCTATAATTGCAGCAACTACTTCATCAATAGTCATATCTGAGCTATCAACTAATACTGCATCGTCAGCCTGCTTCAATGGGCTTATCTCTCTATGAGAGTCTCTGTAATCTCTCTCTTCGATATCTTTTGCGATCTGATCAAAATCAGGATTTGCACCCTTAGCTTTAAGCTCATCAAAACGTCTCTTTGCTCTGCACTCAACAGATGCTGTAAGAAATACCTTAACATCAGCATTAGGAAGAACTACAGTACCGATATCTCTTCCGTCCATAATTACGTCTGTAGTTTTAGCAAGCTCCTGCTGTAAAGCAACAAGCTTTGTTCTAACTGCAGAGTAAACAGAAGTTGCACTAGCCATATTGCCAACCTCTTCTGTTCTGATGAGACCTGTAACATCCTCGCCATTAAGAATTACATGCTGAGCACCGTCTTCATATTTAATAGAAACAACTATTTCATCTACCTTTTCAGAAATAGATTTCTCATCGTCAGAAGCGATACCTGCTCTAAGGAAATAAAGTGCCATTGCTCTATACATAGCACCAGTATCTACATATACATATCCTTTCTTTGCCGCAACAGCTTTTGCTATTGTAGATTTACCTGCTCCTGCAGGTCCGTCGATTGCAACATTCATTGCCATAATATATATCCTCCGTAAATTAATTAAATACTAAGTCCAGCAAGATAACCTGTAGACCATGCTATCTGAAGATTGAATCCACCTGTAAATGCATCCAAATCCAGAACCTCTCCAGCAAAAGAAAGGCCATTTATATTTTTACATTTCATAGTGGATGGGTCAATATCCTTGACGCAAACTCCACCCTGAGTGACAATTGCTTCTTTGAATTCTCTCAGTCCTGTAATAGTAAAAGGGAAATTCTTAAGGAGCTTAATAATATTGTTTCGCTCTTCCTTGGTGATTGAGTTGATCTGTCTATTGTCATCGATATCTAATAATTCGATAAAGACAGAAACCATAGATGAAGGAAGAAGTCCTCTAAGAACGGAACTAAGATGCTTATTCATATTGTCATTAAAGTCCCTAAGTATTCTGGCATCCAACTCCTCAACAGAAAGCGCAGGCTTCAAGTCGATAAAAGCATTAAGCTTACCTTCGCTCTGTAAAGTCTTTCCGATAATAGAGCTGGCAGAAAGCACCAGCGGGCCGGAAACACCAAAGTGAGTGAATAGCATTTCACCGAAATTATCATAGAGCTTTTTCTTTCCATTATATATAGAAAGATTTACATTTTTCAAAGAAAGGCCCTGCATAGACATAACATAGTCTTCTTTTACATTAAGCGGAACTAAAGCCGGTCTTGTATCGGTAACACCTATACCGATTTTTTTAGCCCAGCGAAGACCATCACCTGTAGAACCGGTGGTCTGATATGAAAGCCCTCCCGTGCAAACAATAACATGGTCAGCCCTTAACTGAGTTTTATCCTTAAGTGATACTCCAACAGCTGTATCATTTTCTATTATTATATTAGAAACTTCCGTGTTAAGAAGAATTTTTACATTGTATTCATCAAGACCGTTTTTTAAGGCCTTCGTAATATCTGAAGCGTGGTCTGAAACTGGAAAAGCTCTATTTCCTCTTTCGACTTTTGTCTCAGTGCCATGCATATCAATAAAGCCAATCATAGCATCGGAATTGAAGGTATACAGTGCACTGTATAAAAACTTAGGATTGCTAACGACATTCTTGAAGAAATCTGTTTCATCGCAGGCATTGGTGAAATTACATCTACCCTTGCCTGTTATATAAATCTTTTTTCCAAGCTTTTCGTTTTTTTCTAACAATGTGACTTCATGACCACACATGCCAGCAGCATAAGCTGCCATCATGCCGGCAGCTCCGCCGCCAACAACAATAACTTTACTCATTAAAAATCTCCTGAATAATTCATTTTAATAGAATCATCCACCAAATCTATTTCATCATTTTCGTAGAATTGATAATCATTCCAAATGTTTTCTATCATATCTAAATTGTTTGCAACCGTAGCTTGATTACGATTACAAAGCTCAACGATTAACGCATTTATAACAGACAAAGGAGCCACTAGCGAATCTACTACATAATGCATTCCGCTTTCTGCAATAAGATTGCAAGAACTGTAAAGGTTCATAGGGGAATGAATGGAATCTGTAATAGTAACAACATTAGCTCTTCGATTATTTGCAAACTCCAAAGCCTTCAATGTACGCATTGAATAGCGTGGGAAGGAAATACCAATGATACAATCCTCCTCACTAATATGAATCATCTGCTCAAAAAGCTCAGAAGTAGAGCTTGTTTGAAGATTAATTACATTATCAAATATCATATTTAGATAAAATGCTAAAAATGAAGCCAATGGCGCGCATGTACGCAAGCCTACGATGTATATTCTTCTGGCACTATTAATTGCTTCAACTGCATTTTCAAAAGCAGCTTCATCAATGGACTCCATGGTGTTTTTAACCTTTAAAGCATCTGCGGATAATACAGAACGCAAAACTCCATTTTGCTCGATGCCTCCATTTGTAAGCTCAATTCTATCTGTTGTATTGAGCTTTGTGCGAACCATTTCTTCTAATGCTTGCTGGAACTCTGGATAACCTTTATACCCAATAAAAGAAGCAAAACGAACTACCGTGGATTCAGATACACCGATAATATCCCCTAATTTAGCAGCAGTAAGAAAAACAGCCTTATCAAAATTATCAATAATATAATTTGCAAGAAGCTTTTGTCCCTTTGACATTCTGCCATAATTTTCATTAATTTTTGATATTAAATCAGTTGTAGTAGCCATAAATACTCCTTTTACTAATCATTGAGATATTTATTATACTATGCAAAAAAAGGCAATGCAAGAAATCTTGCATTGCCTCATCAATGTTGAAATTAAACTGGATAAGCTTTATTTTCCTTATCTGCCTTTGCAGGATCAATCTTTGTCTGCTGAGCTTCACGATACTCGAAGAACTCTGTAGCAACCTTTGGGAATAATGCATATGATAACACATCCTCATCCTGCTGTTTCCATCTAGCACATTCCTCTTCAAACTTCTTAAGTCCTGGCTCAAGTAAGTCTGCTGGACGGCATGTGATAGCTTTATCTTTGTCATCACCAAGTGCCTTCTCTACAACCTCTGGGTTGAAAGGCTTAACTGTCTGACCGTATTTTCCAAGGAGAATATCCTTTGTCTGCTCTGTAACAACCTTGTATCTCTCACCCATAAGAACATTGAATACAGCCTGTGTACCAACAATCTGAGAAGAAGGTGTAACAAGTGGTGGCTCACCAAGATCCTTACGTACACGTGGTACTTCTTCAAGAACCTCACGAAGCTTATCTTCCTTGCCCTGCTCTTTAAGCTGGCTGATAAGGTTTGAAAGCATACCGCCTGGAACCTGATAACGAAGTGTGTTGATGTTTACGCCAAGTACCTTTGTTGACATAAGGCCACTCTCGATGCACTCTTCTCTGTATGGTCTGAAGTAATCAGCAATTTCTGAAAGAAGTTCCTGATCAAATCCTGTATCATAAGGTGTTCCTTCGAATGCTGCAGCCATAACTTCTGTTGCAGGCTGAGATGTACCAAGTGCGAAAGGTGAAATTGCGCAGTCGATAATATCACAACCAGCTTCTACAGCCTTTAGGTATGTCATACTAGCAACACCTGATGTGTAGTGAGTATGAAGCTCGATAGGAAGGCTTGTAGATTCTTTTAATGCTGAAACAAGCTCTGAAGCCTTAGCTGGAACAAGAAGACCAGCCATATCCTTGATACAGATTGAAGATGCACCCATATCTTCGATACGCTTTGCAATATCCTTCCAGTAATCAAGTGTATAAGCCTCTCCAAGAGTGTATGAAAGGGCAACCTGTGCATGTCCTTTCTCTTTGTTTGTAGCATTAACTGCTGTCTGAAGGTTTCTGATATCGTTAAGGCAGTCAAAAATACGAATGATATCGATACCATTTGCAATTGACTTCTGAACGAAGTATTCAACAACATCATCTGGATACTGGCTGTATCCTAAGATGTTCTGACCTCTAAAAAGCATCTGAAGCTTTGTATTCTTAAATCCATCACGAAGCTTTCTAAGTCTATCCCATGGATCTTCCTTAAGGAAACGAAGACATGCATCAAATGTAGCACCACCCCAGCACTCTACTGCGTTATATCCAACCTGGTCCATTTTATCAATGATAGGAAGCATAATTGAGGTAGGCATACGTGTTGCTATAAGAGACTGATGTGCATCACGGAGCACTGTCTCTGTAATTTTAACTGGCTTTGGACTAATATCTGCCATTTGTAATTCCCTCCTGAATAATTAATATGTAAGAACTAAACACCGAAAATTGCCATAAATACACCGGCTGCAACGGCTGTTCCGATAACGCCTGCTACGTTAGGTCCCATAGCGTGCATAAGCAAGAAGTTTGTAGGATCCTCTTCTGCACCAACCTTCTGTGAAACACGGGCTGCCATTGGGACAGCAGAAACACCTGCTGATCCAATAAGTGGATTAATTTTTCCGCCAGTAACATGGCAAAGAATCTTTCCGAATAATACACCAGCAGCTGTACCAAAAACGAATGCAACAAGACCAAGAACAACGATCTTGATTGTAGCTGGATTCAAGAATGCTTCAGCTGATGTAGAAGCTCCTACTGATGTACCAAGTAAAATAACTACAATGTACATAAGAGCATTTGATGCTGTCTCTGTAAGCTGATTTACAACACCTGACTCCTTGAACAAGTTACCAAGCATAAGCATACCAACAAGAGGAGCTGTTGTAGGTAAAATCAAACATACAATAATTGTAACAACAATTGGGAAGAGAATCTTTTCAAGCTTTGATACAGGTCTAAGCTGTGCCATCTTGATTGAGCGCTCTTCTTTTGTTGTAAGTGCCTTCATAATTGGTGGCTGAATGATTGGAACAAGTGACATATATGAGTATGCTGCTACAGCAATAGGTCCCATAAGCGCTGACTGTCCAAGTTTACCAGCCAAGAAAATAGATGTAGGTCCATCTGCTCCACCGATGATTGATACAGCAGCTGCTGCCTGATCTGAGAATCCTAAAAGGATTGCAAGAAGGTAAGCTGTGAAAATACCAATCTGTGCTGCAGCGCCAAGCCAAAAGCTTATTGGATTGGCGATAAGTGGACCGAAATCTGTCATAGCTCCAACGCCCATGAAAATAAGCGAAGGAAGAATTGAATACTCATCAAGAGTATAGAAATAATAAAGCAAGCCGCCTACACCATTAGATGTTTCCTCTGGTGATGCAATAATGTCAGGGTAGATATTAACCAACAACATACCAAATGCAATTGGTAACAAAAGAAGTGGTTCATAACCCTTTTTGATTGCAAGATAAAGGAAAACACAGGCAACCGCTATCATGACAAAGTTTCCCCAAGTCAAATTTGCAAATGCAGTTTGACCGGCGAGATTTAACAATGTCTCTCCAACGTAACTCATGTGTAATCCTCCTATTAGTTCATAGTTGCAAGTAATGCACCAGCCTCAACCTGCTGTCCTTCGTTACAATTGATTGATGCAACAGTACCATCCTGTGGTGCAACAACAGGTGTTTCCATCTTCATAACCTCAAGTACTACTACAGGATCACCCTTCTTTACTGCTGTACCAGCTGCAGCTGCAATCTTTACAACCTTACCAGCTGCTCCAGCTTCGATTTTAACACCGCCTGCAGCGCCTGTAGCAACTGGAGCTGGTGCTGCTGCCTTAGGTGCAGCTGCAGGAGTAACTGGGGATACGCCAGAACCTCCCTTATCTTCTACAGTAACATCATAAACTGTTCCATTAACAGTGATTGTATAATTTTTCATGGAAAAATCCTCCTAATTCTAATGTCTTTTCTTGATAGAACGAACTACAAACGAATCTGTAGAAGCTCCTGTACTAGCAGCGATTGCTGCGGCAATTACAGCTACAAGCTGTAAATCATCTGTTTCGTTTTTAACTGGTGCAGGTGTCTTGCTAACAACTGGAGCAGCCACAGCACCCTCTTTCTTTTCTTTAGATTTCTTTTCAAGCTTTGGAATAATTTCAAAAAGCTTGATTACACCAGACATAACAATAAGCATAATGAATACAATCAAAATACCCATAACTGTATTCAAACCGGCTTTTTGCATTGTCTCCCCTAAAGTGTATACTGGCTCGATGTTCATTGCTGTTGGAGTAGATGCATCTAAAGTGCTGTATACAAATGTCATCTTTAAATCTCTTTTTGAGTAATCTCCAACAAGTGTTGCAGTGATTGTCTTGCCAGATTTTTCGACATTAAATTCGCCGATGCCAACATATTCATTGGCCTCATCATAACAATCCTTGTAATCCTCAAGAAGTGTTACAAGTGTTGCACCATCTTCATATGACGAAATATATGAAATATTGTAGTCAATTGCTGCTTCATCAAGTGTTGAAAGCTGTGTTAACATACTAGACAATTCTGATTGGTAGTCAGCTTCTGTACGACCACCTAAAGTATCGTCCTTTTGACCGCCACACGCCATCAAACCAAGAGCAAGCGCTAAGGTGCATAAGCAAATCTTTAATTTATTTTTCATATGTTCACCTTCCTGCTCTTAAAAGAACATTTCAAATCCTGCAATAATATATTTTCTAGCATCTGCCATTGAAACTATTCTATCGATATGTCCGTGAGCAGCTGCTGTAAGGGCACTATCCTGAAGCTCAGCATAATCTTTCTCGATTGCTGCAGCATCTGTACCATTATCTGCAAGAATTTTTGCAGCCTTAGAAGCTTCCATTGCTCCAACAGATGTGCTATCAAAAGCGTAAACTAAATCTGCACCAAGTGACTTTGAATTCATAAGTACATATGGTGTGCCATAGCCCTGCTTTGTAATAAGGTTAATCTTTGGAACACTAGCATCTACAAAGCGCTGTGTCATTTGAGAAAGAGCTCTTGGAAGTCTCTTTTCCTGACATGTGCATGATTTGAATGCTGCAACATTTGTAATTGAAAGAACTGGGATTTCATACATATCACAAAGATCTACGAAATCAGCTGCTTTCTCACAGCCAGCAGCTGAAAGAACTGCCTCACCATCAATCTCTCTATTACCAACAACGCCGATAGTAACACCATCAAGCTTAATAAGACCTGTTACCATTTCCTTGGCAAAGCCAGCCTTAAGTTCAACAAACTGTCTGTTATCTGCAAGCTCTGTTGCAACTTCAGCTGCATCTGTAAGCTTGCTCTCAAGACCTTCTGCTGCTCTATTAAGATCATCACTTGCTTCTACGATATCGTTTGGAATCATAGAAATAACCTGTCTCATAGATGAAACAACCTCTGCAAGTGAACCATGCATGTCAACTGTACCAGCCTCTTCAAACTGGAATTCTGCTGAAGAAGTATCGCATTTATCAGAACTGTTTCCAGAAATTGTATCTGGTGAGTTAATGAAAAGCTTTGCTCCATCAACCATAAATGTGAAATCTGCAAGTGCAGGTAATACTGAAAGACCTCCACCACAGTTGCCAGCTACACAAATAAGCTGTGGAATAACCCCTTTAACATCGGCAGCTCTTTCAATAACAGAACCAAGTGCCTCAAGTGCATCAAATGACTCCTGAAGACGAACTCCGCCGCAATCAATAAAGCCAATTACTGGTGCACCAACCTTAAGTGCCATGTCGTATACAGAAAGAATCTTTTTAGCGTGCATTTCGCCAATTGTGCCACCCAAAACATCGGCATTCTGGCTAAATACGAATACTAAAGTTCCATCCACAAGACCATGTCCGATAATTACTCCGTCTGATGGTTCCTTTTTCGCATCAAGGTTAAAATCAGTGTTGCGACTTGTTACTAATGACTGAAGCTCAACAAAGCTGTTGTCATCAAGTAACGCGTTAATTCTAGCCTGAGCCTGACTTAAATCATTACCCATCTTATACCTCCATTTATATAAATTATTTCAAAATTTCTCGCAAGTTTAATGATAACCATTTTTATCACCCATTTCAATGCGAATGTGTTAAAAAATTGTCATAAATTTATGAAGAAAAGATTGGTCATTATTTTCCTTGAAAAATAGGCATAAAAATAGCCAATCCAAAGAATGGATCGGCTATATAAAATACATGTAAAATTAAATGGTAACTTCAACATTATTTGCTTCGTTTTCGGCCTCGATTTTGAACTCTTCTATTTGGGTTTGAGATAACTCTGGAAGCTCCTCAATTGAGCTTACTCCAAACGAGCGAAGGAACTCTTCTGTAGTACCAAAAAGCATAGGTCTACCAGGCGCATCAAGACGTCCAAGCTCTGTACAAAGACCAAACTCAACAAGCTTGGAAACAGCAAAGTCGCAGGAAACACCACGAATCTTTTCGATTTCAGATTTAGTGATAGGCTGCTTGTATGCGATGATAGAAAGAGTCTCAAGCAAAACATCAGTAAGAACATATTTCTTAGGCTGTTTTGCTATACGAATAAGATATTCGTAAATATCAGGGCTAGTACACATCTGGTATGCCCCATCAATTTCAGTAATTGTGATACCTCTGTTCTGCTCTTTGTAGCTGCTTTTTAATGACTCAATAGCCTCTACAACTTGTTTTTCATCTATTTCAAGAGCCTTTGCGATTTTAGATGGCTCAACAGTGCCACCCATTGCAAAAAGTATACCCTCAACTATGTTTTCGATTTCTTTTAATTCCATAATACCCCTTCAAAAGCTGTCTAGGCAGCAATCTTTGATTCTATAAGAATATCTGTAAATGTATCTTCCTGAGTGATGTTGATTTGACCAGCCTTCATCATCTCTAAAATGCAAAGGAAAGTAACAATAACCTCTGTCTTTGAATGAGCTTCCTCAAGAAGATTTCTAAAACTAAATGTATTGTGAGCCTTAGCAAAAGCAATGGTCCATTCCATTTTCTGCTCTAGGCTAACTTCTTCTTTTTTGATTTTACCGAATGTAGAACGAATTGGATCTCGACGGTTATCCTGTCTCTTTAGAACCTGGTTAAAAATATCATTGAGCTTGTTAAGTGTCAAATCACTCATAAGCTCCTCTAAATCAACTGGCTGCTCATACTTTAGGACTTCGTCAGGAATAGTTGGCTCCTTGTAAAATACAAGGCTAGCATCCATCTGTCTATCCCTAAGCTGGTAAGAAATTGTTTTGTACATTTTGTATTCCAACAACTGCTGTACCAATTCTGCACGTGGGTCCTCAGCTTCCTCTCCATCCTCTTCTTTTTCTTCACGAGGGAGAAGCATACGACTTTTGATATCCAAAAGAGTTGTTGCCATAAGCAAGAACTCGCTCATGACATCCAAATCACTTTGTTCCATCGCACGGACGTATTCCATATATTGATCAGTAATCTCTACGATTGGAATATCGTATATATCAACTTTATTTTTATCT
The DNA here is from genome assembly GCF_015057245.1 of Pseudobutyrivibrio ruminis. Lineage (GTDB taxonomy): Bacteria > Bacillota > Clostridia > Lachnospirales > Lachnospiraceae > Pseudobutyrivibrio > Pseudobutyrivibrio ruminis_E. Next base: position 70,278 of record NZ_SVET01000001.1, read on the forward strand.
ATCAGGTGAAGAAGCAAATCCAAAGGACCCTCAAACGCCTGAAGCTTAACATTCATCTCCAAGTTATCTCTCCCTATAGTCCGTCTGTTACGCCTACAGACTCATATAAATAATAAAAAATGGTCTCGTACGCCTAGACCACGTATGAGACCATTATAAAAGACTATATTGTGCTTGTCAACACGATATACCACTATATGTAGTTGTCAGATAATTTTAAAGTAACTCTAAAGTCTTGCGGATTTCAATGATGAAATCACGTGAATTAAGGACTGTTGGGTTTTCGATAGATGTGATGAGAGCTAAATCCTTTGTCATCTTACCATCTTCAATCGTTTTGATGCATGCTTTCTCAAGCTTATCAGCAAATGCAGAAAGCTCAGGAATATTGTCTAATTCACCGCGCTTTCTAAGAGCACCTGTCCAGGCAAAAATGGTGGCCACAGAGTTTGTTGATGTCTCCTCGCCTTTTAAATGCTTGTAATAGTGGCGCTGAACAGTACCGTGAGCAGCTTCATACTCATAGTAGCCAGCTGGTGAAACAAGTACTGATGTCATCATGGCAAGTGAACCAAATGCTGATGAAATCATATCACTCATTACATCTCCATCATAGTTCTTACAAGCCCAAATGAAACCGCCTTCAGATTTCATTACACGAGCAACCGCATCATCGATAAGTGTATAGAAATATTCGATTCCTGCCTTATCAAATGCGTCCTTATAATCTTTATCAAAGATTTCCTGGAACACATCCTTGAATCTATGATCATATTTCTTTGAAATAGTATCCTTTGTAGCAAACCAAAGATCCTGCTTTGTATCTAAAGCGTACTTAAAGCAACTATGAGCAAAGCTTTCGATAGAATTATCAAGATTGTGCTGTCCCTGAACAACACCAGGACCATTAAATGTATGAACAAGAGAACGCTCTTCTGTTCCGTCTTCAGCTGTGTATACAAGCTCAACTTTTCCAGCTCCTGGAATTCTCATTTCAGTGTTCTTGTATACATCACCGTAAGCATGACGAGCAATTGTAATAGGCTTTTTCCAAGATTTAACATTTGGTTCGATTCCTTTTACAACAATAGGAGCTCTGAATACTGTACCATCAAGGATTGCACGAATTGTACCATTTGGACTCTTCCACATTTCCTTAAGGTTGTATTCAGTCATGCGTGCTGCATTAGGAGTGATTGTTGCGCACTTAACAGCAACTCCATATTTCTTTGTGGCTTCAGCTGACTCCACTGTAACTTTGTCGTCTGTCTCGTTTCTATGCTCTAAACCTAAGTCATAATACTCTGTCTTCAAATCAATAAATGGAAGCAAAAGCTCATCCTTAATCATCTTCCAAAGGATACGAGTCATCTCGTCGCCATCCATCTCAACCAAAGGTGTCGTCATCTGAATTTTGCTCATACATTATCTCCTTAACCCAGTCCGCCAGTAGCTATCAAGCTACTGGCTCAATTAACAATCAAATTACAGTACTACTTTACCACGAGGTTTACGATTTTGTTTGGAACGTAAATCTCTTTAACAAGGTTCTTGCCATCGAGAGCCTTTGCTACATTTTCGTCAGCCTTTGCAGTTGCAAGAGCTTCATCCTTATCGCATCCGTTAGGGATTGTGATTGTAGCCTTAAGCTTTCCATTTACCTGAACAGCGATTTCAATTGTAGATTCCACAATCTTCTTAGGGTCATATTCTGGCCACTGTGAAAGTGAGCAGTATCCTTCACCGCCAAGCTCAGCGTACATTTCCTCGCAAAGATGAGGAGCAAATGGGCAAAGAATCTTTACAAGAAGTATAAGGTTATCCTTTGTGATATGACCTTCAGCAACAATATCATTAAGAAGTCCCATCATCGCAGCAATAGCTGTGTTGAACTTCATAGCTTCGATATCTTCTGATACCTTCTTGATTGTCTTATGAATACCTGTTTCAATCTTTTCGCTATTTGCTTCATCTGTAACGATGTCAGTAAGACCTGCAAATCTCTCAAGGAATCTCTTACATCCACGAACTGAAGCATCTGACCAAGGAGCAGCTGCGCCGTAGTCGCCCATGAATAATACGTATGTACGAAGTGTATCGGCACCGTATGCATCTACGATATCAAGTGGATCGATTACGTTTCCACGTGACTTAGACATCTTCTGTCCATCCTCGCCAAGGATCATACCCTGAGCACTTCTCTTCTTGTATGGCTCTGGAGTATTAACAACACCAAGGTCATAAAGGAAGTGATGCCAGAAACGTGAGTAAATCAAGTGACGAGTAACGTGCTCCATACCACCGTTGTACCAATCTACTGGCATCCAGTAGTTGAGCTTTTCTCTAGCAGCAAATTCGTTGTCATTATGTGGGTCGATGTAACGAAGGAAATACCAAGAAGAACCAGCCCACTGAGGCATAGTATCAGTCTCACGCTTTGCAGCGCCGCCACACTTAGGACATTTGCAATTTACAAAGCTTTCTACTCTAGCAAGTGGAGACTCTCCATCTGTACCAGGCTCAAACTTCTCCATTACAGGAAGTTTAAGTGGAAGCTCCTCATATGGAACTGCAACATCGCCACATGTAGGACAATGTACAATTGGAATAGGCTCACCCCAGTAACGCTGTCTGTTAAATGCCCAGTCTTTCATCTTGAACTGAACACCAGCCTTACCGCAGCCTTTTCTTTCAAGCTCCTGAATCATTCTATCGATTGAGTCCTTTTTGTTGTTAAGACCATTAAGGAACTCAGAGTTAATCATGTTTCCTTCGCCTGTGTAAGCTTCTTTTGTAACATCTCCACCCTCAATAACAGGGATGATATCGATACCAAACTTAGTAGCGAAATCCCAGTCACGCTGATCATGAGCAGGAACGGCCATAATAGCGCCAGTACCGTAGCCCATCATTACGTAATCTGAAATGAATACAGGAATCTTCTTTCCTGTGATTGGGTTGATTGCATCGAAGCCCTCAACACGAACCCCAGTCTTGTCCTTTGAAACAAGCTGTGTACGCTCAAACTCAGACTTCTTCTGGCACTCTGCTCTGTAAGCCAAGATAGCGTCCATGTTAGAAATCTTGTCTGCATATTTATCAATATATGGATGCTCAGGAGCAATAACCATAAATGTAACACCGCAAAGTGTATCTGGACGTGTTGTGTAAATCTCAAGCTTATCTTCGATTCCTTCAAGTGTGAAGTTTACGAAAGCACCCTTTGATTTACCAATCCAGTTAACCTGCTGCTGCTTGATATTCTCTGGGAAATCAAGACCATCAAGTCCCTGAAGAAGCTTATCAGCGTACTCTGTAATACGAAGATACCAAACGTCCTTTTCCTTCTGGATAACATCTGTATCGCAGATATCACATTTACCACCCTGTGAATCCTCGTTTGAAAGTACTACCTTACAATGTGGGCAGTAGTTAACAAGAGTCTTATCTCTGAAAACAAGGCCCTTCTCGAACATCTTAAGGAAAATCCACTGAGTCCACTTGTAGTAGTCCTCCTGTGTAGTGTCGATTGTACGACTATAATCAAAAGAGAATCCTACACTCTTAAGCTGAGTAGTAAATTTCTTGATATTGTCATCTGTAATTTTTCTAGGATGAGTGTTTGTCTTTACAGCGTAATTCTCTGTAGGAAGACCAAATGCATCAAAACCGATAGGGAATAATACATTGTATCCCTGCATTCTTCGCTTTCTAGATACTACCTCAACTGAAGAATAAGCCTTGATATGTCCAACGTGCATACCAGCACCAGATGGATATGGAAACTCTACAAGACCATAGAATTTTGGCTTATCAGAACCGTCAACAGCTTTGAAAATCTCGTCCTTTTCCCAAGCTGCTTGCCATTTTTTCTCAATAGCTTTAAAGTTATGTTTCATTTTCTCACCTCGTAATCTATACAACTAACCGAAATTATAATAAAAGCTGTAGAGTTTTGCAATGAAAACATCTACAGCTTTTTAATAATTATCGCTCTTGTCCTGTGGTAACACGGCCTTCTTCCTCGGGGTCATACCCTGTCCAAATGTCGTCACCAAAATTGTAATAATAAATGCTAAATCGCTCTAATGAATTACCTTCAAAAACATATGAAGATAAATCTTTCAATAAATAGTCTTTATATTTTACCAGATGCCCTCCATTAATAAGGCTATCTGGATATGATAGATATACATAAACAATTTTATTATCATCGTCATCAAGTAACGCATACTCATATACACTACTATGACCATCAGATGCAATATACGCAGGATAATTATAAGACTCCTCGTCATACAAAATCTCGTTTATGTGATAGTCACTATCTTCCTTGATAGTGTCATAGATAGTACATCTAATTTCAGATAAACGTTCTACTTCCTTATCATAATTCTCATCTGTATACGTGGCCTCTAAAATTATGTCGCCATCTGTATCAAAAAGCCCTGTTTTAAGAAAATACTCATAGTCTGAGGATAACATATCAGATACATCGTCAGGAAATATTAATAAACTACTGTTTATATCTCCTCCGTATTCCTCTAATATGTATTCTTTATCATAGTTTTCAATTCCCGTTTTATGTACATAAGGTTGCGACATTTCATAAAAGCAAAGAACATATATAAATAAAAATACAAGAATAAATCGCAAACTAAATATAGCAAGAACACCTACAATAACTTTTACAACTAGACCAAAATGCTTTTTCTTCGCCAGCTTTTGCAAAATGCCATTAGTATACAAAGTGGTTATTGCCATACCAACAAAGCCAAGAAAAGAAAATAGAATTGCCAATGCTCTCATAAAATTGGGCTCATAATTAATACATTGAAGCGCAATTGCAAGAGTAAGTAAAAATGTCCCTGTTAAACTAAAGCCTCTTACCCAATTAAGCAGGTTAGTCTTTTCAGCATCTGCATAATCAGCCATTTTTTCAGCAACATCATGTAATTCTTCATTCATCATATCGCTTTTTCTTTCACCTTCAATTATCTCGCGAACGTCTACATCAAAAAAGTCAGCGATTTCTACCAGCAAAGATATATCTGGTAAATTACTTCCAGTCTCCCATCTTGATATAGTTCTTGAGCTCACATTGAAAACCTGGGCAAGCATTTCTTGAGTCATTTGTTTTTCATTTCTAAGTTGTTTTAAAAACTTGCCAATTTTCTGTTGATCCAAAGTGAATTTCCTCCTTTCGTTGATAATTGAAGTATAAAATACAAGCTAAAAATTAACAGGACACAAAACGAGAGTGCCCTGTTTTAAGCCATTAGACAAGGTTGTCTAATTTATTTTAATTCAAGCGAATGTGATATGTATGGGATATAACCCATTTTGCTAGCATAGTTATATGCCTCTTCTTCTACCTCGGAATCATTTGTATATTCCAGTACATATGCATCTTTATTATCATCCAAGACCATATTTAAGTAATCGCTAAAATACTCTCTGTCTTCATCGGTATTAACACTAAAGGAATCGTTTTCCCAATCAATGCAAGTGTAAACACTCTCCTGATTAACACCATCTAAAATAGCATCCAAAGAATAATAGCGATTATAATACTCGGTTACATAGGAATCCCCGCCGTTAATAAGAACATATCCGCCTTTATCTTTTAAATCCTCCAGTATGTTTGATACACCAGAAAAGATTTCTTCTGTAGGATACTGATAATAAACATCGCAATTATCTACAAAAAATCCATCGACGCCCTTATCCATAAGTTCATCGGCCTTGGCGGAAATAAACTGCTGCCATTTTTCCTGAGAAACATCAACCCACTGTTCATCCTCCCAGTTTTCATATGTTCCTAGAGTTATATCTTCATAATCGCTGTAATAATCTCTAAAATTCTCTATAGAACCTATATTAAGATACGTATAAACGATATGACCATCAACTTGTAAACTTGAAATCTCTTCAGAAGAATAATACTGAGCATCAATAACAATTGTAGATGGTAAATCTCTGTCCTCTAAATCCTCAGGATTAGCCCCTATGTATACGCCATATTCATGGGAGGGCTCAATGCTGCCACAGCCAAGAAAACATAATAATGTTGATAAGCAAACAGAAATAATACAAATCTTACTGAACTTCATCTATGTAATATACCTCTACACCCAAAATATCTTTTGCAATATATAATCTTAGTTCATCCTCATAACCTTCGGTGGCCAGATAATATATTTCATCCGAAACACTCATTTCTTCTTCAGTAAATGACTCTGAATCAACTGTCAGATAATGAGTATCTGGACCTCTGTTACTATGATGTATTTCAGCATCTACAATAGTTAACTCTTCCTCAGATTCAACTTGCGCTGTAACTACAGATATTGAATCTGATAAAAGCCATCCGCTATATACTCCAAGAATTGCCACACAAACATAAAAATATTTTTTATATTCTCTTTCTTTTGGAAGAACGCCAAACAGTAAAGTGACAATAACAGCAAAGCAAATAATTTCAATCGTAAATACGGTATAATTCACATGATTAATATTCAAAAATACCTTTAACAAACCAAACAAAGATGCAACAGCTGCGCACCAGATAGGAACTTCACCCGATGCATACATACTTTTATCATAATTAGTTTTGTCTTTATGCTCGAAAACCATGTAATTTCTGAATATTATAAAGTATACCCATGCTACGAGTATGCAAATAATATAAATCATGCAGAATAATTTGGTGTCAATAATCAAAGAAATACAAGGCACTGCAAACAGAAGAAATCCTAAAACATAATTTACATTTTGAAGAATCTTAACTTTATTTCTTCTTGATTCTTTTTCTTCTTTAGTGATGGTTTTGTCTGTAGACCAATTGTCTTCTACGAAATAATCTCCAACTGATTTATTAGCATCCTCTTGGATACGAGCATCTACTTCCTCTGCACTGGAAATCTCCTCGGCAAATCTTCTGGCGTTTACCATATTAAGTTCAAGACCTACAAGCTTTTTTCCTTCGTAATCATATAAAACAATACATTCATCCTGTGGTGAAAGCTTAACTGGACGAATTTCATATCTGGCAATATCAGCTCTACTGAAGCTCTTAGATAAACCTATAAAAGGTGTATATAAATATTCTCTTCCTTCTTTAATGACATATAATCCACGTCTGAAGTAATCCAATAATATAAGTCCGCCTAAAAGCGCTACTATTATAGCAGCTCCAAAACATACTGACTGTCCATTTTCAGGACTTATAAATAGGCCTAGAATAGCTAATCCAATTGCAACTATCTCAACAAAAATACCCAAACCTATAACGATACCAGACTCATGTACTTTATAATCATATTCTGTCATTGAACTATATCCTCCCGCATATTAGGTGTAATCTCTTACCATGTCTGCAGCCTTATCTACAGCATCTACGTAGTACTTTTTGAAATTATCAGGATCCACATAAATATCAATGGAATCTCCGGTCTTGTAGGAATCCCATGGATTGAAATCTAAAGTATCACTCTTAAACTTATAAATATAACCGTCTGTAGGATTCTTATACTTGCAATAAATTCTAAAAGGATGTCTACCATTAATTGTTATGCTGTAATCCTGCTCCATAGATTCGATTTCACCATAAATATGCTGGCCACGTTCCAGCAATCCTGCCTTCTTTTTCTTGTTAAGAATACTAACAATAAGAATAATGTAACCAATTAAGGCAAATAGTCCTCCTAAGCCAACAAACATCAAAGTAAAGAATAAATCACCGTCGCTGGTATGAACATCTGTAGGGTTATCAGGGTCAATAAGCAAATCTATTTCTTGCCCCTCATACATACTACTTGAATAGAAATCCAAGTGGACATCCTCGTAATATTCTCCGTCAAATTCAAACGAAACAAAAACATCATAATCAGTTTCATCTCCACGATCATCAACGATGATATTGTCAATTACACCATTCACTTCAACTGCGGATTCTTTAAACTGAGACGATTTTACATTTGTCATAATTCCAACGATAATTAAAATCGTTCCCACTAGCGCAAATATACCGCCAAAGATAGCCATAAAATACTTTGTCATAAACTTATTCATAAATATATTCCTCCCGTTAAACAAAATATATTTTCGTATAATACTTAAAAGAATTCAAGTATTGTCATATAAAAATTTATTCTATTGCAATTCCTACATGTGCCTAATAAAATACCCATATGAAGAAATTATATTTAGCTCCACTTGAGGGCGTAACAGACAGCATTTATAGAAATACTTTTTGCAAATATTATGGCGGCGTAGATAAGGTTTACACCCCATTCATATCTCCTAATTCTACTTTTAAATTTACAACAAGAGAATTCAAAGATATTGATCCTGATAAAAATGATGTCAATATCACCGTTCCTCAATTATTAACCAATAACGAAGATCATTTTTTATGGGCAGCTGCTGAAATAGCAGCTTTAGGCTTTAAAGAAATCAATTTTAACCTTGGTTGTCCAAGTGGTACTGTAGTTGCCAAGAAAAAAGGTTCAGGACTTTTGTATTACCCTGAGGAATTGGATATGATGCTTGATAGCGTCTTCAATAGACTTGAAACAGAATGTGCAATCAAAAATGCTAAGGTACCAAATATTTCAATTAAAACTCGCCTTGGCAAGGTAGAACCAGAAGAATTCTATGAAATACTTGGTATTTATAATAAGTATCCTATTTCAGAATTGACTATCCATCCAAGAATTCAATCAGATTATTATAGAGAGCCAATCAAAATGGAATTCTTTGATTATGCAATGGCAAATTCCAAACACCCTATTGTATACAATGGAGATTTAACCTCAGTAAATGATATAAAGCTTATAGAGGAAAAATATCCCAACGTAAATGCGATAATGCTTGGACGCGGTTTGATTTCAAATCCAGAATTAGCGTCAAACTACAATAATCAAATAGATAACCAAACTATTGATTTAGATACATTCAAAAAGTTCCACGATGAATTGCTAAATCAATATATTGAAATCCTTTCAGGTGAAAAGCCTGTATTACACCGTATGAAAGAGTTCTGGTCTTTCTGGCAATCAAATTTTAATAACTGTGAAAAAGCAATCAAAAAAATCAGAAAAGCAAACAAAATCCAGGAATACAAAGATTACGTTGCTCTTCTGTTAAATAATTACTGATTAACTGCTATAGCTTCTGGAGCTACAATTGCTTCTTTAGCTATAGCTTTTGTTATAATTCCACCTCTTTCGCAGATTGGGCAAACCTCATAATATGTTGACGACAACGGAAGAACCGGAACAAAGAATAATGTAAAATACAGCCTATTTCTTACAATCTTGTAATGGGAAACATTGTTACAATGTGGACATTTGTACAACTGACGATTGTCTACTCCCATCTCTTTATTCATTCTTCTGGTACCAAATAAAATTAACATAACTTTTCTCCTTTTAATTGTTTATCTAGGTAGTATATTAATACTTACTATACGTAAAGTCAATACTAAAGTTGCAATTAACTACTAAAAAAGAGGCTACCATTCGGTAGCCCCTTAGTTTACTTTTTATCTGTTATTTATTCCTCATCAACATCCTTTATCTTGTTAGCACGACGCTCAACTTCTTTGGCCTGAACATCTGATGGAACCTGCTCGTAACGAGCTAATTCATAAGAGAATGTTCCATATCCACCAGTCATAGAACGAAGTGTTGTGTCGTATCCATAAAGCTCTGCCATAGGAACCTCAGCAAGTACTTCTGTCTTGCCAGCTGTCTCTGTAGGATTCATTCCAAGTACACGGCCACGGCGTTTGTTCAAGTCGCCCATAACGTCACCTGTGTAAGCATCCGGAACTATAACCTTAAGAGTTTCAATTGGCTCCAACAGGATAGGATTAGCCTTCATAATACCATCCTTGAAAGCACCTTTTGCGGCAACTTTGAATGCCATTTCAGAAGAATCAACTGGATGATAGCTTCCATCGTAAAGATTAGCATGAATTCCAACTACAGGGTATGCTGCAAGTGGACCAGCAAGTACTGCTTCCTGCAAGCCTTTTTCTACAGCTGGGAAATAGTTCTTAGGAACAGCACCACCTACAACTGATTCTGTAAAGTTGTAATGCTCTTCCATGTTTCCTGAAGGTTCGAAAGTCATCTTTACGTGTCCATACTGACCATGTCCACCAGTTTGCTTCTTATACTTGTATTCAACATCAGCCTTACCTCTGATTGTCTCTTTAAATGCAATCTTTGGCTGGCTCAGTTCAATATCAACTTTATACTTTTCATTGAGCTTTTGAACAAGCATATCGATATGTCTGTCGCCAATACCATAGATAAGTGACTGACTATTTTCGCCATCGTTAACTACTTTTAATGTTAAATCTTCGGCACAAAGCTTTGCAAGGGCCTGAGCAATCTTATCCTCGTCCCCCTTATTTTTTGCCTTATATCTCTTGTATGTATAAGGTGTAGATAAAGGTGTTCTGATGTAAAGGATTGGATTAGCCTTTGTAGAAAGAGAATCAGTTGTAGCAACCTTTGAAAGCTTAGATAAAGCACCGATATCACCAGCGTGAAGCTCAGGTACTTCCTCTGCCTTACTACCTGTTAAAATGTAAAGTTTGCCAATTTTCTCTTCTGTTTCCTTATGCTTGTTGTAAAGCAAATCATCAGTTTTAAGAACGCCGGAATTAACCTTAATCAATGAATACTTTCCAACAAATGGATCTACGATAGTCTTGAATACGTATGCACTCTTTGGCTTAGCAAAATCATAATTTGCTTCGTAAACCTCATTCGTATTTGCGTTAATTCCAGAAACCTTACGATCCTCTGGACTAGGAAGATATTTTACAACGTCTGTAAGCATTGTGTACTGTCCGCGATTTGTAAGATTTGAGCCCATCATAACAGGAACAATGTCGCCTGTGCCTACATTTGCACGAAGAGCCTGACGAATTTCATCCTCAGAAAATTCTTCGCCGCCAAAATATCTATCCATGAATTCCTCTGATGTCTCGGCAACAGATTCCATCAAAGCCTCACGATATTTCTCTAAGTATTCCTTGCTATAATCAGGTACATCGCAATGTTCTACAGTGCCATTTGCCTTCCAGCGCTTTCCGATTTGCTGTATAACATTTACATAGCCAACAAACTCTCCATTTTCACGAATTGGCAAATGGAAAGGAGCAATCTTTTTGCCATACAAGCCTTGAAGTTCTTCAACGATTTCTCTATAGCTGGCATCATCTATATCCATGTCAGTTACAAATACCATTCTAGGAAGATTAAACTTATCGCACATCTCCCAGGCCTTTTTTGTACCAACTTCAATTCCACTTTTTCCAGATATAACAATAATAGCTGCGTCAGCTGCACTAACAGCTTCCTCAACTTCTCCAACGAAATCAATGAATCCTGGTGTATCTAGGAAATTAATCTTGGTATCGCCCCATACGATAGGTGCTAAAGATGTGTAGATAGAAAACTTGTTTTTTTGTTCCAATTTGTCATAGTCACTAATGGTATTACCAGCCTCGATAGTGCCCGGCTTGCTGATTTGACCAGCTAGAAAAGCCATTGATTCGATGAGACTGGTTTTGCCCGCCCCGCTGTGACCAAGTAACACAACATTTCTAATCTTGTCCGTAGTAAAAACCTTCATGTGCCGTACCTCCCAATAGTTATTTGACGCCTTCACCCCGCCGCGCCATGTTGTTTATAAAACTTATAATTATTATATTTAATATTCAGACTATTTACAATGAGTAAATGTGATATTATAAAAGAAAATAATCGCTTTAAAGTGTGAAAGTGAATTAGAGGTGAGGGTAATTATGAAAAGTAAAACAATAGGATTTGTTGGGCTAGGTTTAATTGGAGGTAGTATCGCAAAAGCGATATTGAAAACATATCCAAACACTAGAATTCTTGCAACAGCTTCAAGAGAATCAACTATTGAAACAGCATTTGAAGAACGACTTATAGATAATAACGGATTGCTTAAGATTCACCAGTTTGGTCAGTGTGATATTATTTTTCTTTGCTCTCCTGTTAAAGTTAATTGTGACTATTTAAGAAAGCTTAAAGACGTAGTTAAGCCAGATTGTATCATCACAGATGTAGGCTCAGTAAAAGGGGATATTACTGCAGTTGCCAGAGAGCTTGAAATGACCAATCAATTTATTGGTGGACATCCAATGACAGGTTCTGAATTAACAGGTCTAGAGCACTCTTCTGCTTCACTTTTAGAAAACGCTTATTATATCCTTACAGCTGATTCAGAAATGAATGCAGATACATACTCTCAATTTGCAGATTATATAAAAAGCCTTGGAGCCATTCCAATCCAGCTTACTCCTGAGGAGCATGACGAGGCTACCGCTACTGTTTCCCATCTACCTCATGTAGTTGCAGCAGCTCTTGTAAATCTTGTAAACGATACTGACGATGACCGCAAAATATGCAAAACCATTGCAGCAGGCGGTTTTAAAGATATTACTAGAATCGCATCCGGTTCACCTACAATGTGGCAGCACATTTTTCTAAGTAATAAAGATGCAGTGCTTAAACTGATAGGTGATTTCAAGGATGAATTGAGCCAATTCGAAAATGCGATATCTTCATCTGATCCTGATGAGATAATAAATCTTTGGACAAAAGCAAAGGATTATCGTGATTCTATAACTATTCCAGACAGTGCCCACTCAAGATTCTTCGAACTGTACTGTGATATCGACGATAAACCTGGTACACTTGTAGGAGTGCTTCAATTGCTTGCCAATGCAGAAATAAGTGTTAAAAATATAGATATCATTCATAACCGTGAGTTTGAGCCTGGTGTTCTTCGAATCGAATTCTACACCCAGGATGCTTTAGATAAGGCCCGCACAGTTCTTACTCACAACAATTACTATACTAGACAGAGGACAAATTAATGGCTATTACAAAAGTAAAAAGCTTAAAAGGTGAAATAACAGTTCCAGGTGACAAGTCTATTAGCCACCGCGGTGTAATGTTCGGAGCTATTTCCGAAGGGATTACTGAACTTACAGGATTCTTGGATGGCGCTGACTGCCGTAGCACCATCAGTTGCTTTAAGGCTATGGGCATTGATATCACTCAAGAACATGATCATGTAGTTATTCATGGAAAGGGTCTAAAAGGACTATCCGCACCTTCAAAAATGCTTGATGTAGGAAACAGCGGAACTACCACCAGATTGATTTCAGGAATTCTTGCAGGACAGAGATTTATTAGTTCTTTAAATGGTGATGAATCTATACAGAAGCGACCAATGGGACGTATCATAACCCCGCTTACAAGTATGGGTGCTCATATCAAATCAATTAAAGATAATGGCTGTGCTCCTCTAGAAATAGGAGGCGCTCCTCTTCATGCAATCCACTATGACTCACCTGTTGCCAGCGCTCAGGTAAAATCCTGCGTACTTTTGGCTGGATTGTATGCAGACGGTGTTACTTCAGTAACTGAGCCAGTTATCTCTCGAAATCACACAGAATTGATGCTAAAGGGATTCGGAGCAGATATAAAATCAGAAGGATTAACAGCATCAATAGTTGGAGGACCAAGATTAATTGGTCAAAAGATTACAGTACCTGGAGACATCTCTTCTGCTGCTTATTTCATTGTTGCCGGTTTAATTTGCCCTAACGCAGATTTACTTATCAAAAACGTAAATACGAATCCAACCCGAGCAGGCATTATTCAGGTTGCAAAGAATATGGGCGGAAACATTGAATTATTAAATGAGCGCATAGTTTCAGGAGAACCAGTTGCTGATATTCATGTAAGTTCAAGCGATTTACATGGTTGCGAAGTATCCGGTGAAATCATACCTACTCTTATTGATGAACTTCCTGTTATTGCTGTTATGGCAGCATGTGCAAAGGGCACCACTGTTATAAAGGATGCAGCTGAGCTTAAAGTAAAAGAAAGTGACCGTATTGCTACAGTCACCGAAAATCTTAAAAATATGGGTTGTGACATCACACCAACAGAGGATGGAATGATAATTGTTGGAGGGAATCCTTTGCATGGAGCATTGATTAGCACATACAAAGATCATCGTATTGCAATGTCTTTCGCTATTGCTGGCCTTGTTGCCGATGGTGAGACCTCATTTGATGATGAAGGATGCTGTGTAATCTCATATCCAGAGTTCTTTGAAACATTAAAAGCACTATCGTAAATGCGATAGTGCTTATTTTTAATCATCAACCTAGAGCAACATCAAGAACCATCATCAGAACAAAACCGATAGAAAAAGCAATAGTTCCCAGGTTCGAATGTTTTCCTTCAGACATTTCAGGAATCAACTCTTCTACAACTACATACATCATTGCACCAGCAGCAAATGAAAGGAAATATGGCATCAACGGAACAACTAATCCTGCCGCTATAATTGTAATAAATGCAGCAATAGGTTCCACTATACCTGACAAAACGCCCCATAAAAATGTTTTATGCTTAGGCATACCTTCAGATAAAAGAGGCATCGATACAATTGCTCCTTCAGGAAAGTTCTGTATCGCTATACCTATAGCAAGCGCCAAAGCTCCAGTTGCTGTAATTCCAACTTGGCCTGATTTAACACCTGCAAAAACAACACCAACAGCCATGCCTTCTGGAATATTATGAAGAGTTACTGCCAATATTAATTTTGTGGTCCTTTGCAATCTACTACGAGGACCTTCGTCCTGCTTATCCATATGCATATGAGGTGTAACGCAATCTAGGAAAAGCAAAAATCCTGTACCAATAAGAAAACCTATTGCGGCAGGTAAAAAAGATAGCTTGCCTAGATACTCACTACTCTCAAGTGCTGGAGAAAGTAAACTCCAAAATGAAGCAGCAACCATTACTCCAGCAGCAAAGCCTGTAAGAATCTTTTGTAATCTATCAGAAATCTCATCTTTTAGTATAAATACCATTCCAGCACCAAGGCTTGTTCCAACGAATGGTATTAAAATTCCAAGTATTATATTTATATTCATATTAGCACCAAAAGCCCCTCCCTATTCAAACTATAAATAGCTTAACATAAGGGAGGGGAATCTTATCAAAAAATAATGTTGTTGAGAAATTTTATTGGAAGAATGCCATTTCTTCCTCAAGAGTATTTGCAACCTTATTTAAGCTGGCCGCTTTAGTGGTAAGAGCCTCCATTGTATCTGCTAATTCTGTCATAGAAGCTCTCGTTTCTTCTGAGCTTGCTGCATTCTCTTCTGAAATCGAAGAAAGTGAAGAAATAGTATCTGAAATCAGATTGCTTGCTTCTTCTGTTTTGTGCACGTTAGATACGATATCTTTAGTCAATTTAATAGATTTATTGATATCTTCAATCAAGTTGTCAACCTGCTCAATTGTTCTATGAATAGTATGGCGCTGTGTGGTCATAGTCTCCTGAACCTGTCCAGCCTCTTCCATTGTCTTATTAGAATCAGATGAAAGTCCCTTCATAGCCTCTTGGATATTTTGAGCTGCCTCAGCAGATTGATCAGCTAATTGTCTTATTTCATCAGCAACAACTGCAAAGCCTTTACCAGCCTCACCAGCTCGAGCAGCCTCGATACTTGCATTTAATGAAAGCAAGTTTGTCTGGGCTGCGATTGCATCAATAATAGATACTGCTTCGCTAATTGTTGTAACAGCTGTATTTGTGTTACCGATGAGTTCTACAATGCCATCAATTGCAGTAATACTTTCCCTGGTAGTCATTCTAAGCTCTGTAAGCTTATCTTGGCTGGCCTTTGAATTCTCCTGCATTGAATCAGCAAGGCTTTGCATCTCCACTGCATTGGCTGTAATCATTTCTACTGCATCATTAATACTATTTACAGATTCCACTGCGTCCTGCAGCGATTGAGCCTGGTTTTCAGCACCTGTTGCAACCTGACCAACAGCTATACTAACGCTTTCTGTAGTATCTGTAATAGTCTTTACTGTATTAGATAAATAGCTAGCAGATTCATCCACTTCATCAGAAGATATTCTTGCGTTTCCGATAACAGATCTAATTCTAGCTGCCATGTCAAACAATGCCGATGACATTTCACCTAATTCATCATTTCTGTTTTTAACCTTATCGCTAAGAATAATCTCCAAATCACCAGTTGCCATCTGACGAACAGCCTTAACATTTTCATCAATAGCTTCTATGATTTTTATAGTATATATAATTGCAAGAACAGTAAATAATATAACAATAGCTAAAGCTAAAGTTACTGTCCATGCAACTCTCTTACTAATATAATGAGTAATTTCTATTTTCTTTAAACCAACAAAAGCCATACCATATACATTGCCAGAATCATCAACTAATGGCTGATATGCAACATAGTATGGTTCGTTATCAATCATTACATTCTGAGCTTGATAACTTTGCTTGCCATTTAAAACTGTAGCAATAACAGCATCTCCCGCTTTTGTACCAACTACACCTTCAATACTTGAACGTACTCTAGTGTCTCCAAGGAAAAACGTGTAATCATAACCTGTTTCAGCAGACATCTCTTTTTCTAATGTAGATGACTCATCTACTTCAACACCATCATAAGTGTAGTCAAGGACCTGAGCATATGAAGTACAAGTAGCCATTACACCCGTTTCGACCTCGTATTCCATACCACGTCTTAAGTTGGCACACCCAACAATAGTAGCAGCCGTACCAACACAAGCTAGTGATACTACAACCAAGCCAATTAACATAATCCTCAAAGACGCCCTTTTGCTTTTCTTATCCATATTCGACCTCCGTGTTTTCTCCCTTCTGGTCGATTGAACAGTATTACTTTCCTCAGCGAGTAAACCGACTATTTGGATTATATCTGAAATGTGAGTATATTCTGTGTATATTCTGTTAATTCTGACAAATGTGCGACATTTTGAAAATAAAAAAGCACATCCAATTACGGATGTGCTAAATGTCATGAATTATTTCTTGTTCATGCAGCAGTGCTTATATTTCTTTCCTGAACCACATGGACATGGATCATTACGTCCAACCTTTTTCTCTGAACGGATGATTGTGTGCATGTTCTTAGCTTCCTTTGTAAGGGCCTTTCTCTTGTCCTCATCAAAGATCTGCTCCCACTGTGGAAGGCCATAAAGCCAATCAGCCTTTGCATCAATCATGTTCTTGAAAAGCTTTTCCTTATCGAACTTAAGAGAAACTATTGTATCCTCTTCCATTGTCTCGATAGGGTTTGGTGTAACGAGGGATTCATTGATGCCATCTAAGAAACCAACCATAGGCATAACATCAATTTTATATTTCTCAGCAAGCTCCTTAACAGTACCCTTTACTTCTGTATCAGGATCGTCAAGTAACTGCTCGTAAATGCCTTTCTCTAAAAGAAAATAATTCTGCCAAAATCTCTGTAAATCAGCCTGAGACTGATTCTGATTGTAGGCAACCTTCTGCCAATTTTCTAGTAAACTCATATTATATTCCTCTCCAATTTGTAATCTAATCCGTGGCTAGCCACGCCTAAAATTATACCATACACAATAATAAAAGGCTAGATACTATGCTGTATCTAGCCTATGAATACTAATCATAAATTACACGAACACATTTGATCGGTGTTCGGTATGTATAGTTGGAAATCTTGATTCCATCACGCTTGTTAGAAGCATGAACAATCTGTCCACCACCAATATAAATGGCAACATGATTGATGTAGCTTCCCTTGCCGTAGAATATTAAATCTCCTGGCTTTAATTCTGATGTAGAAATGGTTGTTCCTTCATTAGCCTGAGCTCTAGATGAGTGGGATAGATAAACACCATACTGAGCCATGATTTGCATTGTGAATCCAGAACAATCGCAGCCATTTGTAAGGGATGTACCTCCCCAAACATATGGGTTTCCAACAAACTGAAGGGCGTAATCACAGATAGCTGTACGAACGTCAGAAACGCCCTCACCATATCTAGCTTCTGTAAGCGTCATAGCAGTCTTAAGGGAAAGGTCAACATCTACGTATTCAGCAGAAACGTAACCTTCATCACCATCAACGTCTACTTTAATCCAGTCATCATCCTGAGTATTATCAAGGATGGCTACTTCTTCACCATCAGCAAGTTGATAGATAATCTCACAATCGGTGTTAGGCTCCACACGAACACGAAGACCACCAGTATTTGATGTAGCAACGTATTCTGCAAGCTCTGCAGCCTTTTCCCAGGCCTCATCGCCAGTCAATAGATACTCAGATAAAACATATCCTTCTACCTCGCCTGACTTGATATAGCTCCAATCGCCCTCAGTGCTAACAATTTCGCAGGCAGCATTTGCTGGAAACTTGCCGACGAGCTTTCCTTCTGTATCTGCTGACTCACGAATGTTTAAGTTACCTTCTGAAACATTACAAATACCGATGTTAGTGTATCCGTAAATATCACCGAGTGATTTTGCTGTAGCAACAGCATCTGAATCTGTAACTGAAAGTGACTCTAAAGAAGCTAAATCTACAGCACCTGCAGTCATAACACCAGCAATAGCTGTGCTAGAAGCATCTGTGTCAGAAGCAACATCTATATTATTTTTAGAATCAATACAATAATCAAAAATTAGTGCCGCGGCACAAACTAATGAGAAAGCTGAAATAATACGCTTTTTCATAGTACCTCCAAAGTAAAACTTTTAACGCAACACGCAAATTATAGCAATCAAATAGATAAATGTCAATATTTCGTAACATTTTTGCAATAATTATCTATTGAAGAATGCCTTTGCTGTAGCTTTGTCCTTATTCATTTGATTTTTAAGCTCTTCTACTGAGCCAAATTTCTGCTCTGGTCTGATGAATGTATGGAAAGCAACTCTCACATATTTACCATATAAATCTCCATTATAATCAAGAATATGTGTTTCGATTCCTACTATTTTTTCATTTTGAACAGAAGGTTTTGTTCCAACATTGGTAACACCGTGATATATTCTTCCATCGAAATCAATGGAGGTTGCATAAACACCGAATTTAGGCACCAGCTTAATCTTTTCAGGCATAATATTGATTGTAGGAATGCCGATTTTAGTGCCTAAATGAGCACCATGAACAACCTCTCCCCAGACGAAATAGTCATACCCAAGCATATCATTAACTATATCAATATGTCCTTCCTTAAGCTCCTCTCGGATATATGTACTACTAATATCTCGATTATTTTTTTGAATTTTGTCATAAACTTTCAGTTCAAAATCAAAATCCTTAGAAAGCTTTTTAAGAAGCTCAACATTACCAGCACCTTTGTAACCAAAAGTGAAATCTGCGCCAACAACCATATATTTCATATTGAGATTGTCGACTAATAGCTTTATAAAGCTTTCTGGAGCAGTTTCCATAAGCTTTGAATCAAATGGGCATTCAACCAAATAATCCAGGCCATTATTTTCTAGCATAAATACTCTCTCTTTATTAGTAATAAGAGAAGGTGTTTTGTCGTCTGAAACAATAGCTCTTGGAGTATTTGTAAATGTCACAAGACATGAGCTTAGCCCATCCTTCGATTTGCTGATAATATCAGAAGTTAAAAGATGATGCCCCTTATGAATACCATCAAACTTACCTACGGTAATTGCCGTAGGAGTTGAAATTTTAGCGTCAAATAATGAATGTAAATATTCCATAGTTTATTCTGTTCCTTCAAGAAAGAACTTCTCCAGTGTAAAAATAGAATCCTTGTAGTTATATACTCCCAAAAACCTATTATCAGGCAAGTAAATCCTATATTTATTATCCTCTTCAAATGCGCTTACAGCTTCCGCAAATACGTGAGTATCCGGAATTGGTGCGCCATTTATTGCATGCTTAATAGCATCCTCAGTCGGAACAACAAATACTGTACCCATTCCCTCAAAGGCATGATCTATAGGCATCATAATGCCGTCTATATTGCCAGCCTTTACAATTCGCTCGATTTCATCCAAAGTGTGGGCATCACTAATGTCAAACATGCTCACCTTTGTACGAACAAGAGACTTCATGACGCAGCCACAGCCTAATAGTTCACCTACATCATGACATATGGATCTGATATAGGTGCCCTTACCACAATGAACTCGTATTGTAACTAATGGCAATTCCATAGAAATAACATCTATGCTGAAAACCTTTACTGGACGAGGCTTTCTTTCTACTTCCTTGCCAGCTCTAGCAAGCTCATAAAGCTTTTTGCCATTAACCTTTAATGCAGAATACATAGGAGGAACCTGCATGATATCACCAATAAAGGAATCCAAAGCATTTTTAACCTGTTCCTCTGTCACATCTACAGATTTACGATTTAGAATACGACCGCTCATATCGTAGGTATCAGTCTCAATACCAAGCTGCATTACGCACTCGTAGACCTTATCTTTATCTGTAAGCATATCGCAAAGCTTAGTAGCTTTGCCAACACAAACCGGAAGCACACCAGTCGCATCTGGATCAAGTGTACCTGTATGCCCGATTTTTTTTATTTTTAATATACCACGAAGCCTGGCAACCACATCAAATGAAGTATACCCGGCTTCTTTATAGACATTGATTATGCCACTATTCATTTAATATAATCCTAACTCTTTAAGCTGTTTTTCAACCATGGAAACGATATTATCGATAACATCCCATGGTTTGTCGGTATCTACTGAAAAACCAGCAGCTTTCTTGTGGCCACCGCCTCCATAAATACCTGTTATAACTGTTAAATCTACATCTCCAGTTGCTCTAGTGCTGCCCTTGAAATCTCCATCAGCAAGCTCATATAAAAATACAGCAACCTCAACGCCTGTTGTATCACGAAGCTGTTGAACAATGCCCTCTAAATGCTTGCTTTCAGCACCAAATTCTGCCATGTCCTCAGCTGTAATAACAGCTGCAATTACCTTACCATCAAGATATGTTTTGCATCCCAGTAAAGCTTTGCCAAGCATACGATTCTGAACCATAGTCTTAGCAAAATAAGTATCTGTGCAAATCTTAGGATAATCTATGCCCTTAGTCATAAGGAAACCTGCAGCGGCCATAGTAGCCTCTGTAGTACAAGAATATTGAAAAACACCTGTATCATGGATAATTCCTAAATAAAGGCATTCTGCAATGTCCTTTGTAATTTTCTCCTTGCCAATTTGGTTGTAGACTAATTCGCATGTAGAACTGTCATCTGGAATAATGTAGCTAAATTCCGAAAATCCATTATTGCTGAAATGATGATCGATACATACTGTATGCTTCGCCTTCTCAAAGAAATTAAAAGCATCTCCAAGTCTTGAGCCCTCTGAACAATCAAGAGCTATATATAAATCGAAAACAGTGTCCTCTGAAACAGTATGTATATCCTGAATCTTATCAGCGTTCTTTAAAAATTTGAAAGTGTTTGGGATGGGATCAAGATAAACATGAGCTTCCACATTTGGGTAGTAAGTAACAATATAGTTGTACATAGCAAGGCATGAACCTACGCAATCTCCGTCAGGTCTGATATGCCCGCTTATACCTACTGTCTTCGCATTTGTCAAAAGCTCATGTAAATTATCTATCATATTCCCGTCTCCAATTTAATGTATTTTAGTTTTCTTCGCCGTTCTGCTCTCTTTCATGAAGAGGAGCATTGACTTCATCAATAAGCTTGCTCATCTTTGCAGCATATGCAATAGACTGATCACTAACAAATGTAATCTCAGGTGTGTTTCTAAGATTTACTCTGTGAGCAAGCTCCCTGCGGATGAATCCAGCAGAGCTCTTAAGACCCTCGAGAGTCTTTCTAGCTGCTTCATCATCCCCAAGAACTGAAATATAAGCTTTGCATGTCTTAAGGTCAGGAGCAACCTCAACAGATACAACAGATGTAACTGGTGAAATGCGAGGATCCTTTACCTCAAGACGAATAATATTGCTAAGCTCACGCATAACTTCTTCATTTATACGTGTATTTTTAACTGAATTTTTTCTCATTATCTAGGTACCTCTACCATGATGTAAGCCTCGATAATATCCATCTCCTGAACATCGTTGAAGTCTTCAATTACGAGACCACACTCAAAGTTTGACTTAACTTCCTTAACGTCATCCTTAAATCTCTTAAGAGAACCAAGCTTACCTTCGTGAATAAGCTCACCCTCACGAGTTACGCGGACCATACAGTCTCTCTGGAAGTAACCATCTGTAACATATGAACCAGCAATGTTACCAACGCCAGAAGCCTTGAAGATCTGACGAACTTCAGCATGACCGATAACTTTCTCCTCGTAAATAGGATCAAGCATACCCTTCATAGCAGACTCTACATCGTTGATAGCATCGTAAATAACCTTGTAAAGACGAAGATCTACGCCTTCTCTATCAGCTGTAGCCTTTGCCTGAGGATCGATACGTACGTTAAATCCAATGATGATTGCATTTGAAGCAGATGCAAGAACTACATCGGATTCGTTGATTGTACCAACACCACCGTGGATTGTCTTAACAACAACCTCTTCGTTTGAAAGCTTCTCAAGAGACTGCTTAACAGCCTCAACAGAACCCTGAACGTCAGCCTTAACAATGATATCAAGTTCCTTAAGATTTCCTGACTCAATCTCACTAAAGAGAGCATCAAGAGACATCTTTGACTTAGTCTGCTCAACAAGCTTGTTCTTGTGCTCTGCAACGAATGTATCTGCAAATGCATGAGCTTCCTTTTCAGAATCAAATGCCATTAATACCTCACCTGCATTTGGAACCTCAGAAAGACCAAGAATCTCTACAGGAACAGATGGACCTGCGCTCTTTACGCGAGCACCAGTGTCATCAAGCATTGCACGAACCTTACCATGACAGCTACCACAGGCAACAGGATCACCAACGTGAAGTGTACCCTTCTGAACAAGTACAGTTGCAACTGCACCACGTCCCTTATCAAGCTGAGCCTCGATAACAAGACCACGAGCCTTACGATTTGGGTTTGCCTTAAGCTCAAGTACTTCTGCTGTAAGAAGAATCATTTCAAGAAGGTTGTCGATACCTTCCTTTGTGTGAGCTGAAACTGGACAGAATACTGTGCTTCCACCCCAATCCTCTGGGATAAGCTGATACTCTGAAAGTTCCTGCTTAACTCTATCAATATTTGCATTAGGCTTATCAATCTTGTTGATTGCAACAATGATTTCGATTCCAGCAGCCTTTGCATGGTTAATAGCCTCTACTGTCTGTGGCATAACACCATCATCAGCAGCAACTACAAGGATAGCGATATCTGTTGAGTTAGCACCACGCATACGCATAGCAGTAAATGCCTCGTGTCCTGGTGTATCAAGGAATGTGATATCCTGTCCATTAATAGATACTGTATAAGCACCGATGTGCTGTGTGATACCACCAGCCTCACGGTCTGTAACCTTTGTATCACGAATTGCATCAAGAAGTGATGTTTTACCGTGATCAACGTGACCCATTACACAAACAACAGGTGGACGTGATGGGAAGTTTGATGTATCTTCTTCCTCTTCCTTAAGAAGCTCTGCGATAACATCTACCTTTTCCTCTTCTTCACAGATACAGTTGAATTCAAGAGCGATTTCCTCTGCCTTTTCGAAGTCAACTTCCTGGTTAACTGTAACCATTGTACCCTTCATGAAAAGAGTCTTAACAACTGCAGATGCCTGAACCTTCATCTTGTCAGCAAGATCCTTGATAGTAATTCTTTCAGGAATTGTGATTGTAAGAACTTCGTCCATGTTACGCTCTGGAGCCTTAGGAGCATTGTTCTTTTTCTTCTTTCCACCATTCTTTTCAAGATTGATGAAACGCTCCTGCTTCTTGCCGCCTAAGTTGTTGTCTCTATCGTTGTTCTTCTTTTTCTTATCATCGCGACGACCGCCCTTTGAGTTTGAAGAAGGTGCCATATCAGGAGCAGATGCCTGCTGCGATGGACGATTGTTTCTTCCTGCTGATGGTCTGTCGTTGTTGCGATCATTGTTACGATCGTTGTTTCTATCGTTTCTGTTTCCAGGTCTATTGTTGTCGCGTCTATCATTGCGATTGTCGTTACGATTATCGTTTCTGTCTCTTCTATCGTTACGCTCTGGACGCTCTGAACGCTCTGGGCGCTCATTTCTATCCTGCTTCTTTGCTGGACGTGTGTTTTCCTGTCCTTCAGCTGGCTTCTTCTTTGCTACAAACTCTGTATCAGTAGACTGTGCAGATGCACGCTGAGATGGACGAACTCCATCAGCGAATGAACGTGGTCTGATTGGTCCTCTAGGCTGCTGAGCCTGCTTCTCGCGATTGTTATCACGATTATCATTTCTCTCGCCTCTAGAAGAATTGTCAGAGCTACGACGTCTTCTGTCATCGCTACCGCGAGTAACAACGAAAACGTTCTTTTTCTTCTTTACAGGATTTCCGTCTTTGTCTACAGGACGTGGCTTCTTAGCCTTTGGAGCTTCGGACTTTGAGAAATTCTTGCGAATTTTATCAGCCATATCGTCCTCCACACCACTCATTGCTTTTGCTTCTATTCCATTAGAGCCAAGGAAAGCAATAATATCTTTGCTTTCTTTTCCAAGCTCTTTGGCTAATTCATGTACTTTAATTTTTGCCATCTAATATCCTCCTCATCAAGCTTTATCTATCTTATCAAGGATGCTTAAGGATAGATTTTCATCGCACACTACGATTGATGCCCGATATTCTTTTCCAATTGCATGACCTAAAGATTCTTTAGTTCCGTATTCTATGTATTTAACATCATAGAACTCACACGAATTTGAAAATGATTTCTTAGTGTTATCTGAAGCATCACCAGCAACAATACAAAGAAAACCACTACCTTCTTTAATGGCTTGCTCGCAAGCGAATTCACCACTAACAAGAGCGCCAGCTTTCATTGCTATGCTAATCATATTAAGTGCTTTATCTGTCATTTTCTAACTCCGTATATAAAATATTAAATACCTCTTCATTGACTGCCTGTCTAAGGGATCTGTTTAAAGATTTTTTCTTTAAAGCATTATCTAGGCAGGCTTTGTTTTTGCAGATATATGCTCCGCGGCCCTGTGCCTTATAGCTTTTATCAAGCTGGACGCCTTCAGGGGTTTTAACCAATCGAAATAACTGATTCTTTGGAAGCATCTGTCCGCATGAAACACATTTTCTAAGAGGTAGTTCTTTGACTTCCATTACTCTTCCTCAGACTCTGCAGCGTCAGACTCTACTTCAGCGTCCTCAGCGTACTCGTCCTCGTCATAGTACTCATCCTCATCATAATACTCGTCATCATCATCGTAATCTTCTTCGTAATCAAGGAAATCACCAGCTTCCTTAGCCTGTGTTTCGCTCTTGATATCAATCTTGAAGCCTGTAAGACGAGCAGCAAGACGTGCGTTCTGTCCTTCCTTACCAATAGCAAGTGAAAGCTGATAATCAGGAACAACTACGCGAGCGCTCTTTTCATCAGCGTCAGCAACAACTGCAACAACCTTTGCTGGTGAAAGTGCATTTTCAATAAGGTATGCTGGGTTCTCATCCCACTCTACGATATCGATTTTCTCGCCACGAAGCTCATTAACGATTGCGTTTACACGTGCACCGTTCTGACCTACGCATGCTCCAACTGGATCTACATCCTCGTCGTTTGACCAAACAGCAATCTTTGTACGGCTACCAGCCTCACGAGAGATTGACTTGATTTCTACGATACCATCGCGAACCTCTGAAACTTCCTCTTCGAAAAGCTTCTTAACAAGCTCAGGATGTGTACGAGATACAAGAATACGTGGTCCCTTGTTTGATGTCTTAACTTCTACGATATAAACCTTAATACGATCCTGTGGCTTGTAGAACTCGCCCTTAACCTGCTCAGACTCTGCAAGGAATCCCTCAAGCTTACCAAGGTTAACATGGATATTGCTTCCTGAGAAACGAGTAACAACACCTGTAACAACCTTGTGTTGAAGCTCATAGTACTCCTCGTAAAGAACCTTACGCTCTTCCTCACGGATTTTCTGTGTGATTGTGTTCTTAGCTGCTGTAGCTGCGATACGGCCAAAATCCTTTGACTTAACCTCGATGTGAAGAACATCACCAATCTGGTGCTTACCATTGATGTTCTGAGCATCAGCAAGTGAAATCTCCTCAACAGGATCCATAACCTCATCAACTACTGTCTTTGCAAGAAATACATGATAAGCACCAGTCTCTCTGTCGATTTCAACTGTAGCATTATCTGCCTTTCCATAATTGTTCTTACATGCAATAAGAAGTGAATTCTCGATTGTCTCGATTAACACGTCCATGCTGATATTTTTCTCTTTTGCGAGATCTGTAAGAGCATCCCAAAAATCATTTGTATTAGCTGCCATTATTTCCTCCTATTTCTACTAGAAATCTATTGATAATTTGATTTGTGCAACGTCTGATCTATTAAACACCTCTGTGCCATCTTCAAATTCGATTGTAAAAGTATCCTTATCGAAGGCCTTAAGTGTTCCAGTAAATTCCTTAGCACCATTAACCGGCTTGTATGTCTTAATATCAACATCAAGTCCAATGGCTTTTTCAAAATGCTTATCTTTCTTTAAAACTCTGCCAAGACCTGGTGAACTAACTTCGAAGATATATCCTTCGTCTCCACCAATCTGTGGCTCTGCGTCAAGTAAATCGTTCATGCGGCGACTTACATCTACGCAATCATCAATTGTGATACCACCTTCCTTGTCGATGTAGGCTCTAAGATAATAATCTGCGCCCTCTTTAACGTATTCAACGTCATAGAGCTCAAAGCCCATCTCATCAAGAATAGGAGTTATCAATTCTTCCGTACGTTTTTCGTAATCGGTGTGTTTTGACATAAATGTCCTCCTTATTCAGTTGTGCATGTTAAAAGTGAACAAACATAGTAAAAGAGAGAGCAAAAACGCTCTCTCTTTCAGTCGCTCTCTTCAATAACAATAATCATTATATCAGAATTATTTGATTTTTCAAGCTTTTTAGGGAAAAACCCATATTAATGATGGAATAGACGAAGTCCAGTAAACGACATAACCATTCCGTACTTGTTACATGTCTCGATAACATTGTCATCACGAACAGAGCCGCCTGGCTGAGCTACATACTTAACACCTGACTTATGGGCACGCTCAATATTATCGCCAAATGGGAAGAATGCATCACTACCAAGTGCTACATCAGACATCTTATCAAGCCATGCACGCTTTTCAGCTCTTGTAAACTCGCTTGGTCTTGTCTTGAAAGTCTTCTCCCATACATCATCTCCGATTACATCCTCGAATTCATCTCCAATGTAAAGGTCGATTGCATTATCTCTATCAGCTCTCTTGATTCCATCAACAAAATCAAGGTTAAGAACCTTTGGAGACTGACGAAGCCACCAGTTATCAGCCTTCTGTCCTGCAAGACGAGTACAGTGAATACGTGACTGCTGGCCAGCACCAATGCCGATTGCCTGACCATCCTTTACGTAGCAAACAGAATTAGACTGTGTGTACTTAAGAGTAATCATTGCAATGGCAAGATCAATCTTAGCCTGCTCTGTAAGTTCTTTATTGTCTGTAACAATATTTGCAAAGAAGTTGTCGTCGATAACAAGCTCATTTCTTCCCTGCTCAAATGTAATACCAAATACTTCCTTACGCTCAAGCTGCTTTGGAACGTAGTTTGGATCAATTTTGATTACTGCATAGTTGCCGTTTTTCTTAGCTTTAAGAATTTCAAGTGCTTCTGGCTCGAAGCCAGGTGCAATGACACCATCAGAAACCTCTCGCTTAATAAGCTTTGCTGTAGCAACATCGCAAACATCAGAAAGTGAAATAAAATCTCCAAATGAAGACATTCTGTCTGCACCTCTTGCTCTAGCATAAGCATTCGCAAGTGGAGTAAATTCCATATCTAAATCGTCACACCAGTAAATTTTGCGCTCTACATCTGAAAGAGGAAGACCCACAGCAGCGCCTGCTGGTGAAACATGCTTGAATGATGTAGCAGCTGCAAGACCAGTAGCCTTTTTAAGCTCAGAAACTAACTGCCAACCATTAAAAGCATCTAAAAAATTAATATAACCAGGCTTACCAGAAAGAACCTCAATTGGAAGATCCCCATCTTCCATATAGATTCGTGAAGGCTTCTGATTAGGGTTACAACCATACTTTAATTCCAATTCTTTCATTACAAAATCCTCCAAAATACAAAATTATTTATTCTTGTTTATGATACGAGTTTCTACGGCACCACTAGCGATATCGATGTAGCGTACAAAAAGTGAAACCTTGTTATCTTCATTAAGGTTCTCCCAAATAAGTGCTGTAAACTCATCGATGTTTCCCTTTATTTCAATTGGAGTTGGCTCTCCCTCATATGAAGGAAGTGGATTGCCATCATTCATATATGTGTGAATAAATCGGCCTGAACCAGCCTTAGGATTAGAATAATCAAAAGTATATCTGTTACATGAATCGCTATCGCTCATGTTTGATTTAAGAATTGACATTAAATAATTGAATTCACCATTTTCGATGTGAATAAGACCTGAAATACGAGGTGTGAAATTAGGGCCATCTGGCTCGAACTCACGAAGGCGAAGTGCTTGTTCAAATGTCTTGCCTTTCTTCATTTCGTCGTAAATAGTGTCTGTCTGGTCTCCGTTTGTAACAATGGTATCATTTCCAAGTACTCGAACTGGTGCATAGATAATAAGCGAAGGGTCTGTAAGCTTTGAAGGATCGAAAGCCTGTGTGCGGATGCCCTCACCGTCCTCTACGAATACTCTGTTTCTGGAATTCTCAGAACGCCCCATAATAAAATAAGCAGAGACAGCCTTGGTTCCGTCTTCTGAACGACCAATGACAATGCCTCTGCCTGGATACGTGGTTTCTGATAATTCTCTTGCTAAAGATTTTACTACCATGGGTTCCTCCTTTAATACATTTTCCGCAAAAATTATAACCGAACCCAATGTTAAAGTCCACCATATTTTTAAGTTGTAGTATTGAATTTGCTAATCATATCATCTGCAGATAATGAATAATCTCCGCTATTGGTATATGACTTACGGCCAGTGATACTAGCAAGTTCATTGCCTGCATAGGAATTAGCCATTGATGACTTTGTGGCTACCTGATAAGCATAGCTACCAGTTCCATTAAACAAATCCTTTACATAAGTCATATTTGCTTTATTCTTCAGGAAATCCTCATCTACATTAAGATGATTCTTGTTATCAATGGTAATGCCAGCCTTTCCAAGGGTCTGGGCTGTCTTAGCTGAAGTTGTAACCATCGCTGCAACCTGAGAAAGAATTCCAGTACTCTCTGACTTCTGGCCACTATCTACAAGCTCATTATAAGCATCTGCAAAGCCCTTTATAGCGCTATAAATCTTATCTTTGTCATAGTCCTTTGTAACGTTTCCTTCATCGTCAGTAGATTCGACCTGATCCCAAATGGAATTCTTACCTTTTGCTAAAAGCTTATCTGTAGCTTTGCTCAAATCTGATGAATCATTTCTAATCTCACTCAAATTAGAGTCTGCAATCTTTGACTTTTTAGATGTATCAGACTTTAGGTTTCCATCGTTATCATACTTTGAATAATATGACTTAACCAGCTTTCCATATGAACCTGATTTAATCTGAGATAAGCTTGTTAGAGAGCCTTCTAATCCTCCAAACATTGAATTAATGCCCGAAGAATTGTTGCCTCCAAACAATGAATATATAGAATTGTTTCCAAATGAATTAATAGTTAAAGACATAAACATCACTCCTTTGATAATAAAACATGAACATCCTTGTTCTACTGTTTTGTCTCTTACTTACATTTATACTTACTAACATAATAACAGGGACATGTGAAACTTTTGTTAAAACATATCCCATCTTTTTATAATCTTACAGAAACCCCCTGATTCCTAAGATATTTCTTTAAATCAACGATTTCCAGTTCCTTATAATGGAACAAAGATGCCGCAAGAGCTGCGTCAGCACCACCAATTGTAAGAGCATCCTTGAAGTGTTCCATATTGCCAGCACCACCTGATGCAATGACAGGAATATTTACAGCATCAGAAACAGCCTTAGTAAGTTCCAAATCAAATCCTGCTTTTGTACCATCACAATCCATAGAAGTAAGAAGAATCTCGCCCGCTCCAAGCTTTTCGCACTTAATAGCCCATTCTACTGCATCTATGCCGCAATCTAATCTACCGCCGTGCTTATAAATGTTAAAGCCTCCATCAGGACGCTTCTTTGCATCAATAGCAACAACGACACATTGGCTGCCAAATTTATCAGCAGCATCTGAAATAAGACGAGGATTGTCAATTGCAGCAGAATTGACAGAGATTTTGTCTGCGCCCTCACGTAAAAGAGCTTTGAAATCATCTACAGTACGAATACCACCGCCAACAGTAAAAGGAATAAATACCTGTTCTGCAACACGACGAACCATATCCACAACTGTATTTCTACCATCAGATGAAGCTGTAATATCAAGAAATACTACTTCATCCGCTCCTGCTTTATCGTAAGCTGCTGCGATTTCTACAGGATCCCCAGCATCTCTTAAATCAACGAAATTAACACCCTTAACGACTCTTCCATCTTTGACATCCAAACATGGGATAATACGCTTTGTAAACATAACAATTCTCCTATATAACAAACAACTAGCAACAGAATTAAATCTCTGCAAAGTTCTTCAAAATCTGAAGTCCTACAGATGATGACTTTTCTGGATGGAACTGACAAGCAAATATATTGTCTTTCTCAACAGAAGCATGAATATGACAACCATATTCAGTTGTAGCTGTAACAATAGAGTCATCCTTTGCTTTCAAATAATACGAATGAACAAAGTATACAAATGAACCCTCATCTATACCATTAAACAAACGTCCCTGATTTGGATAATCCAAAGAATTCCAGCCAATGTGTGGAACCTTTAAGCCTGGTCCATCAGGAATTCGCACAACCTCACCATTAAGTAAATGAAGTCCCTCAACCCCTGGAGATTCTTCGCTTGAATCAAATAAAAGCTGTAGGCCCAGGCAAATACCAAGAAATGGCTTGCCGCTGGCAACATATTCTTTTATAGCTTTATCAAGTTCGTATTTTTTAAGATGGTTCATAGCATCAGCAAAAGAGCCGACCCCCGGTAACACCACATGGTCGGCTTTTTTAATTACACTAAAATCCCTGGTAAGGACAGTTTCCTTACCAAGGATTTTAAATGCTTTTTCTACACTTTTAATATTTCCTGCATCGTAATCTAGTATTGCAATCATAAATCTGGTAAACCTAAGCCTCTCAGCACCTTTCTAAGTTCTATTGTATAGTAATGACGGTTTGGCTGATTATATATAGCTAAGGCTTCCTCCTCTGATAATCCAAAAGTCTCAGAGAGTTCAGCAATCATCGTGGTGCCATATGCATCATATTGATCTGCTATACCATATTCTGCAGCATCATCCTTATATTTTTCGTATCTTCCAACACCAATGATTAAAGAATCCAATGCATAATTGTACTGCTCATACTGAATGAATGCTTCGTATTGCTGCTGACAAAGCTGCAAATCAGCAAGAGTTCTTGCTTGATTTCTGAGTAAGGCAACATCCTCATCAGATAAATCAAAACCATTAAGCTTTTCATATGCTGCTATATAATCGCCCGCTTCGAACAATTCATTAGCCTGTGCCATATGACGCTTAAGACCTGTAAAGGTCATCCCAACCATTACTACACCAATTATTGATATAGATAATACCAAAAATGTGGCAATAATGGAAATAGGAATTTTAGGAGAATTATCAGGTTCCTTTGGTTTCTTTTCTTTTTTAGGCTTTGGTTCCTTCGGTTTCTTCTCCTTAGCCTTTTCTTTCTTGGCAGCTTCCTTCTCTTTTTTTGCCGCTTCTTTTGCAGCTTTCTTTTCTTCTTTAAGTCGTTTTTTCTTTTCCTTTGGATCTTCCTCAGGCTCAGGAACTATTGGATTTCCATCTTCATCATAGGTAATCTCAACTGTGGTATTCTTTGCTGCTTCCTCTGCAAGCTCATCCTCATCAGGAGGTCCAAAAAGTATAAGTAAAAGCTTCTGGATAATAGGGTTAGGTTCTTTCTCACCCTTTTCACCTTTTTCTTTTTTATCTTTTTTCTTCTTCTTTTTCTTTTTACCTTTGCCTTTGCCTTCTTCTTCCTCTTCTTCCGGCTCAGATTCCTCGGCAGATTCATCGATGTCTGCAGCTTCTCCAGCACCTTCTTCATCACCACTTAAAAGTGATTGAATATCAAGAAGGTCCTCATCATCACCTTCAAGAAGGTTTTCGAGATCCAAATCGCCATCTCCCGATAAATCAGGCTCGTCTCCATCACCGTACTGAGCCTCATCCAAAGCATCCATCTCATCCGGAAGGAATTCTTTAAGGGAATCATCGAGAGGTTCTTCCTCTCCAGAATCCTCGATAATATCATCTAATGACAAGCCAAAATCATCTGAATCATCTGAATCAGCAGGACTTTCCTCATCTAAAGGAGCATCCTCGGGCTCTTCAATAAAGTTGGATAAATCTATTTCTCCATCATCTGGTATCTCTATAGGTGAATCATCTGCAGCTAAATCAATCTGAGGTTCATCATCTTCAAGAATGTCCTTTAAGCTAAGCTCATCAGAATCATCCTCAGCTTCTTCTGTATCAGGCTCTAACGACTCAAACCCATCTGAAGCCATTTCTTCCTGAGAATCCATTTCAGATTCGCCTTCGTCTTGGGCAACTAGTTCTGGTTCATCCAGTTCATCCTGTGCCTTATTGACAACACTTTTAATATTATTAAGAAGAGAATTTACAACACCTTCAGAATCAGGCAATTCACCTGTTTCCTGGAAAATGCGCTCTTCCTCGTCGATTTCCTGTTCAAAATTACTAATAAATAAATCTACATCATCAGTATCCAATTCTTCTTCAAATTGGCGCAAAAAATCCTCCTCGGAAAGAACCTTTCTGAGGTATGGATGGGAAGTCTTAGTCTGTGCCTGAGAAGAATCAATTCCTGTTGCAGTAAGAAAATCCTCATCAGGAGCAACAGCCTTGCGGCTCTCAACAACCTGCTGTTGCTTCTTCATAGCATTCTCCTGGACCTGCATAGCATCAGTCTTAGCCTTATTTATTGAATTCAGTAGTCCATCTAAGTAGTCCTCTGACTGAGACATCTACATGTCCTCCCTTAAATTTAATTAAGGGGTATGCAAAGCACACCCCTCAGTTTTAAAAATATTAATTGCCTTTACGAGCGACTTCGTATTTAGCAACAAGCTCATCAACAACTGAAATAAGCTTACCAATTTCAGGCTTTGTAAGCTGAGCATCGGCACCAAGGCTTTCGCCTTTACGTCTAATCTCGTCGTTAATAAGTGATGAGAAAATAATAAGTGGAATGTTCTTCATGGTGTCATTTTCTTTAACGAGCTTGCAAAGTCTGTGACCATCCATAAGAGGCATCTCGATATCAGTGATAATAAGATGTACGTCGTTAAGAACTGTACCTCTCTTGTGGAACTCAACAAGCTTGTCCCAACCTTCCTGACCGTTCATATTAACGATAAGGTTAGTGTAACCAGCCTTCTTCAAGCACTCAACAATAAGCTTTGAAAGAAGAGGTGAATCCTCACAAAGTAAAATAGGTGATTTACTACGATCTTTTGTCTCGTAATCATCCATTTCTGAAACCTTAAGACCAGTCTCAGGATTGATATCTGTAACAATCTTCTCGAAGTCAAGAATAACTACGAGTCTGTCTTCTAACTTAATAACACCTGTTGAAACTCCAGATTCATCAGAACTGATAGTTGCATCAGGCTTGATGATGTCTTCCCAAGAAACACGATGGATTCCAAGAACCTCATCAACGTGGAAAGCTGTATTCAAACTGTTGAAGTTTGTAATGATGAATAAGCCGTCTGTATCAGCTTCATCTGTAATATTTAAGCACTTGCGAAGAGAAATGACAGAAATCATAATATCTCTTGGCATGAAGATACCTTCTATAGAAGGATGCGCGTTAGGTAGAGGTGTTACTGGTTGATATAACAAAATCTCCCTAATCTTGGCAACGTTAATTCCATAGAAATTCTTGCCAACCTTAAATTCAAGTACTTCGAGCTCGTTAGTGCCCGACTCTAATAAAATATTAGTATCCATGCAAATCTCCTCTCATTTAAATCAATTATATGATTTATATGGTTGTCCCTCTTGTTGTGCCATCACTTGTAATGAATAATTCAAGTGAGGATATATTTTCTACTGACGAATCGCTGAATAGAAAGACCAAAATAAATGATTTTGATTCTCCAGCTGCCAGTATGCCATCATAGTTAGCTAAATCATTTGACAATGGTGTGTACTGGGTACTTGCTTTTGCTCCACCATTCAATGATAAATTGTATGTTCTTCCTGTATAATTTGAAAAATTAACAGATGAATCTGATGTATTTTTCGCTTCAATAGAAAGTACTACGTATTTTTTGCCAGAAACCTGTTGTAGAACAAAATTGTTTGTTTTGTAATCGGAAGTCACATCAAACTCAGAGCAAGTAAATTCTACACCTGGTATCTCAATTGCATCAGTCATAGAATATCCTGCATCTTCAGAACCTTCTTCGGTAGTGCCTTCTTCAGTCTCATCTGTAACTATAGGTTCACCAGTTTCTGGATCATATTCGACTTCTGTATTTTCCTCGTCAATTACCTCTTCTGTTTCCTCTGAATCAGCTTCATCAGGCTCATATTCATCATCCAACTCACCAGCTTTTACGCGGGCATTGGCAATTCCTGTTGTCTGATTTTTATTGAATTTTGAAACAGTTTTTGAGGCATAAGCTGTGATTACCGCCTCTTCTTCCTCTGTCATAGTGTACAAAGGTTCACCACAAGCGGTGAAAAGTAGAGAAAAACACATAACCGAAATCAAAAGGAAAAATCTTTTAATTTTCATGCTATCTCCTAGAAGAATAAACTAATCATTAATGGTATGTTAGCATTAATATGTGTATTGTTCAACACAAAAAATCAGAAAATTCTATGAATTTTGTTTGATTTTTGTGTCTTTTGTCAAAGTTAACTCAAACCAAAATTCAACTCCATTTGGCAAGTTTTCAACACCAAATTTTTCATGCATCAAATCCATTGTAGCTTTAACAACTGACAAGCCGATACCACTGCCGCCATATTCACGGCTTCTAGCCTTATCAGCTTTGTAAAACTTCTCCCAAATGTGCTTGATGTCCTTCTTGGCAATGTTATTTCCGGAATTGAATACACTGATTCGAACTTTGCCTTTTTTAACAAAATCATATCTTACATTAATGATGTTTTCATTTAATACATAGTGAATTGCGTTACTAATAAAGTTAGTAATAACCTGCTCCACTAAGAATTCGTCTGCATGAACCACACAAGGTTCTTTGTTGATAAATGAATAGGTAATATTCTGTGCTTCGAAATTGATTTTATTGCTATCAACAACACTATCAATCATTTCTGTCACATCAAAATCAACCATATCCATATTCATCTGACCAGCTTCAAGCTGATTAAGAATGAGCATTTCTCTAACCAAACGGTTCATCTTGTTTGCTTCATCAATGATGATATCAAGATAAATCTGACGGCTGTTCTCATCCTCCATAATGCCCTCCTGCAGCCCCTCGGCATAGCCTTGGATAAGGGCAATTGGTGTTTTAAGCTCGTGCGAAACATTTGATACGAATTCCTTTCGCATATTTTCATTTTCTTCACGAACTTCAAGATCGTGTTTCAGGCTTTCATTAGCAGTACGAAGCTGGCTAATTGCACGTTTTAATGTAGTAGACATTTCATTAACATGCTCACCCAAATCATCCATCTCATTATATATAACCTGAGGCGTGTACTTTGCTTCGAAATCGAAGTTTGAAATACGCTTCGTTATATCAATTATGTTAAATAATGGCTGAGTAAACTTTGCAATCGCAAAATGACTAAATATTGCAGTCATAAGAATCGCAATCAGAACCATATATAGGAAAAACTTGTTTGTGATTGAACTGGTATGCTCCATTGCAGATAAAGTAGCTCTAATAAAAACGATACTACCATCAGGGAGCAGTCCTAATAGAACAAGATAATCATCCTCTGAACCTGGAAAAGCCTGCTTAAAAATCTCGTAATTATCATTCTTGTTAATGACATCTACAGATTCATCGTTTGAAAACATTGAATAATTGAGTTGATTCAATAAAATCTCAGAATTAGTATTAGACGAAATTAAAGGCTCTCCGCTAGCGCCTGTAACAACGCAATTTACAGAAAACCTATCAAATAAGGCTGCTATTTCTGCTTCATAATCTTGTCCGTATAAAACACCCTCATTGCACTTATTAGACATGATATCGTAAAGCTGTACCATATCATGTCTCTTTGTTAAAAGATAATAATCGCCTAAAAAGCAGGATGATAGAATACTAACAATAACAAGTGAACCAAGTATGATTGTAACTATCAATCCTACAATTTGGCGA
Source organism: Pseudobutyrivibrio ruminis (assembly GCF_015057245.1). Taxonomy (GTDB): domain Bacteria; phylum Bacillota; class Clostridia; order Lachnospirales; family Lachnospiraceae; genus Pseudobutyrivibrio; species Pseudobutyrivibrio ruminis_E. The sequence goes on from NZ_SVET01000001.1 coordinate 106,818, forward strand.
TTAATTTTATTAGACCTTTGCGTCGACTTCAAATTTATACCCCATGCCCCAAATAGTCTTGATGTAGTTTCCCTTATCGTCTAACTTACTACGAAGCTTTTTAACGTGAGTATCGATTGTTCTAGCATCTCCAAAGTAATCATAGTCCCAAACATGATTGAGAATCTTTTCTCTTGAAAGAGCAATTCCTTCATTATTGATGAAGTAATAAAGCAACTCGAATTCCTTAACAGAAAGCTCTACAGGAGTACCATCGTTAGTTGCTACATGTGCATCAACATCCAGCTGAATGCCACCAGCTTCAACGACCTTCTTGCCGATTGAATCATCTGTGCTTCTTCTAAGAACTGCATTAACTCTGGCCATAAGAATCTTTGGAGAAAATGGCTTGTTAATGTACTCATCAGCACCAAGCTCAAAACCATTAAGAACATCATTTTCCTCGCCCTTAGCTGTAAGCATAAGAACAGGTATAGAAGAAGTCTCTCTGATTTCTTTCAAAACGGCAAACCCATCAACCTTTGGCATCATAACATCCAAAATGATAAGTGATATCTCGCTGTCCATATAGAACATGTCGAGAGCCTGTTCCCCATTTTCGGCCTCTATGACCTCGTAATCCTCTCTTACCAAATAATCCTTGATAAGTTTTCTCATTCGGCTTTCATCATCAGCCACAAGAATTTTGTTTTTAGACATAACACCAACCCCAATCCTTGAAATAATATTATTGTTGTTCCTATTCCTTCTCCCTGATAGCTTCTTCTCTTTCGGTAAGATCCTGCTCCCAAGAAGAATACTTGTCGATTAGCTTTTCTTCATAATCGAGTATGGTCGGGCTGTTTATTGTGGTACTCACATAAAACATTCCCAAAACGCAAAGCAACAATGCAATGCAAAAAATTAATAGGACTTTGTTGATAGCTTTTAGTCTTTTGATTTCTGAGGAATCATTTGTGACTTTAGCCACAACTTTTTTATCGGCTTTTTCCTTCTTAGCTTTAGATACTTTTTCATCAGAAAATGAATTTGTATCTTCTGTTTTTTCTTCTGGTGTCACGTCTTTAGGGGGTTCTTCTAAAGAATAAACAGGAGGAATATCCTCTGGCGTAAAAACCTCTGAATCTAAAAGATTCTGCCTAAGCTGAGCTAGAAAACTCATACCGATTTCAGTGGAAAACATTCGCTGATTCAAAAGCTTTTTATATACAGTGAGCACAGCATTCTCATCGCTGTCTTTAATCTGCCCCAAGATATACTCAACTGCCTTAAGCTCTTTGGCGGCTTTTTTTGCTTTATTCTCATCATCGAAGATGTATCCACCAATATTATACTTAGCCATATTAATCCTTTAAAATAATTGTATATAATTATTTTAGCAATTTGTACCAAAAAAATCTATCTTTTATTTAATTATTTTCGCAGATTTTTGCTAATCCAAATATAGCTATTATCACTCCTGCAAAAGTGACCAATGTGCCAAACCATAAAGCAGGTGTTACACCAATAATTCTAATTAATACACCACCAAGTAAGCTTGAAAGTAAATTACTAAATGTCATAGCTATAGTTACAAAAGCCTGACCTTTAACAGCATCCTGCTTATTCATGATTTCATCTACAAAATGAACAGATGCTGGTATGAAAATTGCAAAAGCCAAAGCTTGGAACAACATACTGAAATATAAAAATCCAACAGATGTTGCCAAGGTTGTAACAAGAATTTTAACAAAATAAAATACCGCAGAAACACTAAGAAGCTTTTTGGTGCCAAATTTATCCTTAAGCTGATTAAAGAAAATCATAGCAGGAAGCTCTACGATTGCCTGTAGTGCTAGGAGCCCTCCGTTGCTTGCCTCGTTTCCTCCAACATTGACGGTGATTTGATATAAGAAATTGTTTATCAAAACATGTCCAAAATAAAAGCAAACAACACCAATTAAAAATACGAAAAACATCTCATATTTACTAATAAACTTCTTTACTGATTCTAAACTGAAACTATCTGATTTTGACTCTTCGGAAAATGGATCATAATCTTCATTAATTTCAATTCCCGAATTCTTTAATTCTCTATATATAAGAATGATTACAACAACAAAGGCAGCAGAAACAATAAATCCAAGAATAGTTACTGCCCTTTCAGATGTAAGAGTCATGAAATTTCCAACAAGCAAACTCATTATAAAAAAGAAGAAAGACCCGCTTGCTCTGGCAACTCCAAAGTTCATTTTCACATTGTATTTTTCAATATGGAAATTAAGCGCATTTAAAAATGGCTGTATTACTGTGGCAACCATAGCTCCAATAAAGAATGTGAAGCTAGTCCCAAAGCCCTTAGAATTTGTTCCTATAGCAAAGAATAAATCCAAGGTAACAATAGCACCAAGCAAAGCTAAAACATCTACCACGTCAAAGCTAGCAGCTTTTTCTGTCAGATATGAAACAACCTGTTGTAACACTGTAGCTACTAAAAAGGCGATAGCAAATAAAGCACCTATCCCAACTGTGGAATAACCTCTGTTAGATAAATAAGCTGAGCCCATGCTGATTGTACAGCATACCATCATCCAGTATAGACCCTGAGCTATTATGTAGTATAAATTCAGTCTGTACTCTCTTGACTCTTTAATTTGAAAAATCATGTCTAACTCCTTAAAATTATTTTAATATATTATGAATTTTAGAATTCTAACAAGCTTTTATGATATATTATTAATGAATTTTTAAACATCTGAAAGGAAAGAATATATGGCAAAAAAAGTTTTAAAAACCATTCTTATTATTCTACTAATCATCGTTCTTTTATTTGTCGGATATTTAGTTTATGTATTCGCTTCGTATTATCGTTTAGACGATAATCTAGAACTCGAAATCGAAGGTTCAGCATCTACAGATACTCTTTCAATCGGAGAAACCTATCGAATATCATCTGCAAATCTTGGATTTGGCGCATACTCTGCAGACTATTCATTCTTCATGGATGGCGGCACAGAGTCATGGGCCTACTCAAAAGAAGCTGTGTACGATAACATCAATGGCTCAGTAAATAGCGTTATGTCATTAGACCCAGATTTAATGTTGTTCCAAGAAGTAGATATCGATTCTACAAGAAGTTATCACGTAGATCAGAAAGAACTTATCATTTCAGATTTAGCTGATGCTGATATAAGTGATGTAAACTACATTTTCGCCCAAAATTATGATAGTCCATTTTTGATGTATCCTTTTACTCAGCCTCACGGTAAGTCAAAAGCTGGACTCTTAACAGTTTCACCAGCCACAATAACAAGCTCTATCCGTCGCTCTCTTCCAATCGAAGAAGGCTTATCAAAGTTCATCGACCTAGATAGATGCTATTGCAAAAACTATATTGATCTTGATAATGGCAAGCAGCTTGTTTTATACAATGTTCATTTGTCTGCATATACTACAGACCCATCAACAGCTGAAAACCAGGTTGTCATGCTCAACGAAGATATGACCGCTGAGGTTGAGGCTGGCAATTACGTTATTGCCGGTGGCGATATGAACAAAGATATGCTTGGTGATTCATCTGCATACTTCGGAACAACTAGCGAAGCAAATTGGGCTCAGCCATTCCCAGAAGATTTATTATCTGATGACTTTAGTGTAGTAGGTCCACTTGATGAAGCAAATCCTGTTCCATCATGCAGAAACGCCGACACACCATACACTGAGGATTCCTTCGTATTAACAATCGATGGTTTCATTGTTTCTTCAAATGTTAAGGTTGAATACTCAAATGTATTAGATACAGGCTTTGCATATTCAGACCACAATCCAGTTTATATGGACTTCATTTTAGAATAATATTAAGCATTCTTTCTGGCACTGCTTGAGCTTGTGCCACAGAGCTTATCAACTGATTTGATGATTTCCTGAATTTCAGGTAGATAGTGCTCATGGTTAATCATGAGCCTATCTATTTCATCTCTTTCTTCTTGAACAATCCTACGATGATCATCTAATCTATCCCTAATCTTCTTTCTTCGCATAACAAGTCTATGTCTGCATTCTGACATATCCTGTCTATCAACAAGGGCATTTACCTGATTCAACCAGATCTTATCATCAGCAAGTCCGATTTCACCTAAAATTCTCTCCAATTTAGAATTGTAAAACTCAAGATCTTCGTTGTTTTGAATATATCTTTGCTGGTCTCTAAGCTTATCTTGATACTGTTCCCAAACGTATTGAAGCTCGGCTGAAGTTTTGACAAAATATCTATCTTTTGAATACTCAACCGAATTAGTCACATTAACGTATTTCATTCTTTCTACGTTGAGCATACTAATAGCCTGATTTAAATGCACAATGGCAACTTTATTTTCTCTGGCAATTGTATTCTGACGAACAAAAACAATAAATCCGCTAACAGCGCAGATAAATAAAACTATAAACACCCAGATAGAAATATCTGCCTGGGCCGCATTGTACATAGCAAGCAATAAAATAAGCAGCGTCATAAAGGATGCAAGAATGGCAACGGCCATCTTTCTAAAGAGTTTAATCTGCCCCTGAAGCTCTTCTCTTTCGATTTCCCATCGACTTTTTTCACCTTCAAGATAAGCAAGATTTCGCTTAAGCTTTGCCTGATATATTTCGTCTGATGCAAATCGATTAATGATTTCAGGCATATCAGCCTCATCATCAGAAATTACTTCGTATTGTTCATCTGTAATGTTTCGCTGGATTGATCTTGCATTAACAAGATTGTTTTCCAATTCGCATATACGTGACGCAGTATTACGAAGCTCCTTTGCTTTTTCCTTTGGCAGATTCTCTATAGCCTTTATGTCATTAAGATAACGAGTAACAATGCGATACTCCATCTTTTGGCGTTCCATAGCCTTAGTGGATGCAATAATCTGCTCGCAGGAATCCAAAATATAATGTTCAAGCTTCTTTGGATCTTCCCAACTATCGATTCCTTCGATTTGGGAATAAACTCTGTTAAAAGCATCATCAATTTTAGCTGCTCTAAGTTCTTTTTTCTTTTTTCTACTTGAAAAAAATCCCATACATTTCTCCCTTTAGGATATTAATTAAATCCTGCAGATTTTTATATATTCTTCTTTCCAATTATTGATAACATTTTGGATTGTTTCCTTTGACACTTGTGATGATTCACCATAAAGCAAATCATTTATAGCGCTATCAAAACCAACAATATCTTCTTTTATTGTGGACCTGGAAACAATCTGCAAAACTTCCTCTACATCGCTTCTAGGAACTTGATATTTAGCAACATACTCCTCAAATCCGAGCTTATCCTTGCCACAGCGAGCTGCGTATAAAAGACAATAAAGTGTCTGCTTCTTTTGATTACGTTTGTAGCCTTCATCAAAGCATTTGCTGGCCTCATCAAAAAAGAAAAGCTTTGCAAAAGCACATCCTAAATTGTGATAAACATCTCCTTCTACTGTACGAGGCATTGTCTTTGCAACATCCTCAGCAAGTAAAGTCTCGTATTCATAGATGGCATCTACAAGCTTGTTGCCAAGCATTAGTCTATCAGCCCTCAGCTTACGTCTTTCGGCCTCCGATTTGTTTTCAAAGGTAGAAATAATCGAAAGGGCATCCTTAATCTCTTTGTTGGAAGCGTATCCATTGGCACTTAAAATATGGCCTACAAAAATATGTAAAGGCGAATTGTTTTGCACCATTGACTGAAGCTCGCTAGCAAGCTTAGGAAACTTAAGCTCTCTGCCAATCCAATTACAAAGCTCCGTGTTCATCAGCTTAGTAGAAAGCAAATAAACATTATTTAGCATGTAATAGCTAAGCTCCTCAAGAGAATATACATTCAAAGACACTTCTTCTATGTAATAAGGTGTAGCTGCTATTGAATTTTTGCAATAAATCAATGTACTCATAAACTACCTACTTAATTGAAATAGTGTGTTCCCAGCTTTTGCCAGAGGATGGAGAAATTTCTCCGAATCCTAAATCCGTAATTACGATAGATACAGCCACATCAGAAATAGGACTTGCTTCTATTCGAAGACGAGTGGTTCTGTTTTCTCTTTTTGGCATATCTGTTAATTCAAGAACCTCTGTATGAGCTTCCCTTGATTCTGGCCTTTGGATATAGAATTCAAGCTCTGGCTCACCATCCAAAATTACTTCACACTCTCCCTTTGCATCGTACCAGCTTTGGCCGGCATCGATAAGGGTGAAAAATTTCATAACATTATTTTCTAAAATCTTTATTGAAAGATTAAGCTTTAAATCGTTGTCGCCAATGTAAATGAAAGGCCAGTCGCGTTTGCCATCCTTGGTGTAGCCTGCATAACATGCGCCCTTTGAATAAAGGTTTTTTCCCATGAACACCTTACGGCCCTTGCAAAGTCTAGCAAGGCTGACCTTCATCCACTCGCCATCAAAGCCGTCACCAACAAGATAAACTGATGAAAACAAAGTACTTCCAAAAGTATCTGCTATTATCTCATCAAACTTTTCATCTCGATTGTCGGTAATATCTCCATGATTAACTACATCAAGTGTAATCATCTGAGGACGAGTACTTTGATTACGATTCAACACACATGAAATCATGTTTGAACCGCTGTAATCAAAAAGGGCTACGCTATATAAAAACAACTCCGGCCTCTGTGATAATGCATAAAAGTAAAAGCATTCGTTGCGGTCGATAAGCATAAGCCTATTGGAATCTATGGATAGTCTGGAGATGATATAATTCATCAATTCCATGACCTCAAGATTTACCTGATCTACGCAAACAACAAGCTTTTCTATATCCCCCATGGCAGCCATAGGACCTGGAATAGCAAAAAGCTTATTAAAATATATAACCATAAGCTCTCTAGCTTGAAAGCTTTCTCCATCAACAAAAACTTCCTCATTCTTGAGAGCCAAAGTATATAAATCGTCTACAAGCATAGCCTCCTTTGTGCGGCTTTTGCTAATAGCTTCATCGCCAAAAAACCATTGTCCCATACCGTATCGCTTAGCAAGTACTGTAGGGATGGAATAATTTTCCTCACCAAGAATCGTGCTGACTGTAGCCGGCTCATCCATATTTGATTTATAAATACTAAGAACTGTGCTTCTGGCACTAATATCTATGCCAAGATAAGCCCCCTCAGAATTTCCCATATAAATCCTCTTTCACCATTAAATAATAGTAAATAAATCTCTTGTAACAGCATCCAAGCCCTGATAAGTCTTAAGGTCAGCAGCAAGCTCTCCTGCTTCCTCGTATAGGTTGTGGCGGCTGATACTATTCATTAGAGCGAATCGGCCATTCTTAACATCAGGCTCTTCACTCATAACTATTGTGTCGCTCTTTAAAGGATCTTCTGAAAGCTCATCACAATAAATTTCGTATCTAAGCTCGTCACCATAAAACAGGATAAACTGCTTTACATACAATCCGTCGTACATTTCAATCATATCCTCCTCAAGAGGCTCCTGACCGTTGATAGAGTATGTGATAACGACAGATTTTCTTTTATCAGTAGCAATTTCTATGAAATGCTTATCATACAAGTGATATTTAATTTTTAGTTTCTCATTACAATTAACAAAGAATCCAAAGTACTGGTTACGCAAAATAGCATCTGCCAAAAGCATATCCAACATGCTCATATCATCTTCATCTAGGTCTTTCTGTAGACAAAGATACTTAAGAAGAGCTATTCGCATACTTTCGTTAACTGTAAGGCCCTTTTTATATCTATTGTAAATATGTGAGAAAATCTCTCCTGGTACTTCCTTGTGCTCAGACAAATAACTATGTGCTTCGTATGTAAGGAAAGCCTCGACAATCATTTTGTTGTTCTTTCGAGCAACATATGAATCAAAGACTTCCATTATGCCATCGCAAAGGAAATCCCTATACAGAACCTGTGTAAGAATTCTTTCAGAGAATTCCACAACATCTTCACCGCGCTCATAAGCGTTGTTGTAAATCAGCATCATGACGTCTGTTGGGCCAACATAGAATTTGATGAGATACTTAATCATATCTCCATGTACAAATCCCTTTTGTACCAAATGAGCAGTCATCAGGATAAGGAAATCATCTGTTTTTTCAGAATCCTGATTTATCATAAACTGACAAAGCTTTGTGGCAACCTCTGGCCTTAGCTGAGAACCGTTTGTGTGCTGAAGCATGTAGTAGGCTTCCTCGTATTTGCTACGGCTGACAAACACCTCAAGAACATCGGCAATCACCTCTGCTCTAAGAGATTTCAAATCTGCCTCATGCATAAAATGACGCTCTATCAAAGCATCCTCTTCGTTTTTACGAAGTACCTTGATAATCTTTGGATACATGCTACGCAAATAATCCAAAGAAATCTGCTTAGAATCCAGTAACATTTTGATGCTTTCTGAATCTTCCAGATTGTCTAAATCCATAAGAACGAAAGCCATGCTCTGTGGCGCCAATTCCTTAAGGGTATTGAAATATGCAGTAGCATCTATAACGTCTTCCTTAAAGTATGCTTCATCATCTACAAACAGATAACCATCATTATCCTCAAGGAAGAAAACACCTTCACTGCCTATGTAGTTAACATAAGCTTTATGATCTGAAACATTAGCAATCACAGGTGTTTTGAACTCATCCTGATATAAGAAAATTCTACGTATATCCGGATTGATAACGGCCAGCTTCTTTTTGAACGCCAGCTCTGAAACAAGCTTTGCAACCTCTTTATCAAAAATCCCAAGCTCCATGAGACGCTGATAACATACAGCAAGATTGTCATCCAAACGACCAAGCTTTAGCTGCTCAAGTGCAAAGGTTTCTATCGCTGATTCATAATGATCATAGGTATCACTGTCTTCTGCCCTGTGCAAAATAATATTGGCATAAAGAAGCGCTTTCTTTTCATAAGAAAGATCGTTGTTGTATTTAAAGAACATAGTAAGAAGCTGTGGAAACCTATCTACAGAATAGGTAGGCATAGCTTCCATGTATGCCTCAAAAATACCAGATACATGAAGGTTTGCTTCGATAGCCATTTTAAACCACTTGAAGAATTTTTCTTCGATGTAGTTTGCCTTTAAAAGATATGTAACAATGGCAAGTAAAAACTGTAAATCAGGATAGATTTCATAGCAGGCTTCGATAATAGGAAGCGCTTTAGGATTGTAGGTCCTCTCAGATTCAATAACATGAATCATCTGAATAGCAATATCTTTTGAAATTGCATTTTTCTTTCTCGCCCAATTAAGTACTTTAATTGTAAGTTCATCGAAGGATGATATTAAATATGGATCCTGGACAAAAATATAGTAAGCCTCAATGTAAAGAAGAGGCGAATCAAATCCTCTAGATACCCAGTCTGAAATATCCCTGAGCTTTGCAGTAGGGTTCTTTATGTATTCTTTTCTCAGGAACATCAAAAACCAGAAAAGCCTAACATCATCAGGATGCTCAAGATAAATAGACTCTATGTTGCCAGTAAGCCTATCTACGTATGATTCTTCCCTTTCGATGAGGGTGCAAATATACAGAAGAAAAGCCCACTGCGTGCTGCTTTTATCTTCGATAGTTCGCTTCAAATCCTGAATAATCCAAAGAGCTTCTTGCTTTTGGTTGTTTGTAACATAAACCAACGCTCTCATCAAAAGAGTAAAATTGTCTTCTTCATCCTCTTCTGAAATGGAATCTAATACAGAAAGTGTTTCCTGACACCACTGGCCTGTAGTGATTTTGCGAAGTCTAAAGTCTTCGTAGAGACGACATGCCTTAAGAATCTGCATATCCTTCTTGTGCTTTTCAGAATCTAAAGTGGCATCCTCTTTTAAAGATGATGCGATAATAGTGATTTCCTTATGAATGCCTCTGTAATCAAATGAAATCTTTGCATAATTAAGACCTTCATGCATTCTATCTTTGTGAATGTAATAATTCATATTGAAGATAGAGCCAAGGAAAAAGTCAGATGTAATATGTTCCTTTTCAACTGACACAAAATCAGCATCGCATGAAACTTTTATATCGATGTAGCCCCATGTAGAACGAACAATTTCTATTTCACCACGAATGTTTTCATTTACCTCGTAGTATTTGTCACATCTCTCCTGCACATCAAAGGACATCTTTGGCTTTAGTCCTGTAGAAACAAGGAATTCATCTACATTAACAGCAGCAATCGGAGCTGCTTTGAAGCCACGATATAATAATCTGGTGCGTTTATCTAAATCAGAAATGAACTCAGCGAATCGGTCTGAATAGAACACAGAAACAGCTTCGCTGAAATGATTTTGAGCAAGCTCTGCAAAAGCCTTTAAATCATGAATTTCCCCAACAGAAGTGATTAAAGGTCGAGTAGCGTATGTAATGGTAAAAGGAATGTGCTTTTCAATTCCTACCGCTACAATAATGAACTCACCTGAAAGAGCCTCTCCTGATTTGTAATTGAAATCGTCCACTTTATATTCGATACGAACGTTTTCCTTGTCAAACCAAGGGTCACTAACCTGCACGTATGGATTTGTACAATAGACTACGCCCCTGATTTTAACGTTGTTAAGACTCTTAAAGAAAAAACTGCCAGTAAATGTATCGCCCACATAGCATGTCTCTTCTATCTGTTCTCTTTCGAATTCTATATTTGGTTTTAAGTCATCGAATTTATCCTCTGATATTCGATAGATTCTTTTTCTCAAAACATTCTTCCTCTACATTCCAAGGATTAGGTATACACCCACTAATCCTAGCATATTCTTTTCAAATTATAGCACAACATGTTGTGTTTTCAAACGAAATAGAAACAAAAAGATGGATATTTGTTAAACGTGGTGCTACTATATAAAAAACGAGGTGATAGGCATGATTAAACACAAAGACCACTTCCATGGAAGTGATTTAGAAAAAATTGAACAAATCTACGGAATTAAAAAAGAAAACATCATTAGCTTCTCTGCTAATGTTAATCCACTTGGGATTTCTCCTAAATTAAGAGAAGGAATCAAGGAGCAAATCGATTGCATTACAACATACCCTGACAGAGATTACGTACAGCTTCGTCAGTGCATTGCAAACTACTGCTCTACAGAGGTTGAAAACATAATTGTAGGAAATGGTTCAACAGAGCTGATTTCCCTTTTCATCCAGATTCAGCAGCCTAAAAAGGCTCTTATTTTGGGACCAACATACTCAGAATACGAACGTGAAATCGCTTTATGCGGAGGTAAGACTATCTACTATCCTCTTCGTGAAGAAAATGATTTCGTACTTGATCCAGCTCATTTTATAAGCAAGCTATCAGAAGATATCGATATGCTTATTATTTGCAATCCAAACAACCCTACAGGTACTGCAATTAACGTCCATGACATGCGTCTTATTCTTGATGCCTGCAAGGAAAGCGATATTTTTGTAATGGTAGATGAAACATACGTGGAATTTGCAGAAAATGTAAAAGAAATATCTGCAGTCAGTCTTACCAGAACCTATACAAACATCGCAATACTGAGAGGAACTTCCAAGTTCTTTGCAGCCCCTGGTCTTCGATTAGGCTATGCTATTTGTTCTAATTCCGATTTAATGCAGATTATGAACCAGCGTAAAGATCCATGGTCAATTAATTCAATCGCTGTAATAGCCGGCACTCTAATGTTTACTGATGAGGATTACATTCAAGAAACAAGAGATTTAATAAAATCAGAAAGAGACCGCTTGTTCAAGCTTTTTGATGAAAGTAGCCGTTTCAAGCCATATAAGCCACAGGGCAATTTCATGCTTTTAAAAATATTAGAAGACGGCATTACAAGTGGGGATTTATTTGACAGATGTATTCGTCAGGGTCTCATGATCAGAGATTGTTCCACATTCCCTTATCTTGGCGAAAAATACATTAGAATTTGCTTTATGAATCCAGAAGATAATACAAAATTGGCTAGCCTTTTATTGGGCTAGCCAAATATCTAAATCGACATTTCCATTTATTCCATTTACACTACCAGTTTCAGAGTACTGCCATATGTCAAACTCATATGGCCAGTAAAACTCTTTGTTATAACCAGCAAACCATTTCTTGTAATCAGTAAGCTGAGTAAAATCTAGAAGCATCGCTCCCATTTCAGTATTATGATAAATCATTGAATCATATCCTGCATTCTGGACAGCCTCTAAAAAAGTAATAGTAAGTGCTGTTCTATCTTCTACTGTAAGGCTATTTGTTCTAGCCTCGCTGTCGCTTACCTTTTCTACGTCAAATACAATTGGAAGCTGAAGTGTATATCCATCTAAAAGATTAAGAACAGTGGATGCTTCCTCTAATACTTCCGCCTGGGAAATAGCCTGCGAAAATACATAAACGCCAACATCAAGGCCTGCAGCTTGAGCTCCTTCGATGTTTTCGATACATTTTTCATCTACAACGATTTTGCCTGTGCCATATCCTCTATAGACAGCTCTGACAAATACAAACTCAACACCATCGGCAGCAACTGCCTCCCAATCGATATCACCCTGATGAGAAGAAACGTCTATTCCTTTTCTAGAAACAACCTGTCCGTCCACTACATAAGAATAAATGCCATTTTCATCTTCCTGAAGATTATTAATATCGAAAGAATTCTTAGGAAGCGAGTCATTAACTGGAACAAAATTGTATTTGGAATTTGCTGCAACAACAATATACTCCGGGTAAAGAGACTTCAAAACAGAAATAATTGTGTTCCCCTCTTCTAATGATTCTTTGATGGAATCAAGAACACTTTTCTGGCCCTCAGCCTTTGCCTCATCTACAAGCTCCTCAACCTGAGCACTGGAATAAGTCTCACCTTCTTGAACCTGTATTCTGCTATGTGTATCAGCAACTATATAAATAATGCCAACTGCTATCAAAGTAAAAAATATTGATAATGTAGATACCAATATATATCTAAGCGCTCTTTTCATAACCACTATTTGCTAGGCATATCATTCAAATCACCGATTTGTTTTCTATACCACACAATCCCTTTCCATTCTCCGAATTTGTAACCTATATCTGTAAAATGACCTACCTCTTCAAATCCCAAAGCCTGGTGGAACTTGATGCTAGGCTCATTGTCATCTGTAATAACTCCGTACATGAATTTATATCCCATATCAGAAAGACGCTTCTGAAGCTCACCATATAAGGCCTTTCCTATTCCAGATTGCTTAGGAACATCAGGTGCTAAATATATAGTCGTCTCCACTGAATATTTATATGCATCATGATGACGAACCCTGCCGCCATAAGCCATACCAATCACCTTACCTTCGGAATCACAAGCAACAATGTAAGGATAATCCTTTTTTGTTTCGATAATAGACTGTTCGTAGTCTTCAACTGAGCCATTTACCTCTGTGAAAGTAACAAAAGTATTTGCAACATAGTATCCGTAGATGTCGCAAATCGAAGCGGCATCGGCAATTTCAGCCTCTCTAATATAAAATTCCATCATGTCCTCCTAAATTAGCCGGTAAAAAAATCATAACAAAGGCATACTAATAATTCAATATTTTTCCTTTACAAATACCTATAATAGCTATATAACAATTAGAAGAAAATAGAAAGAAAAGGTTATTACAATGAAATACGACACAATACTATTTGACTTAGATGGTACACTTTTGTACACACTTGAGGATTTAACTGATTCCATTAATCATACACTTACAGAATATGGATTGCCAACTCACCCAATTGAAAACGTCAGACGATTCGTAGGAAACGGACTTAGAATGTTGGTTGTAAGAGCATTACCTGATGGCGAAAATTACGATAAATTCGACCAGTTTTTCGCTGACTTTGTAGATTACTACAACAGTCACAACCGTGTAAAAACAAAGCCATATGATGGCATCCTAGAAACTACTAAAGAACTATCTGAAATGGGTATCAAAATGGCAATCGTTACCAACAAGGGGCAAACAGCCAGCAATTCCCTACTAGATGACTTCTTTAAGCCATATATAAATATTGTTATCGGTGATGATGGAAGTCACAAAAGAAAGCCTGATCCAGAGCCAATCAATCTAGCTCTTGAAGCATTAGATATAAAAGATAAATCGTCAGTTTTATATGTTGGCGATTCTGATGTAGATGCTGCCACTGCTATTAACTCAGGGCTCGATTATATCTTATGTACATATGGATTCCGCGATATGGATGATTTAAAGGAATTCTCACCTGTCGCATTTATCGATTCAATCAACAAAATCAAAGAATATCTATAAAAAGAAAAGGCCTACTGCGTGTAGGCCTTATATATATCTACGTGATCATAAATGCATCTCCAAGAGCTTGAAGACTTTGCTGTACAGCATATGTATTCAGTTCCATCATCAGCTATCATAGAGCTGACAGCACAGTTTCCAGATTCATCAACATATCCAGTCTTAGCGCCCTCAATGGTGCCTCCAATATCCTTATCCTCAATTCTACGCAAGAACCAATTAGATATTGTAATTCCCTCAGGATTAACATTTGTAGCTGTAGAATTATAAACCTTAGTGGTAAGAACCTCTTTGCATAACTCATTGTCCAATGCCGCCATCATAATAATTGACATATCATATGGAGTACTATAATGCTCATCACTATGGAATCCTACAGGGTTTGTAAAATGAGTGCCAGTAAGTCCTAATGCCGAAACCTCTTCATTCATCATAGTAACAAAGCTATCTACATCTCCTGCTACATACATAGCCAGCTGAGCCGCAGCATCGCCACCTGAAGGAAGAATCGTTCCATAGAACAAATCCTTTACAGTAACCTCTTCATCCTCAACAAAACCAGAAGTAGAACCACCACCTGCATATGAATAATCAATAGCCTCGTGGGACATGGTAACAGTTTCGTTAAGCTGTTCCTCAGTTAGATTATTAGCCGCAACCAGAACAGTCATTACCTTTGTCATAGATGCTGGAACAATCTTTTCATAGGAGTTTCTAGTACCAACTATTTCCTTTGTGTCATTGTTAATTAAAATAGCATATTCACTGACTACATCTCCGCCAATAGAAATAGTTGAACTTGTTTCTGCTGCCGAGTATACGCCAGAAGAACTACTTGTTTCTTCTGATTCAGTCTCTGTCTCTGTTTCCTGATTAGGATCTTCTGAAGCACCTGTACTTACCTTAAGCCCAGTAGACTTTTCTTCAGATGCATCAGATGCAGATTCAGTAACACTTTCCTCTGCAGCAACTCGCATAGTATCATCAGTACCTTTTATATGGGAAACAATTAGACCACCGATAATAACGATGGCTAAAGAAATTGCTCCAAGTTCAGAATAAACCTGGATTCTTCGTATAAGTTTTCTTCTTTTACGATAAGCTCTACGCTCCTCGTTTGTCATGTGTCGTGTAGATTTTGCCATAATATTACTCTCCACCCTTTATGATTTAATTCTAACATCCGAAAGGAGCCTCGACAATTTAGAACGTAATTTCTGTTAAATATAACGAAAGTCCCATTTCACAATGTGAAATGAGACTTAAAAAAGTGGACTAGACGGGAGTCGAACCCGTGTCCAAAAGCCAATTCCCGGCCCTTCTACGAGTGTAGTTTGTAATTTTACATTCCCTCCACACAGCTCTTACAAACAAGATATGTGCTTTAGTAGCTTCATGATACGCCCACTATCGCAAAGCTTTGATAGCGTCGTTTCCTACAGAGTCGAAGTCTGGGTCCTAAGGTGTAGGTGCCCTAGGTCAGACTGCCGCAACTAGGCAGCGTATGCTAAATTATCTTCAGCGTTTAATTTTAAGTTTGGCCATTTAACCCATTACCGTGGGACTCGCTTCTTCCGCTGCATGACCCCTGTCGAAACCATTACTAGCCCTTACAGTTTACAGCGACCTATAAACTTTAGCCAAAGGTAAACCAACAACGTTATTGTAATCACCTTTAATCTCCTTAACTAAAACAGCACCTTTGCCCTGAATGCCATAGGCGCCAGCCTTATCCATTGGCTCACCTGTAGCGATGTATTTTTTAATCAATTCAGGACTGTTCTCATACATAACAACTTCAGTACATTCTGCGAATGTATTGATATTTCCTGTCTCGTCAACGATAGCCACTCCAGTATACACCTGATGAGTATTTCCTGACAAGCGCGAAAGCATTAAAAATGCATCTTTTTCATCTTTGGGCTTTCCAAGTATCTTGCCATCGTAGGCAACAACTGTATCTGCAGCCAGAACAACCCTGCCAGGATTCTTATCAGCTATAGCTTTTGCCTTAAGCAGGCTTAAGTCCATAACGACTTCATCCGGCTTAGTTTTGTCTGTAACTTCTTCTACATTGGCAGCCTGCACTTCAAAATCGATACCGACCTGTTGTAAAAGTTCTTTTCTTCGTGGTGAGTTGGATGCAAGTATAATCTTCATTAGCCTAAATTCCTTATCTTAAAGTCTCTTTCTGCTTCGCGCTTCATATCCTTCTTCTGAATATCAGCACGCTTATCGTATAGCTTCTTACCTTTAGCCAAGGCAACCTTTACCTTTACAAGGCCATTATTAAGATAAACCTCAATAGGAACGATAGTATAACCATTTTCCTTGATTTTGCTAAGCAAGCGATTAATCTCTGACTTGTGAAGCAAAAGCTTACGAGGACGAAGTGGGTCTCTATTGAAAATATTACCCTTTTCATATGGATTTACGTGCATCTGATAAATAAACATCTCGCCATTATCAATACGCACAAAAGCCTCCTTTATGGAACATTGACCAAGTCGCATAGATTTGACCTCAGTTCCGTGAAGCTCTATTCCTGCCTCGTACTCCTCCTCGAGAAAGTACTCATGATAAGCTTTTTTATTATTTGCAATTAGTTTTCTGCCTTCTTTATTCATAATCTTTAGCTCCAATTAAAAACGCTGAAATTCGGTAAGGATAAAATCGATAGTACGAGCTTGCTCATCAACAGAATCCAGTATTACTGTAACAGGCTGACCCAATTTAAAGGTACGACCTGTTCGCTCGCCAACAAGTGTAAGATTCTCTTCGATAAAATCATAATGATCATCATACAATGTCGATACGTGAACCAGACCTTCAACTGTATTTTCAAGCTCAACGTACATTCCCCATCCTGTGACTGAAGAAATATTTCCAGTAAATTCCTGACCAATAAAATTCTTCATAAACTGAACCATTTTCAGTTTATCAACTTCTCTCTCACATTCCTCAGCTCTACGCTCAAGCTTGCTTGTTTCAAGTGCTACCTGTGGAAGAAGTGATTCATAATGAGAAACCTTTCTATCGTTCATCCTTCCTCGTAAATGATCCTTTATAATACGATGAATCTGTAAATCAGGATATCTACGAATTGGTGATGTAAAGTGACAATAGTACTGTGCAGCCAAACCAAAATGTCCCTTGCACTCTGTGTCGTATCTTGCCTGTTGCATACTTCTGAGAGTCATCTTTGTAATGACAGCCTCGTCCTCATGACCAGCCAAAGATTCTAACATCTTTTGGATTTCCTTTGGATGAATGCTGTCTTTATTTCCTTTAAGTGTATAACCACAAGCACCTAAGAAACGGCTTAATGACTGAATTTTCTCTGGGTCTGGAGCTCCATGAACACGATATACAAATGGAGATTCCATGAGATTGAAGTGCTCTGCAACAGTTTCATTTGCAGCCAACATAAAATCTTCTATTAGTTTGTGCGCATCATTGCGCTCATATGGTGCCAGACCTACAACCTTTCCTGACTCATCGATTACTATATGAGTCTCTGGGAAATCAAAATCTATAGCTCCTCTCTTCTTACGCTTTGCACGAAGAATCTGGGATAGCTTATACATTTGATCAATCATCTCGGTAACATCAGCGTATTCGCTACGTTTAACCTCATCACCAGTCATAATAGCAAATACATCAGTATATGTCATACGATGATTGCTGTTTATTACAGATTCGCAAATATTGTGATCAATAAGCTCGCCCTTTGGATTGAATGTCATGATGCAAGAAAGGGCCAATCTATCCTCTCCCTCATTCAAAGAACACATTCCATTTGAAAGGGTATGCGGAAGCATTGGAATAACTCTATCAGAAAGATAAACTGAAGTTCCTCGCTTAAGCGCTTCCACATCAAGTGCTGATGATTCCTGCACGTAATTTGTAACATCAGCAATATGAACTCCAAGAACGAAATTTTCCCCATCCATTTCAAGGGAAACACCATCATCGATATCCTTTGTATCCTCACCGTCAATCGTGATGACTGTCAAATCTCTAATGTCATTTCGTCCAGCTCTATCAGCTTCAGAAACAGGCTTAGCAACATTAGTAGCCTGCTTTAAAACCTTATCTGGAAACTCAGGATCAATACCAAAGCCTCTGACAATAGATAAAATATCTACTCCAGGATCATTCTTATGACCAATGATTTCAGTAATGACACCCTCTGGCTTATGAGAATCATCGCCATAGTCATCAATGTGGCAAACTACCTTATGACCAGTAACAGCTCCCATATCCTTGCCAGCAGGAATGAAAATATCTCTATCTAATTTGTTGCTATCAGCAACTACAAAGCCAAATCCATTGCTTTTTTCATAAGTGCCCACAACATCTGAAAAACCGTGAGCAATAATACGAATAACACGAGCTTCCTGGCGTTTACCAGGAGCACCAAAGGTAAGAACAGCTGCTACTGTATCATCCTGCATAGCAAAAGCCGTGTTATCTCTGCTAACAAAATAGTCTTCGTCGCTTCCCTCAACCTCAATAAAACCATATCCATCTTTATGAGATATAAATCTGCCAATAATATCAGGCTCAAGATTCTCATTCTTTGGACGATTTGCATTCTTTGCAACCTGATTAAGAGACTGCTTCTTAGCAGCTACTTCTGCTTTTGAAGGTTTCTTTGATTTATGATCTTTTAGCTTTATGAATTTAGGTCTGTTTTCAGCAATCTGATATTTGCCACGCTTTGTAATTTCTACCTGTCCCTCGTCAACAAGCTCTTGCAGAACCTGCGCAAACTCGCTTCTTTTATCCTTCTCAACATCAAGAAGAATTTCAAGCTCCTTCTTTTTCATTGGAACATAAGCCTGACTTTTAAATACATCCATCAGAAAATGCTTTTGTTTATCGAACTCTCTCATAAACCTCCTAAACAACAAATGCCACCCTTAAAGGGTGGCAAAATAAAATCTTTCTTAAAAGCTACCAATATTCAATACTGCTGAAAGCACGAAGAATAAGATAACGCAAACTGTTGTAAGCTTAACTAATAAGCCTTCACGCGAACGTCCCTTATTACGGCTCCAGTATGAATCAAACTGCTGACCTGATAAAGAACCAAGTCCGTTCTGCTTTCCTTCCTGGAAAAGAATGATAACTGTAAGTGCCACACAAATAGCAATTAATAAAAATATAAGAACTATCTTTAATGTTTGCATAATGCCTCCCGAATAGCTAATATTTAAAAACTAAAATTGCGACCTTTCGCAACATTTGAAGTATATCATAGGGTATATTTGATTTCAAGCAAATTCAGCAAATCTGTGTCCTTTTATTTTGTCCCCAAAACTACTATACTATTACTTAACGCAAAGGAGAATAAGTTATGTTAAGTAGGTATTTTGTATTATTTATTATTTATAGTTTTATCGGGTGGATTTACGAGACGTGTTATTGCACTGTACACGAAAAAGCTTGGGAAAATCGAGGCTTTTTATATGGTCCTTGTATCCCACTTTACGGAGTCGGTGCTACGCTAGCCCAGATTATTTTTGTAGATTTACCTTTCATACATAGTAAGAGTCCTTCATATTTAACAATATTCTTAGGATGTGCCGTCGGCTCTTTCTTTCTAGAATATGGTACATCATATATCTTAGAAAAAAGATTTCACGCAAGATGGTGGGATTACAGTGATTTACCACTCAATATAAATGGACGAGTTTGCCTTATTTTTACATGCTGTTTCGGAATCGCCGGAATAATTGTAACCCAATTTATAGTGCCACCAATCGTAAGCCTTGTTGTCATCATTCCTCAGATAGTCATAGAATTACTGGCATTAATATTTATGTTCCTCTTTGGAATGGACATGGCATTAACAGTTTCTGCACTTACCACATTTGCAAAAGATTTTGAACGTATAAACGAGCAGATAAATAGCCAAATGGCAGAAAAAGTGGAAACACTTACAACAAATCTGGCCGATGCAAAACTTGCTAGAATAGAAAAAGCAAACGAACGTAAAGAAGCTGCTTTTGTAAAACGTGAAATTACTGCCGAAAAACTTGAAGAAATAAAAGAACAATTGTCCAGTGAGGCGGTTAAACAATGGATTATGAATGCTACCGAAACTCAACGTGGCCAGTTCAGACACATTGCCAAATTCACTCACCCAGTAGCTTCTACCAAATCCCTTTTAAATAAAGGATCTGAATATCTTCGTCATCGTAAAAAATAATTAAAAAAAATAGCCACCTAACAAGGTGGCTATTTTAGTCTAAATAATTTATTTAGTCTTTTCTTTTTTATCTTTCTCGTCTTCCTTTGTAGCCTTAACAGCATCCTCAGGCTTTTCAATCTGAGCGATAGCTACCTTCTGCATAGGAATACGGCAGTTCTTGTTGCTTCCGAACTCTACGATAACAGTTGTGTCATCAGGAATTGCAATAACAACACCATAAAAACCGCTTGTAGTAAGAACTGTATCACCTACAGCAAGTGTAGACATCATAGCTGTCTTTTCCTTCTGCTCCTTCTGCTGTGGACGAATCATGAAAAAGTACATGAATACAAAAAGAACTACTACCCAAATAATTAAGCTGATTGAGCTATTAGCTGCAGTTAATAAAACTGAACTGTTCATTAAATTATTCCTCCTAATCGTTGGCCCATTGGCCAGTCACTGAAATTTATTTTACATAAAGAATACTATATTCGCAAGAAAATTATACCATTTAATATATTTTTAAGAATTACTGTTCTCCTGCTTCCATTGAAGCAAGCTTGTTTTTCTTATAAGTAGCAAATTCACCTGCATCTAAAGCGTTTCTAATTTCTTCCATCATTGTGTTGTAGAAGTATAGATTGTGAAGAACACAAAGTCTCATTCCAAGCATTTCCTTTGCCTTAAGCAAATGACGAATGTAAGCTCTTGAGTAAGTCTTGCAAGCTGGACAACCACAGCCTTCTTCGATAGGTCTCATATCCTTTTCAAACTTCTGATTGAAAAGATTAAGCTTACCATGGTTTGTATATACATGACCATGACGACCATTACGGCTAGGATATACACAATCAAAGAAATCAACACCTCTGTCAACGGCCTCTAAAATATTAGCAGGAGTACCAACTCCCATCAAATATGTAGGCTTGTTCTGAGGGAGATATGGTACAACGTGATCAAGAACATCGTACATCTGCTCGTGGCTCTCACCAACCGCAAGACCACCTACTGCATATCCTGGTAAATCAAGCTCTGAAATAGCCTTGGCGTGCTCGATTCTGATGTCATTATAGATTGCTCCCTGATTGATACCAAACAGCAACTGCTCTTTATTAATTGTATCCGGCAATGAATTAAGACGAGCCATCTCTTCCTTACAACGATGAAGCCATCTTGTAGTACGAGCCACAGAATCTTCTACGTATTTACGTTCTGCAAGTGCTGGTGGGCACTCATCAAAAGCCATAGCAATTGTAGAACCAAGGTTTGACTGAATCTGCATTGATTCTTCTGGACCCATAAAGATTTTACGACCATCGATGTGGGAATTGAAGGTTACGCCCTCTTCCTTGATTTTACGAATACCAGCAAGTGAGAACACCTGGAACCCGCCTGAATCTGTAAGGATTGGTCTATCCCATGCCATAAACTTATGAAGACCACCAAGCTCCTTAATAAGCTTATCTCCTGTACGAACATGCAAATGATAGGTGTTTGAAAGCTCCACCTGGCATTTGATATCTCTTAAATCGTCTGTAGATACCGCGCCCTTGATTGCAGCAACTGTACCAACATTCATGAATACAGGTGTTTCGATAACACCGTGAACAGTATGGAATCGACCTCTTTTAGCTCGACCTTCTGTTTTTAACAATTCGTATTTCAATTCTTATAAAACTCCTTAATATAATCTAATCTATCTGTCATATGTGAAAACAACGCATCACAAATTGTAATAGCACACATAGCCTCTACCACAACTACAGCACGAGGAACAATCACAGGATCATGTCTACCGTGGATTTCAATATCTACATCCTCATGTTTTTCATTAACAGTAGCCTGTACTTGCGCAATAGATGGGGTTGGCTTAATAGCACATCTAACAATAATATCATCTCCATCTGAGATGCCGCCCAGGATGCCACCACTGTGATTAGTAAGCTTTGTAACAACTCCATTGTCCATTCTGAAATTGTCGTTATTAATACTGCCTAAAGTCTTTGAAGCAGCAAAGCCATCTCCAATTTCAACGCCTTTTACAGAACCAACAGATACAAGCGCCTGAGCTAATTTAGCATCAAGCTTTTCAAAAACTGGATCACCTATGCCTGCTGGAACACCAGTAATAAGACATTCGATTACTCCACCAGCGCTATCCTTGTTAAGCATACAAGCTTCCAGGTATTCTTCTGCCTTTTTAGCAGCGACTGCATCTGGCATGCAAAGCGGATTGTTATCTCTTTCAGATAAATCAAAATCATAGATTTTAATATCGCCAATAGACTTAGTATAGGCGCAAACGGTAATTCCAACCTCATTTAAAAGCTTGGCGCAAATAGCACCAGCTGCTACACGGCCGATAGTTTCTCTTCCAGATGAACGCCCACCACCGCGGTAGTCTCTAAGGCCAAACTTTTCAATGAAACCGTAATCAGCATGGCCAGGCCTAAAAGTAGTGGCAATATTTCCATAGTCCTTCGAGTGCTGATCTTTGTTTTCAATCATCAAAGATATTGGTGTACCAGTAGTGATACCCTCAAACACACCAGAAAGAATAACAACCTCATCTCCTTCTGCTCTGGCAGTCGTATACTTAGACTGTCCAGGCTTTCTTCTATCAAGATATGGTTGAATATCTTCTTCTGAAAGCTTTAAGCCAGCAGGAAAACCATCTATAACAACGCCAAGGGCTTTGCCATGAGATTCTCCCCAAGTTGTCACTGAAATTCTATTGCCAAATGTAGACCCTGCCATATTCTCCTCCTATGAAAAAAGGGCTGCGCCTTGCAGCCCTTAGATAATACATACGATAATTTATTTTATCTTTACAACAACAATACTATTAGGCTTAGCAATTTTGATAGGTGCATTCTGCATTAATGAATGACCTGTCTTTTTATCAATAGTAAAGCTTCGGATTTCATTTGTATCATGATTTAGTGAAACATAATACTTATCCTTAGGCAAAACAGCAAAGCTCTTTGGATAATCTCCACTGATGAAACTGTGTGAGAAGTATTTAATCTTTCCAGATCTTTCATCACGCTCATACATGCAGATAGCATTTAATCCATCAACACTGGCATATATGAACTTGCCATCCTCGCCAAACTTAATGTTTGTTCCTGTACTGATTTCCTCATCAACACCAACAAGAAGTGATACTGTCTGGATATTTTCAAAATCAGGATGATCCTCGATAATATGATAATCGTAAACTAAAATCTCATTAGACATTTCAGTAATTACATATGCATATTTTCCATCTGGAGAAAACTTCATTTTAAGTGGAGCTGAACCCATTGCGCAACGAACAATATCAACAAGATGAAGCTTGCCCATTTCATAGTCTACTTCGTAAATCTTAATCTGATGAAGACCATTTTCTACAGCACAAAGGAATCTCTCATCTGGAGTAAGTTCAACACATGTGCAATGTGGATACAAAGGACGATCTGCTACTGATTTACCAATTCCCTGATGGAAAATACCATCAGCAATACCGCCTATGCTTCCATCCTCGTTGAGTTTCATCATTGTAACACGACCATCATGATAACCTGCTACAAAAAGATATCTGTTCTGTGAGTCAACGCAAAGGTTACAACCTCTCATACCGCCAACCCATTCCTGGTTCATCTTTTCAAGATCACCATTTTCAAGAATCTTGAAGGAAGCAACACCTTCATCTGCAATAGAATAAAGATATTTGTTATCCTTTGAATTAATGATGTCTGATGGATTGTTGATAGGAGCTACGCTCTGTTCAACCATCTTTCCTGTGTCAGGATCAACATCATAAACATAAATACCAACGCTAGTCTCATGTGTATAGGTTCCCACATAAGCCACATATTTGCTCTCTGCCATTATATTCTCCTCGTAACTAACTTATGCTTCTTTTCTTCTTAGAATGTCGAACTCATCAGGAGTAACGCTAAGCTTAATGAAAAGCTTCTGCTTTGGATGTGGACATGACTCCATATCTTCTCCCTCTTCGTTTTTGATTCCAAGAACTTCTACCTCTATATTATCTCCATTTGGCTTCATAATTTCAATAGTTTCACCAACTGAAAATTTATTACGCTGCTCAATCTCAAAGTATCCCTCTGAATTTAGCTTACCTGTAATACCAAGGTATGTATAACCTATATTATATGTGTTGTTATCATATATCTGCGATTCCTCAGATGGCTTGCCATAGAAGAATCCAGTAGTGAACTGACGATAAGTACATGCAGAAATCTGCTCCTTGTACCAATCAAGGTTTGCAAGATATTTTTCTTCGGATTCCTTGCAGTCATCAATAGCCTTGCGGTATGTACGTGCAACAGTTGCTACATAAAGAGCTGTCTTCATACGTCCTTCAATTTTAAAGCTATCGATACCAGAATCTAAAAGATCAGGAACATGCTCAATCATGCACAAATCTTTTGAATTGAAAATGTATGTACCACGCTCGTTTTCGTATACTGGGAGATACTCTCCTGGACGCTGCTCCTCAACTACTGCATACTTCCAACGACATGGATGTGTGCACTCGCCGTGATTAGCATCTCTACCTGTAAAATAGTTTGAAAGAAGGCATCTACCAGAATATGAAATGCACATAGCACCGTGAATAAATGTTTCAATCTCAAGATCATCAGGAATATTTGCTCTGATTTCTTTGATTTCTTTAAGAGAGAGCTCTCTAGCTGAAACAACACGCTTTGCACCAAGTTCGTACCAGAACTTATATGTACCATAATTTGTGTTGTTTGCCTGTGTGCTTATGTGGCGCTCGATATCAGGACAGATTTCCTTTGCCAACATAAATACAGCAGGATCTGCAATAATAAGAGCATCTGGCTTAATCTCATTAAGCTCTCTAAAATATTCTTTAACGCCTTCGAGGTCTTCGTTGTGAGCAAGGATATTTGATGTAACATAAACCTTTACACCATGCTCGTGAGCAAACTTGATACCCTCAATCATATCCTCTTTAGAAAAGTTTTTAGCCTTAGCACGAAGTCCATAAACTTCTCCACCAATATAAACTGCATCAGCTCCATATATTACAGCAACCTTAAGTACTTCAAGGCTGCTTGCTGGAACTAGTAATTCTGTTTCTCTCATTTTGTTCCTTTCACACTAATACTAACTCCATCCCCCAATGGCAAAATAGTTGTGTTAAATTCTCCATCATGGGTAAGTTCAAATAAGTAATCGCGCATACGTTTATGAATAGTACGATTACGTCTTGTGATTGCATATCTGGATTCGATTATATCGCCATCCTGAAGGACATTGTCTGTTACAACCACTCCTCCATCTCTAATGAGACGCTTGATCTGAGGCCAGAAATTAATGTACTGACCTTTGGCTGCATCCATGAAAATAAAATCATATGGTCCTTCCAATGTAGGAAGAATCTCCATGGCATCACCTTCTAAAAGAGTTATTTGCCCATCCTTACCTGCTCTAACAAAATTGTTGTTTGCAATAGGAATGCGAGGCTCATAGTTTTCTATTGTGGTGATGACTGCATCCTCACCGGCTGTCTCTGCCATAAGGCAAGCTGAAAAGCCAACAGCCGCACCAACCTCAAGAATCTTCTTAGGCTGGTGAAGCTTTATAAGTGTCTGTAAAAGATTTATTGTCTCTGTGCGAATAATGGGCACATAAGTATCCAAAGCCTCTTTCCTGATTTCTGAAAGTACCGGGCTTAGCTCAGGATAAAGACTGTTTAAGTATGTGGTATATCTTTCGTCTACAATCATTTTAAACTTCCATGATAATTGGAATAATCATAGGACGTCTCTGAGTCTCATGCCATACGAAATCAGAAAGATTGTCCCTGATATCTGCCTTAATCTTATTCCAATCTGTAATATTCTTCTCCTCAAGAACTTCCATAGTTTCTGTAAGGACTGCTCGAGCGCTTTCCATAAGGTCTTCTGAATCTCTAACATATACGAAACCACGGGATACAATATCAGGACCAGCTAATACTGTACCTGAAGCACTGTCAAGGGTAAGAACTACGATAATAATTCCATCCTCAGCAAGCTTTTGTCTATCTCTAAGAACGATGTTACCAACATCACCAACGCCGATACCATCAACCATGATAGCACCAGTGTGAACATGACCTGAAACCTTGGCATAATTGTCGCCAAGCTCTAATACATCGCCTGAACGAATAATCTTGATATGGTCATGATCCCATCCTAAAGACTCTGCAATACGTGCCTGAGCTGTAAGGTGCTTGTATTCACCATGAACAGGAATAGCAAACTGTGGACGTACAAGAGAATAAATAAGCTTAATCTCCTCAGCACAAGCATGTCCTGATACGTGTACATCCTGCATAACAATTTCTGCACCACGCATTGTCAAATCGTTAATTACATTTGAAACGGCCTTCTCATTTCCTGGAATTGGGTGAGAAGAAAATACAATCATATCTCCTGGCTTAATCTGAACCTTTTTATGAGTTCCATTAGCCATGCGAGAAAGCGCCGCCATAGACTCGCCCTGAGAACCTGTAGTAACAAGGACTACCTTTTCATCTGGGTAAGACTTAAGTGACTCAATATCGATAAGTGTATTGTCTGGAATCTGTAGGTATCCAAGCTTTGAAGCTGTCTCAATAGTGTTAACCATTGAGCGACCTTCTACACATACCTTACGTCCGTATTTATCTGCAGAGTTGATAATCTGCTGAACACGGTCAACATTTGATGCAAATGTAGCAATAATAATTCTAGATGAATCATTATCAGCAAAGATGGAATCGATAGTCTTTCCTACTGTCTTTTCAGACGCAGTAAAACCAGGGCGCTCAGCATTTGTAGAATCGCACATAAGCGCAAGTACACCCTTTTTACCGATTTCACCAAGGCGCTGTAAATCGATTGGATCACCATAAACAGGTGTGTAATCAACCTTAAAATCGCCTGTATGGACAACAATACCAGCTGGTGAATAAATTGCAAGTGCAGCCGCATCCTGAATACTATGATTTGTACGAATGAACTCTACTCTAAATTCACCTGCATTGATATGTGTGCCATATTTAACTACCTTACGCTTAACCTTAGTAAGCATTTTGTGCTCCTCAAGCTTGTGTTCAATCAAGCCGTTTGTGAGCTTTGTCGAATAAATAGGACAAACATTAAGATCCTTAAATACATAAGGAATAGCACCTATATGATCCTCGTGACCATGGGTGATAAAAAAGCCTTTAAGCTTGTCCTGGTTCTCCTTCAGATATGTTATATCTGGAATAACCAGATCTACGCCCAACATATCATCCTCAGGAAATGAAAGTCCGCAATCCACAACAATAATACTGTCTCCATACTCGAAAGCAGTAATATTCATGCCGATTTGCTCAAGACCTCCAAGTGGAATAATCTTTAGCCTTTCAGCCTTCTGTTCAGTTTTCTTCTTCAAAAATAAACCTCCTAATTGTAATCAATTAATAATCAATGTCAGCTTCGTCGCCAACTAATTCTTCAAATAATTTTGCTACTGCATCAAACTCAACATCGTCCTCAACAACATCGTAAATAACTTCACCGTTGTCTTCTGATACCTCTTTGAGAATAAATGCATCAGCGTCTTCATTTTCATCCTGGCTGTCGCATACAAGAAGATATTTTACACCTGATAACTGTGTCTCTTCGATAACATATACTGGTAAATCTTCTCCGTCAGCTCCTGATAAAATAATCTGTTCCATAAAACTCCTTATTTATCTCGATGATTGTCGAGATAGTCCTGTAATATAATTGCAGCTGCAATTTGATCAATAAATTTCTTTCTGTCTTTTTTATCAACACCAGATTCTTCAAGAATCTCGTCTGCATACATGGTAGTGAGTCTCTCATCAATGAGGACTATAGGTATATCAACACGCTTTTCTAAAAGTTCCTTGAACTTGATAGTGTCTTCACATCGAAAGCCTTCGGAATCATCCATATTCAAAGGATAACCAAGGACGATTGTAGACACTTGATATTCATCACATAATTCTTTGATACGAACTAAAGTATGACGTAGTTTACTAGCTCTATCACGAGTAATAGTTTCTAATTCCTGTGCAGTCAAAAGTAAGGGGTCACTAATCGCGACCCCCACTGTTTTGGTTCCATAATCTAGACCAAGAATTCTGCCACTCATTACTTGCTCCAACTCTCGTTGATGATGTATTCCTTGAGTAGCTCCTCTACAAGCTCATCACGCTCCACCTTCATAATAAGGCTTCGTGCATTGTTATGACTTGTGATATATGTAGGATCACCTGACATGATATATCCTACGATCTGGTTAACAGGATTGTAGCCTTTTTCCGATAATGCTCCATAAACCTGTTCTAAAACTTCTTTTACCCCAACAGGATTTTCTTTTTGAACTTTAAAATATTGTGTGTTACTTAAATCTGCCATATCTACCTCGTATTAATAAAAATATCCCACACTAAAAATCTATTACAATAATATTAATATACAAATGGCTAAATTTCAACAATCAAGTACTCATTATCTTTTGTGATGGAAACAGCTGTTGCCTTAACAATCACATTTGATAATGATTCTCCGTTTGACTTAATAGCACATTTTATATATTCCTTTGAAAATCCTACGAAATAATTTTCACCATCAATCTGCGCTTCTTCTTCAAAAAGAATATCAAGCTCCTGACCAATGTGGTTTTGTCTGTAAGCTTTTGTCTGGATATTACCTGCTTCGATGAGCTTAGCGCTTCTCTCTTTTTTGACTGCATTTATAATCTGATTTGGCATAGTAGCAGCCTTTGTGCCAGCACGCTTTGAATACGCAAATACATGAAGTTCTGCAAATGCGATTTCATCAACATATGCAACAGTCTCATTAAACTCTTCTTCTGTTTCACCAGGAAAACCTACGATAATGTCAGTAGTGATTGCTGGATTTGAAAAATACTTTCTAAGGATGTTAACTCCCTTAGTATACTCCTCAATTGTGTATTTTCTGTTCATTCTTTTAAGAACTGTATCGCAACCTGACTGAAGAGAAAGATGGAAATGAGGACACATCTTTTCAAGGGCAGAAACTCTCTTTGCAAAATCTTCTGTCACTATCTGTGGCTCAAGTGAACCCATACGAATACGTTCAATTCCATCTATTTTATGAACAGCTTCTAGCAAATCAGCTAAGTCATAATCCTTACCATTACCATAAGATGAAAGATGTATTCCTGTAATGACAACCTCTTTGTATCCAGCTTGAGCAAGGCCAGTAACTTCCTTGATTACGTCATCGATATCTCTACTTCTAATACGGCCTCTTGCAAAAGGAATGATGCAATAACTGCAGAATTGATTACAGCCATCCTGAACCTTAACAAAAGCTCGTGTATGCTCAGAGTCCTTTTCGATAATCATATTTTCATATGCAACGTTGCCATCATTTATATCAACGCACTCAAGAATTGGACCTTCTAAAGAATCACGTTCCTCGAAGAATTCATGAACCTTTGCTACCAATTCATTCTTTTTATTGTTGCCAAGAATAATATCTGCACCAAGCTCATCTGCAATATCTTTTCCAAAATTCTGTACATAACAGCCGGCAGCCACAACGCATGCATCTGGATTTAACTTTTTACATTTATGAATCATCTGACGAGATTTTCTGTCAGCAATATTCGTTACGGAACATGTATTTATTACGTAAACATCGGCGCTCTCATCGAATCCTACGATTGTAAAACCGTCCTTTTTGAGGAGTTCTTCCATCGCTTCAGTTTCATATGCATTAACCTTGCAACCAAGGTTATGTAAAGCAGCTTTTTTCATTGAGATTAAAAACCTTTCTATTTTTGTTAAAAGTGCAATACTTTATTGACTTTTAGGTACCATTGTTTTAGTATAAATTTATATTTTAAAACTATTAGAGGAGGCAAGCAGGATGAAAACAGTTCAAATTTCTCTTAACTCAATCGACAAGGTTAAGTCATTCGTTAATACTATTTCACAGTTTGACTATGATTTTGATCTTGTTAGCGGACGTTATGTAATCGACGCCAAGTCTATCATGGGTATTTTCTCCCTTGATTTATCTAAGCCAATCGATCTTACTGTACACGCTGAGGGTGATGCAGAAGACGTAATGTCTACATTAAAGGATTACATCGTTTAATTCTTTAAATCAATGTGTTAAATATTATGAGCTTTGCTATATTAGCAAAGCTCATATTTTTTATCTAACTTTAATAACCTCAACTGTATCTATAGCCTGCTTCATAAGCTCATCTATCTTCTCATCGAGATTGTGCTCATGCTTTTCAATAGCCTCAAGCTTTGGCTTTGTAACAGGATGCTTTGCAACGAAAATTGTACAGCAATCCTCGTAAGGCAATATTGAAGTCTCGTATGTATCGATTTTCTCTGAAATATCTACAATATCCTGCTTATCAAATGCAATAAGTGGTCTGTAAACTGGAAGTGTACATACAGCATTTGTGCAGTTTAATGACTGCATAGTCTGGCTGGCAACCTGTCCGATAGACTCGCCTGTAACAAGACCAAGGCAATCATTTTCCTTAGCAAAATGCTCAGCAATTCTCATCATGTAACGACGCATAATGATTGTAAGCTCTTCATGAGCACACTGCTGATAAATGTAAAGCTGGATATCTGTAAAGTTTACAATATGTAAATCAATTGGGCCTGAATACTTAGCAACAAGCTTTGCTAAATCTACTACCTTTTGCTTCGCCTGCTCTGAAGTATAAGGTGGCGCATGGAAATATGTAGCTGAAAGTGTAACACCACGCTTTGCAATCATGTATCCGGCAACCGGTGAGTCGATACCGCCTGATAAAAGAAGCATTGCCTTACCTGCTGTACCAACTGGCATACCGCAAGGTCCAGGAATCTCTGTAGAATAGATAGCAATATTCTCTCTTACCTCTACGTAAATGATTCTATCTGGATGATGAACATCAACATGCATCTCAGGGAAAGCATCAAGAAGTCTTGCACCAATTTCAGCAGCAACTTCCATAGAAGTCATAGGATACTGCTTGTTTGCTCTTCTACCCATTACCTTGAATGAGAAGTTCTTATCTGCAAATTCCTCATCAACATACTTAATAACAGCCTCAGCCATTTTGTCAAAGCCTTCATCAGGTACTACAACTGTAGGACAAATAGCGCTGATACCAAACACATGCTGTAAAGCTGCGACTGCATCATCATAATCGTATTCACCTTCTACAGAAACTAAAATACGACCGCTCTGCTTCTTAACCACAAAGTGCCCATCAACACCATAAAGTGCTCTTTTAATCTGATGAACTAAGGCATCCTCGAAAACATAACGATTCTTGCCTTTGACACCAATCTCTGAATATTTAATCAAAAATGCTTGATATGTCATTAATAATCTCCTTTAGATTATATTTATAAAACCATCATAGGAACCAATTCAGTCATAGCCTTAATTGCTTCCTCAATTTCTTCCATTGTATTTTCAGGACAGAAACTAAAACGAATAGTACGCTCCAGTAAATCCTTTTCCAAGCCAATAGATTTTAATGTCTCACTGATTGCAGGCTTATTAGAAGAACATGCTGAACCAGCAGAAACATAAATGCCATAAGTATCCTGAAGAGCATTAAGCATAACCTGCGCTCTTGTACGATTCCCCTTTATAGAGACGCTAACAATCTGAGGCGCACTGTTTTCATCGTGATGTCCATTAACTGTAACACCGTCTATTGCAGTAAGGCCTTCTATCAGTCTGAACTTCATTTCATACATGTGCTTTCTAGAAGCTTCGAGATTGTCATATGCTTCCTTCGCAGCAACACCAAGTGCAGCAATAGCTGGAACATTTTCTGTACCAGATCGCATGCCGTTTTCGTGTCCTCCGCCAAGAATCTGAGGAACAACTCGTACTTTATCTTTAATATATATAAATCCAGAACCCTTTGGTCCATGAATCTTATGACCGCTAACTGTAAGAATATCCATTCCCATCTTCTTTGGAATAATATTCATTTTGCCGAATGCCTGAATGGCATCCACATGGAAAATAATTTCTGGATTGGCAGCCTTGATAATTTTAGCAGCTTCTTCTATTGGCTGAAGACTACCAATTTCATTATTCACCATCATGATAGATACAAAAATTGTATCTGGTCTGATTGTAGCCTTAAGCTCCTCTAAATCGATAACACCATATTCGTCAGTACCAAGATAAGTAACATCAAAGCCTTGCTTTTCAAGGGCTTTAACAGGATTCAAAACACTTGCGTGCTCAATCTTAGTAGTAATGATGTGATTGCCAAGACGCTTTCTTGCCTCTACGCCACCTTTAATAGCAAGATTATTTCCTTCTGTACCACCTGAGGTAAAATAGATTTCCTTAGGTTGGCATTTTAAAATGCCAGCAATAATCTCTCTGGATGTTTTGAGGTAATCCTTTCCTTTGTAACCCATGTTGTGCAAAGATGAAGGATTTCCAAAGTTTACCTGCAATGCTTCCTGCATTATTTTAAGCGCACCATCAGAACATCTAGTGGTGGCTGAATTATCAAAGTATATCATTGTAGTTCTAATTCCTCGCTTTTTAGCATTAACATACTGAGTGAACAAATCGCTGCAGTTTCAGTTCTAAGTATTCTTCTACCTAAAGATATAAGCTTGCATTTGTCTTTAACAAGCTCAATTTCGGATTCATCAAATCCACCTTCAGGCCCAATAAATATACCAACACTCTGTCCCTTTTGCAATCCATTTATAACGTCATAAGTATCTTTCATGCCATTTTTGCTTTCGTAAGGAAGCAAAAGCAAATCAAGATTTGCTGCGTATTCCATAGCTTCCTTGAAAGAAATGACATCATGAATAGCAGGCACAATTGAACGTTTTGATTGTTTGGCTGCTGTAAGGGCAACAGTCTGATATCGTGAAAGCTTATTCTTTTTCTTTTTATCATCAAGCTTTACTATACAGTTTTTCATCTGAACAGGAATGATTTCGTATACTCCAAGCTCTACTGTCTTTTCAATGATGGTTTCCATTTTATCACCTTTAGGAATGGCCTGGAAAAGATAAATATTGTTTGAAAGTTCAGTAGAGTTGACCTGCTCATTGACATCGACTAAAAGCTCTTTATCCAAAATGTCGCTAACTGCACAAAGGTAATTATTGCCAGCTGCAGTAGAAACTCGGATGATTTCGCCCTTTTTAATGCGTACAACACGCACCAGGTGATGCATATCATCACCTGTGACAGTAAATCTTCCTTCTATTGGCTCTTCATTAACAAATATTTGCTGCATATTTTTATTTACGAGCGGTAATATTTACCCACTCACCCTGATAATTAATCTCTACTATAGTAAGTCCAACTGCCTCAAGAGCCTCTTTTACTTCATTTTCCTTGAAATTAATAATTCCAGAAGAAATAAAGTAAGCTCCCTTCTTTAATGTTGGATAAATGGCTGGAGCCATACCGATAATGATGTCTGCCAAAATATTAGCAACAACTACATCATATTTTTCATAGCCCACTTTATCCTGTAAATCCTTGTCCTCAGTAAGATTTCCAACAAAGAAATCGCCTGCGTCCCTGGAAATATGATTTACTTCGAAATTCTCATAGGTAGACTCGATACAATCCTCATCGATATCTGTACCAACGATATGGCACTTACCATCTAAAAGCTTATTAGCAATGATAGAAAGAATACCGCTACCGCATCCTATATCAAGAATCTCGTCGCCTTCCTTAAGGTATTTCTTAAGCTGTCTGATGCAAAGCTGAGTAGTCTCGTGCTTTCCTGTTCCAAAAGAAACGCCAGGATCAATTTCAACAACCAGATTGTCCTTTGCATCTGCTGGAATTTCCTCCCATGTAGGCTTAATAAGAATATCTTCGATATAGAAGGCCTTGAAGAATTCCTTCCAATTGTTAACCCAATCTTCCTGCTTTGTAATAGATGTATCGATTGTTCCTTCACCGATATCCATCATATCCTTAAGCTCTGCTAAGCCAGCCTTTACCTCGGAAAGCTTTGACTCATGATCCTCATCCTCTCCTAAATAAAAGCATACTCGAGATGTACCATCATCATCTGGTAAATCAGGCTGAAGCTCTTTGAATTCTCCGCCCTGCTTTTCTCCAGAAACTGGTACATTGTTTTCAATTTCAATAGAGACAATATCTAGTTCCATCAGCATTGCGCTAACAAAATCCTCTGCCTCTGTTGTTGTATTTATAGAATATTTAATCCAATTCATAATTACCTCAAAAAAACACATATCAGAATAATCTGATATGTGTCAATTCTACTTTGCTCCTTGTTTTGCAACAATATCTTCCTTAAGCTCTAAGCACTTATCCTTAAGCTTTCTGGAAGTACTAGGTGACTGAATAAGTCTTGCGATAAGCTTCATAGCTGCATCGTATTTTTTATAGTGAACTGACATATTAGCAAGCATATATTCAACTGCCTCTGATGCCATTCCGCAATATGGAGGAGTTTCTGATGAAACAGCCTTCATAAAGCCTTCATATGCCTGTGAGTAGAAACCTTCGTATTCTTTTTGAATCATATCTACAATCTTTGGATCAGCATCCTTGTTTCCCTCAAGCTCTTTAAGCTGTGCTCTACGAAGCCATGCTATCTTAAGGCAAACGTAAGCTTTCTCAGACATCTTTGCACGCTTTTTCATTGTACAAATCAATGCAAGCTTAAACTTTTCGATTGAATATTCATATGAATATGTCTCAGGAAGTGCTGTCTCCTTCTGTGGCTTAAAGCTTGGGCAGAACTCAGCTCTGATAAGCTTAACACGGGCTGTGTCAATCTTAGCAAATGTAGTATCAAGAGCAGAATAACCACAGTTTGGGCATGACATAAAGTCGTATTTGCATTTGTCAACATGCTCGTAATTAGGTCTTAAATCGAAATCAGGCTCTAATCTCTTAAGCTTTGTAGCAAGTACAGCCTTGATAGGAAAATCCTTATCGCAAACTGGACATCTAACCTTTTTATCAATGATAAAATCCTTCTCAGTTTTAACGACAGGCGCTGCTGCTGTCTTTTGCGCAGCATCCTTCTTGGGCTTGTCATCCGCCAAAATATCAAGCTCTCCGTCCATAGAGAAGCCAAATTTTTCCATTCCAGATAATAAATTCATTTTGCAATCCTTTTCTAAATGATTACTAAATCTATAACTTAGTTGTTTGTAGGCAATTTAAATGAGCTCTTTAAAGAAACAATTCTATTAAACACTAATGCGTCTGGCTGTGAATCCTTACAATCAACACAGAAGAAACCTTGTCTAACAAATTGGAAACTATCATAAGCCTTGGCATCCTTAAGAGATGGCTCAACAAGACAATCTTTAAGAACTGTAAGTGAGTTTGGATTAAGATTTAAACTACCATCCTCATTATACACTCCTTTTTCTTCATCTACAATGTTTTCATAGAGACGAACCTCTGCCTTAAGAGCTGTCTTAGCAGCTACCCAGTGAATTGTTCCCTTAACCTTACGTCCATCAGGAGAATCGCCACCCTTTGTAGCTGGGTCATATGTACAGTGAATGCATGTAACCTTGCCGTTTTCATCTGTCTCATAGCTTGTGCATGTTACAAAGTATGCGTTCATTAAACGTACTTCATTGCCTGGGTAAAGTCTGAAATACTTCTTAGGAGGCTCAATCATGAAGTCCTCTCTATCGATGTATAATTCCTTGCCAAATGGAACCTGTCTGCTTCCAAGCTCAGGATTTTCTAAGTTGTTTGGAGCATCAAGCCATTCAACATCATCGCTCTCGTAATTATCAATAACAAGCTTAACTGGGTCAAGAACAGCCATAACACGACCACGGCTTGTCTTTAAGTCCTCTCTGATGCAGTACTCAAGCATTGCATAATCAGATGAAGAATTAGCCTTTGAAACACCAGAAAGCTCAACAAATTTTCTGATTGATGAAGGTGTGAAACCACGACGTCTAAGAGCTGCAATTGATACAAGACGTGGATCATCCCAACCGTCTACAATTCCATCCTCAACAAGCTTCTTGATATATCTCTTTCCTGTAACAACGTTTGTAAGATACATCTTTGCAAACTCAATCTGACGTGGTGGGTTTGGGAAGCCTGCTGACTTAACAACCCAATCATAAAGAGGTCTGTGGTCCTCAAACTCTAATGTACAGATTGAATGTGTGATACCTTCAAATGCATCCTCAAGTGGATGAGCAAAATCGTACATTGGGTAGATGCACCACTTATCACCTGTGTTGTGATGTGTCATGTGAGCAACTCTGTAAAGAATTGGATCTCTCATATTGATGTTAGGTGAAGCCATATCGATTTTAGCTCTAAGTGTATGGCTACCATCCTCATACTTGCCAGCCTTCATGTCTTCGAACATAGCAAGGTTTTCCTCGATAGAACGGTTTCTATTTGGATCTTCCTTACCTGGATGCTCGAAGTCACCACGGTACTCTCTCATCTCATCAGCTGTAAGATCAGAAACATAAGCAAGGCCCTTTTTGATAAGATCAACTGCTACTTCATACATTCTATCAAAGTAGTTTGAAGCGAAATAGAGATGCTCTCCCCAATCAGCTCCTAACCACTGAATATCTGCCTTAATTGAATCAACGAACTCTACCTTTTCCTTTGTAGGGTTTGTGTCGTCGAATCTCATGTGGAACTCACCGTTGTACTTCTCAGCGAGACCATAGTTTAAAATGATTGACTTTGCATGGCCAATGTGTAAGTAACCATTTGGCTCAGGTGGGAAACGTGTACAAACATGGTCGTAAACGCCCTCCTTTAAATCCTTGTCAATTTCAAGCTCGATAAAATTTTTGCTAACTACTTCTTCACTCATTATCTATTTATTGTCCCTTCAATAATTATATTTTAGATTTATCTAATGTGATTGTGTGTAAACAAATGATCACTGCAATATTCATAATTACCATTACATTTACTGCAGAATCTGAACTCCAAACCTGGGTTTGTAAGCTCTGTGCGCCCGCACACAGCACATTTATGTCTTGCGATAGGTGTGCCATCACGGTACTGAGTACGCGGTGGTGTTGCCTGTCGTTTAAACTCGTTTCGTCTATGGATATCCTTTGGATTGAATCTAGCCATATTTCTAGTCATCATGAAGAAGATGAAGAAATTAAGGAGTGATGCAATCACTGGTACGGCAGCAAAAAATGCACCGGCCATACAGTATCTAAATACTTCATATCCAATAATAACAAGGTAGAATATGGACATCCATTTCATCTTGATTGGAATGATAAAATACAAAAGTACCTGCATATCTGGGAAGCATGTAGAAAATGCAAGGAAAATTGAAAGATTAATGTAGTAAGTGCTGGTAATCTGTCCAATATATCCTACAGGTAATGCTCCACCATAAATAAAGTATGTAATAAACGCTCCAAGAATGGTGAAAACCATACCACCAAAAATATATACATTAAAGCGGAAAGCCCCCCATGTACGCTCTAGAGTCTGTCCCAATTGATAGTAAAGCATAAACATGATGACTGCCCAAATAATGCTGGTATCAGGTGGAATAATAACCCATGAAATGATTCTCCAGATTTGTCCATGGAGAATGTAATATGGCTCCAAGGTAAGATAATTCAGATAAGGTACCCCGGTAAATCTCTGTCCAAAGGATAATAAATATCCGATGGCATATCCGCCAAGCAAATATACTATTAAATTATTAATGGCATATCGGCCAAATTTCTTCTCTAATTTGTCTAACAAAGTAAAACCTCCAAGTAAAAAACGACATAAATATAGACTTTAAAGATTATACCTCTTTAAAGCCTATGTTATCAACTAGATTTTTAGAATTAATAGTAATATCACTGGGAATCAGTATACTGCGAAACATTAGTATTATCTATACGTTCATATGAAACATAATAATATTTTCCATCCACCATTTGAATATCTTCCGGAGGTCTTCCGTCCATTGCAATCCCTACAGCTAATTCAGCTATAATTCTTCCTTTTTCCTGGGCGTTATTCAAAGCGGTACCTTCAATTTTGCCCTCAGCAATATCTGCAAGAACCTCTTCCTGACCATTAACCCCAACAATCAAAGGATCATTTTGCACTCCAAATTCAGTCAATGCATCTAAAGCTCCAAGAGCCATATTGTCATCATTTGCAAGGACCAGCTCAATTTGTCGAGGATATCCCGCAAGCAAAGATGTCATTTTTGTTTGGGCCTGTTTTCTATCCCAATTTGCGATTTCATCTCCAAGCATTTCCATCTCGTATCCCGCAGATTTTATTGTTTCCACAGATACGCGGCTTCTAAGAATAGCATCCTGGTGGCCAGCTTCCCCCTCTAAAAGAACATATTGTATGATGCCATCTCCATTAACATCTATCTCATCAAATCGTTCATTCAAGGCATCAATCACAATCTGCCCCTGTATCTGGCCACTGTCCTCAGGTCTTGCTCCAACATAATAAAGCTTGTTAAAGCGCTTTAAATCATCCTCTACAAGCTCACGGTTAAAGAAAATGATTGGAACATCAGCCGATTTAGCAGCCTCAATTATTACTGAAGGATCTGTTCTATCAACCAGATTCACACATATGACGTCATAGTTTTTTTCGATAAAATCAATAACCTGATCATTCTGTACCAATTGATTCTTGCCAGAATATACAACAGTGCTATCCACTTCCATATCATTGTCAGTGCCATATGCCGCAAGGCAATCCTCGATATTATGCCTAATCTCTTCCGTAAAAGGATCATACTGATTGTACATAGTAATTCCAACCCTTATTACCTGAGGTTCAGTCTTTTCCTTGGATTGAACCATATGGTAGCCCCCAAAAATACCGCCAGCCACAGCAATTAATGCTATTCCACACAAAAATAACCTTCTCTTACTCATTACATCCTCTTATTTAACAAATGGAAATAGGATTTTTTCATACTCCTCTGAATAAATCTGTTCTTTATTGATTATGTAATAAAGAGGCACGCCTTTATCAGAAACCTTTTCTCCATTATTAAGCACAGCCTTTACCGCCAAATACCCCATCGTGTAATCATCCTTGCAAGCAAGAGCCTGAATCAAGCCACTGTCGAGATAATAAACAGCCGCCTGTCTATCATCGACTCCATAAATTGCAAAATCAGATTTTTTATCAATCCCCAATGACATAGCGCAATCAAGCACATTATCATCCAGCAAAATCATTCCACTATACAAACCAGATCTATAAATATTATAAATATGATTTATCAAGGAGCTGTCGTCCATTGTGACAAGTTCCTTTTTCAAATAAACCTCTGAATCTTCTACTGATTCTTCTAGTCCATAGATAAAATTGCAGTTGTTTACCGATTCATTGCTGTACATAACATACAACGCCCCAGTAAGCCCACTATCAATAATATATTTTCCATAGTCGGCACCCATTGAATAGTCATCAGCTATGATAGAATATTTGTCATCATCACAATTTCCATTCTTTACAAATCTAACTTTGTTTTTTAGCCCTTGTTCTTTGATATAAGTGTACAACTCATCATAAAAGCCTGAGGCAACATATACATATTCTGCTCCCTCGTATATCTGTCTATTGATTAACTCAATTTCTCCTTCCACCCCAGCAGATGTAGGACTATTCAAAAATGTAACCTGACACTTATTATCCAGCGCAGCTGTTTCTGCACCAGATTTTAAAGTCTCCCATTCATCTAGATTGTCTCCTGTCACAACAAATGAAATACGCTCATCCTCGCCCTCAAATACGCTTGAGTTGGCATAAACATAAAACTCAACAATAATCAATAGGATAAGCACAAGGAACATGCCAATAAAGAATCTATTTCTTCTCATTTCCATCACCTCCCATATAATCCTGGTAGGAAATCTTTGGCAAATGAATAATGGCAGTTGTTCCTACATCCAATTCACTTTCAATTTTCAGGCCATAGTCCTCCTTAAAATAAAGATTGATACGCTGATTGATATTCCACAATCCGATACCAGAGCCTTTACCTTGAGATTTGCCCTTTTCCTTAAGCAAATCCTTTAGTTTCTCAGGAGGAATTCCCATTCCATTATCCTTAACTTCGATATAAATATCTCCATCCTTCTCATAACCCTTAATATCAATCACACCTTCATCATACAAATCCCCCACAGCATGATAAATGGCATTTTCTATTAGAGGCTGAATAATAAGCTTAATTGTGATGCAATCCTCAATAGCAGGATCAACATCGATGTTTGCTTCGAACTTATTTTTATAGCGGACCTTCTGTATTGCTAAATAATTCTTTGCATGAGTAATCTCATCCCTGATTGTAATAATATTATTTCCCTTGCTAAGACTAATTCTAAAAAGAGATGCAAGGCTTGTAATCATAGAAATAGCCTCTGGATATTTTTCCGATTCAATCATCCAAACAACGGAATCCAATGTGTTATACAGGAAATGAGGATTAATCTGAGCTTGCAAAGCATTTAATTCGGATTTACGTTTTTCTTTTTGCTCCGCAACGCTTTCTTCCATCATGGTTCTCATCTGAACTACCAGAGATTTTATGGTACGGCCCAGATGCCTGATTTCATGAGTTCCACCAATAAATATTACATCCTCATCAAGCATACCTGCATCGATAACCCCAATAGAATCCTCTAGCTTCTTAATTGGATCAGTAACCACTCTTGCAATGAAAAGGTTTCCAAAAAGAATCATAAAAATAGTAATTGTGAGAATGATAAGCATAAATACACGTAGCTGGAAGCTTTCACCTATCAGCTCCTTTACAGGTGTTACGGATACAATTTTCCAGCCTGTGTAGCCTACCGTCTTTACGATAACTGCTCTTTCATTGCCTTCAAATGTCTCGATATAATTTCCATCATCATAACTAGCCGCCACAATATTATTTTCATTAGCAAGACCTGAATATATAGCCTTTTGGGCAGGATGATAGATAATCTCCCCGTTTGAATCTATCAAGTATACATAGCCCTCACCAGACTCATTGGCTTTCATGAACATCTGCTCTATTGCAGAATAATTCATGTCTACCAAAAGGATGCCTCGCCTGATATAGCCCATGTAATTTAAATCAATACTACGGGTGAGTGAAACAACCCAATAGTATCGATAATTATCACTTTCAAACATGTTTTGTACATGTGGCTCCGAGAAATGGAAATTCTCTGCTTTCTCTTCTTCAGTATCGCTAAACCAGGACTGTTCCGTAAAATCCACCCCAGTTTTTCTGGTGGCGATTGGCGCAGCAGAAATAAGGGCCCCATCCTGGGAAATGCAAGCGATGCTAATAAGATCATCCTTGTTTGCCTCGTACAGGATGTCCATTTCTTTAGTCATACTATCGCTAGTTAAATCCAAATTCTTGATTACGCTGTAGTACATACTATTTGAAACACCCATCATATTACGTAAATACGAATTAAGATTCCAGCTTATCTGCTCTACTATCTTCTCATCGTTATCAATAGCATTCTGTCTGGATGTATTGATATAGTTGGTATAAAAGGCCATGGCCATAAAGCTCATGCTGATTATGGCAACCAATGTGAAGGAAATAGAAATAACAAGCTGAATACTCCTTCGCTTTGACGCGCGACGCAATCTATGAAATTGATTTTGAAAATCAAAAAGTTTCATCAGCTTTCCCTTTGTTGTCTATACTTTGATGGTGATATGCCATAGGCTTTCTTGAATACATAGCTAAAATAATTAGGTTCATCATAGCCAACAAGACCTGCTATTACATATGCCTTTTCATCTGTTGTTTCAAGCAGCTCTACCGCCTTTTTCAGTCTGATATTAGTCAGATATGTAACAAAGCTTTCCCCTGTATTTTTCTTAAATACGGCAGAAAAATAATTAGCGCTAACATTAAGGTTTGAGCAAACTTTATCTACTGACAAATCCGAATCCTTATAATGTTCCTTAATATATTCCTTAGCCTTATCTACAAGTACTTCTGTTGAATCCATTCGACTCTTTTTGATTTCCTTTTGGATAAAGAAGCACTTATCTAAGAACCATTTTTCAACTTCCTGGATAGAATCAATATTGTCCAAAAACTCAAAAATATCACCATCATTACCATCAATCGATAATCCAGAAATATCATAGTTCTTTGCAAGTTTAAGGACTTCAAAATAAGCTTCCAGAATAGAAATCTTCATCTGATATAGCCCAATTCCTTTTTGGCTAAAATTAGAAAAGAATTCATGAATAGTTACATTTAACTCTTCAGTCGAACCAATCTTAATTAGTTTAAGAATCGTATTTACGTTATCATTTTCAAATAGATTTATATCTGTCTTATCCGGCTCCACATCCATAATAGAAAATGCCTGATTTTCATCAAAAAGCTTTCTATAGGCAGTAGCCTCTCGTGCAGATTTGAAAGAACTAAATAAATCCTTAAGTTCATTTACCATTAAGCCAACACCAGCAGTGGTTGGCACCTCTATTAGCTTCGCAGAAAGCTTACAAATCATGTCCAGATTAGATACAAACTCTTCGTATTCATTTTCTTTCTCAAAGCAGCCCAGCACAATAACATTGCCCAGATAATTCAAGCAATGATAATTTCCGTAGTCTTTTAATGTTTCCTTTGCAAGTTGATTCAAGGAAACAGAAAACAGCTTTCTATCGGTATTATTAAATTGTTCACTGTTTTCAAAGGATAATTTGATTATGCCGACGGCATAGAAATTCCCCTTAATATCTTCTCCGTAATCCGACGCTATCTCAGCTATCCTATCGACCTCAATATGCCCCTCAATAAGGCCAATAAGAAACTGCTCCCTAAAAAATGGGAAGCTCTCCTGATAGTATTTTTCAAGATTTTGAAGATTGCGTCTCTTGTCAAGCTCCTCGTCCAAGGTGTGTTTAAGACGAGTAAAAATAGAATGCAGCTCATCTGCATCAATAGGCTTTAAAATGTATTCCTCTGCTGAAAGCTCGATTGCTTCCTTGGCATACTCAAACTCATCATAGCCAGAGAAAATAACGAATTTCGTTGCAGG
This sequence comes from Pseudobutyrivibrio ruminis, assembly GCF_015057245.1. Lineage (GTDB taxonomy): Bacteria > Bacillota > Clostridia > Lachnospirales > Lachnospiraceae > Pseudobutyrivibrio > Pseudobutyrivibrio ruminis_E. The sequence continues at coordinate 150,336 of NZ_SVET01000001.1, forward strand.
AAGCTCCGCCTTTAACTGCTTTGAAAACTCCAAGCCATTCATGAAAGGCATATTAATATCAGTCATAACAACATCTGGCTGAGCCTCTAGTGCTCTCTCCAAAGCATCCTGACCGTTTTCAGCAGTCGCTACAACATTAAACCCCAAATCCTGCCAATTAATCTTTTTTTCAATAGCGATGCGGACTTCCTCCTCATCATCTACAAGCATAACATTATACATATATTATTCCCCCAATAAAACCTTACTCCTAGTATAACAAAAAGCTGGTTACGGCTACAAGCCTTAGCGTTTCTTCATTCAGCTTAGAATGCTTCTTTCAGAAACCTAAGAGCTTGATGCCTACCAGCTTTATCCTAGTCTATGAAATAACGTTTAGTTCTTTTTACGCTTTGAAAGAACGTCTACAGTAACAGCGCCAAGAAGTACAGCACCCTTTACGATTTTCTGGATATCTGTTGACCATCCAAAAAGTGACATACCGTTGTTAAGAACACCCATGACGAAGGCACCAACAACTGCACCAAGGATAGAACCAGAACCACCAGCTACGGCAGCGCCACCGATATAGCAAGATGCAATGGCATCCATCTCGAAACCATCACCAGCTTTTGGAGTAGATGATCCGTTTCTAGCTGAAAGAACGATACCTGCAATAGCTGAAAGAACGCCCATGTTTGTATATACCCAGAAGAAAACCTTGTTAGTATCGATACCAGAAAGGTTTGCTGCTTTTCTATTACCACCTAAAGCATAAATCTGACGTCCAGCTACAGTCTTTGTAGTAACAAATGCGTAAATTCCAATAAGAACAACCATGATAAGAAGAACAAATGGAAGTCCATTGTAACGAGCAAGCTTGTAGAAGAAGAACCAAATAATGAAGAGCTCAATTACAAGCTTTGTAACTGTCTGCCATGTTGGAGTAAGAACAAAATTATATTTCTTCTTTGTCTTGATTCCTCTGATTTCATTCCAAATAAGAGCTACTGATGCGATAAGTGCAACAGCGATTGAAACCAAATCAAGAATTCCGTCACCAAAGAAAATCTTGTATGTAGGAAGGAAGCCTGCACCGATGAAGTTGTAGTTTGTAGGAAGAGGTCCTTTTGTCTGAGCCTGTAAAAGTGTGTATGTTAATCCTCTACCCATAAGCATTGTAGCAAGGGTAACTACGAATGGTGGGATGCTCAAATATGCTATAAAGAATCCAGCGAACATACCAACTAAAAGACCAATTGCAAGTGCTGCTATAATAGCAACCCACATATTCATTTTGTAATCCATCATCATGATACCAGCTGTGGCACCACACAATGCAACTACTGAACCAACACCAAGGTCAACGTTACCAGTTAATACACAAAGCAACATACCAATTGCAAGGATAACAACGTATCCATTTTGCATAACCAGGTTGTTGATGTTCATTGGTGTAAGGTTTTTGCCACCTGTAAGAATGGCAAATATCAAATAAATAACAATAAGGGCAATGAACATGCCGTATTGTTTCATATCAAGACTTGCTTTTTTATTTTTCATTTCCATCATCCTTTCTATTATGTGCCATTACACACTGCATGATTTTTTCTTGAGATACTTCTGCACTAGAAAGCTCTCCCGCAATCTCGCCCTCATTGATAACGTAAATACGGTCACAGGTACCAATGATTTCAGGCATTTCAGAAGAAATAACAATGACTGCTTTTCCAGCCTTTGCTAAATCGTTGATAATACAGTAAATTTCGTATTTAGCACCAACATCGATACCACGAGTTGGTTCATCCAAAATCAATACATCCGGTTGTGTAAGCATCCATTTAGCAAGGACAACCTTCTGCTGGTTACCACCTGAAAGTGATCCAACAACCTGATTGATGGAATTCGATTTTATGTTAATTTTCTTTTTATATTCTTCAGCCGCAAGGATTTCCTCGTTCCCATTAATAACACCATGCTTTGAAAAGAACTTAGGACGAGCAGCAATTGTCATATTCTCCTTGATATCACCAATAAGAATAAGACCATTTGTCTTTCTATCCTCAGTTACATACGCAAGCTTGTTATCAATAGCATCCTTGACTGTATTTAAATGGACTTCTTTGCCATTTATTTTTACAGTGCCTGAGATTTTCTGACCATAGCTATGACCGAATACACTCATGGCAAATTCGGTACGGCCTGCTCCCATCAGACCAGCCAGGCCAACAACCTCACCAGCTTTAACTTCGATGTTAATGTCTTTAAGTACCTGACGCTCTGGATCATCAGGATGATATACATTCCAATTCTTAACCTCAAAGATTGTATCACCAATAGTGACACCTTCTCTTTCAGGATAACGATTAGTCATTTCACGACCAACCATCGCCTTAATTACTCTATCTTCAGAGAAATCATCTACACCCTTAACAAGTGTTTCGATTGTCTTACCATCTCTGATAATTGTTACGGCATCAGCAACATAGCTAATCTCGTTCAATTTATGAGAAATAATAATACATGTAATACCCTGCTTCTTTAATTCAAACATGATATCAAGAAGCTTCTTTGACTCCTCATCATTCAAAGCCGCTGTAGGCTCATCCAAAATAAGAAGCTCAACCTTTTTTGCCATTGCTTTTGCAATTTCAATAAGCTGTTGTTTACCAACGCCAAGTGAATTTACTGGAGCATTGACATTTTCATTTTCAAGACCAACTCTAGCTAACATTTCCTGGGCTTTTTGTCTTGTCTTTGTCCAATCAATAACGCCCTTCATTTTAAGTTGTTCGTTACCTAGAAAAACATTTTCAGCAATTGAAAGAAGTGGGCTAAGAGCAAGCTCCTGATGGATAATAACGATTCCTTTCGCCTCTGAATCTCTTAAGTTATGGAATTTGCAGATTTCGCCGTGATATTCAACATCTCCCTCATATGAGCCGTATGGATAAACTCCTGATAAAACATTCATCAGAGTAGATTTTCCAGCACCATTTTCCCCACAAAGAGCATGAATCTCTCCCTTTTTAACCTGCAGATTAACATCATCAAGGGCTCTAACTCCAGAAAACTCTTTTACAATATGCTTCATTTCCAAGATGTAATCTGACATATTCTTCTCCTTCTTAAAAGTAATGGCGACTTAAGATTAAGTCGCCACTACAATTAATACATTAATTACTATTCAGCTAACTGCTCCTCTGTGTAGTAGCCGCCGTCAACAATGATTTCTTTGTAGTTGTCCTTATCTACTGCAACTGGTGTGCAAAGGTATGAAGGAACTGTAATCTTTCCATTGTTGTACTGCTCTGTGTCGTTGATTTCTGGCTCTGAGCCTTCAAGAACTGCCTGAACCATTGTTACGCACTTGTCAGCAAGAAGACGTGTGTCTTTGTAGATTGACATTGTCTGTGAGCCAGCGATGATGTTCTTTGTAGCCATAAGCTCTGCATCCTGACCTGTGATAAGTGGCCAATCCTCGCCTACTGTGTAACCTGCTCCCTCAAGAGCTGCCTTACATCCATAAGCAAAACCATCAAAAGCTGTTGCGCAAATATCAAGCTTTTCATCAGCATAGAAACCTGTTAAGTAGTTCTCACAGTTCTGCTGTGCTGTTTCCTGAGACCATCTGAGGATACAAGTATCTTCAAATGATGTTCTACCTGACTTACATACCAATGTACCATCATCAAGGTATGGCTGAAGAACTTCCATAAGTCCGTTGTAAAGCATTACAGCGTTGTTATCATCTGGAGATCCCATGAAGAACTCGATTGTGTAAGTCTCATCTGTGTTAGCCAAATCCTTTGACTCTTCGATGTACTTACCAATTGCTGTACCAACACCCTTGTTATCGAATGTTGCATAGTAAGAAACAGCGTCTGTGTCCATAAGAAGACGGTCGTAAGCGATGATAGGAATACCAGCTTCCTTAGCCTGCTCTTCTACGTTTACAAGAGCTGATGAATCAACTGCAGCGATTACTAAGCAATCAGCGCCAGCAGCAATCATGTTCTCAATCTGAGATACCTGAGCCTGAACGTCATCCTCAGCATACTGAAGATCAACTTCATATCCGAGAGCTTCAAGCTTCTCTTTCATGTTGCTACCATCGTTAATCCATCTCTCTGAAGACTGAGTAGGCATTGCAACTGCAACTCTCTTTCCGTTTGAAGCTGCAGGTGTTGAAGAATCAGAAGATTCTGTTGCTGTGTCAGTTGTAGCAGCTGGATCAGCGCCTGTGTCTGCAGGGCCACATCCTGCAAATAACCCCATTGCAAGAGCGGCTGTCATCATTAAACCTAGAACACGTTTTTTCATTTTACCTTCTCCTCCTGTGTTTTCTTGACAACTTTGTTGTCGTTTTTAACTATGAATAAATAATAACAGTTCATTTTTTTGTTTAAAATATAAAATTCTATTTAAAAACATCAAAATTCTACACAATAAAAAAAGACTCCTAAGAGTCTTTTTTGTGATAAATTCTTTTTTTACTAGGAACTATAGCTCCTTTCGGACAAACTAACAGGCAAAGATGACAACCAACACATTTGCTTCCGTTTAACTTTGGCTTTCGATTTTCAAATTCAATAGCTTGATGTCCACCATCATTGCAAGAAATAACACATCTTCCGCAGCCAATACATTTATCCATATTAAAGGACGGGAAAAGAACTGTATCCCGTTCTAACACATCTGTTGTATCGCTAACCGAATCAAGCCCCGCACCTATTACATCCTTCACAGAACTAAATCCCATTTGCGCTAGGTAATAATTTAGCCCAGACTTTAAATCATCTATAATCCTATAACCATATTGCATAACCGCAGTGGTTATTTGTATCGAGCCAGCCCCCATAAGAATAAACTCTAAGGCATCTCTCCAGGTTTCGATACCACCCATACCACTGATATGTTTTCCTTTTAGTTTTCTATTTTGACCAAGCTCCGAAATGAATCTTAAAGCAATAGGCTTAACTGCATTTCCACTATATCCACCAATAGCAGACTTACCCTTAACTGCTGGTGCTGAAACAAAAGTAAGAGGATTAACACCAACTATACTTTTTATTGTATTAATAGCAGCAATTCCATCTGCCCCACCTCTAATTGCTGCTTCAGCAGCTTCTGACATTGTGCCTACATTTGGTGTAAGCTTTGCCAAAATTGGAATAGAAGCACCTCGTCTTGCCGCTCTTGTAAATCTCTCTACTAATTCAGGCACCTGACCTATATCAGAGCCTAATCCATCCTCCTGCATATTTGGACATGAGAAATTAAGCTCTATTGCATCTGCACCATTCTCAGCACATTCTCTAGCCAGCGACTCCCATTCCTCTTCATTCTGCCCCATAATTGATGCCAAAATAAACTTTGTTGGATAATTCTTTTTCAGCTTTCTGAATATCTTCATATTTTCAGCTACACTATGATCTGAAAGCTGCTCGATATTTTTAAACCCAATAATGCTTCCATTGTCACCAGTAATTGCTGAAAACCTAGGCGAGGCCTCATGTATATCTAATGAGCAGACAGTCTTAAAGCATGCTCCTGCCCAGCCAGCCTCAAAAGCCCTTGCACACATATCGTATGTGGAAGCCACAACAGAGGATGAAAGCAAAAATGGATTTTCCAGAGGAATTCCACAAATATCGCATTTTAATCTGTCTTCATCTTCTGGAAGCTCTATCTCTGCTTTTGAACGAACACCCCAAGCAAGCTCTGTCATTAAGCTCTTAATATGAATTCTATCATCACTAATGCAAACTCTCTCGCAAGGTGCATTACAGCTCATGCACATATTTCCTTCCGGAAGACGCAAAGATGCGACATCAGCATTATCAAACCAAATACTTCTTAACGCGTCCCCAGGATTAAAGAAATCACAAACTTGGTTGCATGGAGCATCCATACACAGCATGCAAGAAATCATTTCACTGCGTTTAATTGTATTCTGTACTAGCATAGGCACGACTCCTTTTCTTAACACAAATTATAATCTATTATGTGTGTCGATTCCGTGAGTAAACCTGCAGTTCACAGATTTTTCTTTATAAGTTCATAAAAAAAGTCACCTCTAAGGATGACTTTCTATATCAGTATTAATTCCGCTATAAATACAACAACGCAACAAAGGGCTGCTACTTTAAATAGGCTTTGATTAAACCAAGCAGCTATTATTCCAACTACAAGTGCTATTATTCCCGCCAGTTTTACTTGAGTGGCATCTATGATAGCCGGAAAAGTCATAACTGCAAGAGTAACATAAGGAACATAATAAAGAAACGAACGAATAAATCGATTCTTAATCTGCTTTCTAAAAACTGTGACCGGCAAAATACGTATAAACGTACTTACAAGCGCTGCCACCAATATATAAATATAAGTTCTAGTCATCGTCTTCCTCCATAGGATGTGGAAATAGTATTGCAGCTACAGCAGCAATTACAACAGTAAGAATAATAGTTTTTGTTCCAGCTGATATGTATGCAAAAACTTCTAATCTAGATGCTAAATAGCTGAGAACAAAGCTTATTATAATTAACACTGCCACTATTCTGTGTTTTCTGGCTTCCGGCATAATGCAAGCTAAAAACATTCCATACAAAGCAACAGAAAATGCACTGACAACTCTAAGAGGCATCAGCTCTCCTGCCACAATCCCACATGAAGTACCAAGAGCCCAACAAGGAACTGCTATAGCACAAGCTCCATAATTATAAATTGGATTGATGAAGCCAGGTCTGTTAATGGTTATGGCAAATATTTCATCAGTAACACTAAATCCCACTAACATTCTATGAATCAAAGGGGTTTTAGGATCAAACTTTTGACTTAAGGCCGTAGACATCAGTAGATATCTGGCATTGACGACTAAAGTCATAATAGCCATTTCCACAAAACCGGCTCCAGCAGCCACTACCGTATATACGGCATATTCACCTGCGCTAGCTCGATTTAAAAAGGAATTAATAAACCCCTGCAATGGAGTAAAATGTGCTGTTCTAGCCAAAATTCCAAGAGAAAATGCAACAGCAAAATATCCTAGTCCAATAGGAACCCCATCTCTTACTCCTTCTCTAAAAACTGTTAAATTAGAATTAGTTTTTTTCAAATTCATTTTATCCCTTTATTTCACCAATTTTTTAAACATTTTTCTTCTCAAAAGTGTAAAATAATATGCATAGGAGGATTCTATATGAAACCTGGCGTATATCAGGCCACTAAAAAAGACGGAACAGTCTATTATCGTGGCAATATCACTTACAACGGAAAACACATAAGCATCGGAAGCTTTCCTACAGAAGCTAAATGCAACAAAGCTTACAATGAGGCTTGGGGCATTTTAAAAAATGAAGATATCACTATCTTAAATTTGCAAAGCAAAATCAAAGAGCTTCCATTTGATAAGTGCATCACTCTAATAAATTTTAGAGACAACCATATTTATATTAAAACTCCAATATATCTTCAGAGAAATTATTTTCTATATTATTTAGATAAAACAACTATCTTGAAATTCGACAATGATGACCTCTTCTACTATTCAAGTCATAAGATTCAGTATCGCGGAGGCCACATGTTTGTCAGTGATTACGGAATGCAGTACAACATTCTTGGCCGTTATGGCATCAAACCTTACAGCGTAAAAGGTAAGGACTTTCTCTTCGCCAATGGCGACGAAACTGATTTCAGATATTCAAACATTATAGTTGTAAATAAATATCACGGCGTATACCGCGAGGAAAAAGGCGGAAAGGTAATTTATGCAGCTAAGATTCATCTTAACGGAGATTTTATTGTAGGCCGTTATAATAGCGAAGCAAAAGCTGCTATAGCTTACAACAAGGCTGTAGATTTATGCAAAGCCCGCGGTATGAAAAAAGCTTTTCCTACCAACTTTATATCTGAATATTCTCCTCGTGAATATGCCGACATCTACACCGAAATCAAGATATCATCTCATCTGTATAAATTCTTTCATAATAAAAACTTCCGCGAGGCTTAGGCCTCGCGGTTTATTTTTTATATTAGTTGTTGATGAACTTGTCTTCCTCATTGTTCCATGAGTAAAGGCTACGAACCTGCTCACCAACTTTTTCTACTGGATGCTCAGCAGCAAGCTTTCTCATTGCCTGGAAGTGAACCTGACGACCAGCTGGTGACATATCAAGAAGGAATTCCTTAGCAAATGTACCATCCTGAATATCAGAAAGAATCTGCTTCATTGCCTTCTTTGTATCCTCTGTAATAATCTTTGGTCCAGTGATGTAATCACCGTACTCAGCTGTATTTGAAATAGAATATCTCATTCCAGCAAAGCCTGACTGGTAGATAAGATCAACGATAAGCTTCATTTCGTGTACACACTCGAAGTATGCATTTCTTGGATCGTATCCAGCCTCAACAAGAGTCTCGAAACCAGCCTGCATAAGAGCACAAACACCACCACAAAGTACTGCCTGCTCACCAAAGAGGTCTGTCTCTGTCTCTGTTCTGAATGTTGTCTCAAGAATACCGGCACGAGCTCCACCGATACCAGCACCATAAGCAAGTGCAAGATCAAGAGCCTTTCCTGTAGCATCCTGATATACAGCAACAAGACAAGGTGTACCCTTACCTGCCTGGTACTCAGAACGTACTGTGTGACCTGGAGCCTTAGGTGCAATCATAGTAACATCAACATCTGCTGGTGGCTTGATGCAACCAAAGTGAATGTTGAAACCATGAGCAAACATAAGCATGTTGCCAGCCTCAAGGTTTGGCTCAATGTCAGCCTTGTACATATCAGCCTGCTTCTCATCGTTGATAAGAATCATAATGATATCAGCTTTCTTTGCAGCCTCTGCTGCTGTATATACTGTAAGGCCCTGCTTCTCAGCCTTTGCCCAAGACTTTGAACCTTCGTAAAGACCAATAATGACGTCGCATCCGCTTTCCTTAAGGTTAAGAGCGTGTGCGTGACCCTGGCTACCATAACCAATAATAGCTATTGTCTTACCCTTCAATAATGAGAGATTACAATCTTCTTGGTAATAAATCTTTGCTTCCTGTGACATTCTTTTATCCTCCTTATAATATAACTACATCCTCTGAGCCGCGGCTAAGACCAGTAACACCGGTGCGAGCAAGCTCTAAGATGTCATAATCTCCAAGCATATCTAAAAATGCTTCCAATTTGTCCTGGTTGCCTGTAAGCTCAAGAATCATAGAATCGTGAGTAACATCAACAACCTTTCCTTTGAAGATTTCAACGATAGTGAGAACATCCTGTCTCTCGTCATTCCTAACAGAAATCTTAACAAGCATAAGCTCTCTCTTTACAGAAGTACCATGCTCCAAAACCTTGAGATCAACAACCTCTGTAAGCTTTGACACCTGCTTTTCAATCTGTTCCAATATCATTTCGTCACCATGTGTAACAATAGTCACACGTGTGTATCGAGGATCAGCAGTGACACCCGCCGAAAAACTGTCGATATTGTATCCCCTTCTTGAAAATAAGCCCGAAATACGGCTTGTAAGACCTGGTGTGTTTTCTACTAAAATAGAAAGAACTTTTTTAGACTCCATAATGCTCTCCTAAAAAATAAAATCTTGTTTGCACTTTAATGCTTTGAAGTACGAAACTATTACAAATTCTATCACAAACAATTTATATGTCAACCAAAAAGATTTCAGAATTTAGTAAATTTAGTAATACTTTCCATCATATGGGTTATAGAGTCCCATTTGAATAGGTTGTCTCTTATCCTCGTAACACAAAGTAATATAATAATCTCTAAATTCAAATCCCTGTTTTGTCCAGTAAGTATTTCCCTTTTCAAAATCGCAGTACTCGCTAAAATCTATCCACTGAAGGACCTGCATAAGCGGTCTATCCATCATTTTGCAGGTAGCCTCTTTAAAGGTCCAAACCTCCGTAAATTTTTTGTTTACCTCAGATTTCTTCAAAGATTCCAGATACTCTAAATCAGCCTTTGTAAAAAAGCGTTCAACCAAATCTCTATCATATGGACGGATTCGTTCAACATCTATTCCAACAGGCTTGTCTGAAATTGCCGCTACTGCAAAAAAATTAGAATGTGAAATACTAAAATCTACGTTTTTCGGCTGTATAAAAATGGGTTTTCCTTGAGAAGTTGATGAATAGACATATGGTCTTTCAATGTGATTTTCCCATAGAAGTTTTTCTAATAGATGGGCAGCACCTAATCTCTCACATTTGCCCCTTAAGGTCTTAGCCTCGTCAACATGCTCTCGTTGCTGGGGACTAATCATGCTGTACACTTCATCAAATATGAACGGATTCTGTAATGGCTCACAATTATATGCTGCTGCTTTAATCATATTCTCCCCCTTTAACGTTTACATAAAGTATAACATAGTGGAAATTAAATATGATAAAATATTTGTGAACTATTCTTATAGGGGGCTATATGAAATTCTTAATTTTTGAGATGAAAACTGTATGCTACAATTCCTATCTTTACTTTGGGGACGCATTAGGCAAAGCCCTTACAGATAAGGGACATACAGTAGAATACTTTAAAGTAGATGAAGACGCTTTGGACGATTTAGAAAACTATGTAGGAGCCAAATACGATGCACTTATCGATTTCAATTCTGATTTACCTCGTGCACTTATGGATGATGATTCCTATTTTCTAGATCATGTTGATGCGCCTTTTTTTGATGTCATTTTGGATCACCCTCTATATCATCATGATTCACTAAAGCATAAGCTTAGCAATTTCAATGTAGTTTGCCTAGATTCAAAGCACAGGGACTATATTTTAAAATACTATCCTCATATCAAATCAGTTACAGTTACACCAATGACGGGCGAATTGGCCTTTGGAAATGATTCTATTAACTGGGATGGCTTTAATGATCGTCCATACGATATCCTTTTATCTGGCACCTATACAGATCCTACCAGACTTGAAGCTGCCATTCATAAGATTCCAGATTTCCTTGCGCAAAACGTATATGAATTGATTGACATGATGCTAGCAGACAGCACCCTTACTATAGAGGACGCTGTTGAAACTCTGGCAAGAAATGAAATCTATGACTACATCAATTCAGATTTACCATTACACACTCAGTCTTTCTATTTAGCAGACGCTTACGTGCGTTGTATAAACAGAAAAAATCTAGTGCTGGAGCTTGATAAATGTAATCACAACTTCCATATATTTGGTGCACTTTGGGAAGAATTAGATTTAAAGCATGCCACTCTCCATCGCGAGATTCCATTCAATCTTACATTTACCGTTTTTTCCAAGGCAAAAATATCGGTAAATATAATGCCTAATTTTAAAGCCGGAAGTCACGACAGAGTATTTTCTGGCCAGCTTAATGGTGCTGTTTCACTCACAGACCCTACCACTTTACTGCTTTCAGAATACCAGCATGATAAAAACATCCTCTTCTACGACTTAAATCATATGGATGAAATTTCTTCAATGGTAGATAGTCATCTGGATAAACCAGATGAGCTAAAAAAAATAGCCCAAAGTGGATTCAGTATCGCAAATGCGAATCACACCTGGGCTAATATTGCAAATTTAATTTTAAAAAATCTTTAATCCAAATTAAGCATTTCCTGGTAGAAAGCGAAGTAATCCTTTCTACCTTCTTTTGTAAACTGGATAGCTGTTCTTGGGTGCTGATTTAATAGACCTGTTGTAAGATATTGCATATCATATCCCCATACAACGCCCTGCTCCTTTAATGGCAGCATATAGTCCTCGACAAACTTAATTGCATATCTTTCCTTGTATTTTGGATTCTTAAGAAAGCCAAGAAGAAGCTCCATAGCACAGTTTCCTGCACCACGTCCCATACTACAATATGTTGCATCCAAATAATCTACATTATCACCAACAGCCTCTATCGTATTTGCGAACGCAAGCTTTTGATTATCATGAGCATGCATTCCCACCTTTTTGCCATACTTAGACGCAATTTCATAGTACATATCAGCAATACGCTCTGTCTGCTCTGGATATAGAGAGCCATAGCTATCTACAATATAAATACATGAAATTGGGGTCTGACATACAATATCAAGCGCAGACTTAATATCCTCCATAGAAGCAGTAGAAATAGCCATAATATTACAAGTAGTCTCGTAACCTTTCTTATATGCATCCTCAATCATCTGAACCGCACTAGGGAGCTGATGAAGATATGTTGCAACACGAATAAGATCCACAGGGCTTTCTGCCTTTGGATGAATATCCTCCTTATAATTGCAACGGCCAACATCTGCCATAATAGCAAGCTTTAAATCAGTGTTATTGTCACCAACAATCTTTCTAATATATTCATCTGATGAAAACTTCCATGGGCCAAACTTATCCTTGTCAAACTGTTCTTTATCGGCTCTATAGCCCATTTCCATATAGTCTACCCCAGCCTTTACATTTGTAAGATAAAGTGCCTTAGCAAATTCATCAGTAAAATAAAAGTCATTAACAAGGCCACCGTCTCTAAGTGTGGCATCAACAACTCTGACACTCTCTCTAACTTCTAAAAGCTTGGATATTTCTTTTTTCATCTTTATGTCCTCCGATACTTTAGTAATTAAAAGTGATAAAGCAAGTATATATGTAACCAGGTAGAAAGTCAAATTGGATTAATTATAACATAAAAACATGGCTCCTCTATATAAGAAGAGCCATGCTATAATTTTTATTAATCCAAGAAAGCTTGTTCAGTTCTAGCAGCAGCAAATGTTGTAAGAAAAACAATATCTAAATCTTTATCATCCTCTATTGTCACGTCAAAACAATTTCCCATGGTTATTACAGATTTTCCTTTAGGAGTTGAGCTTGCAATTATAGCACATGGCTGACCTTTAAGGGTAATAGTATACGTCAATCCAATTTTTCCTTTTGAAAAATCGGTATCAATTCTAATACCTTCTTCATGTAGATAGTCCCAAATATTAGTGCCATCCAGTTTAAATCTTGAATTTGTGGCAAAGTCATCATTAACTTGGGTAGTTAAGGTCTTCGAAACTTTATGAAGTATTTTTCGTCCACTAAGATGATTAATAAAATCAAAATCACTAGCCCCAATCAAAGGCTGAGTCAGCATTTTAGCTTCATATACAATATTACCACTTTCATCTTTCATAAAATATCCAGCTTTAAGAAATTTTCTTTCTTGTTCGAATTTATAAGTTTTTGCCAAAATTCCACTCCTCCTCCTGTTCTTTTAATCTCTGATTTTTTTCTTTTATTTTTCTAGCGTTAACCAAACCCACTGTAACCATCACTCCACCACCAACAATTATTATAATAGGTATTAGCATACTGTTTGGCCAACTTACATCAGTAGGATCTGATGGATTGTAATTAATCTCTATAACATTTCCAACTTCTTCCTTTTCTCGATCATCAAATTTACCTTCATATTCCTGACCATCAACATTATATGTAAAATATATTGTGTATGAAGCATTATAAAGAGTTTCCCCTTCATAGTGAGCCTCCTCGTAAAGTTCAACATCCGTAACTACAGCTTCTGTGGTTGGATAATCAATTCTGCAATTTACAACATAAAATGCAAAAATTCCAAAAATGATTACAATGATTCCAAAGACAGCATTACCATAACCATAAGAATAATCTCTTTCAATCTTAGCGTATCGATTTAATAAATTCATATCTGGAGTCCCCACACTAAATTAAACAATTTCAAATTTCTGGGTACTAGCATTAAGTTGTTTTGTAACATCATTGTTTTGATCCATAGCTTCATTGATGCCCTGGATTTCACCAACGATTTCCGTAGCAGCCTGAGCGCTCATGCCAATAGCATTAGAGCTTTCATTTACAGAATTAGAAATCGTCTCAATTCTATCAGCCATCTCATTCATTACATTGTTTAGATTATCTGCCTTGTCTGAGAATGTAGCCAACATTTCATCAATCATTGTAGCTGTATCTTCAAATTTCGATCCAGTTTCAACGAATGCATCATAATCAGCCAAAACATTTTCATTGATGAATTCAATAACTTGAACCGCATTATCTGAAAGTGTTTTAACAGCCGCTGTAACCTTAGCAGAAATTTCCTGAATATTTCCAGCTGTATCTCTTGAGTTTGCTGCAAGCTTACTAATCTCATCAGCTACAACAGCAAATCCCTTTCCAGCCTCACCAGCTCTGGCAGCTTCGATAGATGCATTAAGAGCAAGCAAGTTTGTCTGGCTGGCAATGTCCAGAATCTCGTTTGTCAAATCACCAATTTGGTTAACCTGCTCAGATTCTTTTACAGAAACCTCGAGAACTCTAGATAATTCTTCCATCTTAGCTCCAGTGTTATCCTTCTTCTCAGTTGCTTCTTTCTTGATTTCATCAGCTGCCGTTTTGATTTCATTTGCTTTAGAAGCGCCTTCTTTTGCCTCTGCATCTATAGCATTAGTAGCCTCTCTAACTTCAAATACCTTGTCATTTAAATCAATTGCTGTAGTAGAAACATTCTCCATTGACGCCGCCAACTCTTCCATTGCTGCTGAAGTATTAGTGACATTATCAGATGCACTTTGAATCTTAACAACCATACTGTCTGAAGATGTACTAAGAACGCTAGCGCCATTTTTAACATCCTTAATAACACCTTGGAGTGTTCCAAGAAACTCATTGATTCCATCAGATATCATAGCTAGTTCAGTTTTTGTCTTAGTATTAATACGAGCTGTAAGGTCTCCTTTTCCTCTATTGATATTATTTATAATTGATTGTAATTCATAAGAAATACCAAGAATAGTTTTGTTAATTCTAATAAATGAAAGCAGGAAGCTAACTATAATAAGAACCACAACTATTCCCATTACAAAGTAGCCCTTCATTGATACTTGCGAAATGTAGCTATCTAAGTATCCTGAAAAACCTTCACTCAATGAAGTAATAGCAGCATCTACAGCATCAATTGATGCATAAGCAGCCTCCAGATTGGTACCATATTCAGTTGAAACATATCCAATAGCTCCAGCCACATCCGAAGCTGCTATATATCCCTTTAATGTTTCAGCAGATGATGCAAAAGCTTCTGTATTTGTTCTTAAATCCGCAACTAATTGTTCACCATCTGATACATTGCTAACTATTATTGATGATTCCATATAAGTAAGATGATTTTCTAAGTCATCTATATATGAGTTCATATCATCAAATTCTGAAGCACTCATTATATCACCTGCTCCGCATTGACCTAAAGTGCGATTTATTTCTGCAGATATATGTATAATATCCTGTCTTAATTGAGCAGATTCCTCAGCACATATCAACTCATTCTCACTCGCCACTAAAGCTTGTGACTTCACACTTTGCATTGCAGTATTTGATATTATCGCATATACGATAAATGCAATTAATATTACTACATTAACAATTATATTTTGAAATGTAATTGATTGGAAAAAATTGCCTTTATTGTGTTCTGCAATCTTTACTACTCCTGCAATGTTTTCCTTTTGCTCTTCTGAAAGATTTTGATCTAATCTCTCTCTAATAGTCTCTTTTCTTTCTTCTCTGCCCATAGAATTACCCCCTATATAAATAAACGTCCATTAGTTTTCTTAATATATTATAATATGACTTTTATAATGAGTAATATAATGCACAAAAAAAACATATTATTTTTAAATATTCATCAAAAAAGAGCTCTTGGATTAACCAAGAGCTCTTTAATAAACAAGGACAGTCGACGCCATTTGAAAATCGCTTCGCGATGGCATCTCCAGTTCTAATTAAATCAGCGCTACGCTTGATTTAATTAGAATCTTCCAGCAGTAGCAGCTTCCTCAACAGAAACAGCAACAGCAACTGTTGCACCTACCATTGGGTTGTTACCCATACCGATAAGACCCATCATCTCAACGTGTGCAGGAACTGAAGATGAACCAGCGAACTGAGCATCTGAGTGCATACGTCCAAGAGTATCTGTCATACCGTATGAAGCAGGACCTGCTGCCATGTTATCTGGGTGAAGTGTACGTCCTGTACCACCGCCTGAAGCAACTGAGAAGTACTTCTTGCCGAGTTCAACGCACTCTTTCTTGTATGTACCAGCTACTGGATGCTGGAAACGTGTTGGGTTTGTAGAGTTACCTGTGATAGATACACCTACGTTCTCATGATGCATGATAGCAACACCTTCCTGAACATCATCAGCGCCGTAGCACTTAACTGTAGCACGAAGACCGTTTGAGTATGCCTTCTCTGATACGATGTTAAGCTTAGCTTCCTTGTAATCGTACTTTGTCTCAACATATGTGAAACCATTGATACGAGAAATAATCTGAGCAGCATCCTTTCCAAGACCGTTAAGGATTACTCTAAGAGGCTTCTTACGAACCTTGTTAGCCTTCTCAGCGATACCGATAGCACCTTCAGCAGCAGCGAATGACTCGTGACCTGCTAAGAAACAGAAGCACTCTGTCTCCTCCTCAAGGAGCATCTTTCCAAGGTTACCATGTCCAAGACCTACCTTACGGTGATCAGCAACAGAACCTGGAATACAGAAAGACTGAAGTCCCTCTCCGATTGCTGCAGCTGCATCAGCAGCCTTGCGGCAATTCTTCTTAATAGCGATTGCAGCACCTACAGTGTAAGCCCAGCAAGCGTTCTCGAAGCAGATAGGCTGAATCTTCTTTACCTGCTCGTATACATCAAGACCTGCGTCCTTAGTAATCTTCTCAGCTTCTTCGATTGAGCTGATACCATACTTATTAAGAACTGCGTTAATCTGATCAATTCTTCTCTCATATGATTCAAATAAAGCCATTTTTGTTTCTCCTTTCCTATATTATTCCTGACGTGGATCGATAATCTTTGCAGCATCGTCAACACGACCGTACTGGCCCTTTGCCTTTTCCCATGCTGTGTTAGGATCATCACCCTTCTTAATGAAGTCTGTCATCTTTCCAAGAGAAACAAACTGATATCCGATAACTTCGTTATCGTCATCAAGTGCGATACCTGTTACATAGCCTTCAGCCATTTCAAGGTAACGAACACCCTTTTCCTTTGTTGCGTACATTGTACCAACCTGTGAACGAAGACCCTTTCCAAGATCCTCAAGACCAGCACCGATTGCAAGTCCGTCATCAGAGAATGCAGACTGTGTACGTCCGTAAACGATCTGAAGGAAAAGCTCTCTCATAGCTGTGTTGATAGCGTCGCAAACAAGGTCTGTATTAAGAGCCTCAAGGATTGTCTTTCCCTGAAGAATCTCTGCAGCCATAGCTGCTGAATGTGTCATACCTGAGCAACCAATTGTCTCAACAAGTGCTTCCTCGATAACACCATTCTTAACATTTAAAGATAATTTGCAGGCACCCTGCTGTGGAGCACACCAGCCAACACCGTGTGTGAAACCGCTAATATCAGAAATCTGCTTAGCGTGTACCCATTTTCCCTCTTCAGGGATAGGAGCTGGTTCATGCTTTGCGCCCTTTGCTACAGGACACATGTTTTCTACTTCTTTTGTGTAAATCATTGTAGAACTCCTTTCTATAATTCCATTAATATACTGCTACCTACATTAATGACCTAATTATATAAACGCATAGAAACGCGTTATTGATTACATTTTCTCACTTTCAGTGGCTTTAGTAAAGTATTCTTTTGTATTTTCGTTAAAAAATTATCTAAATATTTAGAAGCTGTGACCTCCACCTGAATGGCCACCGCCACCACCTCCGGAAAAACCACCGCCACCGCCAGAAAATCCACCGCCACCACCGTGGTATGTGCTTCCAGCTGATGCAATTCTTCTACGAGTTGTATTTAGTACAGTAGATGTTCCTGCAATAGAAGCTCCAATTAGAAGCATTTCTGCAGGAGTAAATGTCTGAACCCTTGCTCTCTCTCTTACTGCTTTTAAGAATACAAGTAAGAATCCAAGAATTATAGAAACTAGCGCTGTAACTATAAGTCTCATTGGCCTAAGGATTATTCCATCATTAATCAATGTATTGCACTGCTCAAAAACAGCATAAATGCATTCGTAGTACTCTCCATTTGACGCATATCTATAAACATTATCTGTAATATCATATGCATCTGCACTTTTTATCTCGTATTGAGCCTTTCCATATCCTGATAAATATAACTCTCGATGGTACATATCAATCAAGAAAGCGACTCCATCCTCTCTTGAGTTGTAATTTTCAGTATAGAAATCAAAAAGAATAGAATCTTCATCTTGCCCATAATTAGACTCATCTGTAGTAGCAACCACATAATTGTAGCTGCTATCCAAAGAATCCAGATAATCTTCAAGCTCATCATATTCATCATCGCTAAGCAAATAAGCATCATCGATGATAGTTACATTTGATTTAGCTTCAGCACGAATAGGAAGTAGCAAGCATACTAAAAATAAGAAAATGAAATATTTAGCCTTTCGCATTTTCTAGCTTTCCTCCCTTCTTCATAAACTGTGGTGATGGGCGTGTTGCAAGTCTGTTGTACTCTCTAACAGTACAGTCAATCGTAAATACGATAATCGCAAACACGATAGCTAAAGCTATGTAATATATTATGTCGTTTGGAAGGTTGATTATTCTAATAAGAATTGCTGCAATCCACCCAAATGTGCCTAGCAAAAGAACTGTCTTCTGTCCCTTTTTAACTGCATTAAAGCCTTTAATAATGAACACAAAACTGAAAATATACATAGCTAACATCAGGACCACATTGAGAACATTTGCGACAACTCTACCATTCTCAATAACATAAAGTATACCTGCTATGATAAATGCATATCCGCCCTTTAAAAGCAAAAATAATACAACGGCACCAGCACCTGAAAGTGCTGCCTTTGTTGACGATTTAGTAATCTTCTTTTTCGCTTTCTTTTTAATTGGCTTAATATTTTTGCTTGTAACAATATCCTTGCTGCCAAAATAACCCTTATCATCAAGATGATTGTCACGTCTATAGACACCATCTGCAATCTTTGCACCATAGTAAGCTATAAATGAAGAAACAAGTGCAGCAAACCCACAAAGATTCTTTATGCGATAAGTGAAGCTAAAAGTCAAGCTCAGCACAAAAAGAACTAAAAATATAACAATAGAAGTAGCCATTGCTGTGGCATACATCTTTCTTTTATCGATAGGCATATCAGAATAAACAGCACCTGAAGCGCCATTGATTACAGAATATGAAACTCTATCATAATTACGTGTAGTCATGAAATAGACAGGAAGATATGCTCCTTCACATCCCTTATATTGTAGCTTCGAAGCAACATCATTACGAATTCGTTCATCTTCTCTGCTAGTCAAATCATATCCATCTGCTTTAGCTTTAACTTTGCTGCAAAGTGAGTTCTTAGCCTCCTCTAATGCATCCTCAACATAGATTTCCTTATCAACAGTAGAATTTTCAACGAAAAATCCTGCCAAAAAGTTTGGATTAAACTTTTCCAATTCATTAAGTGGAAATGGATTAATTGAGCCAGAGACATTGTCGTCAAATGTCTGTGATGCATCAAATGGAACCTTCATATCATCCACGTCAACTCTAACATTAAACTGGGTTTCTTTTGTAACCTCATAATCTCCACTTGTAGATGTCTGTTTACCAACAAATGAAACGTCACCATCTGACGAATAATCATAGAGATAATATGGAGTATAAAGTCCAACAAGTTTATCAATATTGTCATCGATATTTAATCCATCAGGGACAAAATGAATATGTTTAACTTCCTCTAGATATTTTTCACGAGCTTCCTTTTTTGTGAGATTAAAAGGAAGAATATATTTAGGAACACCACTTTTAGAAAAGTGCTCCTGCATAGTAGTCTGAGTACCGCAGTATGGACAAAACTCCATACCATCGTTATCTATTACCTGAATTTCCCCAGCACAATTAGGACAGGTATAAATTGTAGTATTTATACCTGCCTCATTTTCAATATCATTACCTTTGTATGCTCTTGGATCTGTATACTGACCGCAAGAGCTACAAAGCATTTGCATACGTTCTGGCGAAAACTTCAGTTGCCCTCCACAACTTGGGCAAGGGAACATTGTAGCCATTTTTCAACTTCCTTCCTATGGTCTCTTAGTTCCGCAATTTACGCAGAAATTACCGTAGTTTTCATTGCCACAATTTGGACAGAACCATCTACCTGGCTGTGCTGCAGCTGGGTCCTGGACTGGAGCAGCCTGAGGCTGACCCATCTGAGGCTGTACTGGCTGACCTGGCTGACCAGCAAACTGCTGACCTGCTGCCATACCTGCAGCACCTGCATTTAATAAATCAGCTGCATTTGCACCACCAGCCTGCATCGCCATGTTCATGCCAAAGAATCCCATAGCTGCACCGTTTGCATTGCCAGCTGCTGTCTTCATTGCCTCTGCCTGAGCCTGTACAAGTGTTGCACCTGCCATAGCCTGTGAACGAAGTGCTCCAGACTTCTGAAGTTCTCTAAGTAAATCAGCATCCTTGTCAGGAATAACTGTTGTAAGAATCTGAACAGATGTAATTGCAAGACCGTACTTATCTGTCCATTCCTGATCAAGCTCATCGCTCATAGCCTCAGATATTTCCTTTGTATAAGCTGGAATACCTGAAGGTCTAACACCAAGTGCTGTAAGCTTGCCAAGTGCTGGCTGAAGGGCCTGGATAAATGTAGCACGAAGCTGATCCTGAATATCGTCAACTGTGTATTCGTTCTTTACGTTACCTGCAAGGTTAACATAAAGCTGAGTAGGATCAGATACTCTCATGCTGTAGTTACCGTTAAGCTTAAGTGTTGTATCTAAATCTAATCCAATGTTGTTATCAAGAATTCTGAAAGGAATTGGTGATGGTGTGCCGAACTTCAAACCAACAATATCCTTTGTGTTAACGAAATAAACTCTCTGTTGAACTGGCTTCTCACCACCGAATGTAAATCTACGTCCGAATTCCTTAAATACATCGATAAAGTCACCAGCAAAAATAGAAGCAGAACCATTATCTTCCCATTCATATGCGCCTGCCTCTGCAGCAACATCGATAATTCTTCCGCTATCAACTAAAAGAGCACACTGACCTTCGTTTACAATGATTGCAGAGCCATGTGAAATAACATCAACATCTCCCTGAGTATTTGTACCGCGGCCTGTCATCTTGTGAACAGCTCTTTTAACAAGTACATCTGATGACATTGAATCAGATACGAATAACTCTTTCCACTGATTTGCAAGCTCACCAGACACTGAGCCTTTTACTGCTTGAATAAGTCCCATTTTTTATAAATCCTCCCTAATAAAATAATCTTTAATTAGTTTAACAAAAAAGACCCATTCTTTAAAGAACGGGTCTTAAAAAATTTTAATTTTTTAGTTTTTCTTAACGATGTTGTCCTGGCTCTTGAAAATGCTGTCTGCTTCAACAACTCCTCTTACAGAAGAAAGTGGATAAACATTTGAACGAGGGCAAACTACTGTGCCAGGGTTGAGAACTGAGTTGCATCCAACCTCTACATTGTCTCCAAGCATAGCTCCAAATTTCTTTAATCCTGTTTCAATTTTCTCTCCATCACGTGATTTTACAACAACAAGAGTCTTGTCCTGCTTTACATTTGATGTGATTGAACCAGCACCCATATGAGACTTGTAACCAAGAACTGAATCACCAACATAGTTGTAATGAGGTACCTGTACGTTGTTAAAAAGAACAACGTTTTTAAGCTCTGTAGAGTTACCAACTACGCAATTCTTTCCAACAATAGCTGAACCTCTAATAAAAGCGCACTGGCGAACCTCAGCATCCTCATCAATGATAAGTGGTCCGTTTAGATATGCAGAGTCAAAAACCTTAGCTGACTTAGCTACCCAAACATCCTCTCCTCTTTTCTCGAACTTCTCAGGATCAAGAGTTGGGCCAAGCTTTTTAATGAACTCAGAAATCTCTGGAAGAACCTCCCATGGATATTCCTTTCCATCAAACAAATCTTTAGCGATAGTTTCATCTAAATTATACATAGATTTAATTTTTGTCTGTTCCATAATGTTCCCTTTCTTATATGTAAATTACTTTGCATCTGAATAATTATCGAACTCAAACTCAGTTCTGCATTCGTCATTGAGCTTAAGTCTCGCATCAAAGAATAAACCTTTTTTACTTAAAAAGCCAGATATAACATCAGTTTTCTTTTCAAGAATAAGCTTTCTGAATTGGTCCTCTGGAATATCAACACCAGCAACCTTGCCAACATAAAACTGGCAACTATCTACATTGTCCCTTATGTTATTCTTACATCTGTAGCCAAAGTGATTCTTTAAAATAGGCTCACCACACTTAGGACACTTCAAGCCTTCCATAACCTTTTCTTCGTCTTCGAAGACGAACTTTATTCCAGATACCTTACCAGTTTCATCTTTGTTCAAAGCAAGCTTAGCATCAAACTTTGATCCCTTCTTAGACTTAAATCCGGAAATAGTAGATGTGATACCATCCTTTAAAAGTTCTTTCACCTGAGCTTCTTTAAGCTTTACTCCAGCAATCTGGCCAATATTAAATCCGCATGAGTTCTCAGGATCATCCTTTTTGTAATTGCTACATCCGTAACCAAATGGAGTAACAACAACTTTACCTCCACAAACGGGGCAAACTACATCCTTAATATCCTTTGCTTCTACATTGTCAAAATCGAAGGTTATCTCTGATT
The DNA here is from genome assembly GCF_015057245.1 of Pseudobutyrivibrio ruminis. Lineage (GTDB taxonomy): Bacteria > Bacillota > Clostridia > Lachnospirales > Lachnospiraceae > Pseudobutyrivibrio > Pseudobutyrivibrio ruminis_E. The sequence continues at coordinate 173,013 of NZ_SVET01000001.1, forward strand.
TGCCTTCTTCGTTTTTCTTAAGGACAAGACAGGCATCAAACTTTTTACCTGATTTGCCTTTGAAACCACGAATAGTTTTGGTGTGTCCTTCTGTAAGAAGCTCTTTCACATCACCATCACCAATCTTTTTAGAAGCAATCTCTCCTATAACAAAATTACATTTATTTTCTTTATCAAAGTACTTTTCGCAAGCAAAACCGAAGTTTGTCTTTATGATTTTATTGCCGCAATCAGGACAAACCACATCTGCCAAATAGTTAGGAGCCACATCATCGAAATCAAATACAAGCTCTGTACGACCTGTTTCTTCATTCTTTTTAAGAACAAGCCTTGCATCAAACTTCTTTCCAGTCTTGCCTTTAAAGCCTCTAAGTGTATCTGACTTTCCTTCTTTAAGAATCTCAGTAACAACCTGCGAGCTGATATTCTTTCCTGCAATTGTCTTTCCTATATAGAACTTACATGAGTTTTCATCCTGGGCATTAAAATTAGCACAGCCATATCCGCTAGGACGAACAAGAATATCTCCGCCACAATCAGGACATTTAACATCTGGAAGCTTTTCAGCCTCAATTCCATCAAAGTTGAAGCTAAGTACCTTCTTGCCCTCTTCGTTTTCTTTTAATTGAATCTTGGCGCTGAACTTCTGATTAGTCTTTGATTTGAAGCCAGTAAGCACATCAGTAATTCCATTATTAAGAAGTGCGGTAAGCTCTTCTAATGAGATTTTTCTGCCAGCGATTTCACCAACAGAGAAATAGCACTGATTTTCCTCCTGGAAACGATGCTCACATGCAAATCCATAACCAGTCTTTGCGATTCTTCCACCACAAACAGGACATTTCAAATCCTCAACATACTCAGTAGGTGTTTCAGAGAAATCAAAGCTGACATTGAATTCACCATCTTCGTTTTTGCCTAGCTTAAGCACAGATTTGAAAGGCTTGTTAGATTTACTCTTAAATCCTTCTATTAAATCTGTCTTACCCTCAAGGATGAGCTTTCTAAATTGTTCCTCTGGCAAGTCTACTCCGGCAATCTGACCGATACTAAATCTACATTTAATTTCGTCGTTAGTGTAGTTACTGCATCCATATCCAAAGGATGTAGTGGTAAGCTCGCCACCACATGCTGGACAATTGATTCCAAGAGGCTTTCTTGTAGCAAGTCCCTTAGAATCCTTACCAGTGAACTGATTAATATTAAGAGCAATAGTCTGAGTCAGGTCGGAATCTATCATGCTCTTTGTTTCAGTACGGATATAGTCCTCAAGTTCTTTACGATAATCGTCGAACTCTACAGAACCATTAATAATTCCTTCCAATCCCTTTTCCCAGTTGGCAGTCTGCTCTGGCTTTAAAAGAGATGGTGTAGTCAAAAGAACTACCTCGTAAATCATCTCGCCAAGTCGCTCTGGCGTAATGACCTGAGTCTTGTTATTTTGATTTAGATATCCAATTCGAACCAGCTTTTCAAGTATTTCGCCTCGTGTAGCAGATGTTCCAATACCAGTAGTCTTAATCTGCTCTCGAAGCTCCTCATCCTCAATTAGCTTTCCTGCATTTTCCATTGCAAGAATCAAGGAACCAGATGTATATCTCTTAGGTGGAGAAGTCTTTCCTTCCTTTAACTCGAAGCCATTTACATTGATGGAATCTCCTATATTAACCTGCTCTACAAAGGCTGCAAACTTTTCTTTAGAAAAATCATCCTCAGCCTCTTCGTTTTCATCATCAGATTCCCCTGTATCGTCCTTTTTATTCTTAGGGATGCCGGCAATTTCAAGGTATCCTGGCTTTACTAACAGCTTTGCTCCTGCAAAGAAGCATTCAGAATCTATCTTAACTGTGATTTTTACATTTTTGTACTCTGCAGGTGGATAGAAAATAGAAAGAAAACGACGAACAATAAGCTCGTAAACCTTTTGACTAAGAGGGGAAAGGTTTTCTATTCCATTGCACTGACCGGTAGGAATAATTGCATAGTGATCAGTAACCTTGCTATCGTCTGTATAGCTGGTCTTTTCAATGCCGATGTATTTTCTATCTGCAAGAATCTCATGAACATACTTTGCAGTAGGTCCGTAAGACTGAAGCTTGTTAAGGTTTTTATTGATTTCCTTTGCAACTGCTGTTGTAAGGACTCTGGCGTCTGTACGAGGATATGTGGTGTACTTTTTCTCGTAAAGCTCCTGAATAATATCAAGGGTTTGAGCCGGAGAAATTTTGAAGCGCTTAGAGCACTCTGACTGAAGCTCTGCCAAGTTAAAAAGTAGTGGCGCTTTTTTCTTTGAAATACCTGTTTCCTTATCTGAAACCTGGGCCTCTGCATTTGTTAAATCGTCTATTAACTTCCCGGCGCTATCCTTTGTTTTAAAGCCGTTACCCTTATCGCCATACAACAAAGGGGATTCAAAATACTTGGATCCGTCAACAGCTTTCCACTCAGCAGGGAAATTAACATCTGAGAACTTACCAACCACTTTGAAGAATGGATCCTCGTTAAAATTACGAATCTCTCTTTCTCTCTCAACTACCATACCAAGCACACAAGTCATAACTCGACCAATAGCAATTGCTGCATAGCTTGTAGTAGCTGCCGCATCATTTATCAAACGGCCATATTTAACAGATAAAGCACGAGAAAAATTAATACCAAGACTGTAATCCTCGATGGTACGCATAATACCAGATGCTCCAAGCTTTGCGTAATCGCTCATTGGCTTTGCTTCATTAATACCGCGCAGGATTTCATCATCAGTCTGTGAATCAATCCAAACACGAAGCTCTGTCATGCCATCACGAACTCCACCATAATTACGGATGTTTTCCTCAATTGTCTGTCCTTCTTTTCCCGAGTCACCTGCCCAATATACGGTATCAATATCCTCTCTGTGCAAAAGGCTATTAACTACTTTGTATTGGTCCTTTGCAGATTCAACAACACCGTACTTGTACTCAGTAGGCAAAAATGGCAAATCCTCAAGATTCCAGTTTTTATATTTAATGTCATACTCCTCTGGATAAACCATCTGAACCAAATGTCCATAGCACCAGCTAATGACATATTCATTATTCTCAATAAATCCGTTTTGATTTCCGGAAACCTTCAGCACTCTTGCAAAGTCTCTTGCAACAGATGGTTTCTCAGTGATAATCAATTTTTTGCCCAAACTTATAACTCCCTTGTAAAAAATTAATTTTAGTTTTAATAATATTTAGAGCCCCTAGCTAAAGGCAAGGGGCTCTAAATATTATAACTTTATAGTTCCGTCATGTCCACCAACACAACAGATTTATTTTCTTTTGAAAGCTCAACTAATTTGTTATCAAACTTAGTAGCTGAGAAAAGGAATATGGTGTTTGCAGTGATACGAGCTTGCTTCATAGAATCAAGAAGCTTTTCGTATGTTTCGTATCCCATAGTCTTCTCTGTCCAGTTGCAAATACCAACAACATTTTCTCTGTTAGAGCTTTGACCGATTACATCAATTGTTCCTTCTTTACCAAGCCATGTACCAATTTTTACAAGCTTGATTGGTAGCTGACCTACCATATTTAATAGATGTAAATATTCTCTACATACATCCACGAAATAATTCTCTAAGTATTCATCCAAATATGGAGCAATGAACTTGTCATAGAAAGCTTCTGGTGTGTGTGAAATCAGCTCTGATAAATGAGGATATACAAATGTGAACCAGAAATTTATGTAAGGCTCAACAATTCTGTAGATACCCTTTTTTGTATTGTCCCATCCACCTGTCTCAAAGGAAACAACCTTATCTATAACATCAAATGCTGCCAAGTTTTTCATATATACAGAAATCTTTGCTCTTGAATATCCTGTATCCTCAAACAAATCATTAAGCTTTTCATTGCCTGCCGCAATTGAACCTAAGATTGTGTTGTAGCAAGATAATTCTCTAAGCTCTGAAGAAATATATCCCTCAGCTTCTGAATAAAGAAATCCTGTTGGAGATAATATATTTTCACAGACATTTGCCTTAATGCTCTTTTTACCATTCCATCTGTCCAGATAATCAGAAACACCACCGATGATACCGTATGTGCTAACGCACTGAGCAACAGTGTAATTAGGAAATGCCCTTACAATATCAAGGAATGAATGATTCTCAAGCTTAATAGTCTCATCAATTTCATTAATAGAATTGCCAGCAAATTCTGCAAAGGTATTTTCAGACCATACAATTGAAGAACTAGCGATAATGATCATAACCTTGCCTGGATAAAGCTTTCTATTCTTTAAAGAAACAAGGCTTGCAAATAAGTCATTATTCTTTTTGATAGCAAACTGAGCTTCATCAATAATAAATACAAGCTTTGAGCCATCTTTAGATTTGAAGTTCCTGAAACACTCGTCAAAAGATTCAGATTCCATCTTTTTATCATAAGCAGATGCCATCTGATCATTAAGATACTTTAGCTGCTTGTTGTCTGAGCATTGACGGCTACGATAATAAAGATAATCCTTGCCAGTTGTGAATTCATCTAGAACGGACTCACAGCCGCAGCCACGTCTGCCATATAAAAGCACAAGGTTGCTTTTATTCTCTTGGTAAATAGTTTCTAGCTTCTTAAGTTCGTTGCTTCGTGTCATGTTATTCTCCCAATAAAACGTCAATTCACTAAGTACGAGTACTATAATAACACAATTCACTTTAGCAGACTACACTAAAAAAGTATTTTATTTGAATTTAATTTATAAAATATATTTATATCAATAAAAAAGGTAAGCACAATCTACTGTGCTTACCTTAAAATCGGGATTTTTCTTATTTAGCTGTGATATAACCCTGTGCCTTAAGAAGCTCTGCACAAAGAACTGCACCACCTGCAGCACCACGTACTGTGTTGTGTGACAATCCAACGAACTTCCAATCGTAGATGCTATCCTCACGAAGACGGCCAACAGAAACACCCATGCCGTTCTCATAGTCAACATCAAGTGATACCTGAGGTCTGTTATCCTCTTCCATGTAGCGGATGAACTGCTTTGGTGCTGATGGAAGCTTAAGCTCCTGTGGAACGCCAGAGAAATTGTTAATAGCATCAATAAGCTGCTGCTTTGTAGGCTGCTTTTTGAACTTAACAAATACAGCTGCTGTATGTCCGTTAAGAACTGGAACACGGATACACTGACTAGTAATCTTTACATCATCAGCTGGAACGATAACACCGTCCTTGATTTCGCCCCAAATTCTAAGTGGCTCCTTCTCAGACTTCTCTTCCTCTCCTGAGATAAATGGGATGATGTTGTGCTCCATCTCTGGCCAATCCTTAAATGTCTTTCCTGCACCAGAAATAGCCTGATATGTTGTAACAACAACCTCATATGGCTCAAATTTCTTCCAAGCTGTAAGAACTGGAGCATATGACTGAATTGAGCAGTTAGGCTTAACTGCAACGAATCCTCTAGTTGTACCAAGTCTCTGTCTCTGATACTTGATAACATCCATGTGCTGAGGATTGATTTCTGGGACAACCATAGGTACATCTGGAGTCCATCTATGTGCTGAGTTGTTTGAAACTACTGGAGTCTCAGTTTTAGCGTAAGCTTCTTCGATTGCCTTGATTTCATCCTTAGACATATCAACTGCAGAGAATACGAAGTCTACTTCTTTAGCTACTTCTTCAACCTCATTAACGTTCTTTACAATGATGTCCTTTACAGCTGCAGGCATTGGAGTATCCATCTTCCATCTGCCACCTACTGCATCCGCATAACGCTGTCCCGCAGAACGTGGTGAAGCTGCAATAGTTGTAACCTCGAACCATGGATGATTCTCAAGTAGAGAAATAAATCTCTGACCAACCATACCAGTACCACCAAGAATTCCGACTCTTAATTTCTCGCTCATTTCAAACTTCTCCTTACTTTTTGTATTTGTGTCGCGGACAAATGTCCGTCATTAGACTAGATTATAATCAAACTATATAATAAATGCAAGGAGAAATTAAACAAATTTAACAACTCCTTGCATAATTATTACTCAAAACTAAAATGTTCTGGAATATTCTTCATAAAATCCTTACATAACTGGATTTCATCTAGCATAGCATCATGACCTGGAGCGCCAACTGTAAGGCGCTTGTTTACGCAAGTCTCCATAGAAATCGCATCGAAGATATCTTCATCGAAGGCTTCAGAATAGCTTCTAAGCTCCTCCAAAGACATATCGTCAATGGCAATCCCCTTATCGATGCAAGCCAAAACAATTTGACCAATGATTCCGTGTGCATCTCTGAATGGAACACCCTTATTTACAAGGTAATCTGCCGCATCTGTGGCATTTGTAAAGCCGTTTCTAGCGCTCTTCGCCATCACGTCCTTATTGAACTTGATTGTAGAAAGCATACCGTCGAATAGAATTATGCAATCCTGGACTGTCTTCATAGCATCAAAAGACATTTCCTTGTCCTCCTGCATATCTTTATTGTAAGCAAGAGGTATGCCCTTCATTGTAGTAAGAAGTGACATCAAAGCACCATAAACACGACCAGTCTTTCCACGTACAAGCTCAGCAATATCCGGGTTCTTCTTCTGAGGCATAATAGAGCTTCCTGTAGAGAAGGCATCATCGATCTCGATGAATCGATATTCATTACTATTCCAGATAATGATTTCCTCTGAAAAACGAGAAAGATGCATCTGGATAGTACAAAGTGCTGATAAGAACTCAATAAGATAATCTCTATCGGAAACACCGTCCATTGAATTAAGTGTAGGTATTTCAAATCCAAGGAGCTTTGCTGTCATATCTCTATCCAAAGGATATGTGGTGCCTGCCAAGGCGCCAGAGCCCAATGGACAAGTGTACATTGATGAGTTGATGAAAGCTAAGCGCATAACATCTCTTTTAAACATCTCGAAGTAGGCTCCCATATGATGGGCAACTGTAATAGGTTGAGCCTTTTGAAGATGTGTGAAGCCTGGCATGATGGTGTCGATGTTTTCTTCCATAATGCCAAGAATTGTATTTAACAGGTGTTCCAAAGCTTTTGCTGTAGAGTTGACCTGCTCTCTTGTGTAGAGCTTCATATCGAGAGCAACCTGGTCATTTCTGGAACGTCCAGTATGGAGCTTCTTTCCAGCATCTCCGATTCTATCGATCAGATTTGCTTCAACAAAACTGTGTACGTCCTCATACTCAGATGTTATCTGAAGTGCACCAGACTTAACATCAGCTTCGATTCCATCAAGACCAGCAAGAATCTGATTTTTCTCATCATCTGTGATAACTCCAACAGATGCCAACATAGTAACATGAGCTCTACTGCCTCTTACATCCTGCTCGAAAAGCTTTTTATCAAAATTGATAGAAGCATTGAAATCGTAAACAATTTGATCTGTAGCCTTGGTGAATCTTCCACCCCATAACTGCGCCATAACTAATCCTCCATACTTGCCTGTTGTTTCTGTAACTGTCTGTCTCTATAAGAATAGACACATCCGCAGTAATCCTGCCTATACATGTCGTATTCCTTTGAAAGCTCAGTGCTTCGCTTATACCCTTCCCTCTTTTTAAAATCACTTGGAAGCCAAGGTATCTCAAGCTCTTCGGCGATTTTCATGCCGATTTCATTAAGCACCTGGGAATCTTTCATTGGTGATATTGTAAGCGTTGTTGTGAAAAAGTCAAAGCCTTTTTCTTTTGCAACCATCGCAGTACGTCTCAAACGAAGATCATAACACTTGTGGCATCTAGCACCTTTTTCCGGCTCATTTTCAAGACCCTTTGCTATTTCATAGAAGCTGTCTTTATCGTAATCTCCCTCAATAAAAGCAACCGGATGCTTGGTTGGAAATTCGTTGATAAAGCGTTGCTGTTCCTTTACACGATGATAATACTCATCGTCAGGATAAATATTTGGATTGTAGTAAAATACAGTAACATTGAAATACTGAGACAAGTACTCTATACAGTAACTACTACATGGACCACAACAGCTATGTAACAATAAAGAAGGCACTCGGCCTTCTTTTTCTAAGTTCTCTATTAACTTATCCAGTTTATTTTGATAATTTTGACGAATCATTACTTGACCAAATATATAAAAATACTATTGCAAAAACATAAACACATGCCATAAGGATCATGAAAGGTATCTGAGAAGCCATAATGCCGCAAACAATCTGAGCAATGATGACAAGTCCATGAATCCAAATAGGAATTTTATTAAGGCAAGCAGCAAGTGCAGCCTCTAAAATAACCATTACGCAAGCCACTACCACATTAATCTTAAATGCAACGATTGAAACTACGATAGCAACAATTGCGAAAATTCCAAGGGCTATAAGTGTAATTAAAGGAAGATTTTCTTTTGTGAAGAACTCCTTAATGTTAAATGCAGGTAAATTTTTCTTTTTTGTTTCCATGCTAAATCCCCACTAATAATAAATTTTGGTACAAGTGTCATTATAATAAAACATATTGATTTTCTCAACATTTTAATTGAGTTTTTAATTGATTTTTTCCAATCGATATATTACACTTAATCTCGCATGGATAAAGGCTATATAGGCTTTTTTCATAAGCTCCGATAGCTCAGTTGGTAGAGCACCTCACTCGTAATGAGGGGGTCGTCAGTTCGAGTCTGATTCGGAGCTTTTATTTTACCTACACTACTATGGGTAAAGTAAATGTTATGAATGTATAAGGAGGATGATTAATTGGAATTTATTCAATTCGATCACGTATCAAAAAGCTACGGTAAGCAGCTAGTTCTTGATGAGTTAGACCTTTACGTTAAAGAGAACTCTTTTGTTACTCTTTTAGGTCCATCCGGCTGCGGTAAGACAACCACTCTTCGTCTTTTAGGTGGTTTTGAAAAGCCTGATTCAGGCAAGATTTATTTAAATGGTAATGATATTACTGCACTTCCTGCAAACCTTCGTCCAATCAACACGGTTTTCCAGAAGTACGCACTCTTCCCTCACATGACAATTGAGGAAAACATTGCCTTCGGATTGAAAATCCAAAAGAAATCAAAAGAATATATCGACGACAAAATCAAGTATGCATTAAAGCTTGTTAACCTTGATGGATTTGAAAATCGTTCAATTGATTCTCTTTCTGGTGGTCAGCAGCAGCGAATTGCTATTGCACGAGCTATCGTTAACGAACCAAAGGTTCTTCTATTGGACGAGCCACTTGGCGCTCTCGATTTAAAGCTTCGTCAGAGCATGCAGTACGAGCTTATGAAAATCAAGCAGGAGCTTGGTATCACTTTCATATATGTAACTCATGACCAGGAAGAGGCCCTTACTATGTCAGACACAATCGTTGTTATGAACCAGGGCTACATCCAGCAGATTGGTACTCCAGAGGACATCTACAACGAGCCTGAAAACGCTTTCGTTGCCGATTTCATTGGAGAAAGCAATATTATAGAAGGAATCATGATTAAGGATGAGCTTGTTTCATTCCTTGGAGTTCAGGTTCCATGTGTTGATAAGGGATTCGGTACTATGAAGCCTGTAGACGTTGTTATTCGTCCAGAGGATGTTGAGCTTGGCAAGCCAGGCGAAGGTTTCATGGACGGTGTCATTACCGACTGCTTATTCAAGGGTGTTCACTACGAATTAGATGTTCAGTGTGGCCAGTATGAATGGTTAGTACACACCACAAAGTACTTCGAAATTGGTCAGCACGTTTCACTAAACGTTATTCCATTCAACATTCAGATTATGAACAAACCTGAATCAGAGGACGAGGAGGTACTTAAGGAGGATGATTAATAAGCTACGCACTAGCTTTCTCGCCATGCCTTATGCAATATGGGTGTTGATTTGCACCATCCTGCCTTTGTTTTACATCCTTGGCTATGCCATCACAAATGGCGATGGAGGCTTAACAATTGAAAACCTTACAGCTATAGCAGATCCAGTTCATTTAAAATCACTCGGTCTGTCTATTCAGGTTGCTTTTATCACTACTGTTATCTGCCTTATTATGGCTTACCCAGTAGCTTTGATACTTCACAACCTTAAAATCACAAATAAAGGATTTATTGTATTTTTGTTTATCCTTCCAATGTGGATGAATTTCATGCTTCGTATCCTTGCTTGGCAGAATATTCTTTCCAACAACGGAATTTTAAACAGCATACTTACAGCACTTGGTCTTCCAACAGTGCACATCCTTTATACAAAGGCCGCTGTTATCCTTGGTATGGTTTACGACTTTTTGCCATACATGATACTTCCTATTTACAACTCACTTTCAAAGATTAGTGACGATGTAATTGAAGCAGCTGCGGACCTTGGTTCAAACTGGCTAAACACATTTGTAAAAATTACCGTTCCACTTTCAAGAGATGGAATTATATCTGGAATCATTATGGTATTCGTACCTGCCCTCTCATCTTTCGTTGTTTCCAACTTACTTGGTGGAGGAAAGGTATTATTAATCGGAAATGTTATTGAGCAAGAATTCACTCTAGCTAGAAACTGGAATTTAGGATCTGGATTATCAATCATCCTTATGCTATTCGTTCTTGCTTCAATGAGTATCATGAATAAGGTTGATGATTCCGAGAATGGAGGTATGCTTCTATGAAAAAAATCAAAAAAGGCGCCTCTACTTTATACTTAGCATTAATATTCCTATTTTTATATGCACCAATACTGGTTCTCATAGTTTTATCATTCAATAATTCTATGTCACGAACAGTATGGGGAGGATTTACCATACAATGGTACCTTAATCTTCCTTCCAACGACACTATCATGGATGCTTTGTTCACTACAATTAAGATTACACTTTCTTCCAGCATCCTTGCTACAGTCCTTGGTACATCAGCAGCCATCGGTATCAACCGTATGAAAAAGCGCCATGCCGCTATTATGCTTGGAGCAACAAACATTCCTCTTTTAAATGCAGATATCGTTACAGGTATTTCACTTATGCTTCTGTTTACACGATTCTCATCACTTGGAGAGTTTTCAGTTGTACTTGCTCATATAGCATTTTCAGTGCCATACGTCATTTTCAATGTATTGCCAAAGCTTCAATCTATGTCTGATGCCTGCTACGAGGCAGCTATGGATTTAGGTGCTACACCTTGGTACGCATTTTACAAAGTAATTTGGCCAGAGATTTTCCCTGGCGTGCTTTCAGGATTTTTAATGGCATTTACAATGTCACTTGATGATTTCACAATCACATACTTTACAAAGGGAGCCGGAGTCAACACCCTTTCAACTATGCTTTACACAGAGCTTAGAAAAGGTATTCAGCCAGAGCTTTACGCACTTTCAACTCTCCTCTTCCTTTTAGCATTCATGATGCTTATTGCTACAAACTTTAAAGGTTCTAAAAAGGAGGTATCAGCTAGACGATGAAGAAAAAGCTTATTATTATCTGTAGCCTCCTGTGCCTCACTTTTACTAGTTGCTTTTCATTTACAGCTTGTGGTAATGATGCAGCCAGCGACGACACATTAGTTGTTTTAAATTATGGTAAATATATCGAGGCTGATGTTTTAAAACGTTTCCAGAAGGAAACCGGCATCACTGTAAAATACGAAGAATACGAATCTGTTGAGGATATGTACGCTAAATACAAAGCAGGCTCAATCAATTACGATGTAATCTGTACTTCCGATTACATGATTGAAACACTTCGTAAGGAAGGTGAGCTAATCCCAATCGATTACAACTCACTTCAGTATTACGAAAACATTGACCCAACCATTATCGAAGCATCAGAAGCTTTCGACCCAACTCACAAATACACTGTCCCTTACTTCTACGGTACAGTAGGTATTCTTTACAACACTGAAAAGGTTGATGAAGAAACAGTTAGCAGTTGGAATTGTCTTTGGGACCCTGCTTACAAAAATCAAATCGTTATGATTAACTCACAGCGTGATGCTTTTATGGTTCCACTTAAGCTACTTCAGTACAACATAAACACCACTAGCAAGGCAGAGCTTGATGAAGCATTTGATATGCTTTGTGACGAAAAGCAGTATGTTTACGCTTATCTAATGGATGAAACATACGAATGCATGGTTTCAGAAGATGCTGCCATGGCTGTATGCTACTCCGGTGAAGCTGCTATGGGTATGGAATACAACGACAAGCTTGCCTACACTGTTCCAAAAGAAGGTGGCAACCTTTGGATTGATTCATGGTTTGTTCCTCGTACATGTAAGCACTACGATGCGGCAATGAAATGGATTGATTTTATGTGTGAGGAAGAGGCAGCCACAGAAAACTTTGAATATGTTTGGTATGCTACCCCTAATCTCACTGTAGCCGGCAACGAAGACGCTGAAACACTTGCAGACGAAACAGTATTTCCTACAAAGGAAACACTTGCTCGCTGCGATTTGTACAACGCCTACGATGACGAAACATTGGACTATACCACTACTCTTTGGAAGAAGCTCAAGGCATATTAAATTATGCAAATAGCATTGTTCTCTAAAGAATAATAATACAAACTGTCAGATAGAATATCTTCTTCAGGAACTTCATTTTGATTAACCATCGAAATCATTTCCTTAAGATCATCGATTCCTATCTGGCAGTTTTTCATTTCTCTATAAATCAAAACCTCATGAATAGAACATGGAATTATGAAAAGATTCGATTTCATTCTTTCAGCGATGTCCTTGATTACATCCTTATACAAAATAGCAGATGCCCCGTAGGTACCCAATTGATTTGATAGCACCTGTAGGGGAATAAATCCATCCTCGATAGCCGCAGCGTCATACATATCTTCTGCTCCAGTAATTTCTGCTATTGTAGAAAATATTCCCTGAAACTTCAAACCAAGAATACGCTGAGTATTTACACTTGACGCATTCATCAAATCTGTCACGCTAAGATCAAGCATAAGCATATGCTCATTATTAAGCATGAACCCCTTAAATTCATCCTCATTGTCACTAGGGAATAAATAATAAAACACAATGGCCAAATCTAAATACTCCACGTGTGGTACAGTTTCTAAAAGCTCCCTATTTCTCTCCTTGTTTATAAGCTTGTATATAATACGAGTTTTTGCCACCTCAAGGTCCTTAAACATAAGAGCAAAATCAATTCTATCTATATGTAATTTTTCAGTAATCATAATAATATGATATAAAAAGTATTGGGATTTATATAAAGAAAAAATGATCCGCATGTTACCATGCGGATATTAATATATCAAGATTCAATATTAAAATCAAGCTTTATTTTTGTAGCTGTTGGCTAATTCCTTCATTTCTCGGGCATTTGTAAGAACCGCCTCTGTAATAGCACTGCCACCAAGCATTCTTGCAAGCTCCTCAATAGTGTCATTGTCGTAAAGCTTTTTAATACCTGAAATAGTGTGGCCCTGCTCAACATTCTTTTCAATGAGGAAATGAGTATCTGCCATAGCAGCAATCTGAGGTAGATGTGTGATACAAATAACCTGATGCTTATCTGCTACAGTACAAAGCTTTTCTGATACAGCTTGTGCTGTTCTACCAGAAATACCTGCATCAATCTCATCGAAAATAAGAGTATCGATTCCGCCGCCTGAAGCAAGAACAGTCTTGATTGCAAGCATAATACGGCTCATTTCACCACCTGATGCAATATCCTTAAGTGGACGAAGTGGCTCACCTGGGTTTGTGCAAATCATAAACTCACCACTATCAAAACCATCTGCTGTGTAGTGATCAAGCTTTGTAAGATGCATTTCGAATTCAGAATTAAGGAAGTTCAAATCGCTCATTGCTTCCTGCATCTTTTTAGAAAGTTCTGCTGCGCACTTTCTGCGAATATCAGAAAGCTTCTGGCATAAATCATCAAGCTCTTTTGTAGCAACATCCACCTTGTGCTTTAATTCTGCCAAATACTCATCAAAGGATTCAAACTTTGCCTTCTTTTCCTGACGAGCAGCAAGCTCCTGTAAAACAGCTTCGATTGTGGAACCGTATTTGTCCTTCAGTCTGTTGATTTCATTTAAGCGAAGCTCTACTTCGTTGAATCTGCTAGCATCAAAAGATGCGTCAGACATGTAGCTCGAAAGCTCTCTGTTGAAATCTGAAATAATACTATCAGCATCATTAAGCATAGAAAGAAATTCCGATGCCCTATCATCGATAGATTCTATATATCGTATATCCGATATTGCAGAACTGATGGCATCTGACACACCGCCATCTCCTGCCATAGCTTCATGAGCTCTACCAAAATATTCCATAGTGCGGCTAAAGTTTGAAAGACGTTTGTATTCATCCTCAAGCTCTTCATCCTCACCTATTTTTAAATTAGCAGACTCAATTTCATTTATTTCATGCTCCAAAAGAACAATTTCTCTTTCCTTTGAAACATCACTTTGCTTTGCTTCTTCAAGCTCTGCAGTAAGTGCCTTGTAATTCTTATAAGATTCAGCAATTCTATCCTTCAAATCACCTATCTCATTTTTAGCAAACTCATCTAGAAGCTCCATGTGGCGCTTTGTATTAAGAAGTGACTGATGTTCCTTCTGTCCGTAGATATCAAGTAACAACGCCCCAACTTCTTTCATCTTTGCAGCTGGAACCTGCTCGCCATTAATCTTTCCAACGGCGCGAGATTCAGTGATTCTTCTAGACATAATCACTTCGTCATCGTATGGCTCCACTCCCATTTCTCTCAGAGCTTCCTTTGTACTTTCATCATTGATAAGGTATACAGCTTCCACAAATGCCTCAGAATCAGCATCTCTAAGAAAATCCTTAGATGCCTTGTCTCCAAGACTTAGATGAAGTGCTCCCAAAATGATAGATTTACCTGCTCCGGTTTCTCCCGATAAGATATTAAGCCCCTTAGAAAAAACAATCTCCTCTTCATCAATAAGGGCTAAGTTTTTAACGTGCAAACTAGCTAGCATTTAATTCTCCTTTTCTATGCCCGCGTTTCTGTGTAAAAGGATCCTTGCACCAACCTTTTATTTTTCGATGATTCGTTTTAGTTTCCCCATTAAAACGACAGTATCATCAATGCTTCTGACAGCGCACATAATAGTATCATCGCCAGCAATAGAGCCAACTATTTCTGCAAAATCCATATGGTCCAAAGCTGCCGCAACAGCCATAGCCATACCTGAAACAGTCTTGATAACTAAAATATTCTGGGCGTTGTCCATCGATACAAAACCATCCAAGAAAATACGAATATACTTTTCATTCATATCATCCTCGGTAGTCTTGTATGCAACGTAACGAAGCTTTCCAGCTGCATCGGCAACCTTAGTAAGCTTCATTTCGCGTATATCTCTGGAAACTGTAGCCTGAGTGGCATTAAATCCAGCTTCCTCAAGGCGAGCTGTAAGCTCCTCCTGAGTTCCTATTTCATTTTTTACTATTAACTCTAGTATCTTTGCCTGTCTTTCAATCTTCATTTAAATCTCCTGCATCCTAGCTCGAATACGTTCCAAGAAATTGACGTTTTCTAACATAACCATGTTGGATGTAATCTTTGAACGATGGATTTTTAAAACTTCACCCTTTCTGAGTACCTGCCTAAGAGTTCCATCGTAAATAACATTTGCTTTTGGTTCGTCTTCTTCATGACGAGCCTCTATACTAACTTCAACCTCATCATTTGAGGCCAAAATAATGCTTCGTGAATTAAGTGTATGAGGGTTGATTGGTGTCAAAACAATGCAATCTGCATGAGGGCTCACAATTGGTCCGTTTGCAGAAAGATTATAAGCAGTTGAGCCTGTAGGTGTGGAAACAATAAGTCCATCACAATTATGGGAATACAGCTGAATTCCATTTACCTTTACTGTAAGGTTTAACACATAAAGCCCTGCAGCATCAGAAGCAACCACAATATCATTAAGAGCTCTAAAGCGATTGTCTTCATCGTTAGAACAGTCACCCTCAAGCATCATTCTTTCATCAATCTTATAATTGTCGCTAAGTAATTGATCTAAGCAGTGCTCTACATTATCAACGGTCATATCACAAAGATAGCCCAGGTGACCGCAGTTAAGACCAACGATTGGCACCTTACGATTTGTAACATTCTGGGCTACTCTAACAACAGTTCCATCGCCACCGACAGTAATGATACATTCAATATTATCACCAACAGTTACCTGTGTTTCAGAACTATCTGGACAAGTATCCAAATCGAGAATACACATTCCGCCATGTGCCGAAATATAATCACGAATAATGTTGATGTATTTTTCATGTAAATCACTAAAAGATCTTGCAACAATTAAGAAATTCTTCATTATTTGTCTAAGCTACCATGTGCAGCTGCTACTGTTGCAGCAACATCAATAGCATCCCCCTGTTTTTCCTGTGTTGATATATGAATGAGGTATTCTATGTTTCCTTCTGGTCCCTTGATTGGGGAATATTCCAAATGAAGAACATAAAAACCAATTTCTTTTACAAAATCGATAATTGTATTAATAACTTCTTCGTGAACAGCTGGATCACGGACAACACCCTTCTTTCCAACCTTTTCACGTCCAGCTTCAAACTGTGGCTTGATGAGGCAAACCATTTCTGCATCATCCTTAAGAAGTGCCTTTGCTGGACCAAGCACCTTTGTAAGACTGATAAATGATACATCAACCGAAGCGAAATCAAGCTGCTCTCCGATGTCCTCTACAGTGACATATCTGATGTTTGTCTTTTCCATGCAGACAACTCTAGGATCCTGACGAAGTTTCCAAGCAAACTGTCCATATCCAACATCTACAGAGAATACCTTTGTAGCTCCATTTTGAAGCATGCAATCAGTAAATCCACCAGTGGATGCGCCGATATCCATACATACCTTTCCATCTAAGGAAATATCAAAGTGAGTCATAGCCTTTTCAAGCTTCAGACCACCACGGCTAACGTATTTCAGCTGCTGTCCGTGGATTTCGATATCTGCATCTACGTCTATTTTAGTGCCTGCTTTATCCTCTCTGTTTCCTTTAACGAAAACATTACCTTCCATAATCATGGTTTTGGCTTTTTCACGAGAAGGAGCAAACCCTCTATCTACTAATACTATATCAAGTCTTTCTTTCATATTACTTTCCTAATTTTTCTAAAATACGATTTGTAATGGACTCAGCATCCATGCCAAGCTCCTTAAACAAAAGTGTAACACTGCCATGTCTAACAAACTCATCTGGAACAGCAATCTTAAGAACCTGACCATTATAGCCATTGTCATCAAGATAAGCCTGAACCTGCTGGCCAAAGCCGCCAGTGATAACGTTTTCTTCTAATGTAACAATTAAATCGTATTCGTTTTTGATTTTATCAAGATAAGCCTGGTCAAGTGGCTTTGCAAATCTGGCATTGCAGATACCAGCATCGATTCCCTGGGCCTTAAGAAGCTCTTCCACTTCCTCTGCCTTTTTCACCATAGAACCAAGTGCAAAAAGCATTACCTTTGAACCAGCTTTTATCTCCTCTGATTTACCAAGGACGATTTCAGCTCTGTGCTCCTTTAATCCGCAGTATGCCTCACCTCTAGGATATCTGATGGCGATTGGGCCATCGTAAGCCACTGCAAATTTCATCATATCTGAAAGCTCCCATTTATTCTTTGGAGCCATCACTGTCATGTTTGGCATAGATGTAAGGAAGGAAACATCAAATATACCCTGATGTGTGCTTCCATCGGCACCAACAAGACCTGCTCTATCAATTGCAAAAATCACATGAAGATTTTGCAAGCAAACATCCTCAAGGATTTGGTCGTATGCACGCTGTAAGAAAGATGAATATACAGCAAATACAGGAATGCGACCGCCAAGAGCCAAGCCAGCCGCAAATGTAACCGCATGCTCTTCTGCAATTCCCACATCGAAGAATCGGTCTGGGAACATATTTCTGAAACGCTTTAATCCAGCGCCCTCAGCCATAGCTGCTGTAATAGCTACAACCTCTGGGTTACGATCTCCCATCTTACGCATTACAGTTGAGAAAACATCTGTGTATCCAGGATTTGGATTGCGTTTTGGAAGTCCTGTCTCGATTTCGAAAATATCTGTACCATGGAATCTGGATGGATGACGCTCCGCTGGCTCGTAACCATTACCCTTTTTAGTAATGACGTGAACAAGCACTGGGCCGTTGATACCCATAGCCATTTTGAATGTCTCCATCATCGCCTTGATATCGTGGCCATCAACTGGGCCTAGATACATGATACCTAAATCCTCAAAAACCATGTTAGGAACCATTAAAGACTTGATACCGTTTTTTGTGCTACGAATCTTTCTGATGATACGTTCACCATTTGGCCAACTTTCCAAAGATGAAAGTACGTTATTTTTAAGGCCTACGTATTTTGAGCTAGTACGAAGACGCTCAAGATTTGTAGACATACCACCTACATTTTTAGAGATGGACATTTCATTATCATTAAGAACGATAAGGAAGTTGGACTTCTTTAAACGAGAAGCATTATTCAAAGCCTCGTAAGCCAGTCCACCAGTAAGAGCTCCATCACCAATAACGGCGCAAACTTTATAGTCATCACCTGCCAAATCCCTTGCCATGCAATAACCTAAAGCTGCAGAAAGAGATGTGGAACTGTGACCTGTATCAAAACTGTCGCAAGGACTTTCTACTCTTTTAGGGAATCCACTGATTCCGCCGTACTGACGAAGATGATCAAATTCATTTGCTCTACCAGTAAGAATTTTGTGGGTGTATGCCTGATGACCTACATCCCAAACAAGCTTGTCCTTTGGGAAATCAAGAAGCATATGAAGAGCAATTGTGAGCTCTACAGTTCCAAGATTGGAAGCCAAATGACCACCAGTCTTTGAAAGATGCTCAATAAGAAAGCTTCTGATTTCAGCTGGAAGTGCCTGTATTTCTTCCTCTGTTAAATTCTTTATATCATTAGGTTGCTTTATTTTTTCAAGAACCATAATCTATCTTAATTGTCTCTGTAGACAAGGTATTTAAGTAGCTCATTTAAAAACTCGTTGTGATTGTCTAAGCTATTAAGTTCCTCAACCGCCTCATCTGTAAGACGCTTTACCTCTTCCTTGGATTTTTCTATACCTGCAAATGTAACGTAAGTACATTTTTCATTTTTCTCATCTGAACCGATTGGCTTACCAAGCTTTGCTTCATCTCCTTCGATATCAAGGATATCGTCCTGAATTTGGAAAGCCATGCCGATTTTACCGGCAACTCGTTCAATAAGAGAAACCTGATTCTCGCTGGCACCTGCTAAAACAGCACCTATCATCATAGATGCCTCAATCAAAGCACCAGTCTTAAGCTCGTAGATGAAATGAAGCCTGTCCTCTGTCATTTCCAATTGCTTCTTTTCAGCCTCTACATCTACAACCTGGCCACCTATCATACCAAATACGCCGGCTTTTCTGGCCAGAATACGCATTGCCTCGGTTACTCTAACTACATCTATATCTGCATCATAAGCATTTAATGCAGTCTCGAAAGCATAGTTTAAAAGAGCATCTCCTGCAAGCACGCCCATTGCCTCACCGTATGCTACATGCACAGTAGGCTTTCCACGACGAAGCTCATCATTATCCATAGCTGGTAAGTCATCGTGAATCAACGAATATGTATGAATCATTTCAATGGCAGCCATAAATGGCTCGATAACATCGCCACTACCACCGAAAAGCTGAAATGTCTCATTCATAAGGATTGGACGCAGACGTTTACCACCTGCTGTTACCCCATATTCCATGGCATCGAATATAATGCCCTGTAAACCCTCTACATCTGGCAAAAATCTGCACACAACATCCTGTGCTGATTCTGCCCTAACGCTAAGTTCGTTTTTAATGTCCATACTACTCAACCCCCTCAAACACCTCAAGACCGCCATCTTTGCTGATTGCCATGACAGCTTTCTTTGTCTGTTCTATTTTAGAATTAGCTTTCTGAAGCTCTTCCATTCCACTTTTATACAAAGCAAAGGATTCATCCAAAGTAACATCTGATGATTCCATCTTTGTGATAATCTCATCGAGGGCCTGAAAACTCTCTTCGATTGTTGTCTCTTTTATTTCTTTTTCCGCCATACGTGCTCCTATTTATCCTTAGAAATGCTGGTGATTTGACTCTCCAGCATACCATCCTTTACTCTGATACTAAGACTATCTCCGATGGAAAGATTTGATACGCTATCAACCTTTTTTCCATCTGGGCCTGTCAAATAACCAAAGCCTGAAGCCAATCGTTTGGCTGGAGAAAGACCATCCAAACGACCTGAAGCCGCAATCAGACGGCTTTCGTAACGTTCTATTTTTGCATTCATCAGGCTATTAAGCCTATCGTACAAGTGGTTAAGCTTGTCCTGATTTGCCTTGATTTTATTTTCTGGCCTGAGAGATTGTAATCGCAATTTATAATTCTCAAGCTGAGCTGTGATGGATGAAAGCTTGTAATCCAATGTGCTGTTAAGTCTGTCAGAATACCTTTCGCAAGTCCTTGCAAAATCCTCGTAAACAAAATTTGCAAGCTCTGCAGCCTGAGAAGGCGTTGCTGCTCTTTTATCTGCAACAAAGTCTGCAATAGTAAAATCCGTTTCGTGGCCAACGGCAGATATGATTGGTGTGTTGGCCTTGAAAATAGCTCGTGCTACCGGCTCCTCATTGAAGGCCCAAAGGTCTTCGATGGAACCACCACCACGGCCCAAGATGATAACATCCAGATTCAACTCATCCAAACAATTGATTCCGGAAATGATGGAAGGCACTGCCCCCTCACCCTGAACCTGTGCTGGATAAAGAATCAATTCTACAAAAGGATTTCGTGTCTTAGATACACGAATGATATCGTGAACAGCCGCTCCTGTAGGAGCTGTGATGATACCGATTCTCATAGCATGGGTTGGAATAGGCTTTTTGTACATTGCGTCAAACATTCCGCTTTCCTCAAGCTCCTGCTTTAACGCCTCGAAACGTTGATATAAGTCACCTACTCCCGCCAGCTCTATCTCGTTTGCATACACTTGATATCTACCGGCCGCTGCGTAGATTCCAACATATCCGGTAACCACTATTTGGTCGCCATCCTTCATGTTGAACTTCAGCCCCTTTGCTCGCTTGCCAGCAAACATTACACATGAAATAGATGATTTATCATCCTTCAAAGTAAAATATATGTGCCCTGTATGATTGTATTTGCAATTAGAAACCTCCCCTGATAAGGAAAGGTTTCCAAGCATAAAATCATCAGAAAACATACGCTCAATATATGTATTTATCTGAGATACACTATATACATTTTTATTCATTATACTAATTTAGCAAGTGCTCCATTAACGAATCCTGCAGAAGAATCTGTACCGAATTCGTCAGCAAGTGAAACTGCCTCATTGATAGCAACACCAACAGGAAGATTCTCGAATTTGATTTCATATAAAGCAAGTCTGATGAGTGTTAAATCTACCTTTGCCATACGTGTTGTCTTCCAACCATCAACTGACTTATTAATAAGCTCGTCGATTTCTGGAATCTTAGCAATGATATCCTCAGACTTTGTCTTGATGTATTCCTCATCCTCAGCTGACTTATTGTTTTTAGCGAGGTCCTCTGCCTCCGCATTGTCACGGCCACCAAGGAATGTGCTGATTACACTATCCATTTCCTCTGTATCGTGAAACTCATTCATAAATACAGCCTTAAATACTTCTTTTCTAATTTCATGTCTATTCATAAATAAAAACTCCTGAAATTCTAATAGTTTAGACTAATATAGGGTGCTACTTAAAATAGCACCCCATAATTATACATTAATATGCATAAAAAATAAATAAATCCTAATTAATTGTTTGCTGCAACGCTAACAGTTGCGATACGAATATCAACAGCTGTAACTTCAAGACCTGTCATAGTCTCAACTGCTGACTTAACCTTTTCCTGAACCATGCCTGAAACCTTTGGGATTTCGTAGCCATACTTCATATTGATAGCCATGTGTACTGAGATTTTACCTGGCTCACTATCTACTACTCTGATAGCCTTTGCAAGCTTTCCCTGACCTGCCTTTGAAATAGTTTCAGCTGTAAGGTTGCCTGCAAGTGACTCCACACCATCAACCTCAACTGCACCAAGGCCAGCGATAATTCCAACAACCTCTTCAGAGATGTTTACACCGCCATCGCCATTAATATTTATAACAAAATTCTTGTTCTCTGCCATATCTGCCTCCTAAAAATCATAGAAAAACTATCGTAATTATATCAATAACCTACATTATTTACAACCCCGACAGACACATAGTTATTAAGGATTGCATCAAAGTCTGTGCCCTCTTCTGCAACCGGTGTATAGCAGCCATTTACCATGTATCTGACGCCGCCATCATCAAGGTTTTCCACCACATCGTAGGAGTCTTTATAAAACATTCCTCGGGAAACTTTTCTGTCGTATAAAATGCCTTTGCAATCTGATAATTCGCATCCTGGGAAGTTGACATTATGAATCATTCCAGGTGCAAGTGGTTCCGCTAAAAGCTTCTTTAATACCTGCTTTATATATTTGTCAGTTACCTGATGGCAATCACAAGCCCCTTCCGAAAGGGCTATTGCGTGATACCCCTGGAACGCTCCCTCAAAGGCTGCTCCGCAGGTAGCCGAATACTGAATATCCGAAGCACAATTGTATCCAAAATTAATTCCTGAAAGGATCACATCCGGGCGCTCTGGCATCACGCTTAAGCCGCCAACTCGAACACAATCTCCCGGTGTCCCACTGCAAGAATATGCAAAAACACCCTCTACAGGAAATTCCTCACATGGGTAAACATCAATGGAATTATGAAGGGAAATACTGTGGCTTGCTGCACTTCTTTGGCTTTCAGGTGCAACCACCCAAACCTCACCAAACTCCTTAGCTGCTCTTGCTAAACGAATAATTCCATCTGAATTTATACCGTCATCATTTGTAATTAGTATTCTCATAAAAATCTCCCAGAAATAAAATAAAGACAGACTATCTGTCTGCCTTTAAATTTATCATATTTACTATCTGTTATCTACTTTTTCTGGATACATATCGTGATTGAAAAGTCTGTCCTCTGCAACCTTTTCCCACTTTGTTCCTGGCTTACCATAGTTGCAATATGGGTCGATAGAGATTCCTCCTCTTGGAGTGAACTTGCCCCAAACTTCGATGTACTTAGGATCCATAAGCTTGATCAAATCCTTCATGATGATGTTTACGCAATCCTCATGGAAATCACCGTGATTTCTGAAGCTGAATAAGTAAAGCTTTAATGACTTACTCTCTACCATCTTTTCACCTGGAACATAAGAGATGATAATGTTTGCAAAATCTGGCTGGCCAGTGATTGGACAAAGTGATGTAAACTCTGGGCAGTTGAATTTTACAAAATAGTCATTCTCAGGATGCTTGTTAAGGAATGTCTGAAGCATCTCTGGAGCGTAGTTGTCTGGATATACGTTATTTTTATTTCCTAAAAGTGTAAGTGTTCCTTCTTCTTTTCTGCTATCTGTCATAGTAGACCTCCTAATTAATTCTCATACTCAATCGGATCTTTTATTCCATTTAATTCAAATGCTGCAATTCTGTCGATGCATGTACCGCATTTTCCGCATGCCTTGTCATGGCCTTCGTAGCATGACCATGTGAGCTCATAAGAAACTCCAAGCTCCATGCCAACCTTTACAACACCGGCTTTATTCTTATTGATAAATGGCGCCTCAATTGATAGCTGCTTTCCACTTCCTTCGTAGATGGCTGTGTTCATTGCGTTGTTGAAGTCGCTAGAGCAATCCGGATATGCGTTACCTGCAGCATCATCAGCATGAGCACCATAATAGATTTTTGAGCATCCCTTAGAAAGTGCAATTGCTGCTGCGCTAGAAAGGAACAATCCGTTTCTGAATGGCACATAGGTGCTTACTGGCTTGCCATCTGTCTTTTCAAGCTGTTTGTCATATGACTCCTCAGGAATCTCTCCGTCAGAATGCTGAAGCAATGTGCAATCACTAAACTGGAACATTGTAGAAAGATCAAGTGTGATATGCTCCACTTTGTAGTATTCGCAAACAGCATCTGCTGCTTTAATCTCTTTATCGTGACGCTGACCATAGAAAATAGAAAGTCCCACCACGTTTTCATGTCCATATTCTTTTACTGCCAAGGCAAGACAAGTTGTGCTGTCCAAGCCTCCGCTAACAAGTACTAAAGCTTTCATTTCAATTCTCCTTATAATAATCTCTGAAGTAAATCTTTGTCAGTCTTGAAACGACCTCTTAATGTCTGTGTATGAGTCTTTGCACTGGCATTTTTGATTCCACGTGCTGTCATGCAGCTGTGGCTTGCTTCGATAAATACAGCCACATTCTCAGAACCTGTAACCATCTGGATGATTTCTGCAATATCGTTGCCGATACGTTCCTGAAGCTGAAGACGCTTTGCAGCCATATCAGCGATACGTGCGATTTTTGAAAGGCCGATGACCTTGCCATTTGGAATATAGGCAACGCTTACTTTCATATCGTACATAAGTGCAAGATGGTGCTCGCAATATGAGAAAACTTCGATGTCCTTTACAAAAACAAGATCCTGATTAGTTTCATCATAGTAATCCTCATCAAAGGTCTTGTTGAACATCTCTGCAATCTGTTCATTTGTGTAATTCATGCCCTCAAAAACTTCTTCGTACATGCGAGCAACACGATCCGGAGTCTCCTTAAGACCTGCTCTTTCAGGGTCATCACCAAGGGCAATAATAATATTTCTAATGCTTTCTTTAATAAGCTCTTTATTTATAGCCATGATTTACCTCTCTTAAACGCCTCGTTTATTTGGATCCCAAATAAATTTGTGAAGCTGTAACTGCAATCTTATATCATTTCTTTTGTGGTCAATTAGATAATCAACCATGTCTGCTGGCTCAATTCGTCCAAACACAGGACTTATCAAGCAAGTACATTTATCGGAAATACGATAATCATCAACAATCTTGCAAACCTTATCAAGCTCACTTACATCAGAACAAACAAACTTGACTGTGTCCTTTGCTGTAAGAACATCAAAGTTTGAAAGAAGCATTTTATCTTCCATTCCCGAACCTGCCAACTTGTAATCAAGAGTGAATGCTGGCGGATTATCTATACAAGCAAATGGATGTATATCAACACTTCCATTTGTTTCTATCTCAACAAAAATATTAGGGTTGGCTGCAAAGGCCTTTAACAAGTCAATAACATGTGGCGAAAGAAGTGGCTCACCGCCCGTGAGAGTAACACGCTTCACTCCAGTAGAGATGACGTAGTCCACAATCTGTGTTTCTGTCATTTCCTCTGCAGGAGCATCTGCTGTACAAGCCCATCTGGTGTCACAATAGCTACAACTAAGATTGCAACCACGAAGCCTGATAAATACTGCAAGCTCACCAGCATGCTGACCTTCGCCGTTTATGCTAACGAATTTTTCTACTACATTAAATACCGACATAAATCCTCCTACTTGCTATAGCTTGCGCAGTTGTTTGGAGTTTCATATACAGTCACTTCAGCAACCTCAAAGCCGTATTCCTCAAACTTCTCATAAAAATACTTTGAAAAGTTTTCTGCTGTAGGTCTGAAAGGAACTACTCGCATAAGAAAGTTTTCCTCATTGAGAGCTGCAACAGTTGTCTCCTTTAGTGATCCTTCTTCATATATAAATGTGTGATCAAAGAAATCTGTCTCTTTTTTGAGAGCATTTTTTACATCACCAAAATCTACAACCATGCCACGCTGCTGACCTTCAGCCTGAAGCTCACTGGCCTTTATTTTAAGAATCACTCTCCAGCGATGACCATGAAGATTAGAACACTTACCTTCGTAGCCGCTCAAAAAATGGGCGCCGTCAAATGATGCTTCTGCAGTTAAATAATACATTGATTTCCTCCGGAAACAGGACCTGATTTTCTCAAAAAGAAAAGGCTGTAGATGCGCACCTACAGCCTAATTGATTTCATAAAGAAAAAATTAGTCCTGGTTTTGTTTAGGGACAGGATGGTACAAACGAACTGTCCTATTTAATTTTTAAAGCCTCTGTATGATAAACCCATACTTGAAAAAATGCAACCCTTTAGCCAAGTTTCTTTTTCTGCTGATGGCCTGTAAGCTTAACAAGGATTGGAATTGGGAGCAAATGCTGGAAAGCCATGGCAAGTCTCATCCCAAAGCCTGGCACGATAATTGTTTTGCCTCTATCCATTCCCTTCAGTGCTTCAGCCACACATTTTTCAGGGCTGATTCCCTTCAATGCAAAAACTACATCTGCTCTGTCATTGAACTCTGTATCTACAGGCCCTGGGCAAAGAGCTGAAACCTTTACCTTTGAGCCTTTTTCCTTTAGCTCTACTGCAACAGCGCGAGTAAGGCTTGTGACATATGCCTTGCTTGCATAATAGCCTGCCATATATGGACCACCTGGAAGAAGTCCTGCTGATGAAGCTACATTTAAAATCTGGCCAGCACCATCTGCATCCATCTTTTGAAGAATTCCCTTAAAAAGAATGTGCATTGCAACATCATTGACCTTTATCATAGAAACTTCTCTATCAATATCTGTTTCAAGGAATGAGCCTGCCACACCAAAGCCAGCATTATTGATAAATACATCAATACGCTCCTCCTTAAGCTTATCAAGAAGGGCAAAGCATTCCTTTTTCTTGCTAAGGTCACCTGCGATTATTTCCACAGGAACATTTACCTGCTCTGCAAGTTCATTAAGTCTGTCTACTCTTCGTCCTGTGACAATCAGTCTGTAGCCTCTGTCTGCAAGTCTCTTGGCAAACTCAAGACCGATGCCTGATGTTGCTCCTGTAATAAGTGCTGTTTTCATTGAGCCTCCTATTAAATCATTTTCAAAATATCATCTCTAACGGAAGCCATGTGTTCATCTTCGATACCAAAATCCATCTGTCTGAAGCTCCAAGCAGCACGGCCGATACCATACTCATCGAAGCACTTGCAAATCATTTCGTACCATTTCTTGCTGTCCTCTGGAGATGCAAGATTGATTACACCAAACTCTCCACAATAAAGAGCCACGTTTCTTTCATCTGCCACACGAACGGCTTCCTTCACTAAGTCTCTAAAGAACTCTATTCCAATTTTATCATTCTCGTTGTAAGAATCAAAGTTAATAGTGAAGCCTTCAAGATTGTTTCGAGTATTCTGCTTGTACTCCTTGTATGTAACATCAAATGGCATTCTGAAATCATTGTCCATTGTTGGAATCCAATGTGCTCCCTGATGTGTGAAAATCAGTGGCTCATAGCAATGGAAATTGTATACAATGTTTTCATCATAAGGTGGTGCAATGTCCTTAAGGGATTCGATTGCGTTGTTGTAATATCCTCCAATAAGGATTTTGATGTCTGGAGCATACTTTCTGATACGCTCTACGCATGTACGTGAAATTCTATTCCATGTATCGCAGTATTCTTTATTTGTTACTTCATTTAAAAGCTCAAAGCTGAGACGGTCAGAATACTTTCCAAATCTCTTTGCAAACTCTTCCCAAAGAAGATAGAAACGCTCCTGATAATCCTCGTTTTCAAAGAAGCCAGACTCTGCCTCACCTTCATCAAAACTAAAGCCAGCTGTTTTGTGCAAATCAAGAACCATGTTCAGGCCATTTTTGCCAGCCCAGTCGATTGCGTTTTGAAGATACTGGAAGCCTTCTTCCTTATAGTCTCCTGCGCCGCGTTCTACAAGCTCGTAATCAACAGGAACTCTGAAATGATCCATGCCCCATTTCTTGATTGTTTCGATATCTGATTCGTGAATAAATGAATCATAGTGCTCCTTTGTGTGAACGCACTGAGACAGCCAACCTCCCAGGTTAATTCCATGGATGTAACCATCAAATTTTCTCATAATATCCTTCTCCTTAATATGTTATTAAACTAGTTATATTCTAATAAATGGTGAGATTTTCGTAAACGTTTAAGTAGTTGAAAAAAGGAATATTTTTAGATTGATAAAAATTTTAAATTATTACTGACGCAACATATAAAGAGTGTTACAATAATTGACAGATATTATAAATTAGGGAGGAAAGATATGAGTAATTTTTCAGCAGCAGAAGAAATTCAAAAGTATAAGGATTTGCTTGACCAGGGAGTTATCACAGAGGAAGAATTCCAGCAGAAAAAAGCTGATTTGCTTAATGCAACACCTATCACAACAAGCTCATCAGCTAGCATGAGCGCACACACAACAGGTATTGTTGCATACCTTACATGGATTGGATTCTTAATCGCAGTTCTTGTAGGTGATCGTGAGGGAGCTAAGTTCCACATCAATCAAGCTCTTGTAATCAACCTCTTCTTCTTCGCTTGTGCTATTCCAGTACTTGGATGGGTTTGGTGGATTGTTATGGTTGTTCTTTGGATTATGGCATTAGTTTCAGCTTGCAATGACGAAGAAAAACCAGTTCCTATTCTTGGTGGAATTAAGATTCTTAACTAAACCAAAAAGGGTACGTACCAATAAGTACGTACCCTTAATTTTTATCATTTAGAAATCTGATAAAGCCTTAAACTCAAGGTCTGTGTAATCCTCTGAAGCAGCTTCTCTATCATTGAATTCATCCTCGGTAACATTTTCCCATTCATCTTCTGTATAACTTATAAACCAAGGCTGATCTTCATTTGTATAAGCATCGATTTTGGTTCCCCACTGATAAACCATTTCTGCTGAATTAGGCTCCAGGCAATATACAAGCTTGCCATTTTCAAGTGCGCCACTTGAGTACTCATTTACAATCATACCTTCACTGTAAACATAGAATCGATTGCGAGCTGTTCCAGAAATCACATGAGCAGGTGCTCCATCCACCATTGTGTAGATATCGTAGATTGAACCTCTAAGCTCATCATCAACAAGTGTTCCAACGAACAATTCGTCGACACCATCTTTATCAGTATCATAGTAAGCAATTCCGATACCTGATGCACCATCAGTCTGTGAAATGCTGTAAAATTCTGGGCTCATCTCATTCTCTTCGAACTTCGAAGCATCCCATCCCTCATCAAGAGCTGTCTGGTATTTTGCAACTACATCTCCGTAAAGATCTTCGCCCTTTGTGCCAGCTAAGTATTCAAAAGTTGCACCATTGACACCTGTCATATTAGCAAGAACTTCATCTTGTGAATCATAAAGCTTCTGGAAGTCCTCTGGCATCTCAGTGTACTTTTCAAAGTCCCACTGAACTTCAGTTGCATATCCGATTACAACCTCGTATTGCTTTCCATCTGCGTCAGTAAGCTCACCTTTTTTCATATAAGGGCCGCCGTAGAACTCTGGTGGAATCTCTCTAGCCCATATCGTATATACCATACCGTTGTAACCAGCATCTTTTGATTCTTTATGATAAACAGTAATCTGCTGGTCCTCAACCTCTGCCTCATATGTGCCTTCAAGCTCAGCAGGCATTGTAATTGAAAACAGTGAATTAGAAAGAACCTCTCCTGTCTCAGCTGCTGTGGCTTCATCCTCTGTCGTTTCTGTCTCTGCTGATTCCGCCTCCCCTGCAGTTTCAGTATCAACACTGTTATCAGTATTGTTTGCTCCACAAGCTGAAAGTAACAACATCGAACAAGTTAGTATAGTAAATACCTTATTTTTCATATTGTTTCTCCTCATTTATTTAGCGTTGTGCATCTCTTATAACATAATAGCACAACAAAAATCTCATGCTAGGGGTATAAGTAAAAGTTCACTATTATTTCATACTTTCTAATGTCTTTCGATTATAGTTAACGCATTTACGATATATTAGAAACCTTCGTGAGCATACTTTTCTAACAAGTTTCTAATCTGATTATTTGTGCTTTCAATTTCAGATGTTTCTGTTGGCAACACTCTAATCCAAAGGTCTATATCGGCATACTTATTTCCTCGTCGATTCCTCTGAACACTGTCTGCCACAATCATTTTCACCTGTGCTTTCTTCTGCTCAAACAGCGGAATAACCACATAGTAAAGCCTATCATCTTTGAAGCTAAGATAGCCCACTATCTCTCCTGCTTTATTTCTTAGATACAGCCTGTGGTTTGAAATTCCTGCCGGATAAAGCACGCTGCCTGCCTTTGGCGGGGTGACTCCAGATTCCAGCTCTACCATGGCATTAACTTTATATGAATCTTCATCCACAAGTGCCAGTTCATTCAAAGTCAACGTGCTATCTATAAACTGGCCTGTCAGCAAGTAAGTGATATCCGCCAAATATTTCTGCTTTATTATTTCAGGCAGTTCGAAAAACAGTGAAGGTCTGGCATTATCAAGTAGCTCCTTGCTTGTTTCATAAAGACTTTTCAAAAACATGGAAAACTCTTCATCCTTTGTCCAAATATATTTGCCTCTAGCAATCTCGATAGTGCCTAAGTTATTCCCCTCGAAATCTTCCACCTCATGTAGTATCGGCCTAGCACAAAATGCATTCTTATTCTCCTTCGCCGACCAAGGCTTGTGCTTGGGGCGAGATGTTCTCCTGCTATTGCTACGCTTTGGTGATTGACTGTTGGCACCGCCATTACTCGCATTATCATCATAGTCCTTCATGATTAGCTCATAGGCTGTATTAATCTTCGCCGCCAGCTTACTATCATCAGAATCGCTATTATCCGGATGATGCTCATGCATCAGCTTTCTATATTTCTTTTTTATCTCACGCTTATCCTCGCTGCCATCCAGCCCCAGGATTTTACGCGCTTGGCTTTTGTTCATCTTCATGCTCCTATTGTTCTGTAATATATTGGAACCAATTATAAAAGATATTCTAATTCATTACTTTATAAATGAATATCTTTTGTTTCAACCTGCTTAACTGCTCGAATCAGCTACATTGTGCTATACTAGAAACTCAAAGGGAGGAGGCATCATGGGCAAAATACTTAGACCACACCACGGTATGTGTTTTCAATTCTACGAGGGAAAGGGATATAGCGAGGATTTCACTGATCATATGGGGCGCATCATTTATGAGATGGAACAAGATCCCACTCAGCTGATAACACTCAAAGTTGAAACTGATATAGTTTGCAAGAACTGTCCTAATAACGAATCGGGCATTTGCACTTCGCAGGAAAAAGTTCGTAAATACGATAATGGAGTGTTAAAGGCATGTGGCATCTCAAATGGCGATGAAATGTCATACCAGGATTTCATCTCAGCGGTTAAAACAAAGATAATCGACACAGGACTTAGAACAGAGATATGTGGTGACTGCGAATGGAATTACATCTGTGAGAAATCCAATAAAGCATAATAAAAAGCAGGTTTACTCGAAAGTGAGAAACCTGCTTTTTTAATGCAAATAGGAATTATTTTACATTGAATGCCTTGATTCCTGGATAAACTGCTGCGTCACCAAGCTGCTCTTCAATTCTAAGGAGCTGGTTGTATTTAGCAACACGCTCTGTTCTAGAAGGAGCACCTGTCTTAATCTGACATGTGTTCAAAGCTACAGCTAAGTCAGCAATTGTTGTGTCTTCTGTCTCACCTGAACGATGTGAAGAAATTGCTGTGTAGCCAGCCTTGTGAGCCATCTTGATAGCCTCAAGAGTCTCTGAAACAGAACCAATCTGATTGAGCTTGATGAGGATTGAGTTACCGCATCCGTTCTCGATACCCTTTGAAAGACGCTCTGTGTTTGTTACGAAAAGATCATCGCCAACAAGCTGAACCTTATCACCAATCTTAGCTGTCATCTTCTTCCAGCCTTCCCAATCCTCCTCATCAAGACCATCTTCGATAGAGATAATTGGGTACTTGTCAACAAGTGCTGCCCAGTGATCGATAAGCTCGTCTGTTGTAAAGTCCTTACCTGACTTTGGCTGATGATAGAAGCCCTTGCCTTTTTCTGACTTCCACTCGCTAGATGCAGCATCCATAGCAATCATGAAGTCCTTACCTGGTTCAAAGCCTGCAGCCTTGATAGCTTTCAAGATAACTTCGATAGCTTCATCATCATTCTTAAGTGAATTAGGAGCGAAACCACCCTCATCACCTACAGCTGTAACATCTCCCATCTCCTTAAGTATTGCCTTAAGTGCGTGGAATACCTCAGCACACCAACGTAAGCACTCGCTGAATGAAGGAGCGCCAACAGGCATAATCATGAACTCCTGTGTATCAACAGCGCTATCAGCGTGAGCACCGCCATTCAAAATGTTCATCATTGGAACTGGAAGTCTATTTCCGCTGACACCACCAAGGAATCTGTAAAGAGGAATATCAAGTGATGTAGCTGCAGCTCTACAACAAGCAATTGATGTTGCAAGGATTGCATTTGCACCAAGGTTTGACTTATCCTTTGTGCCATCTGCCTTAATCATAGCTGCGTCGATTGCATAGATATCAGAGGCATCCATACCGCAAATTGCATCTGCAATAGGTCCGTTGATATTTGCAACTGCCTTTGTAACACCTTTTCCTAAGTATCTGCCTTTATCGCCGTCACGAAGCTCAAGTGCCTCGAACTCTCCTGTAGATGCACCAGAAGGAGCCATTCCGCGTCCAACTGTTCCATCAACAAGTGTGACCTCGCATTCAACAGTAGGATTTCCTCTTGAGTCGAGGATTTCTCTACCAATAACCTTTTCAATTTCTAAGTAATCCATACCTATCCATCCTTTCACATGAATTTGTTTTTAGAACTCCATATTGTTAAGGCAGGTAGCAGCTGCGCTTAACAATATAAAAAGGAGTTCCGCAATGATTTACACATAGTTAGCCCTTACTAACTACAAGTAGATTAACAGAACTCCTTATCATATTCAAGGATATTTAGCTCACCTTATTGAGCATTTTTCTCAATAAAAACAACTTCCCCAACATACATGTCATGCTCAGCTTCGTTCTCATAAAACTGCTTTGCAATTTCAGGAATCATGTTTTCTGGCTCAAGTCTCTGGCAAATAAGCTTTCTGCAAACAAGAGTAACTTCTGCTTCTGCAAATGTAATTCCATTTTCTACTTCCTTAGGAGTAAGGCCAGATTCATGAATCTTGTCCATATCTCGACCAGATTTTGATCCAAGAACGCCAAGCACCTTTTTACATTCATCAGGATAAAAGCTTACAGTGAAATAATCGTTGTCTTTCATAAACTCATTTGTGTAGCGTGATGTTCTAACATAAACTGTAGCAACTGGCTTATTCCAAAGAGTTCCCAGACCACCCCAGCTAATTGTCATAGTATTAAACTTGTCCTTATCCCCTGCAGTAAGCAATGCCCACTTCTTGTCGTACTGCTCAAAGATGTTTGTATTAAACTCCATAAGTAATTATCCTCCCTGTATTGTCCGTAATTAATATAAAACAATAGTACTGATTTATTTCTAATAATTCTAGGTGAGAACTATATTTTTTATAAAATCTTTATATTTACATTGAATCAATCATGTTTTTGCATCATCCTAAATATAATGTAGTCTTATGCTCCTATAATTAAAATTCTTTATCTATTTTAAGGCTGAATTTATAGGTATAAATCTATTTTTAAAAATCAAAAGTATTAAAATACAGTATATTTAATTTTTAATACCATGATTGCCCTTTAAAGCACATAAACAAAATGCCCCTAAGTATTAAAATTCAATTATTACTGAATTTAATACCTTAGAGGCATCTTTTCTTCTACATTGTTAAATATTTGTATAATAATAAATTTTCAGCAAGTATTAAAACGAAAAAAATAACAATTTTAATACTTTTGCCCAACAAATCCCAAGAATTCCCAACAACTCCTAAGATTTCCTAATAACTCCCAAGAATTACAATAAATCCCGAGAATCCACGGCACAAAAAATTATTTGCAAAGCTCAGCAACAATCATATTGATGGCTTTTCCGTCAGCCTTGCCCTTAAGTGCTGGCATAACTTCCTTCATGATTGCACCCTTGTTTTTAGAAGCAAGCACCTCAGCAAAATTCTCCTGAAGGAATGCGCGAATCTCATCCTCGCTCATCATCGCTGGAGCGTACTCTTTGATTACGTCATATCTGAACTGGTACTCTTCCTTTAAATCTGTTCTCTCAGCTGGGCATGTGTCGAGCTGCTCCTTTGCTGTCTTTAATGACTTGAGAATAACCTGATCTACCAAATCATCTGCAATGTTATCTCTAGTGCCAGCGTCGATAGCGGCCTTCTTTACATCAGAAACAAGTGAAGAAATAGCATCTTTTCTTGCCTTATCTCTTGCCTTCATAGCTGCAACCATGTCTTTTTGTAATGTTTCAAACTGCATTTTCATTATCCTCCTCTAATCTATTATCTAGATTATAGTCCTTATCAATGCGTAAATCCATGGCGCAATTACAGAAATCTATGCAATCTTCCAGCTTACAGCCTTCTTTCGTCCGCTAACGAAATTCTTGTAAATTCCATCCACAGCCATGAGCTCATCATGCTTGCCTTGCTGGACAATTTTGCCTTTATCAATAACCACAATCTGGTCAGCATGCCTTACAGTCTTTAGCCTGTGGGCAATCATAATAATGGTCTTTTCTCTTGTCAGATTTTCGATTGCCTCTGTCAAATCCTTTTCGTTTTCTGGGTCCACATTGGCTGTTGCCTCATCCAAAATGATGATTGGAGCGTCTTTCATAATAGCTCTAGCGATGGCGATTCTCTGC
The DNA here is from genome assembly GCF_015057245.1 of Pseudobutyrivibrio ruminis. Classification (GTDB taxonomy): domain Bacteria; phylum Bacillota; class Clostridia; order Lachnospirales; family Lachnospiraceae; genus Pseudobutyrivibrio; species Pseudobutyrivibrio ruminis_E. The sequence continues at coordinate 207,637 of NZ_SVET01000001.1, forward strand.
TTTTCACCGCCTGACAATGTGGCGCCGCCTTCACCAACAACAGTTTCATAGCCATTAGGAAGCGACATGATGAAATCGTGGCAGCAAGCTTTCTTGGCAGCCGCAATAACATCCTCCATAGGAGCCTCAGGACGACCAAACCTGATATTGTTTGCAATGGTATCCTCGAAAAGATAAACGCGCTGGAACACAAAGCTGAAATTCTCCATCAAAGAATCAAAGCTGTAGTCTCTTACATCTCTTCCGCCGAGTGTGACCTTGCCGGATTTCACATCCCAGAATCTTGCGATAAGTGATGTCAGTGTAGTCTTGCCGCCGCCAGATGGACCAACAATTGCTGTGGTAGTTTTTTCTTTGATATCAAGAGTCACATCATCAATAATCGTCTTGTCTTCATAAGCAAAGCTAACGTGATCCAGGTGGATATCGCGGTTTGCAGGATGAATTTCCTCGCCATTAACATCCATCTGCTCAACTTCCATAATTTCATTAACCAAATCCACTCCTCTTCCAATAATTCTTATAAGAGCAGTGTAGGTTCCAGCCAAATCAAGTGACTCAAAAATAATAAACGCGCAAAGCTGCATTGTGATGCAGTATGTAAGCTTCATGGTGCCATTCAGATAAAATGCGATTGATGCACCTGCGATTACCACACCGGCAAGCTTACAAATAAGCATCTGCACTCCTACCAAAGGAATGGCAGCTATCTCGGCTGAAATATCAGCCTTTGTTTTTCTATCGATAGCTTTATTAAGCCTAGCGCTATTTACAGAGATGATGTTGTAGTTTCTGATTTCCGCGATGCCCTGAATAAACTCCAGGATGACACCAACCATATCCTTGTCGGATTCTATTTTTTCAGGAGCTACCTTTTCTACGCTCTTGTTTGTAAACTGATTGAAGATAAAGAAAATCAGGATAACAGCAACACAAATCAATCCGATTCTCACATCAAAAATGAACATACCAAGGCTGACGATAAGGGTTGTAATAGAGCCCTGTAAAACCAGCATGATAGCTCGTGTTGCGATATCGCCTGTCTGTTCCAAAGTGTTTGTTGTAACAGATGTGATGTGACCCAGGCTTGTATCGTTAAAATATCCCATTGGCAAATATCTGAGATGCTCGCCAATTTCGATTCTCTTACCAGCACAAGTGTTGTAGCCGCCTTCTGTTTGAAGCATCTGATAGAACCTGTTAACAACCATTTTGCCAACAGTGCTGAGAAGCATAAATCCCATAACCAGCAAAAACGTATTTGCGTTAATGTTGTTATTTACAATAGCATCAATGGCAAAGTAAGCAGCAGGTATCTTCATGCCAGCACAAATTGCATCAAGAACACCTAATGCCACTGATATATAAAACTTTTTTCTGTTTTCCTCGTTGCAAAAGTCGAAGAACTTTTTAAGTATTTTAAGCATGAGCAGCCTCCCTTCTATCTTCAGCTCTAACAACTGAATCAACTTTGTCATCATCCTTTGACATAGTATGTGCCTCCCACATATTTCTGTAGAGAGGACACTCAGCCAGAAGCTGTGAATGGGTACCTTCTGCCTCGATATTTCCATCATTTATAACGAAAATCTTGTCTGCATCTATGATGGTTGAAAGTCTATGAGCAATAACGATAAGTGTCTTGCCCTGTACCAGTTTTGCCACGCTTTCCTGTACAAGCGCTTCGTTTTCTGGGTCCGTATATGCGGTAGCCTCATCCATAATTACAACCGGTGCATCTTTGAGCATTGCTCTTGCTATGCAGATTCTCTGTCGCTCTCCCCCTGATAAATGTCCGCCTGCTCCGCCAACAATAGTGTCGTAGCCATTTTCAAGACCAAGGATAAATTCATGACATCCAGTTGCTTTCGCTGCAGCAATAACCTGAGCATCTGTGGCGCCTGCTTTACCTAATCTGATATTTTCCATGACAGACATATCAAACAGATAATTGTCCTGAGCAACATAAGCAATATGGCTCATGTAATAATCAAGTGGAAGCTCTTTGATATCTACTCCACCAAATGTAATGGTGCCTGCATCCACATCCCACAGTGAATCGATAAGCCTTGCGATAGTGCTCTTTCCAGAGCCTGATGGGCCAACAAATGCATTTACCTCACCCTGCTTGATATCCATGTTTATTCCATGCAAAATCTCCTTATCCTTGTAAGAAAATCTCACATCTCTAAGAGTGATATCTGAGCCCACTGGCTTCTTTGTAAGAGTCTGAGGTCTCACCATATCCGCTCTTTCAATAATCTCTGTAACTTCGCCAAAAATTGCCTTCATTTTCATAATGTCATCCATGTAAGAAAAAGCAATCATCAGAGGGCCCATAAGACCAGCTGAAAGAATTACAGAAGTGACGAAATCTTCTGGTGACATGCTGTTGTTCTTCACTAAAATGAGGCCAACTGGCAGGATTCCAAGAAAAGTAGCTGGTGTGAATGCGAAGCTTCCTGCCTGGAACCAGATACATTTTCTCATCCAATTAATAAAGCAATCAGCACCTTCTTTTGCAGCAAGCACGAACTTTTCGTAGGAGCTTCCTGTCTTACCAAAGGCTTTGATAACCTCGATACCATTGATATATTCAACAGCGGTATCATTTAAATATTTAGTTTTCTGTATCGTATATTCGAATTCGCCCTGACTTCGGGTCATCATGCCAGCCACAAAACACAAACCAATTGCAACTGAAATGAGATTTGCCAAGCCCATGCGCCAGTCCAAAGCAAGAATGTAAATGAACATGACTATAGGCAACAGGATATTTGCTGTAAACTCAGGCACAATATGAGCCAAAGTTGTTTCCATAGAATCAACACGCTCTACAATAATATTTTTGTAGGCGCCACTGTTGTCATCCAAAACCGAACCAAGTGGAATAGTTGAAAGCTTCTTGCAAAGCTGAGTTCTGATACCACCTAATACATTGAATGTAGCGATGTGGGACAATGTTGTAGAAGTTGAATGAAATGCAACTCGAAAAGTCCAACACAGCGCCATCATCAAAATCAGTGACATATAATGACTGAAATCCATATCCTTTGATAAAAGCATTCCAACAATCCTTGCAATTATCAAATATGGAATAAATGACATGGCAACACCGATAATAGCAAGCAGCACACTGCCGATGTAAAAACTTTTCTTTCTCCCTGCAAAATGAATAACCCAGGAGAACGTACTTTTTTTCTTCATAAATTCCTCCTTTTGGTACACAAGAACAAATTTAAAAGCCCAAGAATTTTCTCCAACCTTCTTTAAAGAATCTAGATATGGTATCGCAATAATGAAGTGCTTGGTCATATGTGAAATCATGATGCACCATCTCTAACATTGCTGTGTATTGAGCACTTAAAAGTAAATGCATCTCATTTTCATCAACCGAATTTACAAGCATACCTCCAGCTTCAAGCTCATCCTTGAAAGCCAGTGTTGCTTCCTGAACCTTTGAGACAATCGTATGAAGATAATTCTCATATTTTGTGCCCTCGCTTTTGCAAAACAAAAGCTTGTGAGCATCAAAATTATCGTAAATAAGCTTAACGATAATCTTTGCCTGATCCTCATCTTCCCACATGGCTTCAACGCCATTTTCTCTAGCAGTGCCCACCTGCCTTGCCTCTTCTGTCTGGCACAGTCCTTCCCACGCACTAACAGCAGGCTCAACAACAGCGTCAAAAATCTCCTCTTTGTTAGCATAGTGCCTGTACAAAGCGGTGGCTGTAATACCTACTTTACTTGCGATTTTTCTCATGGAGGCATCCTTATAGCCCTTCTCCATGAATTCTTCCATTGCGGCTTTTAAAATTTGTTCCTTAGTTTCTTTGGTTTTCACGTGAATTCCTTTCAAAGTTAACACTGTTAACTTGTTAGTTTCGACTAACATTATAGTTAGGTATAGCTAACTTGTCAAATAATATCTTAAAAAATTACATTGCCATCAAAATAGGCGAGGCATTTAGCCTCGCCTGTATAAATATGCTCTACATCGTTTTTAGATATTTATCAAAATTTGTATTGCCATTCTAAAGCTCTACTCTAAATGGCATAACTGGAATTTTACTCATATTATACAAATTCACTTCATAATATGGTGTTTCCGCAAATGACACTGCCTTTACCACTTCATCATTATTTACAGTTATTATCAATGATTCATCTTCGATAGTAGTTGAATAATTTACAGCGTCAATATCTTTATTAGTCTCATCAATCAGACTTATCGCATTTATTGTATCACCTTTTAGAAATAGCCCACCTGAAGCATTTGAAAAATGAATAATTATCTGACCATCTTTAGTTTCTGAAAAATTAGACATTGGAGCATCGCATAGAATCTTTTCATTGTATAAATGCCCCAACGCAAGTAATGCCAAGCGATGTCCGACTGGCTGCTTCTCCTTTGGATGAATATCCATATAATTTCCAACATCACCGATTGATGCTAAAAATACATTATTCACGCGTTTTGTAACTAACTCCTGCTGTTGTCTCAATTCAGGATAATAAAGAGCATCCTGCATTATTTCTGTTCCAAATGGAGCAAGCTGAGTCATAAAAAATGGCAATTCATCATTCCAATCTCTACGCCAACATTTGATTAGTCCTTCCATCATATCCGCATAGATTTCCGGATGAGCAGAATCGCTTTCTCCCTGATACCAAATAACGCCTTTAACTGTATAAGAAGCGATTTGATTAAGCATGTAATGGTAGCAACCACATGGACGCCAAGGATGCCATGGACCTAAAACGCTGATAGAATCTAGTTCAGCAAAAGCATCCATCATACCTTCCAATTCCTCTTTTGAAACATTTCCATACATCATTTTATCATCTATAGGATTATCAAACGGATGTGATTTATCAGAAATCATATTCGTTAAATACTTCTGCTTAGCCTCTTCCATGTCTGTAATTGATGCAACCTGTTCTTCATAATCTCGCATCCAAACTGGTCCATACTTTTCTACAGATTCCTCATCCATCCAACAACAAGATCTTGTTCCACCCCAGTTACAACCAACAATACCAATTGGGACCTGTAAATGTTCCTGCATTGTTCTTGCAAAGTAATATCCTACAGCAGAAAAATATTGTAAATCCTCTGGTGTAGCTTTTCTCCAGAATCCAAATAGAGAATAATCATGCATCTGAGGTTCTTCGGATGTAGATATTTCTGGAATATCGTAAAAACGAATTAATGGATTTTCACATGTCTGGACAACTTTATCAAAGTCTTTATCATATCTCATGAAAAACTCCATATTGGACTGACCACCTGCCACAAAAACATCTCCGATTAGTACATCTTCTATGCATATTTTGTCTACGCCATCCGAAACTATCATCTCAGTTCCAAAAGAGGCAGAAAGCGCTGGTATACACACTTTCCATTCTCCTTTTACATCAGTCTCAACAGAGTAATTCTTTCCCTTCAATGAAACATTGATAGTACTTCCTGATTCTGCCGTTCCCCATACATTGATTTCTTTGTCCCGTTGAAGAACCATACCATCTTTAAATATTTCTCCTAATTTTAATCCCATAATAATCTTCCTTCCTTGCTTAGTTTTAAATAAATATATATAAAAAACACACCAAGCAAAATTACATATTCATCAACATTGATGGACAATACACTTTTTTTTATAAAAAACAAAGTGTATTATACAGTTAAAGTAAAGGGAGGAAAATAAGATATGTACATTGATTATAAAATTATAGAGGCATCCGTTTTTCGCGAATTTAAGCCATCTGAGCACTACTATTATATTTTAATATTACGTGGTAATGGAGTGTGTAAATTACCGCACAATTCACTCACAATTAAGCCTCATGAATTAGTAGCTTTTCCACTAAATACACCTGCAGAATTCACATTCGAAACATCTGCTATGCTTGGCATTATGGAACTCCATGATACTGTAGCAACAAATCCATCAATCATCCATATTTCTCACCACAAAACGCAGCTAATCAGAGACTTATTCTATAAAGCTATTGACTTGTCAGAATGTAATGATGTTTATTATGAACCTGTGCGTCGCGCAATGGATATGCTGATTTTTGAAGCAATTCATGCTGAATTACATACCTCACTAAACACCAACCCTTGCGTACTACAGATGATTTATAACATTAACAAAAACTTTGCAGACATAAATTTTGATTTACACTCCGAAATTGAAAAAACCGGCTATAGTCTAAATCATTTTCGAAAGCTCTTTAAAAATTCAACTGGTATTCCACCAATTGAGTTTCTTAATCATAGGCGAATCGAATACGCCAAAGAACTTATTAAACACACCAAGATACCTCTCACGGTAAAAGAAATATCCATAAATTGTGGGTATAACGATGCCTATTATTTTTCCCGCCTTTTCAAAAAAATGGAAGGAATATCCCCTAAAGAATATATAAACCGTAATCACGATTGTTAAAGTAAAAAAACCAAAAAGGCGAGGCATTTAGCCTCGCCTTAAAAATCTCTAATTATACTTTCTTCAAGTCGGATACTTTTTTAGTCATTGCCTGAAGTCCCTTCAAGCCACTTTTCTTTAATTCAGAAAGTGTGATTGCACCAGAAGCTTCAAAAACTGAGAATAGATCTTCTACAAATGCGCTAAGTTCTTCATCGCTCATTTTTGATATATTCTCTTTCAGTTTTTTATCAATAAATTTAGCAGTCGCAGACACATCTTCCACTGTAATGAGTTTGTTACCTTCAACGCACCACGTTGCAAGATTGTGCTGTCTCACCGATACTGCTGTAGATTTGACAACTATCGGATTAATAACAGGCTCCATTAATAAACCTACAATTGAATCCTCTGGAATGATGCTAATGAGTTTCGGGCAAATATTCTTCATAGCCTTTGATGAAGCAATCTTTTTATTAAATCCTGGTCCATCATTGCTATAAACTTTTATTATCCGTTCTCTGATTTGCTCATCACACATAGCTGCAGCATATATGGCTAGATGGCCACCTTTTGAATGGCCTCCAACTCTTAACAGCCTGTCATTATCAGATGCAATCTGATTGATATAGTCAACCGCTTCTCTCTCAGCTGCGACCTCCTCAAGGGCTAACAAAAAATCTTCTTTCCAGCCAACAAGGTTGTCATCAGTACCACGATACGCTACATAGCTGGTCCCATCAGGGAGCAAAAACTCCATTGCAGCAAATTGCAATGTCCTATTTAAATCCAGCTTACTAACGTAATTACGAATTTTGATATGTTTATATCTATTTGTATTGGCAATTATTCTGAGCACAATAGGAGCGTCCCTAAGAATGGAGCCCTCGCTGTATTTATTTTCATCATAACCATTTTCGGTGTACAGCTTTTCAATTTCTTGAATATCAAATACAGTAGCACCATTTTCCTTGAAAATATCATCCAAGGTCAGATATGACAGACATGACAGCACCATATTATCGATGATATTAAAGCCATCCTGCCAAAACTCCAAATCACTGCGCCACTTAATGTAATCATTTAAAGTCCCCATAGATAACCTCCTCTGAATTTAATGATTAATCCCCAACACTTGCTTGCGCATTATTCATATCCCTTTCGATTCTTAATTAAAAGAAGGCGAGGCCACAGCCTCGCCTGTATAAATATACTCTACATCATTTTTAGATATTTATCAAAATTTGTATTGCCACATTATTGAGCAAAGAGCCATTCCTTTACACCAGGTAAATCATATCCTAGTCTCCATGTCATTCTATGGCTTCCATTTGCTGCCGTTCCATCACCATTAAGTGAACCTTCACCAGATGTAATTCTTAAGAAGTACATATTGGCATCCTGTGAAACTAAATCGTCAACAATCTGAGCGCGTTCCTCTTCTGTGTTCAATACACTGATATTACTATCTGCGGTAACAGCTCCCATTTCTTTCCATTTTTCTTCATCAGCAGAAAGCTTCTGATTTGCTGGGTCATCTTCTGAAACAAGGAATAAAATATTTTCGTTGTAAATATCTTTAATATCCTCTGGGTCCCACTGGCCTGCTAATAAATAGCCTGCATCGATAAGTCCTGGCTCCTCACGCATCATAACCATAGTAGCCATGCATCCCATTGACTGACCAGTAGAATATACTCTGTCAGTATCGATAGGATAAGTATCGATTAAAGTTTCCAAAAGACTAATTGTTCCATATAAGTATCCATCATAGAATTCCCAATAATCATTGATGTATTTGTCCTCATAGATCATTGTAACAACAAAGCAAGGATTACCTGCCTGCCACTCATCGCTTGTCCAAACGGTACCACCATTACCCTGTGTTAAAACTCTTTCCCAGTCTGAGCTAACAGCACCTGCATCAGGAATAAACAATACAAGAGGATATTCTTCACCAGATTCTTCATAGCCTTCTGGCTTATACAGATTATAATGAAGAACTGTTCCTGTCATAGGATCATTATAGAAATGATTATCTTCGAACTTGTCTAAATCTGGAGTTTTAATTGCATTGTTTCCCATGATTCCGCCATCACCAGCGTCAGTCTCATAAACTGTGTCACTGGCTGAAATAACAGTACCATCTGCAAGTGAGAAATCCTGTTTTACAATTACTGATGAAGCCTCAATTGGAACATCATTAACAGGTCTTCCATCTGTAGCATCTTTATCATTTAATATAGCTGGCTGAATTTCCAAATCCAAAACGATAAAGTTACCATCTACATCTGAAGTTGTAACTTCACATTCACTATTTACATGAATGTCAGTTACAGTTCTGTCAACAACCTCAAAAGTATCAGTAGAAATTGATGATGCATCAACTTGACTGGCAAGCTCTAATATTACATTAGAAACCTTTTCACCATCCCCATATGTATGACACACACTGTAAACCTTCATTTCTGCATCCCCTGATTTTTCTGATTGATTTGATACAGCCTCCTCTGTAGTTTCTGACTCTGCAGTTCCATTTTCTGTCTGCCCCGAACAACCTGTCCCCCACAAAATTGTAGACAAACAAACACAACCTACTGCAAAAAACCCCAATACATTTCTTTTCATACCATTCTCCTTTCTATTTTTTAATCCTCATCCATAGGCAGGTCGTGATAAGCCTCATATAAATCAGGTAATACCTGCGCTAAATGAGCTCTCTCTATAGTATTGTGTGTGAGCACATTTTTAAGATATTCCTCATCTACTGGTGTTTCAGCGTCTCTAACAATCTTGCCATCAATTGGATAATACCCCATCCATTCACAATTAATGCTTTCTCTTCCACCAAGTGGACATGGACGACTAAAACGAAGTACCAGATGATGTCCTGGTCCATCAAATTCTTCCCAGCATGCTTCTACACGACAGTCAGCAGCTTCAAGTTCTTCTAGACGTTCTTTTGTCATGCCATACTCTAAAAGATCAATTTTATGAGATACGGCTGCGATTCCTTTGCTTGCATCTCCTGTCTTTCCAAGATCTAGAGTCTCTACAGACCATACTCCGTCTTTATCATTTTCTCCGTTGACGAATTTATGATCCCAGTGATCAATTGGATTCCAGATTTTATATCTAAGATTTCCATGCCCCTTTGGCATGCTCTTCGAATACTGGTTGTACCATTTGCCATACCATCTTCTCCAAGCCCCCTGCCATGTTGGTGCAGTGGTTGAATATTCAATGTAAAATCCACTTCCATCTGGCATCATAGTGTATCCATAAACCACTTCTGGATAACCAGTTGGAGAGATCCAGTCTAACCAATGTTCTACTGGAATTGCATATTTCACATCCATTGGACCAGCATCAAGAATCTGCTGCTGTAATGGATTAGGCTTAAATAGTGGATAATCTGTATAAAACTTTGAAGAAGGAAGATTTTTTTCTTCTGGTGATAATTCTGGAACTTCAAAGGCATATGCCTTTAATGCTTCTTTATTCATAATTAATCTCCTTGTCGATTTCTACGTGCATGTAAAATAGCAACGTTTTCTTCAACTTTCCTTTTATTTAGTGGATAAACCACACCAACAACTAACGCCATAAGAGCGAATCCAACCATAGGAACTATGCATGTGACATTATAAATATTGTTTACAACATCATTATCAAATGCTGTTGCAGCCGTGTAGCCGATAACACTAAGCATGATTCCTCTGATTCCTGATGAAAGAGCCTGACCAAACTTTCTAGCAAAGCTGTAAAAACCATAGATTGCGCCATCGACTCTTTTTCCAGTTCTAACTTCTGTGTCATCAACAATATCAGTTACAAGTGCAAATGCCATTGGATTTATTAATGCAAGTCCTACAGTTACGCATGCATAGAATAATAACCAAATAGTAACGTTACTTGTATGTACAATAAAAGCCAAAAGTAATGATGCCGCTGCTACAACTGCTCCTATAATTGTTACTTCTTTCTTTCCAATTTTTGCTACAAGATGAACTACAAAGCATGCAATAACAAGAGTTATAATTGTTTCCATTACACTACTTACAGACTGTGAAGCAGCACTTCCAAAGTAATTTGGGAAAATGTAAGAACTCATTCCATGGAAACCACTGTTAGCTGCTTCCTGTAAAAGAATCATAAGTATAATTCCAATCATTGCTCTGTTCTTAAGAAGCTCATCAGCAAAATCTTTAAAGCTAAATTTCTTTGTAGTCTGTGGAACCTGAACTCGTTCTGTTGTCATTAAGTAACAGCACATATACAAAACAAATGCCGCAATTGAAAAGCATAAAGCTGCGATTGACATTCTTGTTCCTGAAAATACTTCCTGTCCGTCCTCGTTAGTGTAGTAAACTGCTATTGGCATAATTACATTGATAAAAGTCATTGCAAGTGTTCCACCAATGTGTCTCCAGTTCGAAAGAATTGCTCTATGAACTGGCTCATCAGAAATTGCAGATGCCATAGATCCATATGGAATGATTATCATGGTGTAGAAAATACTGCAGTAAAGCAGATACGTTACAAACATCCACACAATCTTGAATGTCATACTTGCATTTGCAAACCATGAAGCATACATAAGAAAACTTGTTAATGCTACTGGACCTGCAATACGACGAATCCAAGGTCTAAACTTTCCATCTTTTGTGGCTGGTGTTCTATCAACTAATTGTCCCATCCCAATGTCAGTAAAAGCATCAAGCACCTGAGCCACCATCATGAGTATACCTACTACATATGCATCTACTCCCATTACATCTGTGTAAAACTTAAGCATGAAGCCTGAACACAATGTAAATGTAAAATCACCTGCTAAATTTCCAAATAAATATCCTATTTGATCTTTCTTTCCAAACGGTTTATTCCCCATTTCTAAAACCCTCTATCCTATAAAATTCTAGTCTGCATCCATTGGCTGGTCTTTGTACTCAGCATATAATTCTGGTAAGAATGTATATAAATGTTCCCATTCAACTAATGTATGAATAACTACTTTCTTCAAATATTCTTCTGTACAATATGTCTTTTCATCTCTCACTAACTTGCCATTAACTGGCTTCCAGCCAATCCATTCTCTGCTTCTTGTTTCAACACCGCCCAAAGGACATGGTCTTGAGTATGACAAACATAAATGAGTTCCTGGTTCATCAAATGTTTCATATGAGCCCCAGCTATTAACCATGCATCCAGCATCTTTAAGCTCCTGAAGTTTCTCGTCTGTCAAACCAAAATCAGATAATGGAAACTCGTGTCTGATAGTGTCATACATTCTGTCTCCCTGGCCTAAATCGAGACTTTCTGTTGTGTGAATACCTTCTTTACCGTTTTCCCAGTTTACATAATAATGATCAAAATGATCTGCATAGTTCCAAATCTTATATCTCAAATTTCCATGACCTGGTACCATGCTTTTAGATTTCAGATTTCTCCAGTTTCTATACCATCTTTCCATTTCTGCTGTAATATGAGGTGGTCTTACACGGTATGTTGCGACATAACCTGAACCATCAGGAAACATGCAGTAACCCAACTCATATTTATCGTAGCCATAAGGCTTTAACAGATCCATAAAGTTTTCTGGCTGAATAGCATCCTTAGGATCAATTGGATTCATCTGATTGATAATTTGCATTTCCACCGGATTTGGATAATGCAAAGGATATTTGTAAAAGTATTTGGCAAGAGGCATTTTTTCCTCTTCTGGAAATAATTTTTGTCTAGTATTGATAATACTCTTATCATCCGTTTCAAATGTTTCTTTTGGAATTTCTACAAACATTTTATTCTCCTCTCTAGTCGTTTGTTATTTTGTAAGCTAATTATAGGAGCCCAGAGTGTTGACAATCAATTCAGGTTAAAATACAATTTATTCCAAGACGGAATAAATAAGAGGTTTTGTTATGGAAATCGATATACTAAAAGAATTTGTTTCACTATACGAAACATGCAGTTTTCAAGAGACTGCCGAGGATCTTCATATCTCCCAGTCTTCACTAACCAAGCATATTCATAAACTTGAAGAAGAATTAGGTTATCCCCTCTTCAATCGTTCAACACGACTGGTTTCTCTAAATGAATACAGTGAAGCCTACTATGAATATGCAACTCAAATCATTAAGCTGGACGCAGATGGACGAGCTGAACTTGAAAAGATTGGTAAAACTCGTAGCAACACCCTTAAAGTATATTTCACCCCATCTACATCTCATTACGGACTCATTGATGTGCTTTCATACTTTCAAAAAAAGCATCCAGAAATAGAGGTGGAATTATCTGAGCAAAAGCGTGTTACAGATGAACTAAGAAATGGTGAATGCGATTTTGCCTTTGCTACCGACAATGATGCTATTGATCCTAGATTAACAAAATTAATCTATCAAAATGATGAGATTGCTATTGTAGTACCTGAAAAGCATCCGCTTGCTCAAAAAGAAACAGTTTCGTTTGAAGATATAAAAGACGAAAAATTTGTATTACACACTAATTCAAGTGGTGGAATGCAAAATTCAACCAGACAGCTATTAAAATTATTTGAGGAGAACAATGCCGAAATAAAGATTGCTTCGAAGGTGTCTTTTACTTCAAGTGCTGTAAAATTCGTAGAAAATGGCGATTGCATTACTGCCCTGCCATACAACAGAATACCTATGAATAGCTATGGTATTAAGATATTAAAATTTGTTCCAAAAATAGAATCCTTTGTATACATGCTTTATAAAGGTAAATCAAAGCCTACCGGAGCAAAAGCAACATTTATAAACTTTCTTTTAGATAACAATTAAGGTGGTATTTCTACCACCTTTTTTCGTACCTAATCATTTTGTAAACATGGATTATTCCCAGAGAAAAGCCCCCTGATGCGCCATATAAAATGGCCACAAAAGCATCTTTATTAATTCCTAATATCATTGCCGCAATAAGCAAACTAGCATTAATAGCAGGTATTATTTTAAGCAAAAATTCTAGCTGATTATAATCCTGTTTCCTTATCACTTCTTTCTTCAATAAAAAACCGACAACTCCAATTATTTCGAAGAGAAGTGTCGCCATTGATATGGCGGCAAGCGCTGCAGATACACTGTAATAATTGATTTCTCTGTTTTGAAAAGATCCTGCTAGTACTAAGACGCCACTAATTAAAAGACATAACGTCATTTTCATTTTTATTATTTGCACTTCTCTCTTCGTTAAATTAAACGAGTACAATGGCCCAACATACTTATATTTGATTTTGAACCCTCTTTTGTTGTCAGCAGGTTCTTCATAAGCCTCATACTCCTCTTCAAAATAGTCTTTTAGAGTTTTCATTTTAAAGTCCATTAATTTCCTTTACTTTATTACATGCAACGAAATGATTGTCTCCAACCTCTTGTAGTGCGACGCTACATTTGCAGGACTCATCTGCATAAGGACATCTTGATGCAAACCTACAACCTGGGCCTGGATTTATTGGAGATTTGATTTCCCCTTTTAAAATAATTCGCTGCTTTTTATTATGAATATCAGTTGTGGGTATGGCTGATAAAAGCGCCTTTGTATAAGGATGAAATGGATGTGCAAACAACTCATTTCTATCACACTTCTCAACCATTTGGCCTAAATACATTACACATATATCTTTCGAAATATGCTTTACGACAGACATGTCATGGGTAATAAACAAATATGTTAATCCCAAATCTCTTTGCAGATCCATAAGTAGGTTTAGTATCTGAGCTTGAATAGAAACATCCAAAGCAGATACTGGCTCATCACAAACGATAAACTTAGGATTAAGGGCAAGAGCCCTTGCGATTCCAACACGCTGTCTTCTTCCTCCATCAAGCTCATGAGGGTAAGACATACGAAGACGTTTCTCGATTCCAACAATCTCCATTAGTTCTTTTGTACGTTTGATAATTTCTTCTTTTGATAACTCCCCTTCTAGCTTTAAAGGTTCCATAATGGTGTCTTCTATGGTTTGTCTTGGATCAATTGAAGAATAAGGATCCTGGAATATCATTTGTACGTTTTTACGATATTCCTTCATCTCTTTTCTATTCAATTTCGTTACGTCTTTACCGGCAAAAATAATTTGACCATCAGTACTTTCATTCAAATGAATCAAAGTTCTACCAAGGGTAGATTTTCCACAACCGGATTCTCCAACTAATCCAAGGGTAGTTCCTTCTTCAACAGAAAATGAAACATCATCTACAGCATGAACCATTCCTGCATTAGCCTTAAAATATTTCTTTAAATTTTTAGTCTCTAATAGTGTTGCCAAAATCATTCCCCCTTATTGCATCGCCAACATCGAGTAAAATGTCCCGGTGTCACCTCTATCATTTCATTATCGTATCTATCACAGCCGTGACATTTATAAGGACATCGTTCCTTAAAGTCACAACCATCACGAATTTCTGATGGATCAGGAGGTAATCCTTCAATTGGCGATAATCGCTCTACATCATTATCTAAGTCAGGAAGTGCTGCAAATAATCCCCTAGTGTATGGATGTGAAGGATTGTCATAGACATCCGCCAAAGTTCCGCTTTCAACTATTCTACCAGCATAAATTACTGCTACTTTGTCACAGACCTGGGCTACTACACCAAGGTCGTGTGTAATCAAAATCATTGCTGTATTAAACTTGTTCTTTAAATCCTTTATTAAGTCCAGCACCTGTGCCTGAATAGTTACATCCAAGGCAGTTGTAGGTTCATCTGCAAGTAAAAGTTTAGGCGAGCAAGCAAGCGCTAAAGCAATGACAACTCTTTGCTTCATACCTCCAGAAAATTGATGAGGGAATTGCTCCGCACGATCTGCGCTGATACCAACCAACTCCAACATTTCAATAGCCCTTTTATCCGCCTCCGCTCTACTACAATTATGGTGTAATTTATATCCCTCTGATATTTGAGATATAACGGTCTTTACTGGGTTTAAAGCTGTCATCGGATCCTGAAAAATCATAGAAATAGATTTTCCTCGTAATGACTGAAGCTTTTTATCCTCCATTTCTAGAATGTTTTCACCGTTGTAAAGAATACTTCCTTCTAAGCTTTCCACTGAATTCTCTGGCAATATTCTTAATACACTTTTGGCAATTGTAGTTTTACCTGCACCTGTCTCTCCTACCAATCCTAAAGTCTCACCTTCATTAAGCACAATCGACACATCATTGACTGCATGAATGATAGAATTTCCGGAATGATATTTTACTGTTAAATCTTTTATTTCAAAAAAATTCTCTGCCATAACATTATTACTCCTTGAAATTTGGGTCCAATGCATCTCTAAATGCATCTCCTAAGAGGTTAAAACTCAGGACTGTTAGAACAATAAAAATACCTGGGATAATAACCATGTAAGAGTTATCTCTAATATAGTTTCTAGTAGCTGCAAGCATTTGGCCCCACTCAGGTTTTGGTTCTTGCACGCCCAAACCTAAAAAGCTTAACGAAGAAGATGCTAAACCATTTCGGCTTATACTCATTGCTACTTCTACAATGATTGGTGAAATAGCATTTGGAATAATATGATTTGCTATGATTTTCCATGTAGGACAATTGATTGTTGTAGCAGATTCTATGTACTCCATATTTCTGATTCGCAAAATATTGGCTCTCATAAGTCGGGCAAATCCAGGAATACCTGTAATTCCAAGAGCTAAAATACATTTATCCACTCCCGTACCAAACACTGCACAGAATGCCATAGCTAAAACCAAAGAAGGGAATGCTTGGAAAATATCCAAAAATCTCATAAGGGCCGAGTCAACAATACCGCCGAAATATCCAGCCACCGCTCCCATAACGATACCTAAAATAGCTGAAAGCAAAGTAGATAAAATACCAATAACAAGAGTGTATCTTGCTCCATATAAAACTCTCGATAGAATATCTCTACCTAAGTCATCTGTACCAAATAAATGATTCAGGCTAGGCCAAGATTTCATATTTACGAAGTCTGTTGCTGAATAGCTATATCTACAGATATATGGAGAAATTAACGACAGCACAATAATAAATACTAAAAATGCAATGCCAAAAACAGCCCCCTTATTATGTGATACACTGCTCCAAATATATTTCCATGAGCCAGGTTTTATACTTGCATCGATATGATGTCTCTTTTTATTTTTTCCATGGCCATGTATTTTTTTATTATGTCTCTTTAATTCATCAGCCATTTTTCTTCTCCTTATTTCTATTTGCAGATACATACTGTGCCTTTATTCTTGGATCAGCAAATGCGTACATCAAATCTGTAAGTAGCATAATTATCGCAAACGTAAATGCGATAAAAATAATGCCGCCAGTACATGCATTATAGTCTCTGTTATTAATACTATTAACGAGATACTGACCTATTCCAGGAATAGAGAAAACAACTTCGATAATTGTGGCTCCGCCTAACATTGAACCAAATCTCATACCAATAACTGTAAGGATAGGTATCAAAGCATTAGGAAGTGCATGACCATAAATAACATCCTTTTCTGGTAAGCCTTTAGAACGAGCTGTAGTAACATAGTCAGAACGAACAACTTCCAACATACTCGCTCTAACCTGTCGGGTAAATCCAGCAAGACCACCTAGAGAATTTGCAATTGTAGGTAATACAAAATAGATAAGTGACTTACTACCTGATGAAGGAAACCACTTTAGTTTCAAAGAAAATAAAAGAACTAATAAAAGTGCTGTCCAAAAGCTTGGCATACAATCAAATAGCAATGTGATAAACAAAGATAATCTATCACCAATTGAATTTGCATGTACTGCTGTATATATTCCAAGAGGAAGTCCTACTACAACAGTAAGAATGATACTGAAAAATGCAATTTTTGCTGTGTGTGGAAATCTAGTCATCAATTCCCACTTAATATCTGTACCATCAATCAAAGATTTGCCAAAATCAAAATGCATAAAAATATTTGTGATATACTCCCATAACCTAACTAGAAATGGTCTATCAAGTCCTAACGCTATTCTTTTTGCTTCTATTTCTGCTGCTGTATGAACGCCAGAGCCTAAGGCGAGCTGAGCAGGATCACCGGGTACAAAATTCATAAGCGTAAACATAATCACACCTACAGCTATAAGAGTAGGTATCATTATCAACAATCTTTTCAAAACATATTTAGCCATATTCTTTTTCCTTATAATCCTCTTAGGGCTTGCGCCCTAAGAGTTATTTTTTTTACTGTACAGACTGATAATCATCTGCAAATGTCATAGCGTTTATTACTGGATTTAATTTTTCAATAGAAATATTTGTGATGCCAGATGTTGTTACAATTGCTTTTGTTTCTGTGTAAAGACCTACCATATAGCAATTCTCAACAACATAATCATGGAATGCATTCATGTTCTCTTCGCTTCTATCTGCAATAGCAGCCTTGAGTAATTCCTGAAGCTGTTCATCATCTGTGAATCCCTGTGTTAAACCACCATTTGCTTCTGCACCAAATAAGTCATTCCAGAATGTTGTAGTAAAATCAACTACCTGATCTGAATACTCTGAAATATCCCATGCTGTTGGGTCAGACTGAACAGCCTGTCTTGCAGCTCTATCCTGAGCATCAATTTCCAGTGTAATGCCTGCTTCAGCAAGCATTGACTGTAAAGCTACATATGGCTGCTGTGGAGCCTGTGAAGTTACAAGAATGCTAATTGTAAGTGGATTGCTATCGCTGTAACCAGCAGCTTCCAAGTATTCTTTTGCTTTTTCTAAATCACGTGAAAAGTATTCCTGTGAATCCCAAGCCTCTACATAATCTGGAGCAAGGTTTGGAGCAACATCATAACTAACTACACATTCACCAGATGTAAGAGACATTGTGTAAGCATCAAATGCATAAGCAATAGCTTTTCTTACATTTACATCAGCACAAGGATTTCCTTCGCTTGTATTAAAAATCAAATACTGGCTCATTGCATTTAAATATCTAGTAGTGTTATAAGCTGACGCATCTTCAAATCTAGAAATATCATCCTGAGAAATTTCAGCCATATCAATCTCACCATTTTCAAGTGCAATTGCTCTAGCAGATGCTTCTGTAATACAGCGAATTTCAATTTCCTTTACGTTCTGATACTCAACGTCTGCTTTGTTTTCTGACTTCCAATAATCATCCTTAGCTTCAAGAGTTACTGAAGAACCTGTCTCCATGTTTGTAATATAATAAGCTCCTGTTGTTGCAGGATTTGAATTGATCTCATTTTCGCTAGCATTTTCATACCATGCTTGGCTGGCAATTGAGCAGTCACAAAGAACAGCCTCGATTGCACCTTCTGATGAGTCTTTTAACTTAATATCAAGACTATAATCGCCTGTTACTTCAGAGCTATCATAGTAAAGTGAAATCTCTGAAACAAAACCAAGTTCTGCAAGTTTGTCATAACTGAATACAACATCTGCAGCTGTGATTGCATTTCCCTGACTATCTACAATATTGTCGTAAAGCTCAACAGAATATGTGGAGTCATCTACTTTTGTTACCGACTTTGCTGCGTACATTTGAAGTTCATCATTTTCAAGCATGGCACCAATAAATGGTCTGTAGCAAAGATGAGCCCAAATAGTTTGTTCAGTCCAATCTCTAACTGATGAATCATTGCCCCAAGGTCCAATGGTAAAAGAATCATCATCAACTGCAACAACTACCTTCCCCGCCTGAGTTGTTGCTTCAACAGCAGTATCAGAATCTACCTGAACTGAACTAGTTGTAGTTTCGGCTGTGTCTGCAGAATCCCCATTATCTGCATTCCCACATGCAACAAATGATGCCGTAGCAAGAGCTCCAGCAATTAATAACGATACAAATTTTTTTCTTCTCATTATTTAACCCTCCAATAAATTGATAGATTTTTTCGTTAATGTGATTATATTTTCTGAGTACTTTCCCAATCAATTCCATTTAAAACAACATTTTTTCCAATTATGAAATACTAATAATTGCATTAAAAAAGGACCGCTTTAAAAGCGATCCTCACTTAACCATTCATCTACAAAATCATAGAGTATTTTGATGGTATCTCCAAATTCACCGGGATATTTTTCCAGATGCTTTGCAGGTTCAAATTTATGATTTGCTCCATAGATAAATGCTATATTTTTATCCTTACTAGCACATGAATCATATATAGATTCTGACGCAATATACTCCCAACCTGCTGTCATTCCTACCACAAGAGTTGGAACAGAAATATGTTTTACATTACCTATCGGACTTGCATAGGTAGAATCAAAATCTACTCCCCATAAACTGTCCTCATTGTACCCATAGTCAGGCTCAGTTCGAACTGCATAGGAATTCAGATAGGTTTTAACTGATAAAAATCTAGCTCCCTCCCAAAATGAATCTGTGAGAGACTTGAAATTATCAGCTCCTCTTAAAGAATAGATAATCTCTTTTTTTCTCTCTCCATTTGGGTATAGCTGCAAATGTTCCTCCTTTGTGTGTGCAAAGAAGCTATTATCCTGGGCATATAGCTTATTATTGAAAAAGCCCTGAGCTGACGCAGTGATTATAAATGGTTCATCATCACTATAATATCCTAAACCTGCGTCTATGTTAGCGTTTCGATCAAGAGCTTCATCTAAAAGTCTATTATTTCTTTCTCCTTGTGCTTTGAGAAAACGTTGAACAAAATCCTTAGTATATCTGGTATTCTCTCTGTCAAAACCATTTTCTTTAGAAAACAAACTTAGACTTTCATCTACATCTATTCCAATACCCTCTTTCATTACAGCAGGATCCAAACTAAACAATTGCATCAGGGCATTACCCCAGTTTGAATCCAAATACATAATTCCGTCTGCCTTTGGCAAAGTGTCATTATCCGGATATGGATAAATCATGTTGTCTCCCTGAAATATCTGAGGTCCATTTTCGGCAATAGCTTGATAGCAGCTCATAAGTGTTCCGCCACCGCTATGTCCAATTAATATAACCTTTTCTACCTGTGGCAACGACTTTAAATACTCCACTGCAGCCTTAACTGCTTTCATTTTTTCTGGTTGAGAGAAAACAATTCCCTCCTTATTCATGACATTTGCGTTAAGGGCAGTATATCCTCGCTTTGCCAATTCTGGTCCAGTCGAAAAATCAAGGTAATCCTCATCTGAATGCATGGTTAGAATTGCAATCTTTTCCTTACCATTCTTATCCACTGGTTCATATAAAACACCAGGCACACGTCTGGTAACTCTAATAAAAGAACTCTTTATATCTGTCATTATTTCTCCTTAGCCTACAATTAATCCGCCATTAACGTCAATTCTTGCTCCATTAACAAATGACGATTCTTCACTAGCAAGAAAACAAAATGCTCCAACCAAATCCTTAGGTTCCATCATTCTACCTACTGGAATTTGTTTTGTCATTTGTTCTCGCTGCTGATCAGTCAATGTATCCTCGGCAGGGACATCCCCTTCGCAATGACCAATCAATATGCAATTAGTAGTTATTCCTTTAGGACCAAGCTCCTTTGCCAGCTCATAAGTTAATGCCTCTAGGCCACCTCTAGCGGCGGCAAATGAAGGGTCATGGAAATAACCACCATTTCTTGCATCGGCAGTTGTTATATTAATAATTCGTGGTGCATTACTTTCGAGCAAAAACTCGTAAGCATTCTTCGCATTTACGAAGGCTGATTCTACAACCTCCATTGAATGTCTCCAAATCTCTTTATCTGTATGCTCAAAATCATACCTAATATGACCACCCTTTGCATTAACAACTACATCAACACTGCCAAAATAGTCATAAACGTATCGGATAATATCACTCATATGCTCATTCTTAGTATAAATTTCAGGAGCAGCTGCCAAGTTTTCCTCCCACTTAGCTTTAGGATTTTGAGCTAGTCCAATTACTCTATCGTGATATTTCTCCGGAATCTTTTCCGCAATAGCCTTTTGTGCTTTAGTATGTAATCCCGACAAAAGGGCAACATTCATTCCATTTTCCAAGGCGGCATTTACAATGGCCATACCATTGTTTCCAGCTCCACCTGTAATAACCATAGTTCTACCTTTTAAAGTAAACATGTCATCCCACCTCACTTGCTATATCAATCAACTTATGACCATGGAAATATAAAGGAATAATAACAACTGCACTCAACAAATCTGCAATTGCCTGTGTAGAAGCTACACCTTCAACTCCCATTAATAATGGCGCAATTAGCAATACTGGATAGAAGCAATATCCTTGTCTGGCAAAGTTTGTAACAATAGAAAGCTTCGCATTTCCGATACCTGCGTAGAACATATTAACCTGAGAACTTAGTGCATGAATAATCAAACCAAAGCACTGAAGTCTTATGCAAAGCAAGCCAAGTCTTAGTACCTCTGCATCTGCCTCTGTATTAAATATACGAATAATTGGTGACGCAAAAATGAAAATTGCAATACCCATTATAACTGAACCGATAACGGCCATCGCACATCCATATTTATAGCTGTCCTTAACTCTCTTCCATGATTTGGCTCCCCAGTTGAAACCAACAACAGGCTGATATCCCTGTCCAAAGCCAAGAATAAATGCAAATGGAAATTCCATAACTCTGTTTGATACGGACAACGCTGCAAGAGTTGCAGTTGAGTAAGTACCTGCAACTCTATTAATTGCAATAGACGCTGCCACAGTAAGAAGAGATCTGAAGAACGAACTCGAACCAATTGACACAACTTCTTTTATATCTTCAAAAATGTACTTAATCTTTTTAATAGATAATTCAACAATACTGCTCTTTCTGATATATGGAACAAGAAGAATAACGAAACTAATAAACTTAGAAATCGCTGTGGCCATTGAAGCTCCGGCTACCCCCATTCCAAACTTGTAAATAAACAAAGGATCTAAAAAGCAGTTCAATATACCACCAAATGATATTCCAATCATTGAATACGTAGCACTGCCCTCACTTCTCAGACACATGTTTAATATAAAACTACCAATCATGAATGGTGCAGCATATAAAACGTAATTAGCATACTGCATTGAATATGTGGCACACTCATCTGTTGCACCAAGCCAGTAAACCAAATCGCCAATTATTATTTTTCCGATAACTAAAAATACAATTCCTAATCCAAGTCCACTAAAGAAAGATGTAGACAAAACTCTATTTGCTTGTTCATCCTTTTTAGCACCCAACAATCTAGCTATATAGCTACAAGCACCTGCTCCAATCAAAGAACCAACTAAAGTAATCATTCTTTCCAAGGAGCTATTTACACCAACCGCTGCAGTCGCATTTGTGCCTAATGTACTTACAAAAAATGTATCAACTAAATTATAGATTGTAGTTATAAGCTGAGCCATTATTGTCGGCACAGCCATCTTTGGAAGCAGTGTCAAAATATTCTCATTTAACATCATCTGCTTTTTCTCTTCTTTTATGTTTCCTCTCATTCTATTATGCCTCCTGTTTTTCTCACTAGCATAGTAGCATCTGATTCCTTAGCCAATCAATTCTATTACCCATGGCATTATTTCCGAAACGGAAATAATAGAAAATTATCATTGCCATCAAAAATAATATTAAATATACTTTAATGTAGTAAAGTAAACTAACATTAAGAGGGGGAATTTATAATGTTTACAATCAAGAAACGTCTATTTCCATTCCTGGGATGCGTTGTCATGCTGATGATGGGTGCTGCAATGCTCAGCGATTTAGAAACACTCATCAGAAAAAACAACGGAAGTCTTCAGGATTACAACACATCTCTCGTAGAAAATAACTACGAAGATATTGATGATGGTTATTATGAAATCACAATTGATGCTGTTTTTGAATGTTTTGCGACAGAAGGCCCAAGCGGTAATCCTGACAGCTGGTATTACGCAGTATGGCTAGATGATAATTCAATTGCCATCCTTGTTACTGACGAAGAAGAAACTGCTGCTGAGCTTGACAGAATATGTGATGAAACATGGGATTATTTAAACTACGAGACAGATAGTTTTACATCTGATCCACTGACACTTGTAGTAAGCGCAGGATCCATATATGATGACAGCGATTTGGCCATCATGTATAAGCAGGATTTGGAGAATTTAGGCATCACAGATGATAATTTCTATATCAGATATGCTGAAATCAGCACAAGACCTGTAGATGATTTAATGTCATCTGTAATTATCGGCGGAATCTTTTTCCTAGCTGGTATTGTATGTACTATTGTCCTGTTGAAAACAATTGCCAATGATAGAAAGAAAAGACTTTCTGGCTTTGATGAATCAATCATACCAGCCGGATACGATTATCAGCCTTTAACAGAGCAGGTAACAACATCCGAAGCAAAACGTAGAATTACACATCCATTAATCAAGTCAGGCTATCGTTCTTTGATAAAAAAAGCCATATTGTGCTTTGTTGGAATAGTTATCTGCGCGGCAATACCAGGTTCAATGCTTCTTTACAACATGCACTACTCAGCTACTAACGGAGATTCAACCGACCGAATGAACATAACGAATTTGGATAGTATTGCGAATGGTAAGAATAATCAGGCTGCCCAGCTTGAAATAACACAAGCACCATCACTAATTTACTCATATGATGACGTAAATTATTATGTAGTAGAAAACGAATCTAGCTTCATCGCAATTATGGATTCCGCACAGTATTCCGAGGCCAAAAATGCTATTAACAACGATGGCGTCTACACAATGATTGGCTATCTTGAAGAGCCTTCTTCTGAAGTAAAAAATCTTCTGGTAGATTATTTTGAGTCAAAATCTGGAACAGCTTTTGATTATGCACAATATGAATCAACTTACGGCAACTACTTGTTCCATGTACAAAGCAACTATAACGGAAGCGGATTCCCAGCAGAAAGAATTAGAACTAATGCTATAATCTTTGGTATGATTGCCCTATTTCTTCTCTGGTTTGGATTCGATTATTTAGTAAGAGCAAGATTGTATCTAAAGAGATTAAGATATCTATCAGATGCTTCTTATGCACAAATGGAAAAAGAACTTGATGCTCCAACAGTCCGTAGATACCCACAGAACCTGTTCCTTACAGAGAATTACATTGTGATGCTTCATTCGTTCTCGCTATTTAAAAACAATAGCAATCTAAGTAGTGATTCTTTATTTATAAATTATAAAGATGTCACATGGATGTATCCAAGCAATATAAGCCAGTATGGAAGAATAGTAAATTCTGGTGTCACGGTATTTAACAAAACATTTGGTCCTGTATCGATTCTCTCTCTAAATACCAATGATCGAAACAACGCCATCCTTAACGATGTGTTTAGAGTAATACAACAAAAGAATTCAAATGTACTATTCGGATTCACTGAAGAGAATCAAAACAAAATGGGAGCATAAATATAGGCGAGGCTAAATGCCTCGCCTCAGACTGTAATCGAGTAGGAGGGAGTGATTAGCTCCCGTCCTCTCACAGCACCGTACGTACCGTTCGGTATACGGCGCTTTCAATAGTTGACGTGCACAGACTGATAGGCTGTGGCTAAATCATAAAAGCCACTGTTTATCAGTCTTTCTTTTGATAAGGCACGGTTAACCGCACCCATACCAGACACAAACCAGTAGCCTCTGCGGCTGTTGGCTGTGATATGTGCATAGTATTCGGGTATCCCCAGTTTAATAAGATTCCTCTTCTTTGTCTTGGGAAGTTTCCACTGTTTCCATATGCACATGCGTATTCTGTGATAGAGCCACTTATTAATGTCATCTATGTTGTTCTTCATGCTGGCAATTCCATAGTAGTTAAGCCATCCTCTAGCATACACCTTGATTTTCTCTAGGCTTGGCTTGATGGACTGTACAGACTTACGGGAAGATAAATCTTTCAGTTTTGACTTGAACTTCTTCCATGACTTTGGATGAACTCGGACATATATGCCACTTCCGTTCCTTCCCAATGCAAAGCCAAGGAATTTAAAATTTTGGATAGCAAACACACTGACAGTACGACTTTTCTCTCGATTAACCGTTAGCTTCAGTTTCTCTTCGAGATATTTAGTACTGCTTTCCAAGAGTCTCTCTGATGCTCTTTTGCTTTTCGCAAGAAGAACGATGTCATCTGCATATCTTATACAGGGCACACCTCTTTTCAGAAACTCTTGGTCGAACTCATTGAGGTAGATATTCGCAAGAAGCGGAGATAGATTTCCACCTTGCGGTGAACCTTCCTCTGTATCAGTGACCACTCCGTTTTCCATTACCCCACTTTTCAGATAGCGCTTTATTAGTTGGACTACACGTTCATCCTTCACATTCCTTCTGAGGAGATTGATAAGAATTTCATGATTCAAGGTATCGAAATACTTTGATAGGTCCAAGATTACCGCAAAAGTGTAACCTTGTTCTGCGTATTCCTTTACCTTCTGTATAGCATCCTTTGCGCTTCTGTTTGGACGATAGCCGTAGCTTCCGTCCGCAAACAATGGTTCATAGATGGGCACTAACTGTTGAGTTATTGCCTGTTGGAGTGTTCGGTCTATCACGGTGGGTATGCCAAGCTTGCGCACACCACCATCTGGTTTTGGAATCTCAACTCGCCTGACTGGCGATGGGGTATACTTGCCGCGGTATATGCGGTCAGTTAACTCCTGTTGATGTTCCTTAAGGTACGGAAGTGCCTCTTCAATGGTCATACCATCAATACCTGGCGCTCCCTTGTTTGCCTTAACTCTTTTGTACGCTCTGTTAAAGTTATCCTTATACAGTATCGCTTCCAAGAGCTTCGGCTGTGCACTGTCTCTTTCTTTCCATATCCGATTGAATGACCTAAGCGCTTTCGCATACCCTTCGTGTTCCGCACTATCTCTTTGCGAACAGCCATTATTATCTATGTTTTCTGCCATTAGCGGTCATTCCTCCTTTCTCGGTCATACTTAAGACTCCTACTGATTCGGTCCTTCGGTTAGCATGTCCATGTTTCCATGTCCATATCCCTACTATGACCTCTGCTGACTTCTGCATGTTCAGCACCGCCTCGTTTCCTTGTACGGTGGTTACTCCTTTCAGAGCATTTCACACAGACCTCCCTAGGTACCACACGTTTCTTCCTCTCCATCCATCTGCCTCATTTATTACGCATGATTCCGTGTAGTTATCGGGCTTCAACTTGTGTCGCAGTCTTACCCTCATGCGTAACCTCGTATGAGATTTCTGTACGTCAGACCAGAGATTTGCCCGTGGGTTAGTATGTTCCCCACATCCAGCTTCCTTCAGATTCCGCCTCGCGACGAACACCCTTGCTTTCGGCTATATCCTTCCCACTACCGGGCGGATTCGGGACTTTAACCCGTTAGAAACGTGCGCCGCTAGGCGCACGACAAAGAGGATGCTGCAAAACTCGGTTTTGCAGCATCCTTTCCTTTTTCCAAGATTCTTTTTTTGATTTTTGTTAAAAATGGCCTTTCTTTAGGCCATTTTCAATTCCCATTCTTGTTGTATTTTTGCTAGTTTCTTTAAATTCATACACGCAAAGGTAAGCGCGACTTTCATTGTCATGCGCGCCTTACCATACATCTGTGTATACCTAAAACCATGATTCTCTTTAGCTGTTCCAAAGATTCTTTCTATGGTTTCTTTTCTGTGAGAGTATAACTCTTTCATACCTAAGGTCTGTCTTATATCTTCACATGCTTCCATGTATTCTTCCCAGACATGACGGTTTACAACTTTTACGTGATTCTTACTTGCTGTACATTGTCCTAAGAACTCACATTTCTCGCATATGTGACTGCAACTTTTGTATTCCTTGTAACCATCTCTATTTGTAGTACTGTATTTTAATATTTGGTTATTAGGGCAAATATAGCAGTCGTTGTATTCATCATAGACATACTCATATTTCTTGAAGAAACCATCTTTTGTCATTGGTGCTTTGTATGGAAAAACAGGTTTTACACCATCATCGAGTAATAACTTCGCAATGGCTGGAGTTTTATATCCTGCATCAACAACACATTTTTCCATTCCAATATTTTGAAGCTTATCATACAGACCTTTGAAAGTTCTGCTGTCATGCTCATTGCCAGGATTAACATCAAAACCTAAAATCCACCCATTTTTATCACAGGCAGTTTCTATTCCATAAGCAAAGACATGTTTGTGCTCACCCTTTCTAAACCAACCACTTTCAGGATCAGTAGTGCTACATTTGATTGTTTTACCATCCAATGGAACATCATCAGTGTATTCTTCAAACTTATCATTACCTCCTGACGAACCAGATGAGTGGTTATCATCATCTTTATCTTTCAATGGCTTTTTACCATGAGCAGCTCTATCTGATGATATTTCTTTTCTTAGCATCTCTTCATAAAACAATGCTTCCTGCTGAGCGATTCTTCGTTGCATCTTTTTATTATTAGCTCTTGCTTTTACATGAGTTGCATCAACAAAAATTTCTGTTGGGTCAACAAGTTTGAAGCGATAGCATTCTTCCAAGATGTGCTGAAAGATTTGCTCAAATAAATCAGTACCTTCGAATCTTCTTGAATAGTTCTTACCGAAGGTTGAAAAATGAGGAACCTTATCGTAAAGTTCAAGCCCAAGAAACCATTTAAAAGCAACATTCACCTCAATCTCTTTTATAGTCTGGCGCATGCTTTTAATTCCGTATAAATATTGAATCAATGGGATTTTGATTAGAGTGACAGGATCAATACTTGGACGCCCCTGATCAGGAGAATATTTATCTCTGACTAAATCATAAATAAAAGACCAATCAATTGCTTTATCTATGATTCTTAGAAGATGATCTTGAGGAACTAAATCATCAGTACATACAAATTCAATCTGCTTTCTAGCCTTCTCATTTTGTTCTGTAATCATTATTCTAACCCCTTGTTTTGATAGTTTTATTATATCAAAAAAGTGGCTAGAAAGCTTGTAAAATCAAGGCTTTCTAAGGTATAAGTTGGTTTAAAAATGAAAGAACTGGAGTCCTCTGACTCCAGTTCCTCCTTATTAAAAAAGAAAAGGTCGCGGCGGAAGCCGCGACACTTTGTCTACACTCTGAGGCGAGGCTAAATGCCTCGCCTTTTTAATATCTAGCCTATTTTCTTCCCATAAGAATTGTGGAGCCGCTCAGGCCCATCCATACTGACTCCCATTTGCTCATGAACATTCCATTTGTTGTATCTACAAGCTTTACTTCTTCATACCCCATATCCTTCAGTTTTTTAACAAAACTTTCCATATCACCATATTTGCTTTTAGACATGATGTCATGAATAGCGAAAGTACCACCCTTCTTGAGAGTTCTCAGTGTCTCTAAAAGTATTGCCTGCCTATCTTTGCTAGGTATATTGTGATAAACATAGTTGCTTGTAACTGCATCAAATGTTTCATCTGGGAAATCAAGAGAACAAGCATCTCCCTGCTGGAATGTGGTATTATTAACGCCCTCAGCTTTTGCATTGTTCTCGCAGAGCGACTTGCTAAAGGATGCATATTCCTTACCCCATCTATCGATTCCTGTGATCTCAGCCTCAGGATTTTTCATTGCACATGCAATACTCAACGCACCGCTTCCGCAGCCAACATCAAGACATTTTCCGCCTGCTGGAATGCTGACATATGAAGAAACGCCATTAATTATTTGCTTTGACATCTGTCGCTTTCCATCATATGAGAAAGCTCTATACATCAAATACATCCATATGCTACACAATAAAAATATCACTGTTAGTGCCAAAAAAACTTTTCCCAATGGTGTTCTGTAAAAAGTAAAGTACGTCAGCACAAGAAAAAATACTGATACAGTCAACACTCCCAGAATCATTCCCTTAGGCATCCAATTTTTGTAATCTGGTTTCATATTACCCTCCACTCTTAAATAGTATTAGTTTTATCTCATAATACTACTTTTAGTTAGGTATGTCTAACTCAAATTATAAGTTGACATGGTTTAAAGGGTGATATCTCAAATTCTTTATATAATTTAATGCCTATTTAATGGATAATCGACCTCTCTCCCAACTTAAAAGTATTAAAACAGCCTTAATTGAATTTTTAATACCTGATTTGTCCTAGCCCCCTTATATTCACAATGTCCCCAAGTATTAAATATTTAAATAACTTTGTTTTAATACTTTGACGTGATTTATAAATACACATTCTGTAGCATTTATCCATAAATAGCAAATCATCGAGTATTAAAATTGAAAAATACTCCCCTTTAATACTTTTAAATTGAAAAAGGCATATTTTAGAATAAAACGACCACAAAAAAGGCGAGGCCCCAGCCTCGCCATACAATATTCGAATAATAACAAGGCTAAATGTCTCGCCTAATCAAAATCCTGTTCTACATCATCAATAGCGCATTTGCCACAAAGCTGGCCGACGAATTCTTCCATGTAGAAAAACTCGCCATCAAAATAGGAATCAAATTCCTTAATGGCGCCAGCCAAAGTAAAGGCTTTGCCGCAATCCTTGCATTTTCTCATAAGAGACATGGCAACTTCATCATCCTCTACTTCATAGTCGTCATGCTCCATGTCGCCCTCTTCATAGCCCTCCAGCTTATGAGTAGCTATATATTCATCCGATGGCTTAAGCTCTCCATCTATCTCTGAAAAAAATCCCATAAATATTTATATCTCCATTCTTTCTACATCCAATTATAATCGCCACCGGTGACAGCTAATGAAAGAAGTGCATCCATACGCTCAACCTCTTCTTCGCCTCTAACAACCTGCAAAAGCTTTGCTGTTTCCTTAACCACTGGCATTTCTTCATCTGGTCCAATTTCCATATCTGGCTCCTTACCACAGTAAGGACAAACCAAACTAGGACCAACCTGAACTGATAAAAATCTGTTTGCACATTCAGAGCATTCATAAAAGCCTGCTAATTCTGTGCCATCTGGAACATAATACATCTAACTATCCTCTCAATCTATAATCTAATTGTCATTAACAGGTATGACGACCTATTAAAAAATATCCTTCAAAATCCCAAAGGTCTCCCTCACCATATTGTTAGGAAGATACTGGTATTCTGTGAACGCAGCAATGCCTGTCACATCAGCATCAGTGTAGCGCTTTGCAATCATCACTCCTCTGAATACATGGAAATTGTTTGTGACGATGCCGATTTTCATATCATCTGATACCTCCACAAGATTCATTGCATTGCTGATATTTTGCTCTGTATCTCGTGACTCACTTTCAACTATAATTCTATCTTCTGATATGCCTTGTTCAATAAGATAAATCTTCCCGCCTTCACCTTCGGCGATGGATTCGTTGACGCCCTGGCCACCAGTAACAATTACCTTCGTGTCAGGATTACTATTCAAATAATCAACTGCAGAATCAAGCCTTGCCTTATAGACTACACTTGGTCCCCAGTCTTTCATCTGCGCGCCCAGGACAATAATGTAATCTGCTCCGTTCTCTCCTTTTGAAAAGAACTGAGTGAGTATACATCCCTGGCATATGATGAAAATGCCGATGCAAGTGGCTACAATAATTCTGAAAACAAGTCTTATCGCTTTAGGTACTTTGGGCCATAATTTTTTCTTGTCCATCAGATATAAGAAGCCAAAAAATATAGCTGCAAAGACCCATATAATAAATGAAAATGTGCCACTTCCCACCATGTATACAGCAATTGAATACAATGCTGAAAGAATGACTAAAAGTGCATAAACTATTCTTAATTTTCGCATTACTCTTTCCCTTTCAAATTTAAGAAAAAAAGACGTATTCTGTATAAGAAATGTCAATCATTTTTATAAGATTATAATATAAAATTAATGATAATAAAATTGGAGGTAATGGACAATGAGTAAGTATTTTTGCAATCCTATGAATTTGCCATACAAATATAATTATCAAAAGCCTAATATGCCAGGGCTAGGTGATGCAAAGCTAGCCATATACAGAGAGGCTGCAGACCCTATTATGGAATTTTTTAAGGGAAAGTATTACTTATTTCCCTCTATGACAGCAGGATTCTTTGTTAGCGAGAATCTGATAGATTGGGAATATCATAGGCTAGATAAACCTATTCCTATTTTTGACTATGCACCTGATGTTAGAGCGATTGGCGATTATTTATATTTTTGCGCATCAAAGCGTTCTGGCATTTGTAATTTCTATAGATCAAAGGACCCAATTAATGAGCCATTTGAAGAAATAAAAGGTTCATTTGCATTTTGGGATCCTAATCTTTTCTGCGATGATGACGGAAGAATATATTTATATTGGGGTTGCTCTAATATCACTCCGATTTGGGGTGTCGAACTTGATTCAAAGACCATGAAACCTATAGGCGAAAAACAGGTTATGTTTAATATGGATAATAAGAACCGCGGCTATGAGCGAAGTGGAATGGATCACGTCAGTGGTAAAACACCTGAAGGTATAGCTGCAGCTACAGAGGCTATTTTTGCAGATTTAATGAAGATGCCAGAAGAAAATCGTCATAATGAAGGACTAATCACAGAAGATGATGTTAGACGTCTCGCAAGAGGATTTGCCGGTGACGATCCTTACATTGAGGGAGCTTATATGACTAAGCATAATGGAAAATACTATTTGCAATATGCATGCCCTGCTACCCAAGTTAATGTCTACAATGACGGTGTGCTTGTAAGCGATAATCCTTTGGGGCCTTTTAAATATGCAGCTAATAATCCATTCTCATATAAGCCCGGTGGATTTGCTAATGGAGCTGGACATGGATCTACAGTAGCTGGCTCAGATGGGAAATATTGGCACACTGCATCAATATCAATTTCAGTAAATAACGATATGGAAAGACGTTTGGGGCTTTGGAAAGCAGGTTTTGATAAAGACAATGATTTATATTGTGACCAGATGTATGGAGATTGGCCAATAAATGTTGATGCACCTGCTTTTGCTGATCCTGATTTCATGCTTCTTTCCTATAAAAAGAATGTCAAAGTGTCATCTGGTACATGCAAGGAAAATTTAACAAATGAATGTATCAGGGACTGGTGGATTGCTGACACATCAAATAATGAATGGGCACAGGTAGATTTAGGCGAAGTTATGAATGTTCGCATGATTCAACTTAATTTTGCTGATCAGGATATTATTGATGAAATACCGGCAGATGCAGATAGACTAATCGCTCATGAAATCAGATATATTGACGAGAAACCTCGTGCTACAAAATGGATTTTGGAAGGCTCAATTGACGGCATTAACTATGAAATTCTTTGTGATAAATCAAAATCCGATATCGACCTTGCAAACGATTTTATTGATTTAAAAGAATTTAAATCCTTTAGATATATTAAATTGACTGTGTTGGAAGTCCCATTCAATCAGAAAATAAAAGTCTCTGGAATTCGTATATTCGGTAAAGGCAACGGAAATGTACCACAGCCTGCATCCGGAGTAAAATATGATTACAATAATGAAACCGAAATGGATATGATGGTGAGCTGGGATAATGATTCTGCACTAGGACATAATATTTTATGGGGATATGCTGAAGATAAGCTGTATCACAGTTATATGGTATTTGGCAAAAACTGCCAGAATATCGCAGCACTTGTAAAAGGACAATCTGTATACGCTAGGGTTGATTCGTTTAATGAAGTTGGGATTACAAAAGGGCAAGTTGTAAAGGTTAGATAGATTAAAGGAGTTCATTGCACTTTTCCCCCTCCTGTACTAAGCTTTGTATATACAAAACTTCAAAAGGGGAATAATAATGGAAACTAACAACACAGACGAACTTCAACCAACCGGCGATGGCGCCCGCCTTGCCGCCAAAACATTACTGGTGTCCCGTATCATAAAGCTCTACGGTGCAGCAGCATTATTCCTGGTATATTTCCAAATATTTTATAGGCACTGGGATTACCTGCAGCGATGGATATACAACTACGCTTGCATACTGCTTGCCCCGGCCATCATTCTGTTTTTTGCAGGCATCGACATCGCCTATATTTTTCATAGCATCAACAAAGCCTACCGCCTTAGCAGGCCGGACCTAATCGACTTCTACCACGATTTATCGAAGCACCTGCTCATAAACATCATCCGCGGAAAAGAGCAAACCAAAGATGAAATTGCTGCCAAGCTTCCCGACAATGCAAAAAAGAATCATCCATTCAAATTGCTGATAATGTTCTGGATTTTCGCTTTTAGCATCGGCTTTGTAGGCGCACCATACGACAACTATTATTGGTTCGGATTTCCGAAAATCACAGTAGGCATCGCCGCCCTCATATCCACTGTGGGCTTAACTCTGATTATCCCAACAATTGTGGCTATGATTGCATACATCATATCTTTGAAAAAGACTGGCAAAGCCAAGCTCTCAAAGCTGCAAAAAGCCCTGCTTATAGTGATTACAATCCTGTCATTTGTACCAAACTACATTTGGCTTTATGACGCAATAAACTTTGGTTTCGGCTTAGATACAAGCACAGATGAGGTAATTGAAGACACAGAATACATCCCTTCGTACGAATCAGACTATGTTGACGATAGCTCCCAGTATATGATTGACGACTCCGAAGAATATATGGACGACGTCACCATCATGAATCACATGATTATCCTTTGTAACTACCTGGTTCAAGAGGGCGTCATATCCGATTTTTCCGTGGAGCTTGACTTCA
Source organism: Pseudobutyrivibrio ruminis (assembly GCF_015057245.1). Lineage (GTDB taxonomy): Bacteria > Bacillota > Clostridia > Lachnospirales > Lachnospiraceae > Pseudobutyrivibrio > Pseudobutyrivibrio ruminis_E. The sequence continues at coordinate 241,697 of NZ_SVET01000001.1, forward strand.
ACGCCAAAGGCTATGTAAAGGGCACCGTCGCCCGCGACGACGAATATGTTTACGTGCTATATGACAACGGAATAAAACAAGACGACCAAGGAAACGACTGCCTCGAGCTCGTGCTTGAAGCAGAGCCATTGGATGAGGACGGCAATTCCCTTGGCCAAACTGAAGCCTCTCTAAAAGGCTTTTATTTAGTGAACGCAGAAACTAAGACTGTAATCGACGAGCATAAAACCCATTGGTAATTCCAACAAAAAGGCGAGGCCAAGGCCTCGCCTTCTTTATATACTCTACAACCTGTCCACAGCTTCTTTTAAAATAGACTTTTCATCAGCGCCGTAGATATCCAGCCCAGTTGCTTTTATCAATTCTATATCATTGATTCCATAAAAATTTTCTGCTAGGGATTTTATATATCCAAACCCGAATTCTTCCGGAACATAGGTACCACCTGCTGTCATTACGTAATACAGCTTACTTGCTTTGCATAGTCCTTTTGGGATGCCTTCTGGAGTATACTCAAACGTAATACCAAGGACATTGATGTGCTCTATATACTGCTTAAGCACAGCTGGAAATGATAAATCCCAATAAGGTGCTGCGATAACAATTGTCTCTGCCTTTGCAAACTGAAGGGCCAGCGTAAACATTGAATCATCAAACGTACCAGCAGCAATTAGCGAATCTCTTTTCTTTAAGAAAGCCTCATCTGTCTTTGGAAAATCGATATCCTCAAGCTTTACTTCTTCATAATCTCCTAGCTTAGAAAGCAAAGCCTTTGCTAAAACTTCTGTTCGCGATTCTTCTCTTACACATGCGTTAATAAATAAAATCATACTCTTATCAACCCCCGTAAAATCTTTCTAATCTGTTTTTCAGTTGCTATAGGATATACTTCCATAATATGCTCAGCTATAGCTTTTCCAGATTCTGCCGGATTCATACTATATAAAGATGCCACATGGTCACGCCCATAGATATTTTCAGGCTTAGTATATATGGCGATAGGCCAACCATAAGCTTCGCCTATTTTGTTCTTGCGTTGCCTAAAATCACGTACTGTAAGATAGGTCATCATCTGAAGGTCAGTGATTGTACCATCAAAGCCTTTTTCGCCGCCTTTGCCAAAGCCTGCTTTTTGTTTCAATTCATTAGAATATATTTCATCACAGATTTCTAAAACATCCATAACTTTCTTTTGGCGTCTTGAAGCTTTTTCATCATCCCATAGAGCATCAAAATCATAGCCATCACGCCTGTAGTTAGCAAAATATGGAAACCATTCCTTTGAAATAAATCCAGCTTTCTTATTGAAAAATTTACCATAGGCAATGTCACCACGACGTGCTATTATTTCTCTCCATTCCCATGGATCAAGTGTTGGATTGCCACTCCACCAATATTCGGGAACTGTGCGCTCTTCTAGTGAAAATCCGGGAATTTCATTCTTAAATAGAGGCAGAAATCCGATTTCATTTATATATTCAATTGCTTCATCAACTGTATGTAAACATTCTGGATCATCCCATTCCACTCCATACATTACCCATGTACCATTTTCATTAGGCATTAATTTAATATCCCCCATTCTAACCAATCAAAAAAGCCCTAAGGCAGGCCCCCTACATCAAAAACATAGCTACAAACTGATAGATTACAAAGCCTGATGGAATCAGCGCCAGCGCAGCAGCAATAAGAAGTACTATAACTAAGGTTTTCTTTCTCTTAGATTCACTAAGAGGCTTGCCGGTGTTGGCAAGGACAGCACTGCTGATAATAGCTGTGATAGCCAGCCCAATGAGAAACAGTACCACTCCAACAACAGCAAAGAATGCTGCCATCATCAATAATGTTACTAATACAATTCCAATAAATGCCATAATTATCCTCCACTTTAATAAATCATGACTCTATACTATCTCGAGTAAGGAAATAAGTCTTGCTGTTGCCGCTAAACCTAAAATCAGGAAGAAAATTGAAATCCTACGGTTCAAATTTCAAATAGGACATTTCACCCGTAGGAAAAAGAGAAATATTCATATTTAAGCTGTCCAAATTCCATCGTTTCCGACTATATAAGCCTCGGCAGGATTTTCAGGATTATAGCAAATTTCTACTTCATCCATCACCTTTTTTGTTCCTATTACAGGGAAACGTCTTTGTCCAATAGGAATAGGCCCTATTTTTATAGCTTCACCTTTATATTTTAACTTTTCTGTGATTTCGTACTCTACGCCATCAATCAAATATGCAACAGTCATTAAGGTGACATGATTGCTTTTTCCTCGTACCTCTTTTACTATTCCTATTTCTTTTTGCGTACATCTTTTCCTATTTACCATATTCTGCCCTGGCCTTCATACTTGTAAAATATCATTTATGTATATTTCCAAGTATGAGTCGCCACCTTCTATCAACTCGTTTTTATTAAGAAGCTCAACTATTGCTTTTGCTATTTCTTCAGCAGTAGCTATTACCTTATCTTTCATATTGATGCTTCTAGGATTATATGTATTAAATCTCCATGCTGCATCATCGCTTACAGTAGAGGCAAGCTTTTTGACAAGCATTGCATATTCACCGTCATTTTCTAGTTCAGATAAAGCTCTATAAGTCCATTTATAGTATGGCGCAAATTTTCTATTAAGCAAAAAGTAAAGCTCCATAGCTGCCTCCAGACCTTTTGCTCTGCAAAGCTCCGCTGCCACAATATCATTTCTAGTCATGCATCTAGCATAATTTACCTGAAGAGCTGCTGAAAACTGATGAAGCTCATTTACTATTCTTCTTCTCCAAATGCTATCTGGATAATAGCTTAAAAGAAGATTCCTGAATCTTGTAAATTCCCCCAAATCGTCTCTAAAGACTTCTCCATTTGTTGTTGTAGCAAGACAACTGTGTTCTAGATTAAGCCAATCATTTTCCGTAAGAATACAGTCTTTAGTGTTGCAATCAATATAAAGAATGTTTGAGTAAAATGACCTTATAGTCATAACCCCTCTTCGCTCTTGAAGTCGTTCTGTTAGCTTTTCACCGCCATACTGCATAGCAAGCTCATTATATGCTATAGACAAAAGGCATCCTATTTCATCAAAGTCCTCGTCGGTAAGCCATAGGCACACGCCAGTACCAAAATCATGGTCTCTAGACATGTAATCATCATAACCAAAACAATCAGATCCCTCGCCAACTAAGCCTACCGCTATTCTTGATTCATATTTAGGAAACTTTTCATGTATCATAGGAGCCACTTGATTTTCATAAAACCGACGACTCTTTTCAAATTCAGTATTTCGCATTATTCCGCCATTTATCCTCTATATAATGTATCAGCACCTATCTTATCCGCAATTTTTTTAGCAACAAAAACAATTGTACCATTCCTAGCGGGCCCTTCCAGGGCCAGAAAAATGCTGCCTACTCCCGAACCCATCCTTCTTCAACTCTGAATCCAGATAGTCAAATGAAGATGGCTCAACCTTAATCAAGTTCATAGGCTGCGGCAATTTCTTCATAACCTCCACAGGAATCTTCTTGTGCTCCATCAGCTTCAGATACTCATCCGAAAATGGCTCCACCATAGACGCAACTCCCTGCACCTGCAAACTTTTCAGCTGGCCAAAACCACCGTAAGGTTCAAAAATGGCAATGCCCACATTCTTGTTCTCCTTCAGCCCTCTGAACTTCAAGCCACCCTCGGAGAAAAAGTAAAAGTTTCCATCTACATAGTTATATTCAATAGGTGTGTTGCGCACACAATCCCTAGAAGCTGTAGCCAGCGCACATGTATTATGAGCACCGATAAAAGCTTCAATCTTTTCTTTTAATGCTGTTGGCTCCATATGAACTGAGTCCGCGTCCTTCTTTTCCCAATGTGATGCTGCCGCATCGTAATCCATCTCCCACATTATATATTCCCCCTACTATTATATAAAGTCATAGTCTTTCTTTACCTTTTCTACAGGTTCGACTATGCTATTTTAAGATGCTGTGGATTGGTGTATTCCCCCTACCACTAGATGGTTTAAACAAGGCTCCAACCACAGTCTCTTTGTTTATTTGTTAATCAGTTAGTTACCGCATGACGGTTTATCAAGAAGTAGGTTACGATTGCAAAGAGCCCTGTGGATCTTAAAACAGTATCAATACTATCTTAAGGAGGTTCTATATGCTTTTTGTAGGAATTGATGTCGCTAAAGATAAGCATGATTGCTTTATCACAAACACTGATGGAGAAGTTCTTTTTAAGCCCTTCACCATCACCAACAACCTCGATGGGTTCGATGAACTTTATCAGAAAATAGAATCCGTTATGGAAGATGTTTCTAAAGTAAAAGTAGGGCTAGAAGCCACTGGACACTATAGTTACAATCTTCTTGGATATCTTCTTGATAAAGGTTTGCCTACCTACGTTATCAATCCGTTACATACAAATCTGTACAGAAAAAGTCTAAGCCTTAGACAGACCAAAACGGATAAAGTAGATGCCCGAACAATTGCTTCTATGCTAATGTCTGACGTGAACTTAAAGTCCTACTCAGACACATCGTATCATAACGAAGAACTTAAGTCACTAACTCGTTATCGCTTTGACAAAGTCAAAGAACGTGCAAAGCTTAAGGTCTCCATTTCAAGACTTGTCTGCATCCTTTTCCCTGAAATAGAAAAACTTGTTCCAACTCTTCATATGAATTCAGTATATGAGCTTCTATACGAATTCCCTGGTGCGAAGTATGTTGCCAGTGCTCATCTTACAAGGCTGGCTAATCTTGTCGAAACAGCTTCAAAAGGTCATTACACAAAAAATACTGCTATTACATTCAGAGAAGCTGCCAGAACTTCTATCGGTTCAAATATGCCAGCTAAATCGCTAGAACTCAAACACACCATAAAGCTTATTCGCGAACTAGATTCCGAGATTGAAGAAATTGAAAACGAAATCAAAATCATCATGGATAAGATTAATTCACCAATCCTTAGTATCCCAGGAATCAGCTACCGTATGGGCGCAATGATCCTCGCTGAAATAGGTGATTTCAGTCAGTTTGATTCTCCCGATAAGATACTTGCCTATGCCGGTATGTCTCCTTCCACCTATCAATCTGGTCAATTAGATAACTGCCATTCAAGAATGGAAAAACGTGGCTCCCGGTATCTTCGATATGCTTTGTTCAATGCAACAACCTATGTCTGCTTATGGGATCCAACATTCAAAGCTTATTTAGCTAAAAAGCGATCCGAGGGCAAACATTATTATGTTGCATTATCACACGCTACAAAGAAGCTTGTTCGAGTCATTTATAAACTCGAAACCTCAGGGCAACAATACATAGAAGCCGTCTAATCATTCCAATATCATATCTTCTTGTCAGAGCACCATTACTTGATGCTCTATTTGTCATGCAATTTTCAATGTACTGATTGCAATGATATAGTCACCGCCGCTATATTCAAAACATTTCTGTTTTAAAACATTTTTATTGACTTTCTTTAATAGTTAGTCTTATTCTATATCCAATTATCAACAATACGTAATTTAATACTTAATATAAACACCACTCTTACTAATAGCATTATGTGTTTTCTTTTAATAGAAAATATCGTATATGTTTTGATTAACTTTATTTTAGATAATTACTATAAAAACTATTAGTACTGATTCAAATATCTCCCATGGCGGCTTTATAATTTTGGATTCTTTAAATTAATTTTTATCATCACCTTAAAATAAGAAAACTCATCTACAAAAAAGTGCCTGACACCATTTCAATTACTTAAAACTATTTCCAAGAAAATACGTATAATCTCCAATCCATGGGTGTGAGCCACCCTTTTTACACATCCATGCATCGTCATCATAACCAAAATCACTATTAACATAAGGATTATCTACCATGTCTCTGATATCTTTTTCAACATCTTCTTCGTTATATTCAATTTCTTCGTAGTCCAATATTGCATTAGCCCATTCAGAAGCTTCTTCAATAAAGTATTCCTCATCTTCTACTGTAGTAATTATGCAATATGCATTATGATATTCTCCAAATGAAACAATTATCTCAATATCATTCTTATATAAATGAATCTCTGGCCCAGCACCATTTTCTCTTTTTATAACATTATCCCCTGTTACGGGAGAATCAGAATGTTTAGCATTGTATGCTTCAACTAATCCCTTGGCTATTGAAAATTGTTCATTCATTTTCTTTTCTTTTTCATAACGAAGATTATTCGCTTCTTGCTCTGACAAAACTCTAGGAAAAGAAAAACTAGCAATTAATTCTTTACAATCATCGTCAGTCATTGCCTCGATAGAATCAGAAATTTTTACATAATATTCATCAGTCCAATTTAATGAATCAGACTTAAACATGTACATCTTGTATGAAAGAGAATCGCTATTTTCATAATCATATTCAGTATAATCATTTGTTATATTGCAATGCATTTTATATGAATACCACGTTAATATTCCATCCTTAAACATCCATACATCATCTGAGTCTCCAACATTTGAATACCCATCATAATAATAAGCAGCTGTTCCATCTGCATATACCAGTAATACACTTTGATTCTCACCTAAATATGTGCCACAAATCATAGATATTTCATCTGAGGGAATATCGTCCACATTTATAACTACTTCATTCTCCTCATTAGTACACCCACTTACCAAAATACAAATGCATATAATAACAGCATTTAAGCATTTCTTCATTTCTACCTCCAGCATATTATTTTGAAGGATTCGCCATCCTTCGCCTATAGTAATCCATAGTCCTATACTCAATTACATCCTTCATCTGCTCAGACAGTACCCTATTACCTTGCAACATTTTCATTTCATCACACAGTGCAATCGGTGAATCCTCATTACTTACAAAGAATCCTTTACCTGACTTAAGCAGGAAGTTAACTGGCATGTTATGAATCTTCTTTATATGCTCAGCATCAGAAATTGACTTATATTGCTCATAAGTGCTGTCTGAATCTAAATCACGCCAGTTCTTACCTGTGTTAAAGAACTCTTTCCAACTAGCAAGTAGCTGATTATCATTGACTTTCATCAATACATCATCCTTGTTATAAAAGGCCATGAGGACAGGCATCTTGTATACCTTAGTCATGTTTGTTGTTTCGATTAATGAAATAAAGTCTTTACCCAATCCATTACAGAAAGACTTTTCTTCATCATTAAGCTCACCAAGCGCGCTCAGATAATCCAAATATCCTTTAAATACATTTGCCTTCGAATTCTTTAAAGTAAGCTGATATATTTCATCATCCATCTCAGTAAAAAGTTCCAAACGCGATGGCCTATGACCAATAAGGTCTTTTACTCTATAAAACTCATCATTAATCAAATCCTTGAGTTTCTTTTGCTTGCGTTCCATCTCATTAAATAAATCAATGAGACGCATATCAAAATCTATCAAGCAATCATCTGGAATATCATTCTTTGATGGTCGTCCTGAGTTTTTATCATAAGTATGTGAATGCTTGCCGCTTAAGAAAAACCTAACCTTTCCAGCCTTCTCATAATTACCGATAAAATCCAGTACATTCAAATAGTCTTTACCTTTTGATTTTCTTAATCCACGTCCTAATTGCTGCAAGAAAACAATCGGAGATTCTGTTGGGCGCAAAAACATGACCATATCTAGCGAAGTAATATCAACACCTTCATTAAACATATCTACTGCAAATATTACTTTTATCTCCCCGGCCTTAAGCTTTGCTATTGCCACATTTCTTTCCTCAGAATACTCTCCATTTGCATCACTATATACAGCAACTGCTGGTATGCCACGTAAGCAAAACTCTTTGGCCATTTCCTCAGCATGCGCTCGTGAACAGCAGAAGCCTAATGCTCTATCAGATTCGTATTTGCGATAATATTTGTATATCAAATCATGACGATGAACATTTCCGATATAAGTTTCGTTTAATTCTTTCTCGTCATAACGGCCTCTTACAACATGCAGCTTCGAATAGTCGGTATCATCATATATTCCATAATAGTGGAATGGAACCAACATTCCCTTATTAATAGCCTCATACAATGAAATCTCGTAAGGCACATTGTAATCGCAGAGTTCATAAATACTTCTACCATCCATTCGCTCTGGAGTAGCAGTCAGCCCAAGCAAGAATTTGGGCTTAAAGTATTCTACTATCCTCTTGTATTGCTCATTTACCGCATGATGGAATTCATCAACCACAATGTAATCAAAATAATCTGCAGTAAAATACTCCGGACTTAAGTATCTCTCATTTCCAAGAGTCGCTACTGAAGCAAATACAACTGATTTACCAGTGCATTTTTCATCACCATTAAAGAATCCATAATCATCTGAATTTCTAACATTACGAAAAGAAACCGCGGCTTGCTTTAAAATCTCTTCTCTATGTGCAACAAACAAAACTCGCTTATACTCTTTTGAATCAAATGCTGCTAAATAAGTTTTGCCAACTCCTGTTGCAGCCTGGACCAAAGCTTTTGTAGCACCCTCTGCTCTAGTATTTTCCAAAGCACAAAGAGCTTCAATTTGTGCTCCCCTTGGTTCATAGAGCATTTTAACTTTTGTATCTTTATCTAATTCAGCCTCATCGTATCTATCTAAATCTTTTGCCGCTGCAGGTCTATGCCAATTTTTTGAATACTCACGAAGTACATCTCCTGTCACTTCTATTGAATGATTCTCATATAAATCTTCAAAAGTCTCACAAAACTTATTAAAATTTGCCTCGTCTGAAATTGTGCTAAATTTGTAATTCCATTCAATTCCCGATGTCAAAGCACTTCTGGAAATGTTTGAAGAACCTATAAATATTTCACCATGTGTTGCATAGTGAAATATATAAGCCTTAGGATGAAATGATCTGCTTGAGTCATTATAGAATCTTAATTCCACTCTATCGCCTAGCTCACGCTTAATCATATAAAGAGCTGAAGGCTGAGTAATTCCAAGATAATTACCTGTAAGAATTCGTATTTTCGTACCAGCATTAATTGACTTTTCTAACTGCCCTAAAAGCATTTTAACGCCAGATTCCATCAAGAAAGACACAATAATATCAACCTGCTTTGCATTGCCAAAACTTGCTATAAGTTTTGCATATAACTGTGTTCCACTGTTAACGTCACCAGTCATTGCAAATGGTTCAATGTCTATACTCAATGTATTATTTAAATCCCCCTGTATGTTATCACCTATTTTTTCAAAATTAGGTTCAACCATTTTTCTTCTCCTCGTCCAGGTCTTACGTCACCTGTAATCCATATATCTATAATTTGCATCTCTGGACAATCTGAAATATACTCCCTGAAGGATTCTTCAGTAAAGTCAGAGAAATATCTTCCATTTCGCTCACCTTCGAAATCGCCATATTTAAAAGATGTATAAATAACCCCACCGACTTTTAAGGCAATAACCATTTTTTTAAGAACAGTTTTTAATTCTTCTTTCGAAACATGAAGAATTGATGAACATGCCCAAATGCCATCATATCTTTCTACAGCATCTAGTTCATTAAAGAACATATTCTTAACTTCTATTCCTGTATATTCTGAAGCAACTTTACAAAGCTCTTTCGATCCATCTATTGCCTCTACTTCATATCCCAGCTCTAAAAATGCTTTTGTATCTCTACCTGATCCGCAACCAAAGTCAAGAATTCTATTGCCCTTGGTCAAATTAGATAGAAATCTGTCTCGCTGAGGCGATACATCTGCATTTACAGTATTCTCACAAAATTCCTTTGCTTTATCGTCATAATAAGCTAACGTATTTACAATATTCATTAAAACACCTCTATAAATATCTGCGTACGCACTATATTTAGTATATTCTTAAAACTCAACACTTTCAATCGAATATTGTCCATTAAGTTACAAATTCTAACAAACTATGTAATAAAAAAGAGAGCCCGTAGACTCTCTCTGGTTACTAGCTAATATATATTCCCTATTTATGGCACATCTCTAGCCTTTTCTTTAAATATTCTTCCATATTCTTGTCGGTACAATATATATAGCACCCTTTCATTCCTCTAGTGAGCAATGTTCTGTAGGTGTTTTTGATTATTTCATCTGCCTTCTGCTTAGCAAGCTCAGGGTCTTCTTTATAAAGCTTCTTAATACCTTTTAAGGATTGATCAGTCTTAGCTCTACGAGTAAAGTCTGTAACAACTTTTCCATTCTCATATCTCATGTCATCACCAATGATAACACCAACGTAATCAAACTCCAGTCCCTGAGATGTATGAATGCAACCAACCTCATTTACAGATGTGTCACTTACTGCAAATGGTTCGCCTCCACCAAGATTCCAGCTCATTTCAAAATCATCTATCTTGATATCATGATAATTAGTATTGTTTTGCTCGGCCTTTAACCATTCCCAGCAGTAGCCAGCCAATATACGCGCTCGATTAGAAGATTTATTCTTCTGTATAACCAATTCGCGCACTTCCATAGGAGAATCTAGAATTCGAATATCATAATCAATTCCTTCTAGATCATAATTGGCAGTTTCTCTTATATCCAAAACATCATCCAGCCAAGCCAAATATCCATCAGAACCATTACATCTAAACTGTGATTGCAATTCAAGATATGACAATTCTGACTCTTCTTCTCTAGCCCATTTTTCAATTTCTTCAACAGAACCAATGTCATCCATTGTTACTCTTTGACTCTCATCTATAAAGAATACGCTGCAATATGCTGAATGGATTATCTCCTTAATCTGGTTTTCTCCTTTATTATGGAACATACCAGATTTCGCATTCAGTCTATGAGCTTCATCAACTAGCAAAGTGTGTGCGACATTCAATCCTGTTTCCGTATATGTACCTGAGCCCTTGAACATATTATCAACAGAGCTTTTCTTCATCTCTCCCTTAAGCTTCTGCAGATAAACCTGACGTGGTGCACTATTCTTTGAAACATACTGTACCATCTGGTCTCGTAATGTAAGTTCCGCCAAAAGGTTTACAGCTATAACAGATTTACCTGTACCTGGACCACCTTTTACAATAATAGTACGTTTCTTAAAATCCTTCTGGCACATCAATGAAAGTCGCAAGATTTCTTCATATGCAACCTTTTGCTCATCAATCATAATGAACTCTTTATTGCCCTTAAGCATTGATGCAATAGAATTTTGCAAGCTCTTGGATGGACGAATCTTGCCATGATCCACAAGATATAAAATATCTTTCTTATCACCATAAACAATAGATTGCTTTATAAATTTTCGTAAATCAGAAGCATGTCCCTTTGTAAATACAGGGGCATCTTCTAAATAGTCTTTATACTGTGCCGCATCGACAGGATCATCTTTCTGACGAACATAATTATGCATACAAGCACAAGGATGCAATTTCACTCGTCTATCCTGAACTGACGCATTATAATCTTTGATTAACTGCGCATAGCTCCAAGCCTGATACGATGGATGCACCACCTTTCTGACTGCACCACCAGTGTATGTTTCAACAAGCGCATCTACACCCTCTACGGCTTTAAGCTCGTCCCATTGCTTGAGCTCTACGATAATCATATTTGGTTCCCGGGAATCGTTGTAACCAGAAATGATGAAATCAACTCGTTTAGAAGTCTGTGGAATGTTGAACTCGATAGCTATGCCGGAATCATTAGGAATCTCATCATCATTTAAAACCTTGTACATATAGTTAAGTGAGTTTTCCCATGAACGAAATTCTGCTTTAGGAGTATGTCGCCCCATTTTTGAAAGAATATTCTGCTCTATCTCCAGCGCTATAGAATCATTCTCACAGCTCTTTAGAAAATCTGTTTTTACCCCATCGTAAACAATCATTATAAATAGCTCCCTATGTAAATCGTATATGCGATATATTGTTTGTTGAATAACTAGGGATATTATAGCACAAAATTAATTGTTTATTTTCAAAATCATCTCCTGCGCAATTTCCCTAGCTTTCTTTGGAAGCATTCGTTCCTTATATGCCAGATATTCTTCCACATCAGTGGTTTCAATCTTGCCCTCTCTCAGCGCAGCTCGCAGCAACATATATACTTCGAAGTATTCATTTGCAGCTTCTTAATCATCTTTAACTGGTACCATAGCATCCAAAGCTCATCCCTCCATGGATGTATAATAGCACCAGCCTGTGATTAAAACGTTAAATGTTTCATAGCAAGCTATTCTTTACAAAAAATTTATTCATGATATTATTGTAAATACAACTACTAGGTTTTTGGAGGTAGAAGAATTCGTCCACGTCTACACGCCGATGGTTTGACAGGAGGTAACTCCGAGAGATGCGGGAGCTATTGGACGCCCGCCCAAAAACTAACAGATAACGGCAGCTCGTATAGAGCTGCCGTTATCATTTAATCCTTAATCAAATATGTCACCATCTGGGCTCCAAAATTCCACGTCTTCAGACTGGTAACGTATTACCAGCGACATATCCCATTACTCTGGCCATTCATCCCCTATGCATCTAGCAATAAAATCATAGTTCATACTAAAGAAATGGTCATATGGAAAAGCCTCTCCATCTTGTATAAGAGCTAAATCATCACAATCCATCTTTTCATTTAAATAAGCTAACGTATCATGAATTCCGCCAATTCGAGCATCAGAAACCATCTTTGCTATTATACTCTTTTGCTCATCAGATAAGGAGCCTAGCAGCTCATTTATATCCTTATTTTCATCTGTGTTTGGATATCCACTACCCATAATCCACTTTTCTAAAGCGCCATCTTTTCTTTCAACTAATCCATCAATAAATGCTTTATATAAATCTAATCCTTTATTCATATCAATATTTACCAATTCTCTTTTCCATCCTCAAGCTGTGCCATGATAAAAGTCTCTAAATCATCTGCCTCAGGATAAACTTCACAGTTATCAGAACCCCAGTTAACAATCTTGCCTGTTTCATTGTCTATGTAAAAACCTAATTCTCCATCACCATCTAGAAATAGGTACTTATCTTCCAAACCCATCTCCCTAAATCGTAATGTATTCCTGTAAAAAAGATATTTCTATCTCTTCTGGTTACGACTCTGGCTTTTTCCTAAACACCTTAATCAACCATTCTTTATACCTTTTTCATACCTTCATGCAACGTACCTTCTTCCAGAAGTCGTGAGCTCCCGAATTTTCCTTTCCTAAAAATAAGATTAATGGTTCCAGCTCATGCCAGAATCCTGTGCACCTGATTTAGGGCATAACAATAGACCAGAAAATCTGGACGTCCCCAGAGGTACTATTCTATGTAAATCAAGCTTTTATTATATCTAATAATTCTTCCCACATATCTTTTGAAATATGTGTATCAAACAACTCATCACTTTTTCTTTCATAATCTATGTATTCCATATAAGCTTGATTTGACAATTCATCTCCACTAACAACCAATATGGTTAAGCATTTAATAAATTGTCCAAAAGACTCTACCATGTTTAGAATAAGTTCAAATGTAGCGCCTAAATCCAAACAAGTATTAGGTACTATCAGATTCTCGCCTTTATCGCTCTGCCACTGGTTAGGGTCACTATACGGTGCATTATAGAACTGATATTTATCTTTTACGTCAAAAGAATACCTTGCAAAATCAAACTTTGCATTCACGCGTTTAAATTCATTAATCAATATATCTAAATCACAAAGAGCCGTTTCTTTTACTTTCAATAGATTCTTACTGTCTAAATAGCCTTCTAGCAAACTATAATACGAATAAATATCATGATTCTGTTTTTTTATAAAGTCTTCATTATAAATCTGTTCTAAAGCACTACATCCGCTCTTTAACCAGACCTCTGTTCCATGCCATATATCAAACATAATTGGAAACACTAAAACATCTGCAGTACCATAATGATTTTTCGATATTAAAGTATATAGCGATAATAAGGCATTTACTAAATAAGCTCTACCCATATAATAATTGTCAAATACTTTTTGAACTTTAGATGGTCTTTGTTGTGTTCCCATACCATCATCCATCCACCAATTTAAAAATGCGTATTTATCTGGATGACTAAAATCTCGTTCTTCTTCATCACCATAAAATATTTTAGTCATTTACTATTCCTCTCTAATACCTATATTTTATTATCTTGTTCTAGCCTACTTTTTACTTGCTCAATAAACGGTTTCATCCTTCTATATGCTTTTTTACTTAGCTCTAACTCATACGTAATATCTTTTCTTTGCTCCGCAATTAAATGAATACAATTTCTATAGCCATATATTTCAATAATCTCTGTTGGCAAATCCACAATCTTATCATCACTTTTAAATGAATGAATTAAACCTAGTTTGTTTGCAGTTTTACATTTATCATCAAATCTAACCTGTGGTTTTTCCTTCTTTGCACGAGCATAATAGGATGTTATAATTTGCTTTCCATCATGTTCTAATTCATCTTTAAGTTTAGCCAACTTATTCTGTGGAATATAGATTTGTTTAAGTACATAATGATGCATTAACTCATCATATTCAGGCGTACCTGCGTAGAATGTTTCTAAGACGTTTTCTATTACCGCTTCATAAATGGAAGCATACGCAAGTATTTGATTTCTAACCTCAAAAATAAGATTTTCACCTTCTGCTGCAATCCCCTCATATAGTTTATATGCAAAGCGAATTGCTTTGAACTCCTGAATTATTCTATTGCGCAATTCATTATCCTTTATGAAATCAAACTGCTCCTCATACCAATCATCTTCTGGTAAATGATTATTGCAATATTCTAAAATTTCATTTTTTGCAATTATTCCAAATGGCATATTTTCCTCCTTCTAGTCGTTCTATCATTGTAATCCTAAAATAAAATCCTTAAAAATATTGCCTATCTATACACCTCACATCCCTTCTTAGAACTTTTTTAACTTCGAACTATCAATAAGTAACATGGAATTAAGTGTACTTTCCATCTTAAATAAATTACCCTTTATTTCATTAGATAGTTCTTTATAACTTTTTCCATCAAAACAGCTTTCAACCAATCCGTATAAAGGTGTTTCAATATCAAAGTATTTCTCTTCTATAAGTTTCTGCCCGTTTTCTGCAAATGAGTAATGCATCAAGCAATTTCTGAACTTTGAATCAAAAATAGGATAAAGGCTATTTATACCTTCTTCAATTCTTTTTGATATTATTATATCCTCTGTTTTTTCTGCTACTCGTAACATCATTTCTCTTGCGTAATACATAGAAATGTACTGAATTCTTAGTTTCCATGTATTATTTCCAATAATGTCTTCAACCAAATAATTTGTAAAATTTATATTTCCTAGTACGTTAAGTAATAAAACACTTAAAGCTCTACAATCTTTTCCTTCAATAGAAAAAACTTTACATCTATTTATGTTTATATCCTTATATAAAACAGTTATATCTTTCCTTCTAATATCAGGTGCATTTCTCTTCATCTGAATTGATATATTAAATATATTATCAATAGTTTGACCTAATCCTTTTGCAAATTCAAAAACTTCAGGCCCACTTACATCAACATAGTGACCATCCTTTTTATCCATGAGTGAAATAATATAATACGTATTTGCCATAATTTTATTTTTGTAAAAAGTAATTCCCATGTTTGCATAGAGATTAAATTTTTTTCTCAAAATAGATTTATACTTATTTTTATACAACTGATCTTGATCATTATGAATAGTATCAATAAGTTTAATCACTTTTCCTATTCTATCATTAAATAATTTTAATCTGGCTCTTGTCACATTAATATTAAATGGTCCATTATCTATTTGTTCTAGAGGAATTCCAATTTCTTCAAACCTTTTTCCAGCCTCTACACAAAACAAAGCATAATAAGGTAACATTGTTAAAGATATATTAGGGTCTCTATAAAATGTCGCAAAATTTATCAGTAAATCACATTCGTCGTTTATCGTCATTAACGTTAAGGTATCTAATAGTTTTTTATCATGATATATTTCACTATTGACTTGTTTATTTTTCATAAAACACCTCTTCTAACAGCAATAACTATTATATCGCATTTGCGTTATGAAGAGGTGCACTTTCATGTTTTTAAATTTTAATCGCTTCAAACATTTCTCCACTTTTTACCTTAATTCCCTGATGCAGCAAACATTGTATATCCAACTTATTCATCTCATCATACTCACCAGTCTCTTTATAAAATGGATATTGGGTGACATCATATTTATCCGACAAAAATGGTCTTACACCACGAAGCTGCAAGATGCATTTATCACCATCCATAACAGTAAGTTCATCCATAGTCATTAGGTCTTTACCAGCCTTTTGATAGTTTGTAGAAAAAGAAGGATCGTTACCTCTGCTTTCTCCAGTGTTATACATATCAATTGTTTCTTTATCTAATGCCTGGCTTAAGTCTTTTAGTGCAGAAGGCTCTGAACCTCCTAGAAACAGTTGAGAATCCATATTACCAATGATAGTGTCACAGTGGTCTTTATAGATTGCTTTCAATTGCGACTTAGCCTGTAGAAATAAGCAAGCACTTATCTCACGGCTTCGAATTGTAGCCACCAGCTTTTCTAGGTTTAGGATTTAGCCAACATTTGTAATCTTCATCAATTAGACAACTTACATGTACTGGGCGCCAACCACCACACATTAGAGCCTGTGATTAAACCGATAAATGTCTCCTATTAACAGGAAGTAACTCCGAGAGATGAGGGAGTAATTGGACGCCCGCCCAAAAACTAACAAAATAAATGAGTAGCAAAATAGTTGACTTTGCAACTTTTGCTACTCATTTAATCTAAACTATGATAATGCTATTACTTTTATTCCTTACTTGTAAACAGACTAAACAACCAAGTGACAAGAAGAACAACGACGACTCCATATACTGTGGAAATCACTCTAAATATCGCATATACGATACGAGCTTGGCCTGATAACGTTACAGCAATAAGCACATAACTAATTGCTCCAATTCTGCAATTCATATATGGAGCTTTAATCAATTTACATAAAAACAAAGTAAATAGCACACCTACCATTAAAAGCAATACTGAAATCCATTGGTTTCCGATAAAGCTATCCAAAGAAACTACAATCAAACCTGCAATTGCAGCCATAGATGTAACTTTTATTCGCATCCAACCAGCGCCTTTACTAGTTCCTAAATTATCCTGCACACAAAGCAAACAAGAAATTGCTGCAGTTGCCTTTTGAATAATATCTAGCTGCATTTCACCATAGTGAAATTTAATATTTAGTACACTCAAAATGACAGATGTAAATACACAAATTCCAACAGCAATTATAATTTTGATGTCCAAAATATTTACTTCTAGCTTTGCTGGTTCCATAATCGGTTTTGCCATTTTTAACCTCTTTCTCTATTCAACATTTCAAGTGCTACTTCAACAAACCTCTCGGCTGCTCCAGGCATAAGCATAGATGAAAGTGCTTCCCAATGTAGTTCATCATATGATTTTTTATCTGGCATATATTTCATGCCACCGTTAATCATTGATGCATATACTGTATGTTTGTATTCTGATCTATCTGCCAGCTGTTTTCCGGTAACTGCATTGATTTCTGGCTTTCCGGCTACAATTGCGACGTCACCTAATGCTAAAACGCCTACCAAAACTTTCTTTTCACCTTCTGGCTCAAAAGTAAGTTCTTTGTATGGATGCATAGGAGTTCGCCCCTTGGTCTTCCAGGTATAACTTGTTTCAGATATTTTTAACTCATTACATTCCTTTTCTATCCCTATTGAAACAGCTTCATCAGCAGCCTTAACCATCTTATCCGCAATCTCTTTTGCAAATTCAATGCCTGCCTTTACGCCTAAATCTACTGTTTCAATTTCTCCTGCTGCATTTTCTCTATCGAACCATGCAGTTTTTTCAGGAACGATATCTCCAGCAGCCCCTGTAATATAAAGCACTGGACAACCATACTTTTCTTCAAGAATCCTACACATCATCCCAGGAGCATCTGCCGATATTAATCGATTTCCTGTATCCATTTCAGAATTATCGATAACACATGGCTTCATTCCAAAGCAAACCATCTGGCAAAGATTATTTCCTGCTAAATCTTTGAAACCTATTACAGTCATTTCATCATTGACTTCGCCTTCACCATTGGTTCCAATCCACCAGCCATTCTTTGTCTGTATATCTCTGTTTTTAACGACTGCACACTTTGATGTACCTACAAACATCTTGGAATCCTTTAGTTCCCCAATAGATTTAAGAGCATCAATTAAAGCAAAAAAGATAGTATCCTCATATAGTTTTCTTTTACCTAATTCTGTATTTCGCTTTACTTGTTCCTCTTCTGTCAGTTTTAATTCATCTCCACCTAATCCAAGTAAAGGTCCTCCTGGAGCATGAGGTGTTGTTATTGCATGTGTCATATGAATCCACACATTTTCAATTGGGATATCTACTACATTTGCTACGGCATTTCTCATTCGTTCGATAAAACCATCCCAAAGCATTACAATTTCCACTGACACAATAGCAAACTTTGTATCGCCTTGCTCCATTACAAGAACACTTAACTTAGGCAAATCGTGAATACCTTTAAATCCCTCTATGCCAAGTATTTTGCTATCAAAATTAATTGTTGAACTACCTGCTCCTACTTTCATATCTAAATACATGCCCCTTATACACAAACACCTCTTTACCATCATTACCAAAGCCACCCTTTGGAATATCCTCTATGTGAGGCATTTGGCAATCATAAACTCTGTGACCATCATGAAGAGGTTGTTCTCCCGGTGGATGTCCCTCTTCTAAAGTCGTCTCATCTGATGGTTCTCCTGCAATAATCTTTTGGGCAGCCTCATAAAAAATGTCAAATTCCTCTGCTGGTAAAATTGATGGACCGCCGCAAAGTGTATCAAAATCATTTCTATATGGAATAAGCGCATCTAGTTTTTCCTTCCATGCCTTTACACTTCCGTTGAAGTTCTTCATTCCTGGCATAAATTCATCGCCTGAAAATAAAATCCTATGTTTTTTATCTAGAATAGCAATTCCATCTTCGGTATGCTCTCCAATTCTAAATATAGTAAGCTCTCTACCCGGTAAAGGAATAACATCACCTGTCTTTACCACCTGTTTTTCATAGGAATCCTTAAAAAAGTCCATTCCTTGAAAGCTTTCATATGGAACTGAAACTAAATCAACAGCTTCTTCGCCCATAAATGCCTTTTCGAAATAGCAATTATTTGCGCTATGATCAAAATGATGATGAGTATTGATAACCCAAGGTACCGGCTTACCACAAAGTTTTTCTAAATATTCTCTTAGATTACCTGCACCATACCCCGTATCTACGGCTACGCCAAATTCATCACCCACCAACAAGTAATGGTAATCACCTGAGCTCATAATTTGCCAGGTATCTTCATTAAGCTGAGTCACTTCATAATATGGCTCATCCATAGGAGTATAGCTTCCATCCTTGTGATGAATGAGAATGTCATGTTTTGACGAAAAATCTACTAGCATACTTATCCTCCCCTTCTTTGTGCAAACAGCCAGTCACGTATTGCTTCAATGCAATATGCAGTCTGCCATGTGCTCATATGATGTTCTCCACCATTTGAATGCCATCCATTTGCAACAGTTTCCAGTTTGAAAGGTGTAAAAATAATATTTGGTTTTTCGTTGTAAATGTCTTCTGCTATCTTTGCATACTGCTCATTGGAAAGATTATTTTCCATCACATAACGTGAGACCTTAGCCCCAGCTTTTTCCATGACAACACACATTTGATTCATTATAGGAAATGCTTTTGCATCTCCCTGGGAGCAAATCATCCATAAATTTTGCTTCTCTAACCCATGTATGCTGCGCTCATTCCACTGACCTGCTACGAGTAAAGAACCTGCAAAAAAATCTGGGTATCTCACATTCAATACGATTGAAGACATGCAGCCCATCGATTGTCCAGTTGTGTAAATCCTCTCAGTGTCAATACTATAGGTCTCAATCACGTAATCTAATGCTGCCTTTGCATCCTCTAATCTTTTATCCACATTCCAATCGTCATCAACTATGGCAGGCAAATCAAACTGAGGTGCCAATACAAAGCATGGATGCTTCTTTTGTTCTTCTTCACTAGCCCAAATGGTAGCCCCCACTCCTTGAGTAATAGCGAGCCTGGTTTCATTACCACATACAGCTGCATCATGAATAAATTGAACAATTGGGTATTTTTTAGTTGGGTCATAATCCCTTGGAATGAAAAGATTATATTTTTGCTTACCAAAGCTTCCCTGTATAAACTGATCAGCTATTTCATCATATGATTTATTAGAATCCTGATATTCATCAAAAGGTTCTGCAACTGTACCATCCTCATATATGATTGGCTTTTTTTGAATAACTGAAACTATAATCTCATCTAAAGTAGCGGCTTTATTAGCCCATGGATTACCATTATGGAAAACAAGTGCTGCCTCATCCTCAAGACTCAAACTAAGCAATACTTTATTGCCAGTTACCTTTACTTCTTCAATTGTTCTATTTTTAACTTCAAAAGTTCCTTCAGAAACCTCTTTAGCCTTTATAACTTTTTCATACTCTAAAAGTGCCGCTACGCACTTTTGTCCCACAGGCGTAACGCTTGCAATCGCCGTGATGTTTACTATGTTATTTTGCTCTTTTAACATATCTTTTCCTTTTAATCATTTATTTCTTCAACTCTACAGCAAGAAACAAAATGTCCCTTTTCAAACTCAACAAGTTCCTGAGGATTCCTACATTTATCACATGCATAAGGACATCGTGCAGCGAATCTACATCCTGGTGCAGGATTGATAGCCGAAGTTATTTCCCCCTTCAGTTGCACTCTCTGCATTGGGTGATCCAAATCGATAGATGGAATGGCTGATAACAATGCTTTTGTATATGGATGAAGTGGGCGCAAAAATAACTCCCTCGATGGTGCGGTTTCAACTAACTGGCCTAAATACATAACACAAATATCATCCGAAATATGTCTAACAACAGATAAATCATGTGTAACAAACATATAAGTCAACTGCATCTTTTCCTGTAAATCCATAAGAAGATTCAAAACCTGTGCCTGAATAGATACATCAAGTGCTGAAACTGGCTCATCACACATAATAAACTGAGGATTTAAAGCTAACGCTCTTGCTATACCAACTCGTTGTCTTCTACCACCATCCATCTCATGCGGATATGCAAGTCTAAGTCTTTCTTCTATACCAACCAAATCCATTAATTCTTCAGTTCTTTCTGTGATTTCTCTTCGAGAAAACCTACGAGCCTCCTGGAGTGGTTCTTTAATTGTAGATTCCACGGATGAACGAGGATTCAAGCTTGAATATGGATCTTGAAAAACAATGCTAACTTTTTCTCTTAACTTTCTTAAGTCCTTTCCTTTAGCGTATGTTATGTCTTCTCCATCCAGTCTCACTGTACCTTCTGTTGCATCAAGAAGTCTTATTATGGTTCTTCCAAGAGTACTTTTTCCGCAACCAGATTCTCCAACAACCCCCATGGTGTGCCCTTTTTCGATAGAAAGGGTAATATCATCTACCGCATGATTAACACCAGCTCCCACATTAAAATATTTCTTTAAGTGTTCAACCTCTAGTAATGCCATTGCTTACCCCTCCTTCCTTTATTTCATGGCAACGAACAAAATGTCCTGGCTCTACTTCCAGCATCTCAGGAGCTTCATTTGCTCTTGTACAAGTCTCTGCCTTAGGGCATCTTGGACAGAATTTACATCCTTCAGGCAAATTAGTAGGATCAGGTGGAAGCCCTTTTATAGGACTCAATCTTTTAGAATCATCATCTAGCTTTGGTAATGATCCAAAAAGTCCTAATGTGTATGGATGAAGCGGATTTCTAAATATATGCTCTTTAGTTCCACTTTCAACAATCTCTCCAGCATAAATAACAGCAACCTTATCACAAGTTTCAGCCACTACGCCTAAATCATGGGTAATCAAAACCATTGATGTATTAAACTTGTCCTTAAGCTCCTTAATCATCTCAAGAACCTGCGCCTGGATAGTAACATCCAAAGCTGTAGTTGGTTCGTCTGCCAAAAGAAGCTCTGGATTGCAGGCAAGCGCCATTGCAATAACCACACGTTGCTTCATTCCACCGGAAAACTGATGTGGATAGTCATTAAAACGTAAAGACGATATTCCAACCATCTCTAGCATTTCTACTGTTCTTGCTGCTGCCTCATCTCTTGAAATATTATTATGTTGTAATACAACTTCATTTATTTGTTCACCAACCGTCATAGTTGGATTTAAAGCAGTCATAGGATCTTGGAAGATCATAGCGATTTTGTTTCCACGAATTTTCTGCATTTCTTTTTCTGATAGCTTTAATAAATCGTTACCATCTAATTCAATCTCTCCCTGCTTAATAGTTGCTGGTGGAGTTTGTAGAATTCTAAGTATCGCTTTTGCGATAGTTGTTTTACCAGCGCCTGTTTCACCAACTAGACCAATTGTCTCGCCTTTTCTTAAATCTAAATCCACTCCGTTAACTGCCTGAACAATTTCTCCACCAGAGGAGTATTCAACCACCAAATCACGGATGGATAAATAATTTTCACTCATAATTCTCCTCCTAGTCTTTTAGTCTTGGATCCATTGCATCACGGAGTCCATCACCAAGCATATTAATTGCAAGTACCGTAATAAGAATTGCAATACCCGGCCATATCATCATATGAGGATATTTCATAATATAGTCTCTTGCTGCGGAACACATAGCCCCCCACTCTGGTGCAGGTGGCTGAATACCTAATCCTATATATGAAAGACCTGCAGCCGCCATCATAGTTGCACCAATCTGTCCGGTTGTTCCTACAATTGTAGGCGCAATAATGTTTGGCATCATATGTTTAAACATAATTTTCATCTTTGAACAATTCATTGCTTTTGCAGCTTCAAGATATTCCATTTCTCGTTCCTTAAGAGCCATTGCTCGTGTACCTCTGATAGAGCCAGGAATGCCACCAACTGTAAGTGCAAGTACCGTATATCCGAATCCTGAACCAAGAGAAGCAGAAATAATAATCGCAAGAAGTGTTGCTGGAATAGCCATCCATACATCGCATAAACGCATTACTGTGTTGTCTATGTTTCCGCCAAAATATCCAACTATTGTTCCAAAGAATACGCCAAAAAACATACCTATTACTGCGCATATAAGACCAAGAGATAATGAATACCTTCCGCCATAAATTATTCGACTAAAAATATCTCTTCCGAGGTTATCACAGCCCATAATATGTTCAGCACATGGGGTTTGATTTAAAGCTGAATAATCCATATAGTTAGGATCATATGGGGCAACAAATGGAGCAAATATCGCTGCAAGCGAAATGATAATAAGTATAATCAGGCCACCCATTGCCACCTTATTTTTCCTAAGACGTCCCATTATTTGTGAAAACTGAGTTTGTTTTTTCTTTTTCTTGGGAGTTTTTGACATCTTACTTTCCTCCCTTCTTTTTTGAACCATAATTTATGTATTGAGCCTTTATCCTTGGATCAAGATATGCATAAAACAAATCTACCAGCAATGTTATAACCGCCGAGAATAATGCAAGAATTAAAACTGAACCTCTAATAACTGGATAATCTCTACTAATAACACCTGTAAGCAAATACTGACCAATGCCTGGGAATGAAAACACTTGCTCTATAACTACTGTTCCACCAACAACCATTGCTAATTGCATTCCTAATCCGTTTACTACTGGAATCATAGCGTTTGGAAGCATGTGCTTATAAATAACAACTCTTTCTGAAAGTCCTTTTGCTCTTGCTGTAGTTACAAAATCAGACCTAATTGTTTCAAGAACTGCAGAACGAGTCATTCTAGCATTTATTGCAATTCCCGAAAGAGAATTTGCAAGCACCGGCATAACCCAATAGCTAAGACCGCCTACGCCATAAGGTGGAAGCCATCCAAGTTTTACTGAAAAAAGCACCACCATCATAAGAGCCAACCAAAACTGTGGCACAGATATAAATACCATCGCCATAATAAGCAATCCCTGATCTTGGAAACTATTTCTATGAATAGCTGCATTTACCCCCAATGGAATACCAATAACTATATTTAAAACCATTGATATCAAACCTAGCCCCAATGTTCTTGGGAGTCTTGCTGCAAATTCTTTTATTACGGGCGTTCCATAAACATATGATTCGCCAAAATCAAATCTAAGGAATACATCTCTAAGATATGTTCCAAGTTGAACTAAAAACGGTCTATTCAGGCCCATTATTTCTCTTTGTCGCTCTATATCCGCTTGCGTAGCGCCAGAGCCAAGGACAATCTGGGCTGGGTCCCCAGGTACAAACCAGAGGATAACAAAGATTACTACAGCTACACTAAGCATAATCACAATCAGCCATAGAATTCTTTTTAATATGTATTTCCACATTACTAAGTCCTCTCTTTTACATAAAATTAGAGACCTAAGCGGATGCCTAGGTCCCCTTGTAATGCTTTAGTATTAATTTATTGTTCTGAGAAGCAGCATGCACCAGGTAAGAAAGTAAGCTTATCTCCCTGACATACGTACACGCAATCTGCTGGAACTACATTGTAATTATTACCTGCATAAACACCCATTGTGTATCCATGCTCAACTGCCATCTCCCACCAAGCTTGCATATTTTCTGCTGTGTGTCCATCCTCTGTATTGCAGAGATTAAGTAAATCATTCCATTCATCATCTACAATATGAGTTGTTGTCTCTGCTCCGCTAGATGAATTATTGTAAGAAAAATCATGTGCCCAAGCCTGAACATTATAATCTCCAGCCATTAAGCCAAAATACATATCCCATGCTCCTGGATCTGCAAGTGTTGTATTTCCTGTAGCTGCATCAACTTGAAGAAGCTCGGCATTAATTCCAAAAGCTGCAAGTTGAGCTGCAATGATAGTTGCTGTATCTGCGAACTCTGGGTTAACCATAATTGTTAATGTTTCTCCGTTATAGTTCGAAGCATCAAGATATCCCTGTACAACATCTGCATCCACTGATGTCTTTGTGTTGTAATTATCAAGTGAAGCCCAATCTACCATTGTGTAATCACTGTAATAGTCATTAGCATATGCATATAATCTTGAATATGCTCCTCCAAGAGCTGTAATGATTCCATCCTGATCAACTGCGTTGTATACAGCAAGTCTAAGATTTTCGTCTCCCATTGGAGATTCATCACTGCAATTTGCATCAAGATAATAAATAAACTTCTGAGAATAAGCCTGAACCTTTACAAGGTCTGAATATTTTCCGCCATCTACGAATTCTGTAAGAGAATCGTATGCCATATCCTGCACCATATCTACACTACCAGTAGCTACTGCATTTTCTCTCTGAGCATTTTCAGAAATAAACTGATATGTAATAGTTCTTACGTTCGCTTGCTGCTCCTGATGACGAAGACTTTCATCTGTCTGCCAATAATCATCATTTTTTTCAACCACAAGTGATGAGCCCGAGCTATAGCTTACAAACTTGTATGGTCCTGTACCAACCATGTCATTTGCAAGTTTTGAAGACGAAGCATTAAATGAATCTTCATCAACAATAAAACAACGAGCAAAGAAATTATCGAACCATCCTAGATTTGTTTGTTCCTTTGTGAACTCAAACTGAACTGTTGTATCATCTATTGCTGTTGCTTCCACAAAATCATCCCAGCCTGATGTAATCTGATTATTAAACTGATAATTGTAAGAAAATGCTATATCATCAGCTGTAACAGCATTTCCATTGTGATCAGTGATGTAATCATAAATATAAATCGTATAAATACCTGTACCATCTTCATGATCACAACCAGGTGCGAAACTGCCTTTGCTTTCATCTGCGAGAACTCCATATCTCTCGCCATCGGCGGTTACTTCATAAAGCATTTCGTACACTTCATAATTGCCTGGAATATCATTGTTTGTTCCCCATGGTTCCAATGTTGTTCCTGCCTTCCAAGCAATAGTAATGCTTTCCCTTTCAACTGAGTTATCAATGTTTGCTTTGTCTGTTAGATCCGCAGAATTTGAAACATCTGCCACAGACTCCATTGCTTCGCTTTTTTCTGTAGTTGCTGATGAACTACTGCCTGTTGTACCTGAACCGCCGCAGGCTGTCAGACTTGCTGCAAGTGTTGCAGCCATGATTACTGAAACAATTCTCTTTTTCATCCTTTTAATCTCCTTCTCCGGTTTTTTATCTTTAATCCCCCCGGTTCTTGTGTAAATAATATATTTTCTCAAATAGTGCTTCAAACTAAAAAAGTAAGTGCTTTATTCACTTTCCGAATAAAGCACTTGGTCTTTCCTATTCTTTATTCTTGCATTAAAATTATTATTATGGATAATCTATTTATAGAGTTTTATACGCTTTTTGCAATAATCTTATAGGAGTAACTATGCTGGACATGATTTTATACCATAGCGAATTCATTACGCTATGTGAAACAGGAAATCTTTACGATGCGGCAGATAAACTTTTTATCTCTGAATCTAATCTCATGAAACATATGCGAAATCTGGAGGATGCTGTAGAGCATAAAATATTTCAAAAGTGCTCTAACCACGTAGAACTTACAGAATATGGAACTATGTATCTATCATTCGCCTACAGATATAAAATGCTAGACAAGGAACTTATAGAAAAGACAAAAGAACTGGATTCTAGAAATCTTTCTGTTGTTAAAATAGCAGTTTCAAGAAGCATGAACTGCGATCATATAGTAAATATGCTAGCAGATCATTTTGCAGACAGATATCCAGATTATTCAATTTCTCCTGGGGAATTTTCTAGAACTGTAAACTTACACTCAACATTTGAAATGGGATATGAACTATCCTTTGCCATTGGATCATCACCGACAGATATATATTACAATACATATCAATGGTCAAAAGACAGATTGGTTGCCATATTACCAATAGGTCATCCATTAGCGAATGAAAAAAGAATATCCTTATCCCAACTATCATCGGATAAATTTATTCTTTTCCCAGAAGGCTCCTTCTTGAACTACTATTGTACAAGCCTTTGTGAAAAAGCAGGCTTCAAGCCTATGGTAGATTTTACTATTCACGGAACAAGGAATCTTGTCGAACTGGTAGATGCAGGCCTTGGGGTATCACTTACGACAGCAAGTGACATTCTAACCATAAAAAAACATAATGTAAGTATGGTTGAAATCGACCCAACTCCTATAGTCTATCTAAATTTGTACTACAGAAAAGATGTACCTTTATCAAAACCAGCAAAAGCTTTTTTAGACTATGCTATAGATATTCATGAACATCACAACGAAGATATCCCATATCAGGGACCGGAGGGCGAAGTTGGAAACATCTATTTTTAATGAATTCTTAATACTTGAAGAAACTAATAGCTTTTCAAAAGCTGCAGAGCAACTTAGAATTAGTCAAGCTTCTCTGTCACGACACATCAAACAACTTGAAGATGAGTATGGAATGCTTCTATTTGAGCGTACTACACAAAAAATGAAACTAACCCCTTACGGTGAATCATTAGTCCAATACGCAAGAATTATCCTTGAGGCAGAACGTTCTTTTAAACGTGAGGTTGAAAAAATAAATTTTCAAAACTCCAACCATCTTGTTGTAGGTTGTATTGATTATCCGTTTTATTATGGCATCACTAGTCATCTTGCTGACTTTAAAAGAGAAAATCCAAATGCCACACTTGAAGTTATGATTAATTCTACTGATGAACTTGTAAGAAATTTAAATACAGGTGAAGTTGATGTAGCATTTATAAGAAATATAGATAATGTGGCTGATAAATTCGATTCTATCTTCTACAAAGAAGACTACATGCATATTGCTGTTCCAGTAAAACATCCTCTTGCCAATAAAAAAACAGTGTCAATAAAAGAATTTAAGACAGACACCTTTTATAAGCGTTACAAAAAAGGTTCTTACATGGACAGCCTTTTTTCAAAGCTTGCCTCAGATGCTGGCTTCAAACCAATGATTTCAGCAAGCGGCAGCAGTTGGGAAGATTCTGTTATTAACGAGCCAAACACAGTCACCCTTTGCAATGGAGCACTTGCAGAAAACTTTAGAGGAAATGTACATGTAAAAGTATTAGATTTAAAAGAAAAACCTGAGGTCAATATTTATTTAGCTACAGCCAAAAATGCCACACATTCTTTAATTACTGATAGATTTTTTGAATATGTAAAAGCTAGCCTTAATGGCTAGCTTTTTTTGGAAGCATATTTCTTAATTATCTTTCAAATAGCTCTAGCAATCTCATCTTGCCCTCGGCTCCCTTTGAATAAGGATGCTCTCGCAGTGATAAGTTGCCTTTGTTTTTTCCGTATAAAACGGTGGATGAATGAGTAAACTCTCTAAATCCAGCATGGCCGTGGTACGCTCCCATTCCCGAATGGCCCACGCCATTAAATGGTACACCCTTTACCATCAAGTGAACACACACTTCGTTTAGACATCCACCGCCATATTGCATGGTCGCAAACATGCGCTTAGCCCATCTTTTATTTCGTGTGAAAATGTATAGTGAAAGTCCATGCTCTCTTCTTGAGATTTCTTCAATCAACTCATCAATCTTGTCATCCTCGTATGGGACGATTGGAAGCAGTGGATTGAATAATTCGTGATTAACAATCTTTTCGTTGGTGGTCACTGGGTAGATGATGGTTGGCTCAAATTTTTGGGTCTCGCGATTACCCTTTCCACCAAAAAGAATTCTATCTTCATATTCTTTTGCCTCTGCTTCGCATTTATCATAAGCTCCTGCTGTAATCAGCTTTGGATACTCTGGATTTGTTAAAGGGTCATTCCCCAAGCTTTTATTAAAGGCTGCTTTCAGCTCTTTTATAAAATCATCAGCAATTTCTTTTGCAACGGCAACCTGATTGATGTTGATGCAAATTTGGCCGCTGTTAAGAGCTTTGAAGAATGCAATCTTTCTAGCGGCATCTTTTATATCAGCATCTTTTCTAACTATGCACCAATTTCCATTCTCGCCGCCAAGTTCCAGGGCCACTGGTGTGAGATTCTTGGCAGCCATCTCCATTACATGCACCGCTACCTTTGGAGAACCAGTGTAAAAGATTTTATCAAAGCGCTCTTCCAAGCAGAAGTCAGCTACATCATGGCCGCCGTCAATAACTGTAATGTAGTTAGATGGGAAGGTTTCGGCCACCATCTTTTTAAGCAAGGCTGTGCAATGGACACTCTTTGAGCTGGCCTTGATGACAGCAGTATTTCCGCCTGCTATAGCTGGGATTAAAACGCCCAGCGATAGTAAGAATGGGAAATTGAAAGGGCTGATGATTAACGTATTTCCGTAAGGCATTTTATAAACTTTTGTGATAATACTTGGGAAACATGCCAATCCACTAAAATGAGTTTCAGGCCTTGCCCATTTCTTTAAGCCTGCAATAGTTTCATTTATCTCTAAAATGATACTGCCGATATCGCAGAAATAAGCCTCCACATAGTGGCGCCCCAAATCCTTTTCAAGGGCCTCTTCCATTTCCTTTTCATGGGAAATAACCATCGCCTTTAGCTTTTTAAGAGCATCAATGCGATAGCTTAAATCTAAAGTTGTATTGGTTTTAAAGAAAGCACGTTGTGATTCAACAATTGCTTTGATTTCTTCTCTGGAATTCATAGGCCCTCCTCTACATAATTAACTATAAGATGTAAGCTGTCTTGACAACCATTTTGTAACAATTGAACTCTATATTAGTGATTAATCTGAAATAAATAAACCATTATAGGCATGGTAAGAATACATAACAAAGTAGACAAAATATTTATTGCGCTTGCGTATTCGGCATTTTTTGAATACAAAATGGCAAATTGATTTATTGTTGCAGCACATGGAGCACATGCTGCCAAAAAAGAGACAAGCATAACTGTATCTCCTCCTGGAACAAAAGATTCAACTGGTAATAAGCTCATTATTAAAAGAATAACAAGAGGACATATAATCAAACGCATACATATTACGCCCCAGATTCTATTGTTAGAAAAGATGTTTTGTACTTTCATGCCCCCTAAAACCATTCCAACTATAATCATTGATACCGGACCAACCATATCTGCTAGGGAGGCTATCACGGAAGATGCAAGTCCTGTAAATTTATAGTCGAAAACTAACATAAATAATCCTACTCCTATAGAGATAATATTTACATTAAGTAATATTTTCTTCCATGGAATGCCATCTTCTTTTGCAAACATTCCTCTTCCATGGGTCCATACGAATATATTAAAGACTGCAACAAATGCTGCAGAATAAACAACCCATTCATCACCGAGAACTGATCCGACTATAGGTACTATTAGATTTCCACCATTAGAATATATAATAGATGCTCTTTCTACTTCGGTTGCGTTTGTAAGTCTTCCATATAGTTTGGCTATTATAATGCAGACAATATGAATAATGACAGCATTAAATACTGCTAATAATAATCCTTTTATAACATTACCGGTAGCGTCTATTTGAAAGGCATTAATAATTATTGCAGGAGTCATAAGATAGATGCAAAGTTTTGTAACTACCTCTGAGTCTGTCGATTTCAAAATATTGCATCTAACAATTAAAAATCCCAAAATGATAAAAATAAAAAATTCTGCTATTTTCTTCGCAAGTAAGATACTTATCACCTAATAATCCTCCCGTGAGTTCAATATATATTAGTTTATAATATAGTGTTCAAAGAAAAAAGACTCTGATTACTCAGAGTCCTCTGCTCTATCAAGCACTTTTCTTGTTTTTATCTCAACACCATTTTCAACCCTAGTTGTCTCCAAATACCTGATGCCATTAATCACTACAACTTCTACAGTAGTTTCATCCTCCGAACTAGCGGAACCAGATGAGCCAGAAGCTCCGTTTTCTGTAGATGCTCCTTGATTCTCTTCAACTGCCGCTGTTTCAGTAGCAGATATTTCGCTTACCCCTCTAGCTTTCTGAACTAGATTTGCCACAACATCACTCATATTTTCCACAGTAGGGACGCCAAGTGCAACTGCCCCGTCATTCATAGCAGTAGCAAGAGTGCTCATATTTTCTTCATCAGATAAATCTTCCATGGACAAACCTAACCTATCCATGGTCATTTGGATACTATCCGCATTTGCTCTAAAAGCCTGGCTTAGATCTACCATTCTTCCATCTGCCCCATAATTTGAACTAGGAATAGCAGCATCAGCATTATTTACACTAGGGATGTAGGAATCCTTATCAGATACACTTGTGTCCGTATTAAGGTTTTGGGTTACATCTGGTTGCGTTGGAAGTTGAACCATTCCAAGCGATGAAATTCTGTCTAGATAAGTTTGAAGATTAATTGCCATAGTATTGCCTTTCTGGTTATACCGCAAGCCTTCCGTGGCAACTCAACTGTTGAATCCTTCAACAATCACCTTATTAAATTATAAAACCTCAGATTTCAGTTTGCAACGTTACAAAATCACCCCTACAAGTTAACTAGCATCCTTTTTTGCCAGCCTTATGATCCTCGATGGAGCAAGAAGATGTACCATCGTATTCAACAAGTCCGGCATCTGCTGGGTCAAGGCTGATTCTTCCATCCTCAAATACAAAACATGGAATCCCTATATCTCCAATTTCCTTTGAATGGTCAAACTCAGGTCTGTTATCTCTCATGTCCATAAACTCATGCATGTTTTGAACATGCTGGCCTATATCTATATATTGAAACTGATCTTCCTTCCCCTGAATCTGTGGCTGCAGAAAGTCGCAGTAAGGGCATGTATGCATTCCGTATATCTTAATCATAGTATGTCCTCCTAATTAAAAAATTTATAAATGCATTATACACTTAATTGGGCAAAATAAAAAACTTCTGGGCATCCCCAGTGTACTGGCCTAGTAGGCTAGATTAACTATTATATTTTTTGTAATCAAAATTCTCAGCTAAAATAGTTCTCCAATACAGATTCTCTTCCTCGGTTAATTTTGAGAAATCTGTCTTAAATCTTTTTAAACCATATTTCTTTTGTGCTTCATCTGTAAGATATACAGTAAGCCAAGCTTTGAGCCTAACTGCATCGAAGTCCACGAAATCATCTGCAGTAAATACAACTTGCTGTTTTTTCGTTCGGCTCTTCTTTATATAGTGAAGATCACCATCAACAAAACCATAAGTAATTTCTTTTAATGGCTTAAAAAACTTAGTATCAGCTTTAATTAACTCTTTAAGTTTTACGCCAACATCTTTTTCTACATCTTCCCAACTCTTTTCCAAATCGCATATTTTGAAAGGATTATCTCTACCAATAACATATTCGTCATCGTCAAAACTAGCTTCAATTGTATAGCAAGTTTCATCCTCATAAATATTAAATAAGAGCGATTGATAGTCCGTAATATTCAGTTTCTTAATCTCTAGAAATAAATATTCAATCATAATAAATAATAGCCTCATGTTTAAACGTATTTTAGATTCTGAGAATAATTAATATGGATTAATCTTTTCAACCAACCTATGAATTAGAAAATTATCATGAACATAAAAATTATCTAAATCATCAAAATCAGAATTAATATTAAAAATACTTATCCCCGCATCATACATTTGCTTAATAGTTTGACGTTTTAATGGATGTTCTGCTAAAGGATTAAGATAGCAAAACAAACCGTCGGTTAGCTTTTCTCGATAAAATTCATTTTCTTTATCATCACTTATACCATACATTCTTGATGACACTATATGTTTTGGAGTGATACCGTTTTTATCATATCTTAACTGAGAAAATATACAATTGGGATCATTACCAACAGCATCAACTTTTCCAATTGTTGCCAGTTGACTAAACAGCACTGCAGAGACTTCTTTATATTTTGAGTCTCTAAAAAAACCTAATGGAATACTAGAATTATTGGCTTTAATCACCGAGTTAATCGATTGATAATTTTCTGAATGTCTATTGAACAGCTGCCCATATAAAACTGCTAAAATAGCCTCATTTCCAACACAAAAGCCATTAGGTTGTTCAAATGGTTCTATGGCAATTATATATGGTTTATCCTGCACCCATTCTTCTTTTCTATAGCTGTTAAGATACTTTTGATATTTTGAGTTAAATGAATTAGATAAGCGTAATACTTGTTTATATACCATCTCATCAATATCAAATTTCCCATTTAGCTTTGCTTCAACATCATATTCAGGAATATCACCGATTGCATTATTAGCTATTGTGCATTCAATTAAAAAGCTTTGATAAAGATTACTAACAACATAATCCGGATGTTCATAGCTCATATTAAACTTACATCCCATTTTCTTTAGACATTGATAAATATATAATTCCCATAGTACTGGATTAAATTCAGTTTGGAATTCCTTAATAAATTTATCTTTTCCATCCCTATTGAGTATTTGCTCATCAATCCATGAATCAAGAACCTCTTTTATATATTTATCATTTTTTATCAATTTATAATGCTGATGCTGCTTATCTTCAGGCACTAGGTCAACAAATAAGCTAATCAATTTATCCTTGTTATCCATAAATACCTCCACAATTCATTATATTAGTATAACGTATTTACGAATCATTTCGAACGCTATTTAACATTTTTAATACAGTAAAAATTTTCCCTTTTTTAGCATATAAACCATGATTAACAAACTTCTTAATATCAAGTCTGTTTCTATAATCATATTCTCCTGTCTCCTTATAAAATGGATGCTGAGTAGCATCATATTTGTCCAACAAAAATGGTCTTACACCACGAAGCTGAAGGAGATATTTATCACCATCAAGTACTGCCAGCTCATCCATAGTCATTATGTCTTTACCAGCCTTTTGATTGTTTGTAGATAATGATGAATTGTTATCTCTGCTTTCTCCAGTGTTGCCTATGATTGTGTCACATTTTTCTATTCAATATCTTCCTGCATTAGCTTTCACTCCCTTCTAACAAAAAAACAGTTATCCATTACCGAATAACTGTCCTCTGTCTACATGTTTGTTTTTAATGAAATCTCTTCAACTGTAGTAATTGTTGAATCAAAATCAACTGCGCTAGCATACTTGTTAGCTTTTTGATAATTGAACCATAATAATCTTAATGGTTCATCTACTCTCATATCGTCACATATTTCTCTCCAGTCCTTAAGTTCGCTTTCAGAGCCTCGCTTTCGAGCTGTTCTATGAATACCTTCCTCTAAAACTTTAAAATCAATTTTATATGCATACATATGATAAAACATATGCAAATCATAAAAGTCTCTGGCTCTTGTAGTACCAATATTTCTTCGAATAATTGTCTCATATTTTTCTGCTAAAATTGTTTCGCAGTTATAAGCTACAACCTCAATCACATCATCATCCAAAATAGTCTTATATTCATAATTAATGGCTCTTGGTGTAATTTCATCACCTGTGGTGATATCAATTTTCATTTTGTTAGCTATCTTACCATAATAGGCTGTAAAATAAGCTCTGAAGTTATTGTAATCATCGTCTTCGCGAATTGGTTCTAACTTTTCAAACTCAAATTTTATGCCATCTCCAACATCAATTAATAATATTTCCTTAATAATATTACTAATTTCATCTTCATCCATATTAATTCCATTAACAGTGGTATCCATATCCATAGTTGTTCGCTCCATTATTCCCATCATTGATGATATAAGCATTCCACCTTTTAGAATGAAATTTCTTGAATATTTAGAATTAGACATTCTATCTAACACTCTCTCTAAAAGAAACATCTGTAACACTTCTTGTGGTTGTAAACCTCGCTGAGCTGCAAAATGCCTAATTTGACCTTTTAACTGATCAGGTGTACGTTCTTTCATTACAAAACCTCCATGTATGTCCTGACCTTTGATTCAATATTAAATTGTCTAGCATACTTAACTATCTTTCTAGGATTGCACTTGGCTGAAAAATATTCCTTCATTGCCTGTGTATATATCTGAATATCAACAGATTTTTTATCACGAATTAAGTCGCAGATACAACGTTCCAAATCATATATCTTTACTTCGTATCCTTGTGGGGTTACAGCATCAACGATGCCTAAATCCCACAACTCCTTTTTGCAATAATGAAACCTCGTATTTTCATAATCCTTTTTTATACGAGAAACATTATCCCCCTGAGGAACTGTGATATCTAATTCGTGAGGAACTCGATCTGATAGACCATGTAAAAATAAAGCTGTTCCATGTGAATAAATAAGTTTAGGAGAGCGATTCTGTATCGTACGATACTCATCTGGTTGATTGTCAGCTATCACATACTTACCATGAGATTCTTTTACAATCATTCCACTTATCAAACCTTGGTATAAAGCAAGTCTTGAAACTCCCTTATCAGTCAATTGTTTTGCAGAAGCAATACCGTCATTTGACTCTATAATCATTTTTAGCGATTCAATTGAATATTCCATAAACATCACCGCCTTTCATATCGTTCTTTTATTCTAACATATTAAAGAACGATTGTATATACATAACGTTCTTTACTCTTCTAAAATTAAAGAACGTTATATTAATGATATTTTTACTCCAAAAATGGGTTAAAAAAATAAGAGCAATTACTCAATTGAATAACTTATCACACCTCAACGAAAGTTAGCGGGCTGACAGACTTACTGCGATAAAAAAATGAAGGTTTTCACTAGATTTTATCACATGAAGTCTCAGCAGCCCCTTATCTTCGTTCACTTGTGATAAATCCTAAGTCATATCAGCCAAAATTTATCACAGCCCAACGAAAGTTAGCGGGCTGACAGGCTTCTTGTGATAAAACAAAAGTGCCAAGACCAAAAGGCCGCAGCACTTAAATCAACGCCATCTCTATTTCTCACTAATCTTATTCCACTCATATGGTGTGTTCTGGTGCACGTAGTAACAATAGCATACTTTTTTCAAAGCCTCTCCTCCAGCGGGCTAGAAGGGCTTTTTCAAAACCGTGCTCCATTGCGCTCCATTTCTTCATCCTTCTTTTGTAAATAATAGAATTCCTTCTGAGTTTCAATCTCAGCTCGTAATTCTTCTTCTGTTGGTAAATATAATTTATATTTTGATGCAAACAGCTGCTCATTTTCATGAAGCACAGAATACTTTGCAATATCCTCGTCTGTTTCTGAACATAATACAATTCCCAATGTTGGATTATCATCTTGAGATTTCTTTAATTCATCATACATGCGAATATACATATCCATCTGCCCAACATCCTGATGAGTAATCTTTGTTGTTTTTAAATCAATTAACACAAAACACTTTAGAATATAATTATAGAAAACAAGATCTATATAATAATCTTCCTTCTCTGTATGAATATGTTGCTGCCTTGCAACAAAAGCATATCCCCTTCCAAGTTCCATAAGAAATTTCTGTAAGTTATCAATAATACATTGTTCTAAATCAGACTCATAATAAGAGGTGTTTTCTTGCATACCAAGAAACTCTGCGATAACAGGATTCTTTATAAATTCAAGCTTTTTTTGGTATTTAGACGTTAACTCTTTCATCTCGTTTTCTACACCAATTTTATCCTGTGTTTTAAGAATTCTATAATAATACTGTGAATATATATTCCTTTGAAGAGTTTTCACGCTCCAGACTTGGTTATAAGCCTCCTTCTCATACCATAATCGTGCTTCATCATCTTCAACTTGCAATAAAGTTCTGTAATGCGTCCATGAAAGCAATTCAGTTTGTGTACTCAGCAAGTACACATTTTCATCAGCACCAAATTGTGTACCCTGCGAGTACACAATTTGAGGAAACTTGCGATAAAAACTTATATATTGATAGATAGCTCGTCGTGTAAAACCTTTTCCATATTTTTCCGTGAGAATTTTAGCTAAGCTATCAACCAATTCTGTACCATATTCAGCTCTTGAACTCCCCTTTAATTCTTCCTCAGCAATTCTTTTACCAATATACCAATTTCTAATAACAAGAATTGCATTAACTGATTTGTATGCATAACTTTGTGAACTGTCAATTATAGTGCAAACATCTTCCAAATAATCGTCTGTATTAACATATTTGATTATATTATTCATAGCCATCCACCTCTCTTCTACTATCTAAATCTTTCTCACCCAATTTTGCCTGCATCTCTACATAATATGCTAGCAATCGAAGAACATATGGAGGAGCATTTCTGTGGCCCAATTCCCACTCTGTCATCGTTCTGTAAGGAATTTCAAATTTTTCACAAAACTCCTTACGATTTAATCCTGTAGATTCTCTTAATTCTTTTATTTTTTCGCTAAATACATTATCTTCCATGCATTATGTCTTCCTTTTCATTTTACTCACTGAGTAAATAATATCATTATATATGAATATACACAATGAGTAAAAAAAACTTCTATGGTTGACCACAGAAGTTTCCTTTTTATTTCTCACTAATCTTATTCCACTAATAAGCTCAATCCAAATCCCCACAGCAAAGTAATTATCACAACCCAACGAAAGTTAGCGGGCTGACAGACTTGCTGTGATAAAAAAATGAAGATTTTCACTAGATTTTATCACATGAAGTCTCGGAAGCCGCATGCTGTCGTTGGTTTGTGATAAAAATATGAGGATTTCGGCTGATTTTTATCACAAGAAGTCTCAGC
This sequence comes from Pseudobutyrivibrio ruminis, assembly GCF_015057245.1. Taxonomy (GTDB): domain Bacteria; phylum Bacillota; class Clostridia; order Lachnospirales; family Lachnospiraceae; genus Pseudobutyrivibrio; species Pseudobutyrivibrio ruminis_E. Next base: position 279,364 of record NZ_SVET01000001.1, read on the forward strand.
AGCCCCTTATCTTCGTTCACTTGTGATAAATCCTAAGTCATATCAGCCAAAATTTATCACAGCCCAACGAAAGTTAGCGAGCTGACAGGCTTCTTGTGATAAAACAAATAATAAATGTTGGAATAGCCATATATGTTGTTTGGAATTTATATTACTGTCGTCTCACCTCGAAATATTACCGATACATGCGTAATTTTGTTGTCAGGATCAGGGTATTCCTTCTCAAAATGCATACCTATCGATTCCGCTGTCTTATAGGAACCGACATTTGTATATTTGCAATATGAATAGAGCGCTGGATAATCTGTGTTAGCAAATGCCCAGTCTCGTACTGCAATAGCCGCTTCCTTAGCATAACCTTTATGCTGATAATCTGCTCGAATGTGATAACCAATCTCAGGGAGAATCTCTCCCTCAATGTTTTGAAGTGTTAGTCCACAGTCACCTATCATCTCTCCTGTATCTTTCAAACATACCGCCCATAGCCCAAAACCATTTTCTTGATATCGGTTCATATTTCTTTCAATCCAGCTTTTTACTCTCTCTTCATCAAAATCATAGGGATAATGCTGCATGATTTCCCTATCAGCAAGAACTTTGTATAATGCATCAAAATCATCCATATTCATTTCACGAAGGAATAATCTATCTGTTTCCAATATAATTTTATGTTCCATTTCTACGCCCCGTAAACAATCTTGATAATATCATCAATTCCCGTTTCCTCAATTGAAACGTCCTTTATCGTTTTTTCCTTTGAAAGATCAGCAATGATTTCCGCTGCGGTAACATCATTTTTCATGAAGCGATATTTAGCAACATTACCATCTTGCGATATCAATTTACAGCGGGTATGCTCCGGCGCAGCCTCATCATAGTACTCCACAACAAGCGTCTTGTAAGGAGCTATTCTATCAACAATTTCCGACAAATTACCATCCTCCATCAGCACTCCGCTATTGATTACTATAAGTCGTTCACATAGTTCCTGAATGTCACCTAGATCATGGGTGGTTAGAATAACTGTTGTGTGTCTCACTTTGTTAATCTCTTTAATGAATTTTCTCAAAGCATATTTTGCCGAAACATCCAATCCAATGGTAGGCTCATCAAGGAATAAAACCTTAGGTGAATGAATCATAGACGCAACTAAATCGCCTTTCACTCTCTGGCCCAAAGACATCTGTCTAACAGGCTTATCTAAAAGCTCCTTTATGCCAAGAATCTGGTCTAGCTCATCAAGAGTTTTATCATATTCCTTCTGGTTAATTTGATAAATATGCTTCAAAAGCTCAAAGCTTTCTCCAAGACGAAGGTCCCAATTCAACTGAGACCTCTGTCCAAAGACAACGCCTATATCCTTTACCACTTCTTTCCTGTGCTTGGAAATATTACGGCCGTCAATCAACACCTGTCCCTGCGTTGGCGTAAGGATTCCGGACATCATCTTTATTGTGGTACTTTTTCCCGCGCCATTAGGACCTATAAATCCTACGATCTCACCTGTATCAATATGAAATGACAAATCCTTTACTGCATGGATTATCTTATGATTAGGCTTAACCAGCCCCTTCATTGCCCCCTTAAGGCCAGGCTCTTTACTTTTTAGCACATAATCTTTACAAAGATTTTCTACATCTATCATTTTAATTACCTGCACTTTCGTATTTACGTAGTCCAAAATTAAAATATGCTCCAGCAATCAGCATCACAATAAAACCAACTGCCAATGTTACAAATGGAATAACTAATCCACTGAATTTTGCCTCCACTCCAAGCAATGATGACACCGGATAAAAACTTACCCAGCCGATTGGAATAAGATACGTCAGGATAAACTGCATGCTCTCTGGGTACATGGAAAGTGGATACATCGTAGTCTTATCCATGATTTCCTGAGTATACTGGCCGAAATCTACGGCACTTCTTGTGTAAAAGCTAGTGCTTCCAAGCAGGATATATATGCCTCCTCTAATAAATGTGGCGCCAACCAGCATGATAATTACTTGAATTACAAACAGTGGACTGACTACTACATGGCACTTCGCGCATCCATATATAAAAACTAAAATTCCAGGAATTAAATCGGTTATACCAAAGATGTTAATGTTGGTAAAAAAGAACTGATACAAAACCCCGAGTGGTCTCGTCAGATATCGATCAAATTCCCCCTCAATAACAAAATACCCCATGAACCATCCCTGCACAAAAAAGATCATTGAAAGTGCATGAGAAATGACTGATAGTCCATATAAAAACGCCAACTGGCCGTATGTCCATCCATTAATTTGTCCAAAGGATTCAACCACAAATTTTATAATGGCAAATCCCATGATAAACTGAAGTGGATTTGAAATCAGCCACCCCGCAATGTTGGATGGATACTCTATGATGGTCATGAATGCCATTTTTATTACATGAACCGTCACATCTAGATAATGCCACAACTCTTTAAAAAATCTCAACACTCTATCCCCCTTGAACCATTACCTTTCTTATCACCTTGTTTTGCACAAGAAAGAAAACGACTGAAAGAACCACGAGCCAGATAAACTGAATTCGCATTTGCGATAAATATTCTACACTGCTGCCTTTGCCAATATAAATGCTAAGTGGCAACTGGTATATATAAATAAATGGAAGTCCTTCTAAAACCCTTTGCACTCCCACCGGGAAAAACCAAATTGGAATAATGCTTCCTGAAAGCAGCCTTAACATATGTTTCTTCACCTGAATAAGCGCATCAATATTTACAGCGATAAAAGCAATCATTCCAAACAACGCTGCCACCAACCAGTTAATCAGAAACGATTCGATAACAGAAATAACAAATAGTGGAATATCCTTTGGATTCGCCATCGCCGGAAGCTTAATCATAAGTGAGCCAATAATAAAAATTGGAAGCATATTTTGAAAAACTAGCGCGATGATATTTCCAATGTCTTCAGCAAAATAAACACCAAAAACATTTATCGGCTTAATCAAGTCCGTAGCAACCGTGCCTTTTTCAACACTATTTTGAATTCTTCTCTCAACATTCGTAATAAAAAGCACCGACAAAATCGAAGACATAATGACATAGGTAAGCATACTATCAACATCCACATCTCCAACCATAGTCTGCCCCTTGTATAGTGCGCGCCAAAAGTAAGCCGAGGTAATCATGATTATGGTCTGCATAATAATATTGCCATAAACATTAAACTCGTATGCCATGCTTCTAATTATTTGAGTTTTGATTACGTATAAATACTTTGTCAGCAAAATAATCCCCCATATATCGGAAAATCAAAGATATTTTATTTCATCTTTTTGTATGCCTTTACCCATTTTGAGATTTCCTTTTTCTTGGCATAATTATTTGTATTCTCCTGTCCAAGACTTTGATAAAGCATAAATCTCTCCATTGATAATTCTCCACTTTCAATGGCAAGTTTTACAGCACAACCCGGCTCTGTATCATGCCTGCAATTGCTATATTTACATCGATTTTCCAATTCCACTATATCTGAGAATGTATTATCAATACCTTCATCAACCATGGCCATTCCAATTTCACGCATTCCTGGTGTATCAATAATAAAACTCCCATTTTGAAGCTCTATGAGTTGACGGTAAGTGGTGGTATGACGACCCGTGTCATCAGACTCACGTATAGCAGACGTCTTCATAATTTCCTCACCGCATATGGCATTTAAAAGCGTTGATTTTCCTGCACCTGAAGACCCCATCAAACATATAGTTTTTCCTGGTTGCAGATATTCTTCCAGCTCATCCATTCCAATTTGATATAACGCTGAGATTGCATGAGCCCTAACTCCTTCAGCAATGTTTTCTACTTCACAAAGGTAACGGCCCACATTAATACATAAATCAGACTTAGTAAGAATAACTACTGGTATCGCCTTGCCCTGCAATACAACGCTCACATATCTGGCAATTCTGTTGTAGCTATAATCTTCATTTAAAGATGTAACAATGAAAACATAGTCAACATTGGCAACCATATACTGCATTACACCTGTCTTTGCCTGGTCTGGTCTTTGCAAAAAACTTTTTCTTTTTTCCACAGACAGAATAAGTGAGTCCCCAGATGTGTTATAGGTAAATCTTACATAATCTCCAACAACTGGCAATTTGTCAGCACTTTCTTCATAAAAATATCCCTTAAGTTTTGCAGGAATATCCTGCCCCTGATACTTTATTTTGAAGCTGTTCTTTTGTACCTCAGAAATTCGTCCTATCTGATTATTATTTAAATTATTCATTTCTTTGTCTCCTACTATTGTTAGTTATTACAATTATGTATGAGACCTGTTATTATTGGAAACGCCTGATAATAGACAAAAGAAAACCGTGACAAAAGCCACGGTTAAAAATCATTTTATTTAATAATTCCAAAAACCGAGGTCTTCATACTATATTCAATTAAATCCATATTCTTTAATACACTCATCAATGAATACCTCGCTTTCTTTTTTATTTTTATAAGTTCTAGGGACATTATTGCACATACAATTTTACTTTGCAATAAAAATTATAGATTGTGTACTCACTGAGTTCACTTTTTGCGGTGGTACGCTAATACAACATTATAGCTTCTTGTTATTTAAATATTTTATTTTCCATTTCTGCATAGTGAGACCATGTAAGAATTTTTCTATTCTTATCTATTGTTGCATATTCACTAGATTGTGGGGTTGCTGTCCCCACAATCTCAGTATTCATGCATTTTCCCATCTCTCGTCCTTTATATAAACAACTCCATATCCACACAATTCCAGATGCCGATTGGCATCTTGAACTCTCTTCTTGCATACGACCTAAACCCTGTCGCTTCATAACAATGCCTTGCGCTCTCATTATTCTCGAATACGCCCAGGTCAATTCTTGTGGCGGTCATATTTTCCTTTACATACTCTATTCCAAGCTTGAGCAGCTCTTTTCCGTATCCCTTTCCCCGAAACTCAGGACTCACAATTACAAAACCAAATCGAACAGAACTGTCATCGTCATCTCTCGGATACCTTATGATGAAATGTCCAATAATATCCTCATTATCATCCACTGCAGTGAGAGGAATGAATCTCCCCGTTTCAAGCTGAGAGGCATAATTATCATTAATATCTTCGCCTGAAAGCAGATACTTATTAAATCTGTCAGCAGACCATTTGTATAATTCCTCCTCCGATCTGAGCCACCCGGCTATTATCTGAGCATCTTCTTTTTTGAAATCTCTCAATATCATCATTATCTACTCTCCATCCTCCTGAATTTATTTTATTAAATATTTGCGAAATAAACAATGCGGGGGCATTTGCAGCCTGCGATGAGACCTTTGCAGCAATATGTAAAGTAACTATAATAATCTACATATATCATAATTTGGTTCTTGATTAAGCATAAATCTTGTTATATATTTTTGTTGTTTTTCAAATGCTCATTCGAGTGATAACTCCCTGATTTTACTATTAATTTAGAAAGGATATTAATGAACAAAACTTCATCACAGGAGCAAAGAATTGACGATTTAAAATCTGAGCTGGCTAAAATTACCAAGGAACTTTCAAAAGCCCCTAATGGGTCACTTAATGCGGTTAAAACTTCAAATGGTTTCAAATATTTTCAAATAGAAAAGAACCATGGAACTGTAAAAAGAACCTACATCAAAAAAGAAAAGATTGCATTAGCAACTGCCCTTGCCAAGAAGCGATATAACAAGGTTCGCAAAAAAGAAATTGAAAATGAGATAGCATCAATTAAACTAAAATTAGATAGAACTCCAAAAATCTCTTCAACAGATTTACTCTATAACATTCCAGGCTATAGTAATCTTCTTCAGGCCTCGCTAAATCCCAATTACATAAAGCAGCAGAAATGGCTATCACAACCTTATATACATAATGACAAACACCAGGAAACACTTCGATTTAAAACATCTGCTGGAATTACCGTAAGATCTAAATCAGAGACGCTTATAGTTCGTGGATTATCAGATTATAATATTCCATTTAAATATGAATGTGGGCTCGAGATTAATGGAACTATATATTTCCCAGATTTTACAATATATAAAGCTTCTGAAGACATTGAATTAATCTGGGAACACTTTGGAATGATGGACAATACTGAATATCGATTCAATGCAATGAACAAACTTAATAGTTATATCAATAAAGGCTATGTTCCAGGCCATAATCTGATATGTACCTTTGAAACTATTAATTCACCACTTACCGAAGATATTATTAAAAGAACCATTGAAGCTTACCTGCTGGACAAAAAGGTATAACCATCTATCATTATTGCTCTTAGTTATACCTCTTTGACTTCAATACAATGTCTCATTGCTCACTATAAGGTATAACCTCACATAAATTCCCACTCTAGTTATACCTTTTTGACTTCAATCCAATGTCTCATTGCCCACTATAAGGTATAACCCTCCATAAATTCCTAAGCCGGTTATACCTTTTTGACGTCATATTAGTTCCTCATAAATAATAAAAGGGTATAACTACCTCCCATATCAGCCCAAGATTATACCTTCAAAGAAAAAAAGTGCCAAGACCAAAAGGCCGCGGCACTTAAATCAACTCAATCTTTATTTCTCACTAATCTTATTCCACTCATAAGGGGTATTCTGATATACGTAATAATTGAGCCAGTTCGAATACAAGATATTACCGTGGCTTCGCCACTGAAGCAGTGGCTTCTGCTCTGGGTCGTCGTCTGGGTAGTAGTTTTCAGGCATTGCGATTTCAAGGCCTTTGCCTAAATCGCGCTTGTATTCGCTGTCCAGTGTGTAGCGGTCGTACTCTGGGTGGCCCATCACAAAAATGTTGCTTCCATCCTTGGACATGCACAGGAATACTCCGGCTTCCTCGCCCTTTGCACACACTACCAAATCCTCGCATGCTTCAATATCCTCTGTGCGCACGCCTGTGTGGCGGCTGTGTGGTGCATAGAAAACATCGTCAAATCCACGTACAAGTGGAATCTTACGATTCAAAACTCGGTGTGGGAACACGCCAAATTTCTTTTCGTCCAAATCGTATTTATCGATACCGTATCTGTAGTAAAGCCCAGCCTGGCATCCCCAGCACAAATGCAGAGTGGATGTCACATGAGTCTTTGTCCACTCAAAGATTTTGCACATCTCATCCCAGTATTCCACCTCTTCAAAAGGCATCTGCTCCAGTGGCGCCCCTGTGATGATAAGTCCATCGAAATATCTGTCGTACACATCTTCTATCTTTTCATAGAAGTTGTTTAAATGAGTCTTGCTTGTGTTCTTGCTTTCATGGCTTCCCACAGTCAGGAAAGTCACATCCACCTGCAAAGGTGTGTTTGAAAGAGAACGTAACAACTGAAGCTCTGTGGCTTCTTTTAATGGCATCAGATTAAGAATCCCAATACTGATAGGTCTGATGTCCTGGTGGGTAGATCGATTTTCGTCCATGACGAAAATATTCTCATGCTCAAGTATTGCCTTTGCAGGTAAATCGTTTTGTGTTCTGATTGGCATACCTATTATTCTCCTCTGTTATTATTAAAAAATCCTTCTCAATTTATAATTTCTAATAATAACACAACCTACCTTCTTGTGCCATGCATCAATTGTTTATTCTTGTACATTCTTTCATCTGCAAGCAGATATACCGCATTGGCATCCTTGCCCTCGCATTCGTGGCGATACGCATATCCGATAGCAGCACTTCGATTGATGATTGGGTCCTTTTCGTTGAGAGTCGCAAGTTCATGCTTCATTCTATCTATCAAATAATCCACCTGTAACATGCTTTCTCCGGTAAGAATGACTACGAACTCATCTCCACCAATTCTGGCAATGAAGCCTTCGTTTCCAAAGCAATTCCCCAGCGCACCACCAAATTCAAAGAGATACTTATCTCCCATTAAATGTCCCTGATTGTCGTTTATTTCCTTCAAGCCATTTAAATCAATGCTGACGATACAATAGTCATCCTCTTTCTCTGATAATGACTTAATGTATTTCTCATACTTTGATCTATTAGCTATACCTGTAAGCTCGTCGGCATATGCCAAATGCGCCAAAGATTCGTATTCTTTCTTTCTGGCAATTGACTCTGAAATGAAAATATTGTAATTCACCAAAGTAGCAAATACCATGCTAATGGCCCCAAGAGGCACAGCTTTCTTCGACAGCATTATCTGCTTTGAATATCCCAGCACTTCCATGTAATAGAAGAAAATATTAAAGATAAAGGATATGGCCAGCATAGCCTGTCCCATAATCTGTATGTACTGTGTCTGTGTTATCAGATTTGAGCCTGCATCCTTGACTAGAATCATTACAAACATGAATACAATCAGAACCATGGCGTCTATCTGATAAATAAACAGATATTGATTAATATGAGCAATACCTGCAAAATGCAATCCTATCAAAACCAAAGGAATGATTGCTCCGATTGTTAAGAAGAACTGGAACAAAGTCTTATGAAGGTAATTTCTCATAGACCCCATTACCAAATACATCAGTGGTACAACCATGTACAAAGAAATGTATTCTATCTCTGTCTGATGACCATTTGTCTCCACAAACAAATCCAAAAGTCTGAACTGGCTCAAAAGCCATATTCCCAGGGCAATAAACACAAGTGACGAATACATCTGCATGTTTATCTCAGGCATATCACTTCTGAATCCCAAACCTATAGCAAAAAACATAAGTCCAAATATGACAAGAAAGGCCGCCGACATAAAAATAAATATATTTTTATAAATGCTATATAAAAGCAATGTATAATAGCCTGCCAATGCCGGAGCTTCAAAATAGTTGTAGGCTCCATCCTCAGTAACCAGCAGTGAAATGGAAATATCCACTGGCCTATCTGTGTTTGGAAGATTTACGAAATTATTCTCACATCCTATAAATTTTCCAGCCTTATAGGAATCCATAAATCCACGATCAATTTCAATGGTGCTGGTGTATAGAATCCACGCGCTAAATCGGGATTCAAACATAATGGTAGGTGTCTCAAAGTCATTCGCCTCCACGCTAGGATGCACCATATGTATCACATCCCCTTTGTGAGCCCCGTCACCAATTATTTTTCTTAAATCTGACAATGCCACATTTTCATATACGGTGTCATTGTAGTAAACTCTCCACCCCTCATCCAGCACAACGACGCTGTCGTAATTATGAGGCTTCAAGAAGAAATGGCCCACCGTCATCAACATCAAAAATGTTGCCATGGCTATGCTTAGACATAAAATCTTTTTACCCATGGTGAGCCTCCTTCATCTTATACATGCGCTGGTCTGCAAGATAAAATACATCCTGATATCTGCCACTCTTCACCTCGTGATTAAATGCAAATCCTGCTGATGCCGAAAGTGTGAATTCATCATTTGCACTATTAAACTCAGCCATCTCCCGATTCATTTCATCTATGCACTTTTTGCATAACAGCTCATTAGAGCTTTGGAATACAACGAGGAATTCATCACCGCCAGTTCTGGCTATTATGCCTGCAGGCTTGAAGGATTTTTTCAGGATATTGGCAAATGTTTTAAGCATCCTATCACCAGCCACATGGCCCATATTGTCATTAACGTACTTTAGTCGATCCAAATCGATACTTACTATTCCATAGTTTCCTCGCAGAGTGCTATAAAACTCACTTAGGGCCGCTCTATTCATCAGTCCTGTAAGAGCATCTGTATAGGCCAAGCCTTCCAATTGTCTCTTGATGCGATTTGCACTGATGTGATTAACGCTGTTCATGAAGTAGTAGATAAAATGACACATGATGAAAAACAGCATGCCCAGCTCAAGGAAATTAATAGTAGTAAATAGTCCTGTATGGGAAATATACACACTTTCATTGACCTTAACGCTAGGCTTAGTTCCGATTTCAATAAGTGACATTACCATCATTATTATGAAACCGATAAACAGATATATTTCAGCGTCCATTCCTACGCTTATATCACTATCCGCGTGTTTTCTTCTGTAAACTACCAGGTTTTTAATAAGAGATGGCAGAATTATAAACATTTCGATAATATCAAGTACACCCACAAAATTTAAAAAATGGTTAACATGTACAATGTTAGTGATATGCAAAATCCATATAACAATAGGGAAAATTATATTAACAGCAGCAATTACACGTATCTTATTTTGAATATTATGACTATGAATAGAATAAATCAGCATACTGAATCCCAAAGGAATCAAGTAAAAGGAAGTATACTCTACCATAGAGAAAAACATCGCTCGATTGCCTATAAAACAAAAGATGTCATTTCTGGCAAATATATATACCCCTAGCAAATTTGCAAAAATTGCTCCTACCAGAATTTCGATATCATTCTTTCTTGTGAGCAGCAAATAAACCCACAATGCAAAAATAATGCAGGAATACATCACAAGAAAGGCCCCAATGAAAATAGATATTCTGTGGTGACTGTAAAATGTTTTTATTAAATCGCTCTTTTGACCGTAAAAAACAGGCATAAGCCTTCTGATAGAATTATTCTCGGTGAAGGTATACACCATAATAAGCTTATGAACTCCTGGTCTTGTATTAAGAGTCACAATATTATACTTCTTTGGCACAAAGCTTCCTGTTTTCAAATACTCTCTGCCGTATGTATAAATCAGTTCGTCATCTAAATACACATCCACTGTGTTTAGCTTGCTGAGAAACATAAGGGTTGTCCCTGTGTTTTCAACTGTAATTTCGTTTGAAGTAATTATTGTTTCACCTTGTTTACTATCGCCTATGAAGTAATCGCCTAAGTTTATATCACGCTGAACTTCAACCCCACGAAAAACAGACCAGCCTTCATCGATAGGACTGATCTTAGATTCTGAATTCACTGTGAATCTAGAGCTTCCAAATACTAAAAGCACTACTGTTACGAATGCTATTAGAAGTGGAAGCACCAGGTATTTTTTCAAATCATTAATACGGGATAAATCAAACATACACACATTATAATATCCACATGTGTCTAATTTATAGAAAAATGGTTACCATTTAACTATTTAACATGGAAAGTAATTCTTCCTCACTTATAACATTTACCCCCAAAGCATTGGCTTTATCAAGCTTGCTGCCTGCGGCCTCGCCTGCCAATACATAATTAGTCTTTTTAGAAACAGAGCCAGAGCACTTTCCTCCGTTGAGTTCGATAAGCTCCTGAGCTTCTTTTCTGCCCATAGTAGGCAAAGTACCAGTGATAACAAATGTAAGCCCTGCAAACTTATCACTTGCACCTTCCTTTTCCTCTTCTACCATGTTTACACCGGCTGCCTTCAAGCGATTAATAATATCGATATTCACATCATCGTGAAGATAATCATAGATAGAATTAGCGCTAATTTCACCGATATCGTTAACCTGAATAAGCTCCTCTACTGTAAGGCTCATAATCTTTTCAATGTCCTTAAACTGGGAAAGAAGGGCCTTTGCGGCTGCCTTTCCAACATTAGGAATTCCAAAGCCTGTAAACAGTCTGTATGCATCATTGCTCTTTGCAGCCTCGATTGCACCAAGAAGCTTATCTGTGTTCTTTTCCTTGCCGATGATTCCCTTTTCAATAAGCTCTTCTCTCTTCTCCTTTAGAGAGAATACATCTGCAATATCCTTTATATATTCCTGGCTGACAAGGTCCTCAATATAAATCTCGCCAAATCCCTTGATATCCATAGCATCTCTTGATACGAAATTGATGATGTGGCGAACCAACTGAGCTGGGCAGCTTGGGTTCAAACACTTCATATCAGCTGTATCCGCATCCCTTGAAACAGGACCACCGCATACAGGGCACACATTAGGAATCTTGTAAGTAACTGTGCCTTCTGGACGCTTAGAATGAACCACTTCCTTTATCTTTGGAATGATTTCACCGGATTTGTAAACTACTATCGTATCTCCGATACCGATATCCAAATCATCGATGAAGTCCTGATTGTGAAGAGTGGCACGGCTAACTGTTGTACCGCATAAACGAATAGGTTCAAAAATAGCTGTAGGGTTAACACGGCCTGTTCTACCAACTGAAAGCTCTACATCTAGAAGCTTTGTCTCCTTTTCCTCTGGTGGGTACTTGTAGGCGATATGGCCGTTAGTGTATTTAGCACTAGTAGAGAAATCATTACGGTAAGAAACCTGATCAATCTTTACAACTGCACCATCAATATCGAATGGAAACTGTCCTCTCAGCTCACCAATTTCATCAATTACAGCAAGAACTTCCTCTGCTGTTTCGCACTTCTTATGGAAGACAGTGGCAACACCTGCCTTTTCAAGTATATCCATGCCTTCACAATGGCTCTTTGTAAGCTCCTCTGGGCCCTGCTGTACGTTGAATACAAACATCTTTAATCCACGTTCCTTGGTGATGTTTGCATCAAGCTGACGAAGTGTACCAGCAGCCAAATTACGTGGGTTAGCTGCAAGTTTTCCACCATTAAGCTCCTGAGTGGCATTGAATCTGTCAAAATCCTCATGAGACATATAAACCTCGCCGCGAAGCTGAAGGCTATCATATGGCAAATCAAGATACTGATTAACATCCGGGATAACTAACGCATTTGCGGTAACATCCTCACCGATAAGTCCATCACCACGAGTTTCACCCATCTTGAGCTTTAGCTTGCCCTTTGAATCCTTTTCATAGCGAAGTGTCATGCTAAGGCCGTCGATTTTAGCCTCAACACTAAACTTAGCATCAGGATGAACAGCCTTTACCTTTGCAATCCAGGCAGTAACATCAGCCTTGTCAAAAACATCCTCAATAGAAAGCATTGGCACATCGTGAGTAACCTTTACGCCTGCTTCACGCATGGCAACGCCACCAATCTTCTGAGAAGGTGAATCAGGTGTCACCCACTCAGGATGCTCTGCCTCTGCCGCCTTTAGCTTTTGCATCAGCTGATCATAATCATAATCGCTGATTTCTGGCTCGTTCTGATTGTAGTATCTATCCATGTGATAATCGATTTCGTCGATTAGTTTCTTGTATTCATTTAATTCCATTATTCTACCCCTTTTACCTTAGTTTCTAGAGCCCTCAAGCATTTTATAGAGAACCTTTAGCTCTGCCTCTGTCACATCCCTGTAGGTGTCCTCCTGCAGATTCTTTAGCTCGATATTCATAATGCGGACTCTTTTCAGGCTTCGTACTCTAAAGCCAAGCATCTGACACATACGGCGAATCTGACGATTCAATCCCTGAGTCAAAACAATTTTAAATGTCCTTTTGGAAAGCTTTTCAACATGGCACTTTCTGGTGGTCACCTCAAGCTCATCCAAATATACGCCAGCAGACATTTTATTAATAAAATCACTGTCTATGTCTTTATCAACAGTGACAATATATTCCTTTTCATGAGCATTAGCCGCTCGCATAATTTTGTTAACCAAATCACCCTGATTAGTAAGCAGAATCAGGCCATTGCTATCCTTGTCCAATCGACCAATAGGATAAATGCGCTCTGGATAGTTGATATGGTCGATGATGTTGTTCTTCTCTCGCTTTTCCGCTGTACATACAATCCCTACAGGCTTGTTGTAAGCGATAAGAACCGGCCTTTTATCAGCATTTGAAACCGGCTTGCCATCGAACAGCACTTCATCGCTCTGGCTCACTCGCATGCCCATTTCAGCAGGCTTGCCATTTACCAAAACACGGCCTTCCTCTATGGCCTTGTCTGCGGCTCTTCTACTACAAACTCCGGCATCGCTTAAATATTTATTTAATCTAATACTCTCTTCCAAGTATGCCTCCATAATACAATGGAGACCAAAAAACTTGGTCTCCATTAAAATTAATCATTAAACATTAATCTGAATTACTCTTGTAAAAGGTCTGTTCTGATGTAGCCTTCCTTGTTGCCGTACTTAACCTTTGTCCAGCCCTCGGCATAACTCATAACAACCTCAACTTCTTCTCCTGAATAAGCAACTGCAACCTTTGATGCAGATGAATCCATTGCTGAACGGATATTTACTGTAGAAGTAAGAGTGATTGTATCACCAGCTGTAAGTGCTGCAGCGGTTGTTGTCTCTTCCTCTTCTGTGTCTTCTGTAGATTCTTCCTCTGTAGAATCACCAACATTAACTGCATCCTTTGTGATGTATGCCTTTGTTCCGTTGTAATCAAACTGGTAGAAGTCTCCCTCTTCACCGTAGATAGTGATTTCAGTACCACTTTCAAGAGAACCAAGCTTGTCGCTGCTAGCATCTGCTGCTGAGCGAACGTTTGCCTTTGCATTTGTAGTGCCTGTGTAAGAGTTTGCTTCCTCCTCAGCTTCTGCTGCTGCCTGTTCCTCAGCCTCTGCAGCTGCTGCCGCTTCTTCCTCTGCCTTTGTAGCTTCCTCAGCTGCTGCCGCTACCTCAGCATTGTAATCTGTGTTCCACTGGATGATAGCTGCTGGCAATGTATCTGACATAAGTGCTGAAAGATTTTCATCACTTTCAAGTGCTGACTCGTATGCCTCATCAACCTCTGCCTTTAAATCAAGCAAATCCTGCTGACGAATGTAAACTGCAATAAGATCAGAGATTTCTGTATCCATCTCGTAAATGTTGTTGTTCTGGTTGAATGAGCCGTAAATGTTGTTGATGTAAAGCTTTCCATCTTCGTTTGTTTCAACATAGAAGAAATCAAGGCCAGGAGCTGCTGTATCGATGTCGTTGTACTTGAGCTCAACCTCTGTAGTTACGAGATAAGAATTATCTGTGAGGCCTGGCTTTGTGTAAATCTGAATATCGTTGAAGCTCTCGATGTACTGGCTATAGAAAGCAATGTAGCTGATTTCCTGATCACTAACAGGTGTTGCAAGAGTGGTAAGTGTGTCTGTATCGCCCTCTGCGTATGCTGTGTAGTAATTATTAATAAGAGTAGTCAGCTCTGAATTGTTATTCTTTTTGAAGCTCTTATAAACTCCCGATGTGGATTTGCTATCACCACCGCTGCTGCTAGTTCCAAGGAAAAGAACAAGCGCCATGACGATGAAAATTCCACCTGCTAAAAAGTATCTTTTATAATTAATGATAAAATCCTTTGAAATCTCAATTATATTTTTAAGTTTTGTTTTTAAATCTTGTAAGTTCATGTGCCCTCCATGCTGCAAATAGTTTGCCGAACAACTGTAGACGGCCGGATTCGAACCGGCGGTCTTCGGAGTCGGAGTCCGATGCGTTATCCAGCTACGCTACGCCTACGTATTTACTTGCCGATTTATTTTAACACAACTTACAAACTAAATACACCTTTCGACAAAAATTTATGTACTTTAGTTAATAAAAGTGATAAAGTATATGAAAAATCTTACACAAGGAGGTAACTGTATATGAATCCTACAGGTTCAACTAATTTAATTTGTTTACTCGGCAGTCCAGTTTCACACAGCATCTCACCGGCGATGCATAATACAGCCTTTGATGCTTTAGGGCTTGATTTTTCATATATGGCCTTTGATGTAAGTAAGGAAGATTTACCTACAGCTGTTGAAGGTTTGAAAAAAATCAACTGCTGTAATTTCAATCTGACAATGCCTTTAAAAACTGCTATCATCCCACTTTTGGATGAAATCGATGAGGCAGCTGAACTTGCTCAATCAGTAAACACCTGCGTTTGTCAGGATGGCAAATTAGTAGGCTACACCACAGATGGCATTGGCTTTCTTCAATCTATGAAGGATTGTGGAATCAAATACAGCGGTACTACTATCACGATTCTTGGTGCCGGGGGCGCTGCCACTTCTATCATCACACAGGCAGCCATGGAAGGTGTGGAAAAGATTAATATCTTCAAAAGAAAAAACGCATCTTTCCAGAAGGTTGTAGATTTTGCTGATAGACTTACAAAATCTACTAACTGCGATCTTTTTGTTTACGACATGGAAGACATGGATATTCTCAACTTTTCTCTTCAAGAAAGTGATATCCTTATAAATAGTACAAATGTTGGTATGGGCGACGACGACCGTTCCCTTGTTCCAAAGGAGTTTTTACATCCTAGCCTTACAGTTTGCGATGTAATTTATCATCCAGCTGAAACCAGACTTTTAAAGGATGCAAAAGCCTGCGGCTGCAAGACAATGAACGGCAAATACATGCTTCTATATCAAGGGGCTGCTGCCTTTAAGCTTTGGACTGGCAAGGATATGCCAATCGACTTAATTAAAGAGACATGTTTTGACTAAAATCTATAGAAGTGAGGGAAAATAATGAGTTTCAATTATCTTAAGAAAATGCCTACTCCAGAGGAAATCAAGGAGATGCTTCCTGTTCCACCAAAGGTTCAGGAAATCAAGAAGCAGCGTGACAAAGAAGTGGCCGACATCATCACTGGAAAAGACGACCGTTTTCTCTGCATAATTGGTCCATGCTCTGCTGACAATGAGGATGCAGTTTGTGAATACATCGAAAAGCTTGCACGAGTTGCTGAGGATATTAAAGATAGGGTTTTGGTAGTTCCTAGAATCTACACCAACAAGCCACGTACCACAGGCAGCGGCTACAAGGGAATCGCTTCTCAGCCTGACCCAAATGAAGCTCCTGATATGGTGGCCGGCCTTATCGCCATGAGAAAGATGCATATCCGTGCCATGACAGAATCAGAGCTCACTCCTGCTGATGAGATGCTCTACCCTGAAAACTGGGGCTATGTAGATGACCTTCTATCCTACGTAGCAATCGGCGCCCGCTCAGTTGAGGATCAGCATCATCGTCTTACTGTTTCAGGCTTCGACGTAGCATCAGGTATGAAAAATCCTACATCTGGTGATTTCTCTGTAATGCTTAATTCCGTATATGCGGCCCAGCATCCACATCACTTCACATTCTCAGGATACGAAGTAACCACCACAGGAAATCCACTGGCCCACACCATCCTTCGCGGTGCCGTATCAAAGCACGGCAATAGCGTGCAGAACTATCACTACGAAGACCTAATCAGACTTCACAACATGTACGAAAAGATGGATCTTGTTAATCCTGCATGTATCATCGATGCCAACCACTCAAATTCAAACAAGCAGTACAAAGAGCAGATTCGTATCGTGAAGGAAGTAATGCACAATCGAAATCATTCGGAAGATATCAAGAATCTTGTTAAGGGTGTCATGATAGAAAGCTACCTCATCGAAGGTTGCCAGCCTATCTCCGACCACCAGACATACGGCCAGTCAATCACAGACCCTTGCCTTGGTTGGGAAGACACACGTCATCTTCTTTATACAATTGCAGAACGTAACTAAAACAAAAAACTCAAGTCAGATTAATCCGACTTGAGTTTTCTTTATTGAATCTCTTGCTTATCTAGTCTGTTGTAAATATAACTGATTCCAAAGCAAAGGAATCCGCAAATCAAAAATCCTACTGCTCTAAGCAACAAATCCTCATAGTTCACATCAATCAACACAAGCTTCACAATACTTGCAATTGAAAGCACCAGGCCGTACAGTCTCATGGACTTGTACTTCATCCTAAATCCCAGGATAATCGATGCCAGCGCTATCACAAGGAATGCCACGCTTAGCATGATGCCATATGATTCATATGCAATCAAAAACATCAGGCATACATAGGTATACTTGAAAGCAACATATGCTCCTGCCCATGTGTAATTTTCCAGCAGGCTCTTTACATTGATTGATACCAATGCAGTAATCAATAAACCGTAGAGAATTGCAAATGGCGATTTTGTAAATATCATCATTTCGGTTGTGTAGAATACAACCAGGAAGACATTAACAATATAGAACATGATATTGCAAGTCTTTTCATATGACACTTTAATAGCTGCAAATTTCTTTTTGTAGGCAAATATCTGCAGCGCTGTCATGATAATGCAGAACAATTCAAATGATCCAGAGATTTTATGAATATCATTGATTAAATGGATTGTATATGCAAGCATTCCTATAATCCACAGGTAAAGCACATTATCATAAACCACATTAACATGCTCTTCTTTCTCGGTAATTCTCTCTGCTACTGCAAATGCAAGCATTGTAACAACCAATATCAGTCCAAATATCGAATTATCAAAATCAGCCGCAATAATCAATATAATCATTGTTAGGCTGTAGAATCTGGCAACCAAATTGCGCTTGAATCTAGAGTAAACACATGCTCCTATCTCTATCAATACTGCAAGAATTCCGCCTATTACAGATATGGATTCATGATCACAAACCACCATGTTGAAGTTTGCAATAAAAATAAATAATGCAAAAATAATTTCCGCTGTGTATGTAGCAATCTTTGCAGCTTCAAGCTTAACGAATCTATCAACAACAAAAAAATCGATAAGCGCAATTGTAAGTATTAATAAATCTCCAATCCTTTCAGATTCAAGATTGCCAATGTATCCATTTAATGAATAGATCAACAAAAATTCCATTGGGAATAGTGTAAGGATTGTCTGAACTACAAAGGTAATGGTATGCTTTTCGTTTTCCAAAAATAAAATCTGCACCAGTGATGAATACATAATTACCACAAGTGTGAATACTAGTATTATTATGTCCACTGTGTTTACTTCATTGCCACCAAATCCATAGACACCTGCCAGATATTTGATTGTAACTAACGTAAAAGCGATAATCGTTCCGCACCATGTGGAGAATGAACTCCAGTAGTTCTTAACCAATAGGTCATTTATAAAAAATGACACTTCCGCAAGAACAAGCATCACTAGCACTACCAGGCATTCATCCAAGGTGTGCATCTGAATTGCGCTAAATACTGCAGCTACAAATATTCCTGTCTGGCCGATTATGGTAAATACGAATGACTTCTTTCTACCAAGGAAACACAACGCTGCCGCCCATAATACAAGCAGCACATATAGTGCAACGATGTTAATTGCTTCAAAGTAACCATAGGTCACAAACAGTGAAACAAAAACAGCACCTGTTCCACATCCTGTCAGAGACGTATTCCACTTGTTTACGCCCTTCTTTTTAGCATTCAGCTCTCCCGCTACTATAAAGGCTCCGCTGAAAATAAACATTGCCGCGATCTTCACAGCATCTCCCAACACTGGAATAATCCAAACAGCAAACATAACTATGGCTATGAATATAAGCAGCGATGCGCCAATAGCCATACCATATTTTCCAATAAATGACTCCATGCTCTGCTTGCTGACCTGTGACCTTGCCTGTGTCCTTGCCTGCTGTGGCTGATAGTACTGCTGTGCTGGCTGTGGGGCCGGCTGTGAGTATTGCTGCTGCGCATACTGTGGGGCCGACTGTACTGGCGGAATGTACTGATTGTAGTACTGGCCTGGGTGGCTGTCCCGCATGATTGGCTGAGGTTGTGGCTGTGGCTTTACTGCTACAGTACTCTTCAGCTCCTTCACTTCAGCTTCAAGCCTCTGGACTCTGTCTTCCAGCTCCTGAATTCTTTGTAAATCTTCCATTTTGCTCCCTCTTAAAATTATATTTTTATTCTTGCATTTAATTATCTGATATAGTAATATTTTTTCAGACAATGGTGTCAAAATAGAGTCCCTAAGCGGGGATTCTATTTTGGCACCATTTTTTCATATTCTGATTTGCTTGCCCACTTCAGAAATGAAAATGGCGTATACCTATTTGCTTGCCCACTTAGGTATGCGCCAGTTTTTTTATATAAACATCTCCCCTAAGAAGCTATCCTACTGCTTTCACATATGCTTTATAATAAAGCTTTCTTACACTTACAGGCATGGCTTTGCTGTTAATTGGCAGCAATTCTACCAAGCTATCAAACTCATAGCCACCCATCATGCCCATCACCTTGTCATTAATATCTTCTGAATCGATAACTTGTCTAAACTTATTGCTGTATTCACCTATAGCTGCATATATTGCAATAGAGTTTATGAGCTTGCCAAACACAGAATGCGCAAGCACGCCTTCAATCGACGCTGCCTCTTCTATTCGAACCCACTTTAGTCTAAAGACATAAAGCTTATCCTGGTAGCTTACAATATAACTAGTCTTTAGACGAGCCAGAGTTCCTATTGCTCCAAAGAACATAAGAAGCCCTGTCCAAAAGAAAACAACCATCAAAAACAGCATAAAATAGAACATACCACTGTATGTTGAGCCAGCATAGCTGGTGTATTCAACACCAAACACCACTGTTCCAACCATAAGCGCAAATCCAAAGATAATCCTAAGATAATACCAAAGATACATTTTTCTTGTAGAGAATAGTTCCAACTTATCGCTATAGTGCTTTGCCACATAATTTGTAAACTCAGGCTTCTTGCCACGCTGGGCATTCTTCTTTTCGATTTCTGCTTCCTTGTGAAGTTTTTCCTGATACTTAGTAGCACGTTCTTCTGCAAGAATAGCTCGTTTCTCACGATTCCTAGCATCAATTTCATGCTGCTTTTCTAAGGCTTTTTTCTCCCTGGCTTCTCTAATGTCAGCAATCTTTTCTGATTTTTCCAGATTTCTTTCAATATCAATTTCATTAGGAAGTAGCTTAATACGCAGCTTGAATGCACACCAGATTGTAATCAATCCTATGACTGATATTACGCTATAAATACCTATCGTAAATGCGAAGTAATTGTTATTCCAAAGTCCCCATTTTACATATAAATAAGTCAGCACAGTATTGTAAACTCCGAATAAAACAATTCCCACTCCAAGCAATCCTACTAAAAATATAACAACTCGGTGAACTCCAGCTTTATTCTCATCTCTTTCATCCATATAGTTTCTCCCATGTAAAACTTAAGAAAGCAAATGTGCTTCCTTAAATATAATATCTAGTTCATTTTCGCTGCGTAGGCCATGATAGCTGCAACAGTCTTTGCATCCTGGAGCTTGCCTGAATAGCACATAACAAGAAGGTCTTCCAAATCATAAAGCTCTATTTCAATATCTTCTGCTTCATCCAAATGCTGCTCTCCAATTTCTTTCAAATCTGTAGCCAAATAAACATCAATAAATTCATCGCAGAATGCTACTGTAGATTTAAGTGATAAGAGCTTTTCAAGCTTTCCTGCTCTGAATCCTGTCTCCTCCTCAAGCTCTCTGGCTGCGCAAATGCTGGTATCTTCATCTACTGAATCACGCTTTCCAGCTGGCACCTCAAGTGTGAATCTATCAAGTGCGTTTCTGTACTGGCGCACCATGATGATTTTGCCGCTAGGATGAACAGCCAATACGCAAGCTGCTCCCATTCTGTGGCTGACAAAATCCCATTTTTCTTCCTTTCCATTAGGAAGCCTAACAGTATCCTCGTAAATATCCAGGATTGCCCCCTTATGTACTAGCTCTCTCTTTACTCTTTCAATTTTCTCCATAATCATTCTCCTTGTATTCTATTCTCCCTTTCGCATTTCAGCATAGTAGTATTTTAATACTTTATATAGATTAAATCAACCCCCTAATTTAATGATTTTTCTAAAAATGGGTTCAAAAAAAGCGGGTGGATATCCACCCGCTAAGTTTTTACTTTGCGTAGTCTGTAACTCGTGATTCACGAATTACGTTAACCTTAATCTGTCCAGGATATTCGAGCTGTGATTCAATCTGCTTTGAAATATCCCTCGCCATGATGACCATATCGGCATCTGTAACCTGTTCAGGAACCACCATGATACGAATCTCTCTACCTGCTTGAATAGCAAAAGACTTTTCAACACCCTTAAAGCTGTTAGAAATTTCTTCAAGTTCTTTTAATCTGTTTGTGTATGTCTCCATAGCCTCGCGTCTTGCACCTGGACGAGCTGCACTAATTGTATCAGCTGCCTGTACAATACAAGCTATAAGAGTTTCTGGCTCTACATCGCCATGATGTGCCTCAACAGCATTGATAACTGTCTGAGACTCTTTGTACTTGCGGCAAAGATCTGCACCGAGCTGTACGTGAGTACCCTCCTGCTCTCTATCTACTGCCTTTCCAATATCATGCAACAAACCTGCACGCTTTGCCACTCTAACATCAAGACCAAGCTCTGCAGCAAGTAATCCTGATAACTGAGCAACCTCAATTGAATGCTTTAATACATTCTGACCGTAGCTGGTTCTAAATTTCATCTTTCCAAGAAGTCTAAGAAGCTCTGGGTGAATACCCTGAACACCAACCTCAAGTGCAGCTGCATCGCCTTCCTCGCGGATTTGCTGTTCTACTTCTTTCTTAGCCTTTTCTACTGTCTCCTCAATTCTAGCTGGATGAATACGTCCGTCTACAATGAGCTTCTCCAAAGCAATACGTGCAATCTCACGTCTTACTGGATCAAATGCAGATAAGATAACTGCTTCTGGTGTATCATCAATAATTAACTCTACGCCAGTCATAGTTTCAAGAGTACGAATGTTTCGACCCTCTCTACCAATGATTCTTCCCTTCATCTCATCATTAGGAAGCTGTACTACTGAAATAGTAGTCTCTGCAACATGATCTGCTGAGCACTTCTGAATAGCACTAACTACTATCTCACGTGCCTTTTTATCAGCCTCATCCTTTGCCTGAGCTAAGCTTTCCTTAATAAGTTTTGCTGCGTCTAATTTGACATCTTCTTCTACAGATTTTAAAAGTTGTTCTTTTGCTTGTTCGGAGGTAAGTCCTGAGATTCTCTCTAGTTCCTGCACACGCTGCTGATTAAGCTTTGCAACTTCCTCACGCTGCTTGTTAAGCTGTTGTTCCTGACGAGCAAATTCAGCTTCACGTTTTTCAACTGCATCGAGCTTTTTATCAAGGTTATCTTCTTTCTGAGATAATCTGTGCTCACTTCTCTGAATTTCTGCTCGGCGCTCACGGATTTCTTTATCGAGATCGTTCTTCTGTCTCATGGCATCTTCCTTTGCCTCGAGCATAGCCTCTCTCTTTTTAGCCTCCGCATTCTTAACTGCCTCATCAATGATTTCACGAGCCTTCTCCTCTGCAGAACCAATCTTGTTTCTGCCCTGTGTCTCATGAATCTTGTTTGAAACAGCAAGAGTGATAACAACTGCAACAACGGCAACGACAAGTGCAACAATAATCATCGTTACTGCGTTCACAGGAGCACCTCCTTATTTAATTTTCTAATTGGAATATAAAATAAAAGCTATAATGCCCTCATTTATAAACATCAACACATTTAGTTTAACTGTATAAATGGTCTATGTCAAGCATGTGTATACCATATATAGTGGAGCCTAGGGACTATTTTAGTACCCTGTTGATAGCATCTGACGAGAAACCTCTGCCCATTAAAAAGCGATAGATTTTGGCTCTGTCTTCGTACGTGGCATTTTTCTTATCGTAATGCTTTTTCTCAAGGAGACGCTCTATAAGAGCTGACTCATCCCCGGTGTATTCCTCTTCCAAGACTCTGTCGATAACATCGCTGGCGATTCCTTTGCCAATTAAGTCCTGCTTGAGCCTTTGCTTGCTGCGGGAATCCTGATAGAAACGGATGTGGCTGGCAGCCATTCTGGCGTCGTCCAGATAGCCGTATTCGTTGATGTAGTCGATAGCGATGTCAATTACATCCGAAGAGTATCCACCTTCACGAAGCTTATCCCTGAGATTTTTCTCGGAACGGTCCTGCTTTTCCAGTAGGTGAAGGGCACGCTTCTTGCAACGAGGAATAATGATTTCAGTAATGATTTCCTGGTATTTATCCTCCGATAAATCCGCCCCTTCTTCGATACCGTAGCTTTCGTATTCTTTTTTATATAGAACAAAATCTGCCCCGCCAGCGAGACAGATTTTTGCTCTTCCCTTTGTTAATTTAACAAGAGATAATACTTCCATGATTATTCAATAACCTCTGTAGGAATATCAGATTCTTTTTCACCACCAACAAGACCAACTTCGCTCTCGTCAGTTTCTGCATAGTGCTCGCGAATTGCCTCTGCAATCTCCTCGCGAACCTCTGGATTCTGCTTTAAGTACATCTTGGCATTCTCACGGCCCTGACCAATCTTCTCGCCAAGGTATGCATACCAAGCACCAGACTTCTGAATGATGTCGAGGTTTGTACCAACATCAAGGATATCACCCTCACGAGAGATTCCCTCGCCAAACATGATATCGAACTCTGCCTCACGGAATGGAGGTGCTACCTTGTTCTTAACGATTTTGGCACGTGTTCTGTTTCCGATTACCTCGCCGTTCTGCTTTAATGCTTCGATACGACGTACATCGATACGAACTGATGCATAGAACTTAAGAGCACGACCACCAGTAGTAGTCTCTGGGTTACCGAACATAACACCAACCTTTTCACGAAGCTGGTTGATAAAGATAACTACGCAGTTTGTCTTTGCAACAATACCTGTGAGCTTTCTCATAGCCTGTGACATAAGACGTGCGTGAAGACCTACGTGAGAATCACCCATATCTCCGTCGATTTCTGCCTTTGGTACAAGGGCTGCAACTGAATCCACAACGATAATGTCCATAGCTCCTGAACGAACCATAGTCTCTGTGATTTCAAGTGCCTGCTCACCGTTATCAGGCTGTGAAATATATAAATCATCGATGTTTACACCGATTGCTTTTGCGTATTTAGGATCGAGAGCATGCTCTGCATCGATGAAGCCTGCGATACCACCCTGCTTCTGAACCTCAGCAACTGCGTGAAGTGCAAGTGTAGTCTTACCAGATGATTCTGGACCGTAGATTTCGATGATACGTCCCTTAGGAAAACCACCCTGTCCAAGTGCAATATCAAGGCTGACTGAGCCAGTAGGAACTGTTTCTACCTGGATGTTAGCTCCCTCTCCCAGCTTCATAACTGAGCCCTTTCCGTATTGCTTTTCTATCTGCGAAATCGCAGCATCTAATGCTTTAAGCTTATCTTCGTTTGCCATTTTATAAAACCTCCGTTCGGAACAACTGTTCGTTTCTTTAATATAATAATAGTGAACCTGTTTATAAATGTCAACAAAAAATGGGATAAAAAAATTCGAAAAAATAAAAGACAGTGACATAAGTCACTGCCCAATAATATACACGGTATGAAAAACATCGTCAAGCTTTATTTTAGCCTCAAACAAGGCTTTTCGATGCAATGCCAGCTTATCCAAGCCAGCGGTATAACGATTAGTAATGTGTACAACATATTTAAATAAGGATCCATAGACATGGTGTTATATATCTCGGTAGGTGTGCCGATGCACTCCACTAATGTCTGCTGAATTGGGAACGCCATGATATATATTCCGTAGGACAAATCTCCTACTTTATCGTACCAGGTGGCAACAAAACGCTTTTGGAATGCAAGATAAAAAATAATGTAAGATCCAAAAATGCAAAATGTGATAATAAAATCTGCAAAGATAATTCCAAGCACAAGCCCTGCAATAGCAACCAGTGCTATCTTCCAGGAAATCTTGATATTATCACCGAACAGATAATAGCACATTCCCATTGCAAAGAACATACCAAGCTTAGAAAAATTCAGCATGAAGCTTGCTGTAAGTGGACCGATGTCCCCAGGGCTGTTGTATGTGTAAAGAATATAGATGCCACCTAAAGCCACAACCATAAGTATTCCAGATGCCTTGAATCGCTTCCATAGGGGCGAAATGACGGCCACAATGACATACCACATAACTTCGTACATCAAAGTCCATAAAGAGCCGTTTAAGCTGTGATTATAGTGGTAATTGTACACACCTGGCAAAGTGGTAGTGTCGTGAATAAAGAAAATGTTCTTTAGGAAGCCAAGAATATCACCCTGCATATACTGCTCAAAGCTATATTCCGATAGAATTGGCCCAAGCACAAAAGCCATAATCATCACGACCACAAAAAGCAGTGGCCAAATACGAAGAAAACGAGCCTTGAAATACTTCACTACGCTCTTCGTTCTGTCGAAACTTCTGCAAATTAAAAAGCCACTAATGATGAAAAAAATGTACACCGCAATTCCACCAGCCAAAGCCTTGTGGTTGGTAAGTGTGTAAAACACATCCTTTGACTGATCTGCAATGCAAATCGCAAAGGCATGCATATACACAACCATAAGACTGGCAATAAGTCGAATTATGTTAAGGTTATTTTTTCTATCAATAGCAGCTTCGTTTATAGTCATTAATTTGTACCGAATTCAGATAAAACTAATCCTTCATTTCTATCCTGAACCATTCCAACAGACCAAGAATTTACAAATAAAAGAAGTGGTCTGTCCTTTAAGTCCTTGATTTTCTTCATATCAGATGTACCAGAAATCTTATCTAAATCGTAGTCTCCTTCAATCCATCTTATATGCTCATAAGGTAAGTTTTCAAGAGCAATCTCAACGTTGTATTCGTTGTTCAATCTATATTTTAATACATCAAACTGAAGAACACCAACTACACCTACGATGATTTCCTCCATACCTGTATTAAACTCCTGGAAAATCTGGATTGCACCTTCCTGGGCAATCTGTGTGATTCCCTTCATGAACTGCTTACGCTTCATTGTATCAATCTGACGTACGCGGGCAAAATGCTCTGGAGCGAATGTTGGGATACCCTCGAACTTAAATGGCTTTTTAGCAGATGTGAATGTATCACCAATGCTGTAAAGACCTGGATCGAACACACCAATAATATCGCCAGCATAAGCCTTATCAACGATTTTACGCTCATCAGCCATCATCTGCTGAGGTGCTGAAAGCTTAGCCTTTCTGCCACCCTGAACGTGTAAATATTCCTTTGTAGCATCGAATGTACCTGAGCAAACACGAAGGAATGCTACTCTATCACGATGAGCCTTGTTCATATTAGCCTGAATCTTAAATACGAAAGCTGAGAAATCCTCAGAGAATGGGCTAATCTCACCAGCATCACTCTTTCTAGGAAGTGGGCTGTATGTCATCTTAAGGAAGTGCTCAAGGAATGTCTCAACACCAAAGTTTGTAAGAGCAGATCCAAAGAATACAGGTGAAAGCTCACCCTTTGTAACAAGCTCCTGGTCAAACTCAGCACCAGCTCCATCGATAAGCTCAAGCTCTTCCATAAGCTGATCGTACTTTTCCTGTCCGATTTCATCCTTAAGAGCAGGATCATCTATAGAAAGAATACGCTCCTCACCCTGCTTTGTACCCTTTTGTGTGTCAGAGAACATACGCACAGTGCGCTCATTTCTATCGTAAACACCCTTGAATCCCTTACCTGAGCCGATTGGCCAGTTTATAGGAACTGTAGCGATTCCAAGCTCGTTTTCAATATCGTCAAGAAGCTCGAAAGTGTCGTTTGCATCACGGTCCATCTTATTAATAAATGTAAAAATAGGGATGTGTCTCATAACACAAACCTTAAAAAGCTTTCTAGTCTGTGCCTCAACCCCCTTTGATGCATCAATAACCATGACTGCAGAATCGGCAGCCATAAGTGTTCTATATGTATCCTCGGAGAAATCCTGGTGTCCAGGTGTATCAAGGATATTAATGCAATAACCATCGTACTCAAACTGCAAAACAGAAGAAGTAACAGAAATACCTCTCTCCTTCTCGATTTCCATCCAGTCCGATACTGCATGTCTTGCTGTAGCTTTTCCCTTTACTGAACCAGCTAAATTTATCTGTCCTCCGTATAGAAGGAATTTTTCTGTAAGGGTAGTCTTACCTGCATCGGGATGGGAAATAATTGCAAAAGTACGACGTCTCTTAATCTCTTCTTCAACTGAACGTGCCATATAACCTCCAAAATAATATATTGTACGTAAACCGAAAAATAGCCTGTACCCAAAACTGGTACAGGCCATGATTTCATAAATTCTTAAACATAAATTTTAATTAAAATTTACGCTTTCTAGCAGCCTCAGACTTCTTCTTACGCTTTACTGAAGGCTTCTCATAGTGCTCACGCTTACGAATCTCCTGCTGGATACCAGCCTTAGCACAGTTTCTCTTAAATCTGCGAAGAGCGCTGTCTAATGATTCGTTTTCTTTAACTGTAACATATGACATAGTCTATTCCTAACCTCCCTCCATCTGGGGACTTGTACTTAATACTCTAAAGCACTAACAAGCATTGTAACATAAAACAATTATTTGTCAATAGATTTTTCTTTTAAACGTTGAGCTGTATCAATTGTAAAATGAACCAGGTTATTATTAATAGTATCCACAGCATCAGAAACACTATTTGCTGCCTGTGCAACCTTTTCACTTGAATCGGCAACTCCCTTTGATGCCTCAGTAACTTTTTCTACATTAGCTGCAATTTCTTGAGTTGCAGCGGACTGTTCTTCTGATACAGATGCCATGTTAGTTGCTACATCATTAACCTTTCTCATCTGCTCTGCCATGTCATTGAGAGTTTCTGTTGCAGAATTTAACTCATTTGTAATTTCAAGGAATGTTACGGCTGCTGTGTTAATTGATTCTGCACTGTTATTAATAAGCTCAGAATTTGCCTTGGACTTTTCTGAAAGATCCTTTACTCTATCAGACATTTCCCTAATAATATCCACTATTTGATTTGTAGCTTCTGCTGAATTATTTGCAAGTGCTCCAATTTCTGTAGCAACAACTGCAAAGCCCTTGCCTGCCTCGCCAGCCCTTGCAGCCTCAATGGATGCATTTAATGATAGTAAATTTGTCTGAGATGATATTGAATTAATCATATCAACTATCTTGGTAATCTGCTGAGCCGCATCATCCACACTATTTACTGCCTCAGACATTTCGTTCATGGATTCAACTATATGATCCATTCCCTCTGCTACAGCCTTCATATCCTTTTGACCATCATCTGCTTTTTCAACCAGAGCATTCATAGTGCTTTCAATCTGTTCTTCCTCGGTTGTAACATCAGATATTGTCTGGGCAAGTGTTGTGGCATTTTCAGCAACCTCTGTAACAGCATCTGCCATATCATCAATATTGCTTCTAATCTGATCCATTGATACAGATTGTTCATTTGCTGCAACCTCAAGATTCTCCGCCGTATCCTTTGAAACCTGAGCGTCGCCAATCAGCCTGTGGCTCACAGTTTTAATCTCGCTTAAGCTGTCACGCATGCCACTGATGAATTTTCCCATTGCTGAGTTCATGAAAGCAATCTCATCATTGCCCTTTGATGAAATTTCCACAGTAAAATCTCCATTGGCAATTTTTTCAATGTTATCAGTAAGTGCTGTAACTGGTTTCTTAATCATTCGTGAAAGCACTCTAATCATCGTAAATACAATCAATAGAACTGCTAAGATAGTAACAATAGCAAGTACTATAATAATGCTATATAAGGTAGCTAGTACTTCCTTTTGCTTTGCATAAATTATTACTTTCCAATCTGTACCATCAACAGCTGCAGACACCATATAGTAGCGTGTACCTCCTGCCTTTACAGAGGTAACAACATTATTCTCTGAAGCCAAAAATGAACTTACGGCATTCAAAAACTTATCTGAGCTGTTATCATTTATGTTAGTTCCGCAGATAGATGTATCCTTGTATGACAAAATCTGTCCAGCGCCAGTTACCATTATACATCCACCAGTTTTATACAATGATATTTCATTTAACTGCTGTTGCAATGAGGTAAGGGTTAAATCTGATGCAAAAACCCCCTCTCTACCATCCTGTAAATGAATATGACGAACTACTGTCGCGCACAAATCTCCTGTTGCTGCATCAAAATATGGCTCGCCAGCATAATAAAACCAGCTGTTGTCATTTTTCATTCCTTCGATATACCATTCTTTTTCAGCCACAACATAATCACCATCTGGCACCCATCCAGAGGCATCCAAAAACTGTCCATCAGTAGTACCAATATATGTTCCAAGTGGTATCAGATCATAACGAGCCACTGTCTGAGACATGAAATCAATTAATGCCGCATCATCCTCAAAGTGTTGCTTTTCAACAGAATCTGCCATACCATTTAAATAATAGAAAATAGCATTCAATTCTCTATTTACATTACCTGCTTCTGCTGTCACCTGATTGTTCAATGAAGAATCTATCAAATCCTTCACCATACCATAGCCAAGTCCAACAATTATTCCTTCTGCCAACAAGGTATTTGCCACTAAAAGTAGAGCAAAAAAAAGTGTCAGCTTTTTACTTATTGCTTTAGGTGCTGTTCCTTTTTTAATTCTGTTTTTTGTGTTCTGCTCCTTATTCATACTACACCTCCATCTAAACCCAAATTATACATCTAGATTATGGTAAAAATGTGATTCAAAGCCTTATATTATGTTCTTCTTTTTAATTTAACATTTTTTTTCATCAAAAAACTCCGTGGCACAAAGTCACGGAGCTTTCTTTGATTTATTAATTAAGCATACCTTCAAGTACTGCCTTTGCCTCTGCAAGGGCATCTGCAATGCCTGCTGGATTCTTTCCACCAGCCTGAGCCATGTTTGGACGACCACCGCCGCCACCGCCAACCTTAGGTGCAATGGCCTTTACAAGGTTACCAGCGTGTGCGCCCTTAGCCTGAGCCTCATCTGTTGCCATAACAACAAGGTTTACCTTGCCATCGCAATCAGATGCAAGAACGATAACGCCCTCGCCAAGCTTTGTCTTAAGGTCGTCGCCAAGATCACGAAGTCCGTTCATATCAACTCCAGCAACTGAAGTAGCAAGAAGCTTAACTCCATTAACCTCTTCAACCGAATCCATAACATCACCAACAGCAGCCTGTGCAGCCTTTGCCTTCATAGACTCAAGCTCTGAGTTTGCCTCCTTGAGCTGCTTCTGAAGATGTGCAATCTTTTCCTCAACATCTGCAGGCTGGCACTTGAGAGCAGCAGCTGCAGCATTAAGCTTAGCTTCGATGTCTGCATAGTATTCGAATACAGCAGCACCTGTGATAGCCTCGATACGACGTGTACCTGCAGCAACACCTGACTCTGAAAGAATCTTGAATGCTGAGATTTCTGATGTGTTTGCAACGTGTGTACCACCGCAAAGCTCAGTAGAGAAATCTCCCATCTTTACTACGCGAACTTCGTCGCCATATTTCTCACCAAAGAGAGCCATAGCACCGCTCTTCTTTGCTTCGTCAATTGACATGATAGCTGTTGTAACCTCAAGGCCTTCAGCAATCTTGTCATTTACCATCTTTTCAACCTTTGCGATTTCCTCATCTGTCATTGCTGAGAAGTGAGAAAAATCGAAACGTGTTCTGTCAGCATCCTGGTAAGAACCCTTTTGTTCTACGTGTGTACCAAGTACCTCACGAAGTGCCTTCTGAAGAAGGTGAGTAGCTGAGTGGTTCTTGCAAATACGTGCACGACGTGCAGCATCTACCTTAAGTGTAACCTTATCGCCAACTTTAATGATGCCTGACTTCATCTCTCCAACGTGACCAATTTTGCCACCCTTGAGCTTGATTGTGTCCTTAACTTCAAACTCACCGTTTGGTGTAGAGATGATACCTGTGTCACCAACCTGACCACCCATTGTAGCGTAGAATGGTGTTTCAGGAACGATGATTGTACCAACTGTACCTTCTGCGATTGTATCTACGATTTCTGTCTCTGTTGTAAGAACTGTAACTGTAGATTCTGATGTAGTCTTGTCATAGCCTACAAACTCAGAAGTAACATTTAAGTCGATATCATCATAAACAGATGCGTCAGCACCCATGTAGTTTGTCTCTTTACGAGCAGCACGAGCTTTCTGTCTCTGCTCTTCCATGCAAGCTTCGAATCCAGCAGCATCGTAGCTGAATCCCTTTTCCTCAAGGATTTCTGCTGTAAGATCTACAGGGAATCCGTAAGTATCGTAAAGCTTGAATGTATCCTCGCCTGAAAGTTCCTTTGAACCAGAAGCAACAAGCTTCTCTTCCATACCAGCAAGAATCTCAAGACCCTTGTCGATAGTTTTATTGAACTGGTCTTCCTCAGCTGTAAGAGTCTTGAAGATGTACTCTCTCTTCTCCCAAAGCTCTGGATAACCATCCTTACATTCATTGATAACTGTCTCTGCAAGCTTAGCCATGAATGTGCCCTGGATTCCAAGTGCGCGACCATGCTTTGCTGCACGACGGATAAGACGACGAAGTACGTATCCTCTACCCTCGTTTGAAGGTGTAACACCATCAGATACAAGGAATGTAGATGAACGGATATGATCTGTGATAAGACGAATTGAAACATCGTCAAGAGCATCTACCTGATACTTCTTTCCTGACATCTCGCAGATCTTGTCACGGATTGCCTTCATGGTATCGATATCGAAAACAGAATCAACATCCTGCATAACTACAGCAAGTCTCTCAAGACCCATACCTGTATCGATGTTCTTCTGCTCCAATTCTTCGTAGCCGCCATGGCCATCGCCATTAAACTGAGTAAATACGTTGTTCCATACCTCCATGTAGCGGTCGCAATCGCAACCAACCTTACAATCTGGCTTGCCGCATCCGTATTTTTCTCCACGATCATAGTAAATCTCTGAGCAAGGACCGCAAGGGCCAGCACCATGCTCCCAGAAATTGTCGCATTCGCCTGTCTCTGGATCACGATAGAAACGAGTGATGCGCTCTGGAGCTACACCGATTTCCTTTGTCCAGATTTCGAAGGCTTCCTCATCCTCTCCGTAGATAGAAGGATAAAGTCTGTCTTTGTCTAGTTTGAGAACCTCTGTAAGGAATTCCCATGACCAGGCAATTGCCTCATGCTTGAAATAATCACCAAATGAGAAATTACCAAGCATCTCAAAAAAAGTAAGATGGCGAGCCGTCTTACCTACATTGTCAATGTCTCCTGTTCTAACACATTTCTGACATGTTGTAACGCGTCTACGAGGTGGAATCTCCTGTCCAGTAAAGTATGGCTTAAGTGGTGCCATACCAGCATTGATAAGCAATAAGCTGTTATCATTATGTGGTACAAGAGAAAAACTATTGAGGCAAAGGTGACCCTTGCTCTCAAAAAACTCCAAGTAGGCGCGTCGTAAATCATTAACACCGGTATTCAAAACAATAGTCCTCCAAATATTATTCTTCGGAAGAAGCCTCTGTTACTTGCTCAGAAACACCCTTCTTCCTGTCGCTAGACTGGCGGAGCTTAATTCCAATAAAACCGCCACAAACACCTATAGCAACTAGTATGATCATTTTAATCAGATAACTTGCAAAACTAGATAAAAATGCAGACATAGCAATTCCTCCTAATCACAATATTTATAGCCAATTAAACCTATATTACATACTTGGTTAAATTATAATCCAAAGTATTTTTAAATTCCACCCGTAATTCAGAAAAATAACAATAAAATCACGAAAAATGCCTGGCATACCATAAAACTATTTTTCAGTAGATTTACTGCTTTATTTATATCTGATACCTGGATTGGCTTATCAAAATCTCCTATCTTGCCATCATCCAACCCGATTTCCAAAGCTCCTGCAAATGCAGAAATAGCTTTTTTTCTATCTCGCAGATGAATGAATCTGGCGTTTTTGCCGTTGAATCCGCCGAAAGTATGTCTTGCGCAAAACACTACAAGCGCCCCGCTAAATCTTGATGGCAAATAATCAATTATTGAATTAAGCTTTACAATAGGCTGACCAAAATAATCGTATCTAGCGTTGTATGTGCCTGTTTCGAAGGTGCCAATCTGGCCTTCTATAATATCAAGGGCTCTGTAGATAAATCCGCCAACAGGGCCAAACAAAAACATTACAAACAACGGTGACAGCACGCTATCCGACGCTTCGTTTGCAATGTAGGTAATAGTATCGGATGTTATGCCTTCTTCTGTGTCAACTTCCACCTGACGTCCAATCAAAATGCTGGCAGCGTGCTTCATTGCTGATACACCGTTTCCATAATAATCCGCAGCAACTCCAAATCCACCATAGTATAATCTGTTGAAATTCAAACAAAAGTAGCTGGCCAAGGCCTCAAAAAGCACACCAAACCATGGGTGAATTTCATATGTAAGCATTGTAAAAAAGGTAATGCCGGCAAATACTGGAAATACAACGAGAATAATCAACCAAGCCCCAAGGCTGCGCTGCTTTGACTTCTCCAGAAGGATAATCTCATCTCCCAGCAAGGCTCTGTCCAAAAACTTTACCCAATCTTTAATTGTGTCGAAAGGATTCCACATGCAATATATAT
Source organism: Pseudobutyrivibrio ruminis (assembly GCF_015057245.1). Classification (GTDB taxonomy): domain Bacteria; phylum Bacillota; class Clostridia; order Lachnospirales; family Lachnospiraceae; genus Pseudobutyrivibrio; species Pseudobutyrivibrio ruminis_E. The sequence continues at coordinate 313,395 of NZ_SVET01000001.1, forward strand.
TTCCAAATACATAATCCAATATGGTTCCTAATAAAAGTGCAAAAATATGATATTTAAACATTACTCAGCCTTTTCTCTTATGATAAAACTGTAATTGTTGAACATACCCCTGAAAACCTGGATACTCACTGTTGATGTAATCCAAATAAGCATCCTTCGTATAGTCCTTATAGTCTTCTGATATAATCTTCTTCATCCAAGTGTCAATTGGATAGCTTTCCATAAAATGGAATCCGTAAAGCATAATGCAATTTGCCACCTTAGGCCCTACGCCCTTGATTTTAAGTAGGGCATCCATAGCCTCCTGGTAAGGCAGCTTGCTAATAGCTTCAATATCAAGCATTCCCGCTGCTACTCTTTCCGATATTCCTTTTATGTAATCTGCGCGATATCCCAGGGCAGTGCCATCCATCAGCTCTGCTTCTGGAATAAACGCCAGCACATCAGCCTTTGGAAAATGAATTCCATCTGAATATCTATCACACAGAATCTGGATAGATTTCTTTATCTTAGGAATGTTGTTATTCTGGGAAATCACATAGGATATGAAAACCTCCCACAAATCCTGCCTAAGGATACGCATACCAAAAGCATCCTTCAAAGAATCCTTTAAGAACTTATCATTACTCTTTCGTATAATGTTGTTGTAGGAAGTATAATCTGTGTCGAAATCAAAATATCTGCACCAGAATTCCCACTGGCTTTCTTCACAGGCAAAATCCCAGGTATCTTTTTCTTTATTCAAATAGAAATAAACATCATTATCTCCTGAACAGGCGCTATATGTATCAGGCATACCGTCTGCACCGGCAGTCTCCTTCTTCATTCTAAAAACCTGTCCAGAATTCATGATAATCTCTGGATTAAATTCTTCCGCTGTAAGACTCTTGCTAAAAACCATTCTAGTCCTCTATCTCAAAAATCATATTTTCCCTGTCTATATCCACAACTCTCTCCCTAAGATTTGCAATATCCGGACGACTTTTGAATCTTTCAATCCATTTGTAATCTCCCCACATATGCATCGGGAAGATATTGTCGCAGTCGATGTTTTTGATGAAGTAATCCAAGCCAAGGAAATATCCATCCTCCCCCATTCGAGAATCCAATGGGACAAATCCTATATCAAAATGCTTGTTTAAAATAGATTTCAAAGCTCGCTTGTACTCGCGACCATATACTTCGCCGTATAGCTCCCCTCGACCTTCAGCATTCCACCAGTTTAAATCCCCAGCATGATAAATGTTCATGCCCTTTACGCTGATCACGAATGCCACTCCCGCATCTGTAGAACGAAGGGTTTCTATGGTCATATCATCCACCTGATACTTCTTCATGGATGTTACAAACTGAATCTTGTCTTTTATGGATAAATCAAAGCCATTTCTAATAAGATAGTTGCGGCCTAATCTAATGTCCTTCGACAAAATAAACTTGATATTGTCTCTTGAATCAGCAAGACGAAGATTTTCAAGCCACCAATGATCCTTATGGCTATGACTTGCAAAAACATAAAGATATTTATCAGGATCAAGCTCTGGCAGGCAACCATGAAACTGAACAGTATCTGCCACCACCGACTTATCAAAATAATCGAATAACAAATATCTATCATCAAGCTCCACCAGGAAGCTACTATGCATTATATAGTATACTTTATACATTATTCTCTCCCAACAGGCTGCTCACTCGCAGTCTTTCATATTCTTGTGAATATTATACCTATATTTAGATGAATTTAAAATACCATTCACTAAATATTGATGAACACAAAAAAGGCACCCGCCTAAGCGGATGCCTTAAAGTCTCATGAATTATTTTGCTGCACGAGCCATAGCCTCGTCGAAGTCCTTTGTTCCTTCGAATACGCAGTTTGAATATGGGTTTCCACCGATTCTGATTGCGTTTCTGATGATAACAGAGATACATACAACGTTAACTGCAAGTGCCATCATAGCTACGAATCCCTGCATTGAAGGATCAGCTGTGATACCCATTGCTGCGATAGCATCGTTAGCTGCTGCTGTCTTGCCCTGGCCTGCCTGGTAAAGAGCGATAGCCTTCTCATAAAGATCCATTGTTGTAACACCAGCTTCTGTAGCGCCACCGTATACACGTGGAAGTACAGCTGCGAATGTACCCTTTAACTGGAAGAGAGGTACTACCTGAGCCCACATACACCAGATTGCAAGTGTGTTAGCACGGTTCTGGATCCATGCACCCTTGTTCCAAAGTGCGTTAGCAAATGTAGGAGCAAGAAGAAGTGCAACACCACAGTACCATGTATGTGTAGGAAGGTTAAGATATGTGTACTCAAAGTTCCATACATCATATGCGATGATGAACCAGATTGTCATATCTGGCCAGATCATATCTGCCTGATTCTTGTCGTTTGATGTGTAAAGCTTTACACAACCTGTCATACAGAAGATGTTGATCATACCTGCGAGAGCGTTAACAACGTTCCACCATCCACCGTAGATGAATACACCTTCGTTAGAGCACCACCAAGCACCTGAAAGGTCGCCTGTGATTGAGTATGCTGCAAGAGCAGACTCCATATCTGAAACATTAGCAATCATGATGTTTGCTGCTACGATGAACCATGGCCACCAAGCAAACCATTTTTCTTTACCAATGCCCCACTTATACTTAATCATCATGAAGCCGACGCATCCGATATCTGCTGCGTAGAGCTTGAAGTAGTGGAACCAACCATCCATATAAGCAACAGTTGGGTTTGCTGCACCGCCGAATAAACCAACGTGTGCAAGAATGAAATATACTGTAAGAATACATGGGATGATTACAAAGATAATCATTCCGCCGACCTTTGTACGACGGCCGAGTTCGTTCATGAGAATTAATCCTGCAAATACAAGGCACCAGCCAAGGATCTGCCAAAGATTAGTGATTTGGAAAAACATATCCATCCTCCTTAATAATTATTAGAAATTAAAAGAGAAACTTCTTCTCTTTCCCTCGGTTTCTATTATACTTGGTCGTCAAGAAAATAACAATGATTTACTTAATAAAAATTTAATACATTTTTAAGAATTTGTATTCCTTAAAAACCCCTAATTTTCAACTTTGAGGGCAAACATTCAAAGGTAATTTTTTTATAAAATCCAACATGTTCTCCATCTGCGTGTACACACATTTGGTCATTCATAGATATCTCCAATTTATTAAATTTTAATAAATCAAATCCCTTCTTCCCCTCATGCTTACCTGCAACCAAAAATGGTAGCAAACCGAAGCATTTTATTCTGCTTATGTCATGAGCAATAAAAGCTGTAAGATATCCGGAGTCAACTGTGGCCTTTGGAGCCATAGGAATGCCACCGCCCTCCGCCGGGCAATTCATAGCTGCCGCAAAGATGGTGCTTTTAATATTTCGCTCCTCTTTTTCTCCATCAAAATAGGTAGTAACAACTGCATCTGAAAATGGCATTGTAAAAATGTCACCAACAGTAAGAAGGCCGTATGTAGCTGAGCCAAGGCCAAATTTATTCAAGAAAGTCTTAAGCTTACTAGTGAGCGCCTGCAAACAAACATAGGCATCCACCCCTATACCAGAGCTAACACCAAAGAGTCTGCTTTGCTCTTCTCCATCTTTATTATAAGTAACCTTTCCTATATCAATGCTTTTGAAACCATCATCCTTAAGGGCTCGTTTTAAAATATCAAGGGTGCTTCCTTCCAATCCGATGCCCTTAACAAAATCATTGGCAGAGCCTGATGGCAGCGGTGTATATAAGGTATGTTCAAAATCTGCTATTCCGTTAAGTGCTTCATTTAAAGTGCCATCTCCACCCATGACAAATAAATGAACATCCTCTCCTGAGGATGTGGCATTCTTTGCAAATTCAGTTGCATCATAAGCCTTGGCTGTAAAGTGAACCTCGTAATCTACGCCTTCACTTTTAAGATATTCTTCTATCTTATCCCAAACACCTTCAGCTTTTCCTGTTCTACTTGCCTTGTTTACAATAAATACGTTTTCCATATTTTCTCCCAAATAATATTTCTACAATAATTTTGTATATTTTATCAGCCAAAGTCAATGTATTTGTGTTAGCATACAATATATATAATTAAAAGAGGGAAAATATGGATAATAGAGAATTTAAAGAAACGTTATTTCACAAAATCGATCACAATGGTCATCGAGCAATGTCTGTTTTCAGCTGGACAATCGCATCCATCGTAATAGGTGTTCTAGTAGGATTATTTGCTACCGCCTTTGGACTTAGCATGCGAAAAGTCATATCTGTCCGCGAATCCAATCCATGGCTTATATATTTTTTGCCAGTTGGCGCAGTTATAATCACATTTATATATAAGAAGATTCTTAAGGTAAAAGACAGCGGAACAAACACTGTTATTGCTGCTATTCAGTCAGATGAGCGTCTTCCATTTAGACTTGCTCCACTTATTTTTATAGCTACATTAATTACTCACTTGGTAGGTGGTTCTGCAGGTCGTGAGGGAGCCGCTTTACAGATGGGCGGTGCCATCGGAAATGGTATTGGACGTGTCCTTCACCTTAGTGATACCAACAAAAAGACAATGATTATGTGCGGTATGAGCGCAGCATTTTCTGCTTTATTCGGCACACCAATGGCAGCTGCTATTTTCTCCATGGAGGTTATTTCAGTTGGAATCATGCACTACGCTGCACTTGTTCCATGCGTTATTTCTTCCCTTGTAGCAAGATACATCGCTGCATACTTTGGACTTGGCGCTGAGATTTACCCAATTGAAGTTATTCCAAAGTTTACAATCAAGACAGCCATTATCATTTGCATTTTTGCAATAATATGCGGATTAGCTTCTATATTATTCTGCACTATGCTTCACAAATACGAAGAATTCCTTAGCGGCAAAATCATTAATCCATATATTAAAGCAATAATCGGTGGTACTTCAGTTTTGGTTCTTACATTATTGGTTGGAAATCAAACATACAACAGCACAGGCTCTTCTATAATAATGTCCTGCTTCACAGGTGCATCCATTGGGTTAGGAGCATTCCTTTTAAAAATGATATTTACCACCCTTACATTGTCCTGCGGATACAAAGGTGGTGAAATTGTTCCTACTCTTTTCATCGGTGCCACACTTGGCGCAGCAATCGGAGGATTAATAGGATTTCCTCCAGCTCTAATGGCAGCTGTAGGAATGGGCGCTCTGTTTTGTGGTGTTACCAACTGCCCTATCTCCAGCCTTTTGATTTGCTTCGAGCTCTTTGGTTACGAGCCAATGCCTTACTTCTTATTGGCCGTAGCATTCAGCTATTGGGTATCAGGCTACACTGGCTTATACAAATCTCAAAAGATTGTATATAGCAAGTACAGAAGCAATTATATTGATAAGCATGTACAATAAAATTATTCTATAAACCAATTCAATTATGCAAAACTGTCAAAAATGATAAACAATTAACAAAAGTAGTTGCCAATCTAAAAATCAGCATATATAATTGTGACTGTTTTCAAGCAAATTGTGAAATATTTGTGAACAAACACTTTATATGGGCAAAACAAGCGAAAGCTTGCGACGCAAAACTATAGGGACTTTAAAATGTCAGCCAGTTGCAACTACTTAAAATATACACTCGAATTCTAAGCATGGTGTCATATTATATGTCCCATGCTTATTTTATTGTCGAGTTTGATTGTATTGCAATCAGAAAGGTTTATCATGAAAAAAAATAAGAAATTAGTGCGCCAGGTATTATTATTAGCATCTGCATTAGCATTGCTTATGGCCACAACAATAGCTATTATCGGAATCTCTTTCGTTAAGAAAGCATATTATGACTCTTTCGAGGAAGAGCTTCATGCATCTGCAGTATTCCTTATTGATGCAATGGACCACGAATGGAATGGTGATTGGTCAGTTGCTTCAAACGGAACTATTCTAAAGGCAAATTTTGCTGTTCACGATGATTTTCAGGAGCAGCTTGATAGCTTGCACGAGAAGACCGGAATGGATTTTACAGTCTTCTACGGAGATACCCGTTATATCACTTCTCTTGTTGATTCTGAGACTGGTGAGCGTATGGAAGGCACAAAGGCTTCAGCTACTGTTATAGAAAAGGTTCTTACTAACGGCGAAGAATATCTTGCAACAAACTTTACTATAGATGGCATCGAAGGAAAATGGTACGCATACTACATACCTCTTACTAATTCTGACGGTTCAATTGTAGGTATGGTATTTGCTGGTAGAGATACAACTTCAGTAGAAGCTGCTTTGTGGCATGCTCGCTTAATCATCATGGGAGTTTATGTCTTCTTCTTCTTCCTTAACCTTTCTATCGGTCACTGGATGGTAAACAAGTCTACAAAGGCTATTCAGGACATTGTTGATGGTTTAAAGAAATTAGAAGACGGTGAGCTTTCATTCTACATAAACAACCAGACATTTGACAGAACTGATGAAATCGGTGTTATCGCTGAAAGCTCAGCTGAGCTCCGCGATAAGCTTACAGATGTTATCCAGACAACTCTTGATCTTTCAGAAGAAGTTACAAAGTCTGGTGAAAACCTTGCAACATCAGCTGATACCGCTCTTCATGTAGCAGATCAGGTTGCTAACGCTGTAGAAGATATTAGCAAGGGCGCCGTTGCTCAGGCTGAAAACGTTGAAAACTCATTATCAAACACTACAGAAATGGGCGAAAGCATTGATGATATCACTTCAAGTGTTAAGGAGCTTTCAAAGGCTGCAACAGAAATGCTTGAAGATGCAAACCACACTGTTGATGCAATCAACGAGCTTATGCTTCAGAACGAACAGGTTATGGTAGCCATGACAGAGATTCACAGCCAGATTCAGGCTACAAACGATGCTGTTAAAAATATCGCTGATGCTTCAAGTGCTATCACATCTATTTCAGAGCAGACTAATCTTCTCTCTCTTAACGCTTCTATCGAGGCTGCTAGAGCTGGAGAATACGGTAGAGGATTTGCCGTTGTTGCTTCTGAAATTGGTTCCCTGGCTATCCAGTCAAAGGATGCAGCTGTTTCAATTAATGGAATTGTAGATAAGCTTGTAGAAGAATCACAGATGAGTGTTGATACAATTGAAAAGCTTAACGTAGCATTCAACAAGCAAAACGCTCAGCTTAACAGCACAAAGACAGATATGGACGGTGTTGTTAGCAACGTAAACAGCGTTGATATTAGTACAAAGACAATTGCTGATAAGGTTGAACTTCTTAACAACCTTAAGGCAAGCTTCAATGATATTATTTCAGAGCTCTCTGCTATTTCTCAGCAGAATGCAGCATCTTCACAGGAGACAACTGCTTCTATGGAAGAGCTCAACACAACATTCGCTATGATAAATGAGGCCGCAGCCGAGCTCAAGGACCTTGCCGTAAGCCTAAACGATAAGATGAACTACTTCAGTATCGAAAGTACTGTAACAGAGTAAAATTAAAAAGAACCAGTAACTAACTGGTTCTTTTTTTGTATTTATGCTATTCAGCTTTCTCTACGAAATACAGGCGTGCTCCGAAGTCTGGGAAGTAGCGAACTTCTTCATTGAAGCCGGTACCTACGAAGCTTTGTACAAGCTTAACTCCGTTAGAATTAAGTGTGTTTCCATAAGCCACGTAATCTTCTATTTCACCAGGCATCTTTACAAACTTTGCAACAAGATTATGTACAAGTGAATCCTGCTTAATATGAATTGGAGAAACTGTATTTACCAAATCTCCAAATCCCTTTACGTTATATTCAAGCTTGCGTCCAAAGAAGTGGTACTTTGTCTGTGAATCAAGGCCAGCCATCTCAAGCTTCAAGTACTGGTCTCCTGCTACGATTTCTCGCTGCATAAGCATTGAAACAGATGTAGATTTATCCTTATCAACGATGCTCCACTGATAAATGTTGTCCGCTCTGTGGCGATAGAAATCGCCAAACTGCAATGTCTTACGATACTGCTTGTAAAGCTCGATTTGTGCCTTAACAGCTGCAATATCTTCTGACTTCATATCGTTAAGATTGAGCTCATATCCAAGTACCCCAAAGCTTGCTACGGCAAAGCGTGATTCAAGTGGTGTAACACGAAGTGTCTGATGGTTTGGACATGCAGAAACATGTGCTGTGTATGTAGACTGTGGATATCCATATGAGTATCCATCCTGAATTGCAAGTCTGCTGACAGCATCTGTATTGTCACTTGCCCAAATCTGTGGATAGTAGCAAAGCACACCAAGGTCAAATCTGTTTCCACCTGAAGCGCAGCCTTCCATCAGAATCTCTGGGAAGCGCTCAGCCAATGTCTTTAACAATCTGTAGAAGCCAAGAACATATCTATGGCTAACCTCAAGCTGCTTATCAGCTGGGAGATACTTTGAATAGTAATCTGAGAAGTTTCTATTCATATCCCACTTGATGTATGAAATACCAGGTGTAGAGAATACCTCGCTCATTCTGTCAATCATGTAATCTACAACCTCTGGGTTGCAAAGGTCAAGCAATCGCTGGAAACGTCCCTCTGAATGATCCATGTTTGGAATATCGATAGCCCAATCTGGATGCTTTCTGTAAAGCTCACTATCAACGTTAATCATCTCTGGCTCAACCCAAAGACCAAACATAAGACCAAGGTCGTTTACCTTCTTTGAAAGACCTTCCAAGCCACCTGGAAGCTTCTTTTTATTAACAATATCCCAATCGCCAAGGGCTCTGTGGTCATCATTTCTATCGCCGAACCAACCATCATCCATAACGAACAATTCTGCGCCGGCATTCTTAGCTGTCTTTGCAAGCTTTAAAAGTGAACCCTCTGTAAAATCGAAATAAGAAGCCTCCCAGCTATTGATAAGAACTGGGCGTTCCTTCTTTTTCCATGGGCCACGTGTAATATGCTCACGAACGAAATCATGCATATTAAGGCTCATCTGTCTAAAGCCAGCTGCTGAATATGTAAGAACTGCTTCCGGTGCCTCAAATTCCTCTCCTGCTGCTAAATCCCATGCAAAGTTCTGAGGATTGATTCCATATACAACTCTTGTCTTCTTAAATGAAGAAACCTCTGTAGCTGAGTAATGGTTGCCAGAGTAAAGTAAGTTGAATCCCCAAACATCTCCAGACTCTTCACATGAATCTGGCTCAGAAATCATAAATAAAGGATTGCATCTGTTTGAGCTAGTGCCTGTAAATGATGCATTAACAAACTTACCTGCTGGAAGAACAATATCACTCTTATTCATCTCACGTGTCCAGCCACCGTGGAATGATGTAATTTTCATGCCTGGATGATCGTAATCCATAAGCATAGAAAGCATACGTGTAAGGCGAACGCTTTCATCTGAAGTATTTATAAACTTGGCAGAGCGAGTAATTACATCGCACTCTTCAAACACTGAATATGAAAGAATCAAAGTGAATCCGTGATTCTTATCCTTCATGGTTACGTTGAGAGTTTCTACCTTGCCTGATTCGTCGTATGAGCTTGGCAAAGTCTTGAACTCAGGCTTTCCTGAAATAACTTCATATGAATCATAAACGAAGTCCAATGATGTGCTTCCATCAGCACAAACTACTTCTAGCATAGGCTCTCTTAAATCGCCCTTACCAATTGCAGAAAGCTCAAGTCTAACATCCTCTAATGTTAAATCCTGGTGTGCATCATCATATGTAATAGTATTGCCTGGAGCAAATGCACGCTTTTCTTTAAGCACAGATGGCTCATCACAATTGATGAGCCTTCCGTAATACATATGTTCCAGCTGACCTGTTTCCATTACGCGAAATGCGTATGTTGTTGACTTGGTATTTAAGAAAAATACCTTTCCATCAGCTTTAATCATCTAAAAACCTCCAACTCCTGTAAAGTAATACAAGATTCATATTAACATATTATTTATTTACGAGCATTTAATTCTTCTGAGATTTCAGCAAGTTTTTCATCAGTCAAAATGTATTTTGCTCTAAAGAATAAGAATGCAATAACAAGAACGATTGTTGGTCCAACTGTCATAATCATTCTAAGTCCGATTACTGAATTTGCATCAATAGACTCAAGAAGTCCACTGTTTGCAACCTTTGCCTGAAGACCAGCCACATCAAGTGTTGCTGCACTATCCTTCTGGATATTGAAAATAGCAAGGCAAACTGATGCAACAAGAGCTGCAATACCAGATGCAAGCTTAACTACGAATGTCTGCATAGAGAAAATAACTGATTCGTCTCTACGATAGTTCTTGAGCTCACCGTAATCTACTGTGTTTGCCAGGAATACTGTGACTACAACGTTAAGGATTCCTGCACCAGACATAATAAGGAAGCCTGGTAAGAAGAAAATAAATACACTTGTAACTCCGCTAAGTGCCATTACAAGAAGTACGATGTATCCTACTATTTCTGCTGCTACGCAAATATAGAAAATACGAAGTGTTGTAAAGGCTTTTCTAAGAAGAGGGAATAAAATCATCATTGCAAGAATCTGCATACCACCTGCAAATGTGTTGAACAATGTGTAATTCCCCTGCCAATTGCTTCCTGCTAAATCATATTTGAAGAAGTAAATCAAAAGGTTTGATGTAATATAAAGTGCAGTGTTTACAAGAACGATTGTTATAACAATTGTCATAGCCTGATCATTCTGGATAAGAGCCTTAAACATCTGACCAATTGATGCTGTCTGCATATCTACTGTAGACTTTTCCTTTATGCATGCACATGTGATCCCAATAAAGAGAATAAATAACGCACCGATGATGATTGAGAAGTACTTGAAACCAAGACGCTCAACTTCCATTGTAGAAGTCATATCAATTGTCATTTTGCTAAGATCAACTTCACCATTCATAAGCTGGTTGAATGCATCGCTAGGAACATAAATTGCAATAGCAACAACTCCTGAATCAACACTATCCATAGCAACGTTAATGTCGCAATCATCTCCCTCTACATAAGTAGTATCACCATATGTAAAGCTGTAGTTTGTGTTGTCACCATTTAAAGATACAACGCCGTTGTAGCCGTTTTCTTCATCTACAACACCGTCAAATACCTTCTGGATACCTGTTACATTAAGAACAATATCATTTCCAATAACTGTGCTTGTGTTTGATGTAGGATTTCCGTCTGCATCACGCTCAACAACATAAACACTGAAGTTAGTGTTGCTAGAATCAAATGTCTTTAAAATATTGTCTGTGCTGTTTGCTGCTGCTTTTGAACCAAGAGCTGCAACAGCCATAACTGTAACGATAGTAACAAGTGCGGAACCAACACCAGCGCATGAACGAGCAAGTGCTGATAAACCTTCACGCTCCTTACCGCTATCTGTAAAAGCTGGAACCATTGACCAGTAAGGGATATCCATCATAGTGTATGTAACGCCCCACATAATGTAAGTAACAGCTGCGTAAGCAACAAGTCCCTTAGCTGTAGCTGCTGGTGGTGCAGAAAACATTAAAATCAAAAGAACTGTGTTTGTAATAGTTCCAATTAAAAGCCAAGGACGGAACTTTCCCCAACGAGTCTTTGTCTTTGCAACAATTACACCCATGATTGGATCATTGAATGCATCAAATACACGGGCAACCAAAAGGATAATACCCATCGCAATTGCATTGACTCCCATGATGTCCTGGAAATAGTAAAGTACGTATGAAGCTGAAAGCATGTAAACCATGTCCTTTCCAACAGCTCCTATACCATAGGCAAATTTTTCAACTCCCGATAAACTTCTTTTTTCTGCCATTATACTCTCCTCCTAATTAGTTCTTATTCTTAAGCCCCATGGCAAGCTCAACGACCTTATAAGCACCATCATAAACCCCAATAGTCTTGTTAACCTTGATGCTTTCACACATATCTGTAAGAAGTCTGTCGTCCTGCATAAATAAATCTATCATCTGAAGTGTATGAGGAATGTCTCTACACTCAAGTGTTCCGTCACCCATTTCTGCTGAGTGAATAGCGCCCCACATCTCGTGCTTTCCTACTCGCTTAATGAAAAGCTTAGGTACTGGATAGAAGGCAAGCTCTGATGGCTTTGTAACAAGCACATCGCAGCTACGCATAAGTAAGTTTGTGCAGTAAACTGCTTCAAAAATGTTTTCATGATAGAATCCGTGGATGCCCTCAACATCACCTGTCAAAGCTTCCTCTGCGAACTTTGTTGTAGCATCAAACTCATTGAAGTGCTCTGTAACTACATCCTTCATCTGTGGGATTTCTGCCATCAAATCATCCCAAACATTCTTGTAATCGCCAACATTTACATATAAAGCTGCACGATGTGATTTAATCTCTGGCAATAAATACTTGATGATTGCTGCAAAGATTTCTTTCTGTGCTCCTGCGCCACCGATTGTAAGAAGGAAACGCATTGGCTTGCCATTCTTCTTTCTATCAAGACGAGCCTGGCAATCTGTTTCAATGTTTGAAACAAGCTCGTGGTCAATATAGTGACCTGTGTATACTAAAGAATCATTTGGCATTGGCTTGCAAACTACATCTCCTGCCATACCATTGCAGATTCTGTATCCCATATATGCATTCTTACACTGAATAGCATGAACTGCGCCCTCGGCAAAATGAAGGGCCATTGGCCAGTTATCTGGAATAGCATTTACAACATACTTCATTCCTGCATGTACAGCAGCCTGAGCTGGCCATGCATGTGTTCCGATAACAGGAATCTCCTTTGGAACATTCTTGTAAACTGTAGCCATAAGCTCAGCATTCTTTTGGTCTGAAGAGTTGTAAGAAAGCTTTCTAAACCACTCGTAGTTTGCTGGCTCCCAAATAAACTTGTTAAAAAGCTTGTTCTTTGAAAGTCTTGAACCAAGTGAATACAAATCATTCTGAGCGCTGATAACCTTTGTGCAGGTAGTCTGTGGATAGCCATTTAAATCCATCCAATATGGTGTGTAGCCCATAGACTTTGCAGCTGATGCCATAGCCATGGAAATACGATAATGACCAAATCCCATACGAATATTACCAACGATAACACCCTTCTCAGTATCAAATGCTTCCTTAGATTCGCCGTCCTTTAAGAGAACGTCATATACACCAAGAGAATCTCCAATGTGATCATTCTTCGCAATTACGATATTGTAATCCACGTTTGAATCATCACCATATTTCTTGATGTTCTTTTCTTTTGTTTTGCACGCTTTTTTGTAATCCTTATCTGAGATTACGTTTCCAAAAATTACTTTACTTTTGTCTTGCATCTTTTTACCCCTTAATTAATTAAACATTCTGCAGATATACCGATTTCAACTGGCTCCAATCCATCACATGAAATTGTAAGCTTTCCGTCTCCATCTTCACCTATAGATTTGATATATACTCCTGTGGAACCACCCATTGGTGATACCACCTTTGGTCCGATAATCTCAAAAGGCCCCTCAACCTCAAAAGAAACCGGCTGACCAAAGAAATATAGCTGATTGTCATTTTGATCAGCTATAGTGATGCGAACCTGAGCCACATCATATGTGTGAAGCTCTGTTAAAAGTGTATGGCTTATTTTGGCATTGATATGAGCCTTTGTAACAGCAGCCTTTTTAACAGTCTTAACTACCTGACCATCCTTTATAGCTTCGAATTTGTATTCTCTAGATTCTCCGCCCCAGTCACCAATAAACTTGTTGTAAAGTGGAACCGCTTTGCTTGGGCTTACATGATGGAAAACAACTAATCTAAATGCTGTCCAAGCAAGTGATGGTGTAATCTTGAATCCCCCAAGTGTAACATCATTTAAAGCCTTTTTAATAAGCTTTGCCTGACCCTTTGTGAATTCTCCATCCTGCTCTACTGCATCACCAACAAAGTCATCAATGAGGATTGGACCATGCTTGAGATTTTCGTATTTGCTATCTGATGGGAAGTACTCCTTAATAAGTACATCATTCTTGTACATCTTTACAGAATCTGCATTTGTAATGATGTATGACTTTCCTCTGTTGCAAGCTGGATGCTCACCAATATCAAAGCTTGTAGTGACATCCAATACTGTCTCCATATCAGAAAAAGCTGAGTACACTGAAGCTGCAAGCTTTGGATTTCTGAACATATCCATTACGCCGTGATAACAGATTCTATCTCCAGAGCCAAAGTCCTTATGTGTGTTGTAATCGAACATGCACCATCCGAATGAACCTGCAATATCAGGCTCTCCTGCAATTGCATCAAGAACATTTGCATGTCTCATTGCATGCTCCTGTCTGTGCTCCTCAGCATCGAAAGTCTTTGTTGGGTACATATGACCATTGTACTCACTAACCAAATAAGGCTTTTCATCATTTGATGTGATATCTGATTTCTTCGAGCAGCCCTTGTTAGCGCCTGAATGAACGAAATCATTGTATGTGTAGACATCTTCTAGCAATGAGCTCTTTGCATGGGCTCTAACGCCGCCTGTAGGGCGTGTAGGGTCATATTTGTGAGCCACCTCGTTTGTTCTAGTGTAAAATTCATCGTCATCCTGAGATTCGTTTATACGTACACCCCAAAGGATGATTGAAGGATGATGGCGATATTGGATAACCATATCCTTTGTATTTTCTACAGCGATGTTTTTCCAATCAGAATCACCAATGTGCTGCCATCCTGGAATCTCTGTAAATACAAGCAATCCTAATTTGTCACATTCATCAATGAAATAATGCGACTGAGGATAATGTGAAGTACGAACAGCATTAAGTGCCAATTCTTCTTTTAGAATCTTTGCATCCAAACGCTGCATAGACTCTGGCATTGCATATCCAACATAAGGATATGACTGATGTCTGTTTAATCCTCTAAGCTTTAGCTTTCTACCGTTTAAGTAATAGCCATTCTTTCTGAATTCTGAGCTTCTGAAACCGATAGTTTCAACATGCTCATCTACAACATTGTCATCAATAACAAGCTGTGTCTTAATCTGATATAGATGTGGGCTTTCAACATCCCAAAGCTTAACAGTGGTTGGGGCTGTTGTAAGATTTAAAAGATATCCATCCTCCACCTTTTCAAGGCCACCAACAGGCTGAGATATCAACAAATCCTCATCCAAATACTGCTTAATAAAAACATGCTCATCAACAGCAAGCTCATAAATGTTTTCAGAAAGGATACATTCAGTTTTAAGAATACCCTGGACCTTCATCATTTTGATTTGCTTCGGAGTTCTCTTGCTTGTAGAAACTCGCTCAAGCAGTGAAGGCTGAACAAACAGGCTCTTAAAATGGGTTTGTTCTTTAACTTCGAAATAAACATCTCTATAGATGCCGCCATAAGTCATATAGTCAACTACATAGCCAAATGGAGGCTGGTTAAGACTTTCTCTGGAATCAACCTTTACAGTGATAAGGTTCTCTTCACCAAAATTAAGAACATCTGATACATCGATTGAAAATGCTGTGTAGCCGCACTCATGATGCTTCATGTGACGACCATTGATATAGACATCACAGCAATGTCCAACTGCTTCAAATGTAAGAATAAGAAGTTTGTCAGCCCACTGAGCAGGAGCAAAAATGCTCTTTTGGTAAGCTGAAACCATTTGATAAATACCTTCATCAAAATATGAAAAAGGTGTCTCTTTTACAGTATGAGGAATATTGATAAGCGTGCTTTCCTTCATAGGCTGGCTTATCATTTCCTCATCAAATTTTTCATTAAATCTCCACTTTCTGTCTAAATAAACTCTTTGTGCCATTTATTATTTTCCCTTTACAATTATACCGTCTACCATTACATCCACAACTTCCGCTAAAGCTGTAGGATAATCTTTAGCACTTTCCTGAAGGAAGTCTCCCATTAAAAGTTGCTCTACACATGCTTCATACATAAGCTTGAAGATATTAAGGTCAATCTCTCTGATTTCGCCTTCAGCAATGCCGCCCTTTAAAAGGTCGATTGTCTTGTCCCAGCCGCTATCCAATCTCTCCTGCATAATCTCGTATGCCTTAGGATACTTTGTAGCCAACTGGTGCATCGCTGTATATTCAAAGCCATAGTAAGACTCAGGTAAAACAGACAAAATACTACGAATCTTCTCTATTCTAGTAAGACTATTATCGTAATAAATCTTATCCTCTGATTCCTTAATAAGGTCAAAAGCAAAATTCATCATCTCACACATAAGCTCATTCTTATCTGTGAAAATCGTATAAATGGTTTTCTTGCTCATTTTCATTTCTGAAGCAATATCATCCATTGTAAATTTCGGACCTTTTTCTCTGAAAACCTTTAAGGCTCCCTCTAATATTCGTTCGTTCATCATAAACTCCCAAAAACTATAATTTATATATTCAGTTTCCTATAGCTAAATTATACTAAAGTCTGGAAACTATCTCAATACAATTCCGTTTATACAATTTTCACAATATCTTCAAATTGTTTTTGTTGACAAATGACAAATATGGGTTTAATATATCTGCTGTAACAAAGATAAAGAGAGATTTTAGGAGGAAATTAGAATGTTCGAAGAAGTATCATTCCAAATGTACAGCGTGTATGCTGATTACGAAAAATACTGCGCAAGAAAGAAGCAGGAAGGCGTTGAACCAGTTTCATTTTTCAAGTACGCCTTTGGACAGTTCGACTAAGAACTGTTTTCACTACAAAAACAACAGGGACTCCCAATCGGGAGTCCCTTTCTTATTGTCCCCACAATTCCCATGCCCCTCTCTCATCTTCAGGGCATTTTGCACCCCGCCACCACAAAACTACGCCAGCCCCAGCCCTAAGAAGGTACCTGCCACCGAAATCCCTGCACGATTTTGCGAAGATTATTGATTTTCTTAGTGGGCAAAGGGAGCTTTTAGCAGGTGTCCTTTCACTGGTTTTGCAATGCGAAGCTAATGTATGTAGAGGGCAGACATGTTTAAACACATTATTATCTCCACACAAATTTAGGATAATTGAGCTCATACTCCGTTTGCCAAGAAAATTTAGAAAGGGGATTTTGGATGTTTATGCGCCGCCCTTTAACTCAGTCCGTTTCGTTGTCGGGCTCTCGGCGCCGTCCATGGCGCCTCACGCATAATCATCTCAAAATACCCCTTTCTAATTTTCTAGTCTCACTCCAAATGTCGCTGCAATTATTCCTAAATTTGCTGTGGAGATATAACTTGAGAAGATAGTATGTCTGCCCTCAGCATACATCGGCGTTAGCAGTGCAAAGAATTGAAAGAACACCTGCATATAAAAAAAGCGACACTGCCCACTTAGAAAATCATAATCTGAATGCAATGTGCAGGGATTTGGTGGTAGGGACCGCCTTAGGGGCCGGGGCTGGCGATAAATATACTATGGCGGGGTGCAAAAATGCCCCTGGGGTTACCAGGGGCATGGGAATTTGAGTTTATTTTGACTGGAAGTACTTGTCGATGGCAGCTGCGGCTGTTTTGCCGGCTCCCATGGCGAGGATTACTGTTGCAGCACCAGTTACGGCATCACCACCAGCGTAAACGCCAGTCTTTGTGGTTGCACCATCTTCTGTTGCAATTAAGCATCCTTTCTTGTTTGTCTCAAGTCCAGCTGTTGTGCTAGAGATAAGTGGGTTTGGTGAAGTACCAAGAGACATGATAACTGTGTCACATTCGATTTCGTACTCACTGCCAGGGATTTCTACTGGTCTACGACGACCTGAAGCGTCTGGCTCACCAAGTTCCATCTTGATAATCTTGCATCCGCGAACTGCACCTTCCTCGTTGACAAGGATTTCTACAGGATTCTGAAGAAGATCAAAGATTACGCCTTCTTCCTTTGCGTGATGTACTTCTTCTGCTCTTGCTGGAAGCTCTGCTTCGCTACGACGGTATACAACGTGTACCTCAGCTCCAAGACGAAGTGCTGTACGAGCTGCATCCATAGCTACGTTACCGCCACCAACAACAACTACTTTCTTACCGCGAGCGATTGGAGTGTCATAGCCTTCCTTGAATGCCTTCATAAGATTGTTTCTTGTAAGGAATTCGTTTGCAGAGAATACTCCGTTTGCCTGCTCGCCAGGAATATGCATAAACATTGGAAGACCTGCTCCTGAGCCGATAAATACAGCTTCAAAGCCTTCCTGTTCAATAAGCTCATCAATTGTAATAGAACGACCAATGATTACGTTCTTTTCGAATTTAACGCCAAGAGCCTTTACGTTCTCAACTTCAGCCTTAACAACCTTGTCCTTTGGAAGACGGAACTCAGGAATACCGTATACTAATACACCACCCATTTCGTGAAGTGCTTCAAATACAGTAACATCGTATCCAGCCTTTGCAAGATCTCCAGCAGCTGTAAGACCTGAAGGGCCTGAACCGATAACTGCAACCTTGTGACCGTTTGGAGTAGATGTGTTCTTTGGCTTGATTCCGTTTTCTCTAGCCCAGTCAGCAACGAAACGCTCAAGCTTACCGATTGCAACGGCTTCGCCCTTGATTCCACGAACACACTGACCTTCGCACTGTGATTCCTGAGGACATACACGACCGCAAACTGCAGGAAGTGCTGAAGACTCAGAAATGATTTCGTAAGCTCTCTCGAAGTTACGATTCTTAACCTGCTCGATAAATGCAGGAATATTGATAGATACAGGACATCCGCCTACGCATTTAGGATTCTTGCAGTTTAAGCAACGGCTTGCTTCTGCAACTGCCTCTTCCTCTGTATATCCAAGACATACTTCATCGAAGTTTGTAGCACGAACCTTTGGATCCTGCTCAGAAATAGGTACTCTAACCATCATATCTGCCATTATTTGTCACCTCCACAATTTCCACATCCACCGTGATGAGTGTCACCTTCCTGAAGCTTAAGAAGTGCTCTTCCTTCTTCAGTCTTGTACTGCTTAGCACGAGCCATAGCCTGATCAAAGTCAACTAAGTGACCATCAAACTCAGGCCCGTCTACACATGCGAATTTAACTTCATCACCAACTACAAGTCGACAAGCACCACACATACCTGTACCATCAACCATGATTGGGTTCATAGATACAACTGTAGGGATGCCAAGCTCCTTTGTAAGGAGGCAAACAAATTTCATCATAATCATAGGACCGATTGCAACACAGTGGTCGAAGCTCTTTCCTGCATCAATAAGAGCCTGAAGCTGCTGGCAACCATTTCCATGGAATCCATAGCTTCCATCATCTGTAGCAAGATAAAGCTCTGTAGCTACTGCTCTCATTTCATCCTCATAGAAAAGGATATCCTTTGTACGAGCACCGATAATAACTGTTGAATCAACACCGTGCTCCTTGAGCCATTTAACCTGTGGATAAACTGGTGCAGTTCCAACACCACCTGCGATGAATACGATTTTCTTTTTCTTTGTCTCTTCAAGGTTCTCCTCGATGCAAAGCTCTGAAGGCTGACCTAAAGGACCAACGAAATCATCAAATGCATCTCCTTCGTTAAGTAAAGCCATGCGCTCAGTTGAAGCACCAACTGTCTGGAATACAATAGTAACTGTGCCTTCGTTTCTATCGTAGTCACATATAGTAAGAGGAATTCTTTCTCCTTCTTCATCAATTTTAACAATGATAAACTGACCTGGTAGACATCCTGAAGCAACTCTAGGGGCTTTTACTACCATAAGGTAAATCTTATCTGAAAGCATTTCCTTCTTTAAGATTTGATACATAAAATAGACTCCTTCCCTTTTCACATTTCTATATAATGTATATCATTTCTTTAGCTTTGTAAAGTACTAAAGCGATTTTATGTCCATAAAAGTTTAAATATTTAAAATTATAATTATGCAAAAGATTACCCCACACACCATAGATAATTGTCCACTATTATGAATGTTGTGTGGGGTTACATTTGATGTAACTTTATTTAACTAAAATAAACCAATTCATCTTCTGGCTTTTCTGTAGGCTCTACCGATACTGGATAGAGAACAGGGCCTTTTCCTTTGTATTCTTTTGCGAATTCTACTTTAATAGTAGCTGTAATATCAATCCAGCTTCTGTGGCCTAAAGTAGATGCCTTATCCCACTTGCATTTCATGCCGAGGAACTGAATATCCTCAACACAACATGTCATTGCAAATCTACCTGGAATAAATACATCTCTTCTAAGCTTTCCATCATTTGGATTGTAAACTAAACCAGTGAAGTGGATTGTTTTGCCATCGTATTTCTTTGGCGAATCCATACAATCCATAAACCATAAAGCATAATCAGCATCAGAAATCTCGATGATATCTGCATTTATATCAAATGGAAGCTCCTCTGGTGAATCATCAATTGATCCATCTGCACGCTCATAAACGATCTGTGCTGGTCTATTCATTGATTTGATTTGTCCACGGAACTTTGACTTTGGAGTGGCATCAGTACATCTGTTGAAGATAACTACTTCTGCCTTAAAGAGCTGCTCCATCATCATGGTACGCATGTTGTTAAGGTAGTTTTCAAATGTAGTAGCATCAACAGTAGCCAGTGACTGTGCTGGTACCCATCCTTCTGGAAGTGGCTCGTCATAAATATGATCCACACCCCATGTACCGTTATACTCAAGGAAAACTACATCTGGATTATATTCATTTGAAATCTTTGTAAGATTTTCAAGATTGAACTCATCCTCTGATTCGATTGTAGCAACCTTTGCATTGATTGTCTTAAGCTTTTCGATGTCGTATTCAACATCGCCATCCTCACAAGACAAAATGAGGATTCTATCGTCTCCACCCTGAGTGAAGTCATTTTCGAACAATGTCTCCTGGATAAGGGTAGTTTTTCCACTATCCATAAATCCAGTGAAGACATAAACTGGTATATCTTTTGCCATATTAACCTCTATTAACTAAATCTAACGAACTACGGATTAAAGACCGAAAAGCTCCTCGAGCTTGTGCTCATCAACATCTGCACCGATTACAACAAGACGTCCTGTGTAGTCTGGCTCGCCAGTTCTAAGCTCGTATTCACCGTCAACGAAGTCGAAGTAAATCCAACCGCCGTTAACATCCTCAACCATACCCTTTGAACGGATGATGGTGCCGTAATCTGTTGTGTCAGCAAATGCCTTCAAAGCCTTTTCGATTGTAGACTTTTCGAACTTGTGAGGAGTCTCAATTCCCCATGTATCGAATACTTCATCAGCATGGTGATGATGGTGATCATGGCAACCACATGTGCAGTTCTCATCATGCTCATGATGGTGATGCTCATGTTCCTCGTGATCATGGTCGTGATCGTGATGATGCTCATGCTCCTCGTGATCGTGGTCATGGTCATGATGATGCTCGTGCTCCTCATGATCGTGGTCGTGATCGTGATGATGCTCATGCTCATGTTCTTCCTCTTCATGCTCGTGAGCTTCTTCTGCAAGATGCTTCATATCTGAAGCAAGGTTGTCCTGTCCTTCCATAACTGAAAGAAGCTTTTCTCCTGAGATTTCATCCCATGGAGTTGTAATGATAGCAGCCTTTGGATTAAGCTTCTGAATCTGCTTTACACAGAACTCAAGCTGATCCTCTGTAGCTGTCTGTGAACGTGAAAGTACAACTGTTGTAGCGAACTCGATCTGGTTGTTGAAGAACTCACCAAAGGCCTTCATCTGCTTTGAAGCCTTAAGTGCATTAACAACTGTAACAAGACCAGTAAGCTTAACATCTGCTGTCTCCTCAAGCTTGATAACAGATGTCATAACATCTGAAAGCTTACCAACGCCTGATGGCTCGATAAGGATTCTGTCTGGAGAGAATTTTTCAAGAACTTCGTGTAAGTTCTTATCGAAGTCTCCAACAAGTGAACAGCAAATACATCCTGAGTTCATTTCTGAAATAGTGATACCAGCGTCCTTAAGGAAGCCACCATCGATACCTACTTCACCAAACTCATTTTCAATAAGAACTACTTTCTCACCCTTGTATGCTTCTTCAAGCATTTTCTTGATGTAAGTAGTCTTTCCTGCACCTAAAAATCCTGAAATTATATCAATCTTTGTCATATTAAAAACCTCTCTTTTCCAAAGAATATATTATAAACCCACTAACGAAATATAATAGCACAGAATTGTGAAAAGTTCTATAGTTATCATTGTATTAATTGTGTGCAATTTATTTATATTTTTTGGAAAAGGGATACAAAAAAAGGTTGCCTATTTCTAGGCAACCTAAAAGTATCTAGTTCATTTCATCAAGAGCGACTCTTTCGATATGCATTGCTAAGTACCCGATTTCAGCCTGGTGAATTTCTTTTCCCAAGCTCACTCCTAGCTCTTTACATATCTTCTGAGACATCTTAAATGAATTAGCAGCAGAGGCGTTGATATAATCGTTCATATCAAGTTTAATCACCTCGCCGTTCAAAGTTCGGGCAATCATGTATCTTATATGATTCAACAACCTATTATAGGACAATGAAGTTGTGTCTATCTTTTTTCCCGTTTCTTTCTCTACCATGGTGACACATTCTCGGACAGCCTCAGCCATTTGCATAGCAGACGAAACTGCCTGATCCATAATAGATGAATGTATATGCAAAGCTATATATCCGATTTCGTCGTCGGTAAGCTCTACGTCAAGACGTTCCTTCAAAAGACCTTTAGCGTTTTCTGCCACTTTAAATTCAGCGTGGAACAAAACTCTAATGTCGTCCGTTAAGGGGTTTCTAAGTTGCTCATTGTTTTTGCTACGTTTAACGGCAAATTCAATGTGGTCAGCCAAAGGCAACATAACGTCTCTGTCGATTGTTTTGAATGCTGCCTCTGCTCTGTCCAGAATCTCATTCGCGATTTCAAGATATACAGGGTCAATTGTTGTAGCTAATTCCTTTTTTCCACCTCGCTCGGTAGATTCTTTTAAGGAATAAACCTTATGTTCTTCTGATACTTCTATCGTTTCACTAACATGCTTGCCGAAGCCAATTCCCTTGCCCATAATAAGGTACTCTTGGGTTGTATTATCCAAGATGCCAATCAGCGCATTGTGATTTAGAACTTTTTCAACTCTATACATCTGATCTCCTAAATACATTTACTCATAAAAGTCTACTGCGAGTAAATCCTCTCCTGCTTTAATTGAACCATCGCCGATACGACGAAGCTTCTGATTACTCTTAAGCTCTGTGCAAAGAACTGGAGTAGCGATTGAAGGTGCGTTCTTAGAGATGAAATCTAAATCAGCTTCCATCAATACATCACCCTTCTTAACCTGCTGTCCAGCCTTAACAAGTACGTTAAAGCCTTCGCCCTTAAGCTTAACTGTATCAATACCAAAGTGAAGTAGCATAGCTACATCATCATCTGTCTTGAATCCGATTGCGTGATTTGTATCGAATACGAATACAACTGTACCATCAGCTGGAGCGTAAACCTTTCCATCTGCTGGTGTAATAACAGCGCCATCACCCATCATCTTCTGTGCAAAAACCTCATCTGGAGTCTCTGATAAATCAGCTGCTATACCAGTAAGTGGGCTGCCAAGAACTACTGTCTTAACAAGCTTTCCTGTTGGCTCAGCTGTCTCTTCTGCCTTAGCCTCTTCAGCTACTGCCTCGTTAGCCCCATTATATTCTTCATTTGGAGCAGTCTCAAGATAATCTTCAAGATTTGACTTGATAACTGTAACGTGTGGTCCATAAATAATCTGAACGCCGTTACCCTTGTGAACTACACCTGAAGCACCTGTGCTCTTAAGTAAAGCATCGTTTACAAGCTCTGGCTTGAAAACTGTACAACGAAGTCTTGTAGCGCAGCAGTCAACATCAGAGATGTTCTTCTTGCCGCCGAGACCGTTTGTGATCTTTGCAGAAGTCTCATCAGAAACTGACTCTTTCTTTGCATTGTAATCACTACGTCTGTAAAGCTTAACTTCCTCTTCTGCGTCTCTACCTGGTGTCTTAAGATCAAACTTCTTAATAAGGAAGCTAAATAAGAAATAATATACTACAAAATAACCTACTCCGACAATAGGTACCCAAATCCAGCTTGTTCTAGCATTGCCTGGAAGAATACCGAAAAGTGTTAAGTCGATAAGACCACCTGAGAATGTCATACCAACACCAACACCGCACATATGCATAAGCATGTATGCTGCACCTGCAAATACACAGTGGATACCGTAAAGAGCTGGAGCTACGAATAAGAATGTAAACTCGATTGGCTCAGTGATACCTGTAAGCATAGATGTAAGTGCTGCTGAAAGAAGAAGTCCACCAACTTCCTTTCTCTTCTCTGGAAGAGCTGTACGATACATAGCAAGAGCTGCTCCAGGAAGACCAAAAATCATAAGTGGGAACTTTCCTGACATAAATCTTGTTGCAGATACTGCGAAGTGCTCAACTGTAGGATCAGCAAGCTGCGCAAAGAAGATGTTCTGTGCACCTTCGATTACCTGTCCACCAACTTCTAATGTTCCACCAACAGCTGTCTGCCAGAATGGAAGGTAGAATACGTGGTGAAGACCAAATGGGATGAGAAGTCTCTCCATGAGACCGTATACCCATGTTCCAGCATAACCTGAATCAAGAACAACAGCGCCTACTGCGTAGATACCCTGCTGTACGAATGGCCATACGAAGAACATTACGATACCAACTAATGTGTATACCAAACCTGAAACGATAGGTACGAATCTTGTACCACCGAAGAATGATAATACCTGTGGAAGCTGAATCTTATAGTACTTGTTGTGAAGTGAAGCAACACCAAGTCCTACGATCATACCACCGAAAACACCCATCTGTAATGATGTGATACCACAAACTGAAGCTGTTGCACCCTCAAGAAGTGCCTCTGGGCCGCCGTGAATTGTGATCATAGCGCCGATTGAAGCATGCATGATAAGGAATGCAATTGCTGCTGCTAAAGCTGCTACTTCCTTCTCCTTCTTTGCCATACCGATAGCAACACCGATAGCAAAGATGATTGGTAAGTTAGCAAATACGATATTACCTGCATCAGACATAACTGTAAGAATAGCGTTTCCAACTGTTCCTGGGCCTAATGCCTTTGTAAGGTGGTAAGTCTCAAGCATTGTCTCGTTTGTGAATGAACCACCGATTCCAAGTAACAAACCTGCTACTGGAAGGATTGCGATTGGCAACATGAATGATCTACCAACACGCTGCAATACTGCAAAAATTTTGTCTTTCATTTAAAGTACTCCTTTTCACTATACATTTTCCCGTATCTATGTGAATGAGCCTTTTAATGAATCTCATATTGCCTTTTGGCAACATTTGAGGATTTATGGGCATAGAAAAAGGCACGAACCCACATAAATACAATAAGTTTATGCATAGTTCGTGCCTTGATTGGTTACAAGTTACACACTACAAGACAGTAAGATAGCATGCAATTGTTTCGCTGTCAATAGTTTCGTAAAATTTTCGTAAACGTTTAAGTTATTATTTTTTCGCTCTTCTTTACTTTTTGTTGAAAGATTATACTTAACTTTATAAAATCAGTGTATGGAATATATAAGTTTATCTGATTATCTAAAGGAAAAATACAATACAAAGGTATATAAGCTATCACTTTCATCTGGCTGCTCCTGCCCTAACAGGGACGGTAAAATAAGCACAGGCGGATGTATCTTCTGTTCTGAAGGAGGCTCCGGTGATTTTGCCAGCGCTTTTAATACAGACATAACACAACAGATTGTCCAGGCTAAATCCCGTGTAGATCAAAAGATTTCAAATAAAATCCCAGAATCAGAGCGAAAATATATAGGGTATTTTCAGTCCTTCACCAATACCTATGGTGATGAGGAACGCTTAATGAAGCTTTTTCAGGAGACAATCAGCTTTCCTAATATCGTAGGCATATCTATTGGAACTAGACCTGACTGCCTTTCTGATGAAATGATTGCCTTTTTAAGTAAACTGAATCAAGAAAAAGAAGTTTGGGTAGAACTTGGACTGCAAACAATCCATGAAGAAACAGCCCGCTTCATTAACAGAGGCTATGAATTGAGTGTGTTTGAAGATGCCTACAAGCATCTTACAGATGCTGGACTTAAAGTGGTAGTTCATGTGATTTTAGGCCTTCCAGGTGAATCTACAGATGACATGATTGAATCCGTAAAATACTTGGGCCAACTCTCTCCTACTTTATTTGGAATAAAGCTACAGCTTCTTCATATTTTGACTGGAACCAAGCTTGCTGAAATCTATAATGAAAATCCATTTCATGTTTTTACCCTGGAGGAATATTGCCAGGTTGTAGGTGAATGTTTAAAGGCTCTTCCAAAGGAAACTGTTATTCATAGACTCACCGGAGACGGACCAAAAAAGCTCCTTATCGCACCCCTTTGGAGTGGCAATAAGAAGCTTGTCATGAACACTATGAGAAAAAACATTAAGGAACTGGATAGTTAACCCTTAACGATACTTTCTATTGCTGAAAGCAGCCCTTCGTTTTCGTTGTGCTGCTTTATGGCAACTCTGTAAAATCCCCTAGTAAGTCCTTTAAAATCAGAGCAATCTCTAATTAAAATGTTGTATTCCAAGAGTTTTTCTTTTAAATCTGTTAAATCACACTTAAAAAGAATGAAATTGGAATCTGATGGATAAACTTTGAATCCTAACTCTCTTAATCCTGCTGATAAGTAGGTTCTTCCATCATTTATTATTCTAACTGATTCTAAAATGTAATCCTGATGTTTTAAACACTCAGCCCCTGCCATTTGAGCGAATATAGATAAATTCCACTCAGGCAAATGCGTCTTAATAGCATCAGCTAATGATTGTCTGCAAATTGCATATCCTATTCTTACACCTGGGATTGCAAATGTTTTTGTGAAAGCCCTTAGTACAATAACGTTTTTATAGTTTCGGATATTGTACGCCAATGACAATTCCTTTTCTCTTCCTGTAAGTGTTAGGAAGCATTCATCCACTACCACTACTGTCCCCTGCTTTTCACATAGAGAAATGATTTCATCCAGCAATGTCTTTTCTATAAGCAAGCCATTAGGATTATTCGGTGTGGTCAGAAATAGGATGTTCGGCTTTTCATCCCTTATTTTATCTAGTAAATCTTCCTTTACTGCAAAATCATCCTCTTCTCTGAGGTAATGATAAATAATATTACAATCCGGTGCTGCTCCTGTAATACAATGCTCGTAGCCTGAAAAGCTAGGAGCTAAAAGCATAGCCTTTTTAGGTGTAAATGTATGGCATATAGCCATTATCAATTCGGATGCACCATTTCCAAAAACAACTTCGTTTTCTAATAAATCAAATATAGCAGCTGTATCTTTTGTCAATTGCTCATGTAAAATATCAGGATATTTATTAGCATGTAATGCCGCCTCAGTTAATACCCATTGTACTTCTGAAGGAACTCCAAGAGGGTTTATATTAACTGAAAAGTCGAAGTGTATGTTGTTTCTGTAGATGTCTCCTCCATGCATGTCAAAATCTCCTTACAACAATAAAACTAAAATAACAACACATAATAATTCGCAAACCACCGATGTAGCAAGCATCAGCTTATTCGCTCTTTTAATATCTTCAAGCTCTACAGCTCTAAGTCCATCTCCAATAAATGGCTTCTCTACAATTTTTCCAAAATAGCTTGCTGGGCCAGCCAGCTTAATTCCAAGAGCTCCTGCACAAGCACTTTCTGTTTGTGCTGAATTTGGACTGGTGTGATTGTATCTATCCCTTTTGAAAATCCTAAATGCATTTGACATGCTATAGCCTGGCCCCAAAAACAGGCAGGATAAAATCATCAAAAGTGCACTGATTCTAGCAGGAATATAATTTACAATGTCATCCAGCTTTGCAGCGTATTTTCCAAAGTCGTAGAATCTGTCATTTTTGTAGCCTATCATGGAATCCATGGTGTTGATGGACTTGTAAGCCATGCCAAGAATCGGTCCGCCAATAGCTAAATAAATCATAGGTGCAATCACACCGTCAGATGTGTTTTCTGCCACAGTTTCCACTGCCGCCTTTGTGACACCCGTTTCATCCAAAGAAGCTGTGTCTCGACCAACTATCATAGACACTGCTTCTCGTCCTGCTTCAAGTCCTCTTTCCTTTAAAGCATGATATACTTTCATACTTTCAGTATAGAGGCTCTTGGAAGCAAGACACTGATAGCTCATTACAGATTCTATTATAATTCCAAAATATGAATTAATCGTGTAAGAAACCGCTAAAATAGCCCCTGAAATCAATACCGTAGCAAGAATTACAAGAATAACCAGAATCAAACCATTTCTATTTTTCTTTTTAGATGTGTACTCCTGTTTTAGGAGTTTGTTTGTCAGGTAATCAATCAGCTTTCCAATCCATCTTACAGGATGTGGCAAGCAATAAGGATCACCTATTAAAAGATCTAGTACAAAGCCCACTATAAAGGCCGTCATATGATAAATCAAATGTGTATCCCTCGCCGTTTTCTACGTGATATGAATAATAATCTCCCCCAAATATATTGCTTAAAATGGCCATGATTGTGCCACCGTGAGCAACAACCGAAATGTTTTCATAATCCTGGCTTTGTGCTAAAAGCTTTTCAAAACCCTTCAAAGCTCTTGATGAAGCCTGGCTTCTGCTTTCTCCACCAGGAAAAGGAGCTTCTCCATTAGATTCAATCCAGGATTGATATTCCTTATCTCCTGAAAGCTCCTGATAATTCTTTCCCTCAAATCTGCCAAAATCCGTCTCTCTAAGCTCATGGATCACTATTGGCTCCTGGTCAGGATAAATGATTTTTGCTGTTTGAATGCATCGAATCATAGGACTAGAAAAGACAATATCTGCCTTAGGATAAGCCCTTGCTTTTATATCAAGTTCGCTTTCTAAATCCAGGGTCTCGTCAATAATCCCAACATATCTCTTCTCACGATTTCCTGGTGTACAGCCATGTCTTATAAGAGTAATTGTTCTATCCATCATTTAATCCTTTGACCAATACCAAGCACTACCCTGTGGACCTCTTCGGCTTCCTTTGCAAGCTCGATTAGAATGCGTCCGGAAACCTCTCGCCATTCATTATCCTTTTCATCCATTGGAACAACGCCGTTTCCCAGTTCATCTGCTATAAGAACCCAGTCGCCTTCTGAAATAGCTTCATGGATTTCCTTCAAAATATCTTCCTGTCCTAAGCCTTCATCCATTCTTTTTTTTATAAAAAGATGAAGCTGATTAAAGAATCTACAATCAGGAAAATTGCTTGTGGCATATTCTGTTTTCCCCTGATAGCTACCGCCTACTATTAAAACCATATAATCACCAATTAATACTTGTTAATCCAAGAACAACAGCTATTAACAATTCTGCATTTACAACAAACCAGCCCATAACATCCCCAGTTATTCCGCCGAGAAGTCTTGTTGCTTTTCTCATATCAAGGATTGTTGTAGCAATTCCCATTATTGCCATAAAAATACCGTAGATAGGATTTAAATATATGCTAAACAAAATAACTAATATAAGCTGGATAAGTAATGCTACAAAAACAACCTTATCACTTGCAGTTTTAGCTTCTGTGTGTAGCAATCCATCTTCTTTTGCCTTTTTGCAACGAACAACACAGATGCCACTTAACGCTCTTGAAACAAAAAAACTAAAACACCAAATTGTAAATGCTTGTTTTGACATCAATAGAACCATTGCAAAAAAAAGTATTCCTACCGTAATTACGTTAATTACTGAGAAGGCTCCGATATGAGGATCCTTAAGAATCTCCAAACGTTTTTCTCTTGTTTGCCATGAGCTCATAGCATCTTCCATATCCATAAAGCCGTCTAAATGGAAGCCACCTGTCACCATCAAAGGAATAGCAATCGCAAGTAATGCCATCACAAGGCTTGGAATCTGATATGTCTCATAGCAAATATAAAGTAAATACTCAAGTCCACCTATTACAGCACCTACCCAAGGGAAAAATATCAGATGATATTTCATATCCTCCGAGTCCCAGTTAAACCTGGGCATAGGTATTCTTGAATACATGGAAAACGCCACGATAATCGATTTTACAATTTTCATAATTTTATTCCTATTCCTACAACAACTTCGTATGCTTCATCTGCCACTGCAGCAAGCTTTCGATTAATAGCTCCCAATGCTCTTAGATACTCTTTTGTACCAACATCATAGGATACGCCATCTTCAAATACATTGTTTGTAACAATCACAAGGGAAGAAACGTTTTCTTCAAGCTCCTTCACATCAGAAAGTATCTTTGCTACACAATCATCTGCCGAATTAATCTCGCCATCTCTAAACATTTCATTAGCCACCAGATTAGACATACATTCCAGTAGAACTATTTCTCCATCTAAGTCAGCCTTGTTTGTAGAGAAATCTCCCGAGTCAATATTGTCGATTTCAGATATGGCATTTACGATATCCACATCATGCTCTAGCGTTACAAAGCCTTTGCCTTGCCTGAGATTTCTGTGACGCATGATTCTATCCTTAGCATCATCACTGTGCTTCATAGTCGCAAGGTAATATTTATTTTTATATCCTGTGGAGCAAACAAGGTTTTCTGCATATTCAGATTTACCACTACTGCTTCCACCATAAACTAATGTAATCATTTTGCCTCTGAAAAGTTTTCGTATTGTTCAACTCCGGAATCACCGAATTTAAGTGCATCGTGAAAAGCTACATCTGCAAGACGAAGACTTGGCACTACCATCACTGCACCTGCCCCTTCGCCAACTGCCATCTTTGCATCGATGACTGGCTCCAAAGAAAGCTTAGATGCAAGCTTCATTGCAACTGGCTCTTTGCTGATATGAGAAGGAATCATGTAATCCTTTGTGTTATCAAGAAGTCTGTCTGCCACTAAAGCAGAAACCATGCTCAGCATTCCATCCAATATAACCGGGATTTTATAGAGGGCGCCGCCTAAAATCATACCTGTCATTGCAGCCAGCTCCAATCCGCCGAAGTTACTACAGATTTCTACTGGTGATAATCCACTGTACATTGAAAGCGCCATAGAAACTACTGCACGCTTCTTGCTGAAGGCTTCATCATCAAGACCTGCCCCGCGACCGGTGACAGCCTCTGCATTTAAATCAAGCAAATACCCTGCCATTACAGCAGCCGATGTGGTATTGCCAATTCCCATTTCTCCCACAAGAAGACATGTAAATCCTTGTTCCTTGCTTTCCTTGGCAAGGTCCATACCAACCTGAACAGCTCTGCAAAATTCTTCCACTGACATTGCCGGATGCTTTAGGAAATTACATGTTCCATATTTAACTCGTCTATTTAATGTGTAGGGAACTTCCTTTGGACTATTTATTCCCACATCAACAGATACAACATCTATACCAAGAGATTTTGCCATTGTGCCAGCAGTTGTAAGACCTTTGCCTATATTAGTTGCACAGATACGTGTAACATCTTGGCTTGTCTGGCTAACGCCTTCCTCAACAACACCATGATCTCCGCAGAACACAACAAGACGCATATGGTATAAATCTGGACTTTCAAAGCCTTGAATTGCAGCAATTTTTGAATGGATATTTTCAAAAGCTCCAAAGCTATCAATTGGCTTTGAAACTCTGTCCCATTCCTTTTTCATTTTTGCAAAAGCATCTTTGTTGACTGGTTCTAGCTTAATTTTGTTTTCAAGAATGTCGTCAATTAAAAATCTAGTTTCTCCCATAATTTTTCATAGCCTCCACAAAATTTGATACGAACTTAGGATTTGATGGATAGTACAAATGAGCAAAGCCCATGTAACTTCCATTTTTGTGATGAATGCATGCCCAAGACCTGCTTCCGGTAGGCTTTGTAGCAACGCAATCCTCACCATTATTATCTGTATCATAATAGTGAAATTCATGCCCCTTTATTTCCATACCACTATTATCATCGATTGTAACATAGCCAAATCGAACCAGCTTGCCAGTCCAATAAGCCTTCCCCTTTAATGCGCCAACCATTTGAAAGCTTGCGCCTTCCTTATCCTGTATTTCATCTAACAAATACATGAATCCGCCACACTCTGCCAGCGTTGGTATTCCAGAATCTATGTCAGCCTTTATAGCCGACTTCATTTTAGAATTTGCCGAAAGCTCATTAAGATAGTTTTCCGGATATCCGCCTCCCAGCAATAGTCCAGAAATATTTTCTGGAAGAGCTTTATCTTTAAGAGGTGAAAACTCTACCAATTCAACGCCATTTTTTTGAAGCATCCTGAGGTTTTCTCTGTAGTAAAAACAAAAAGCTTCATCTCTTGCCACAGCCAGTCTAATAGGATTCGTATTTACGTTATATTCTATTTCACCATGGCTATCCTTTTCAACCAATTCATTAGCATCACCAGCTATTTTCAAAAGCTCATCCATAGAAATGTTTTCCGCCAAAAGCTCAGCCACTTTGTTTTGCTGTTCTTTTAAGTCGGATATTTCTTCTGGAAGAACTAATCCTAAATGCCTGCTTGAAACAAGAATCTGACTGTCATTAGGCATCACTCCAAGACATGTTATTCCAAGCTCCTCCTCTATGAGAGGCTTTAGAATATTTCCAAAACCTTGCGATGTTTTATTCAGGATTACTGCCTTTATCAGATTGTATTTATCATAATCTAAAAAGCCCTTTATCTGAGCCAGCACTGATCTGCCTGCTCCTCGGGCATCAACCACAAGAACAATTGGACATTCTAGGGCATTAGCAACATCGTAGCTGGAGCCCATTTCCTGTATGCCACCAACTCCATCGAATAACCCCATTACTCCTTCAATAACAGCGATGTCGCCTTCGGCCTCCTCAGAAAAAATAGAAACCGTCTTATGCTTATCCGTAAAGAAGGTGTCTAAATTGCCAGCCGAAATGCCAAGGACCTGCCTGTGATACATAGGATCAATGTAGTCAGGACCGCACTTAAATGAGCAGGGATTCTTCCCTGCATTTTTCAGAGCTTGTAGCAATCCACATGTAATTGTAGTTTTGCCGGAGCCGCTATTTGGCGCAGCAATCATTATTCTTGGAATTGTCATTTTGTCTCCAATATCTATAGTGTAAATGTAGCAATGTAAACAGGATTCTGACCCTGTAATATGTTGTAGTCTCCTGCTTTTTTAGCTTTACTTACTGCAATCTGTACTACATCAACATCATTAAAATTATACTTCTTAATCACAGAATTAATCTCTGCAATAGTCTCGATTGTAACGGAATTAATGACTACCTTAATTGGCTTTTCATACTTCATCAATACCTGCAAAATATCCTCAAGTCTGCCTCCGCTTCCGCCAATAAAAACATGGGTTGGTGCTGGCAAATCATGAAGTGAATCTGGTGCGATACCAGAAATCAAATGAACATTTTTCAAACCGAACTTATCAATATTCTTTTGAATAAGCTGACATGCTTCTGGCTTGAATTCTACTGCGTAAACCTGAATCGATGAATCTAATAATCCCATTTCAACAGCAACAGAACCGCTTCCACTTCCAATGTCGTAGCAAACAGCATTTTTTGTAATCTGCAATTTGCAAATTGAAAGAGCTCTAATCTCTTCCTTGGACATAGGAACTTTATCTCTATCAAAAACTACATCCAAAAGTCCTGGAGTAAGAACCTTTGCTTCCGGTTTGTTATTTTTAATAAATACAGTGGAAAGTCCATCTTCATTGAAGTTGCCACACTTATCTATTGAAAGTCTTTGAACCTTTTCATCAGCATAAAGATTTGTTCCAACAAGTATTGAAAATCTTGGAGTTCCAGCTGTATCAAGATTCTTTAGGATTTCACCTATTGCCCTAACATCCTTACTGCCTGATGTTATGACAAACACTTTTTCATTGTGTTTTATTTGCTCAGTAAGTAGAGGCATCCACAATTGTTCTTCAACACCATGGGTGCTTAGAAGCTTTGCATCCTGCCACGACTCACCAATTCTGGCAGCCAAGGCACTAATTGATGATATTCCAGGTAGAATGTTTGCTTTGAGAAGTGGCTCTTTATCAAGTGCCTCCTTTAGCTTTTTAGCTCCGCTGTAGAAGCCTGTGTCTCCTGAGAATAATACAACTGCTTTTTTCGTACCAAACTTTATATCAGCAGCTAGCTCACTTAGCTTAGGTATAATATCTTTGGCTAGATAATATGGGAATTTCTTGCTATCGGTTTCTATACCTACAAGCATTCTAGGAGCGCCAAAAATATAATCTGCTTCAAGGATAGCCTGTTCTACTTCTGCTGTAATTGAACCAAATCCCATGCCAAAGCCTGCTAAGGTAACATAGATTTTGGTATCAACTCCCTCTACTACACCATATTCAGTTGATTTGATTCCAAAAAGCTGAAGTACTTTATCTCTCGTCTCAAAAAGTGAATACCCTTTCACCTTTTCTTCCGGCCTTCTGATGATGTAGGTAGGAATCTGAGCTTTGTTTGCAGCAACAATACGAGCTGCCTCCCCGCTTGCCTTTCCTCCCTCTTTCATTACAAGTACTTTCGCTTCACTTTCCCGTAGAAATGAAAGATTCATTCCAGCCGAAAATGGCCCCTGCATTGCAATAATCTGACTTCCCTTCAGCCCATTTTCAC
The DNA here is from genome assembly GCF_015057245.1 of Pseudobutyrivibrio ruminis. Lineage (GTDB taxonomy): Bacteria > Bacillota > Clostridia > Lachnospirales > Lachnospiraceae > Pseudobutyrivibrio > Pseudobutyrivibrio ruminis_E. Next base: position 347,853 of record NZ_SVET01000001.1, read on the forward strand.
TGCAGATGCGAATACTCTCTTCACTAGGAATCACTCTTGCTATGATTCGTTCTCTTATTGATTCATTTTTGCAAAATACAGCCAGCTCCTTGCTACCTGTTGTAAGGAAAATTTTTCCATTTATTTTTTCTAAAGCAGCGGCGCATTCTTCTGTGGTATCAAAAAATGTACAGTTGCTGTAATCTACATTTTCTTCATCCCTAACAACTCTGAAAAAAGGTACATCCTTGTATGCGAAAATCGCCGATTCGATTTCCTGCTTAACTACCTCTGCAAAGGGATGTGTGGCATCTATAATGGCATCTGGATTTACCTCAGAAAACAGCTTTGCCATTTCCTTGAAATCCATTCTTCCGCATCTAACCTGGATGTATTCAGAAGACTCAAGCTGTTGCTTGCCATATTCAGTGGCAACGCAATAAACCGAACCAATTTGCTCGTGAGCTAATGATTCAGCAAGAATTCTTCCCTCTGTTGTTCCACCAAAAATGATTACCTTTTTCATTAGATTTCATACCCTCTTTTTGTAACTAACTTCCCCTGAATAATTTCACTTTTACTGTTTCCAACAAACACAGTAGTGAACATATTCACCTGAGCATTCTTAAGCTCCTCAAGAGTGCAGACAACAGTTTTTGTGCCTTCTCTACCAATATTTTCAACATAGCCGCAGGCTCTGTTTTTATCTGCTCCCGCATCCAGCATGATTTGACATGCCTTTTCTAAATAGTCATGTCGCTTTTTGCTTGAAGGATTATAAATTGCCATTGCAAAATCCCCCTGAATTGCAGCTATAAGTCTGCGTTCGATGGTCTCCCATGGTGTAAGTAAATCACTGAGACTAATTACGCAAAAATCATGATTAATTGGTGCCCCAAGCTGGGCTGCACCTGAGATTGCAGCTGTCACTCCTGGAATAACAGTAATGTCATCTGCGGTGATATTCTGGGACTCATATTCAGGTAATAGCTCGTACATTGGTGCGGCCATACCGTAGACTCCTGCATCTCCACTGCAAATAAAAGCAACTATCTTCCCGTCCTTTGCAAAATCATAGCAGGCTTTACATCTTTCAACTTCCTGTCTCATAGGTGTAGTGAAAAACTCCTTATCAGGGAAATGTTCCTTTACCAAATCAATATATACTGTATATCCAACAATCACATCAGCATTTTTCATAGCCTGATATGCTTCGTCTGTCATCATTTCTTTGTATCCTGGCCCCATGCCAATGATATAAATATGTCCTGTCATTAATCCTCCTGATTAAAACTTTAAGTCTATTGTCTTTCTAGTTGCTGCTGCAAGAGTAATACCATTGTCAGCTTTCTTTTCAAGTACTAAGTCTCTACTTGTCAGCCCTGCCCCAAGCACTGCTGCACGCTCACAAACATTTGAAACCCCAACAGTATCTTTTACAAATTCTGAGTCTGGGAAATCTCCATTTATCTGTTCAAGCTCCTTTGATGTGTATGTTAAAAACTTAGCTCCAAAAAACTGAGCAAGCTTTATCAAACCAATTTCATTTTCCTTTACATCGATGGTGGAAATGGCATAGAGATTTTCTCTGAGATATTCGATTGAATACTCGCAGGTCACATATGTCAGAAGCTCTTTAAAGCTCTTCCCCTTTTTGCATCCCATGCCAAGAACCAATCGCTTTGGTATCAATGTAAAGCCAGCAGTTGCCTCATCTGAGATAACCACATCAGCCTTTCCCTTTTCTATTATTTCTACCTCTTTAGGAACCTGGCCTACAATATTGTTGTCTATCTTTGTTTTGATGGATATCTTTCCACCGTTTAAAACCTTTTTAGAGATATCCTTTATTCCATCTTTATTTATTATCTTTAATCCATTGTCTCTAGCAAATACATCTACTGCAAACAGATTGTTGATATCTGTAGCCGTTGTAATAATAAGCCCAGCATCAAGTGCTGCTGCAATGGTAGCTGCTATATCATTTGCCATGCCAAAATGACCCGACAAAATAGGAATAACATTTCTTCCAAGCTCATCAATAACAATTACCGGACTGTCGGAAAGCTTGTTTGTAACATATGAAGCAATTGTTCTAACTGCTATACCTGTTGCACATATAAAAACGAGAGGTGTATGGCACTCGAAGGCTTCCTTTGTCCATACTGATAAATCCATATCATCTGGCTTTTCTTCAATGATTAAATCCTTGCAGCCAGCCTTAAGCTTTTCAAAAGTACTTTTTCCGTTTTTTGTAAAATAGGTAACCCCAACAATAAGCTTAATACTCATCCTAACTCCTTGCTTTTCTAAACCCTGTCTCGAAGTCTGCTGAATACAATTTTGATAACGCATATCCGGATTTAGAAATAACATCCCCTACTAAAACTACTGCTAAATTTTTGATACCATTTGCATCTGCTGTTTCAGCTAAAGTACCTACTGTACAAATGAATTTCTTTTCATCTGGCCAAGATGCCTTGTACACTATGGCAGCAGGTGTATCCTTTGAGTACCCTCCCTCTATAAGACGCTTTGAAAGCTCATCCATCATTCCACTGCTAAGATAGATGGCCATTGATGCGCCATGTGCCGCAAAGCTTTCGATTGATTCCTTTTTAGGAACTGGAGTCCTACCTTCCATTCTTGTAATAATAAGAGACTGACTAATCTCTGGAAGTGTATATTCAAGATTCAAACTAGCTGCTGCACCAAAGCATGCACTAACACCTGGGCAGCTCTCATAGGCAAGTCCTCTCTCATCCAGCACATGCATCTGCTCCTGAACGGCACCATAGATGCTTGGCTCTCCAGTGTGAAGCCGAACTACGTTTTTACCTTCCTCTGTGGCCTTTACCATCACATCCATAACTTCATCTAATGTCATGGTGGCACTATTAAATATTTGGCAGTCCTCACTAGCGTAATCCAGTAACTGTGGATTAACAAGTGATCCCGCATATACGATAACATCAGCACTCTTTAAAAGGTTCATACCTCTTACAGTAATTAAGTCTGCTGCACCGCATCCTGCTCCAACAAAATAAATCATCTAATCTCCTCTAATATAGCTTTGGCCCTTTCTGATTCTGCCAATAAGCCAAACTCATTTGAATATAAAATACATTGGATTTTTATACGACCTTGTGCTCTAAAGTTCAGATAGAACAAAATCTTCTCAAGTACAATATCCATGGTCTCCTTCAAAAGACCTGCATTCTCTATTACATGTAATGCCTCTTCTGTATTAAGGCAATCTAATATCTTGATAGCTACTGCTGCATCCGCGCCTGCTCGTATAGCACAGCTGGCAAGAATTTCCATTCGCGAATCTGCCTCATGGGAATGGGTATTCATTATTCCCCCTGCAACCTTTACAAGCTTACCTATGTGTCCTGTAATAAGCATTGTTTCAAATCCCAGGTCACAAACCATATCAACAGTCTCACCAATAAAATTGGAACACTTTACACTTTTATCAAGATCATACCCATAATTATCGGCCATAAACTTTAGACCATAGTTGCCTGGGGTTACAATTGCATCTTTCATACCAAGAGCCTTCTTTTGATTGAGCTCTACCTTAATAGTATCTATCAATGCCTTTGAACTCATAGGCTCTACTATGCCGGTTGTACCAAGTATGGATATTCCACCAACAATACCAAGCCTTGGGTTGAAGGTCTTGCTTGCCAGCTCTTCTCCTTCTGGAACCGATATTATTATCTTTAAACATCCATTGAAGTCTAGAAGCTTACATACCTCTGATACTTCTTTTATTATCATTTCCCTTGGGACATGGTTGATTGCTGCATTGCCTACCGGTTGGTCCAGCCCTGGTAAGGTAACTCTTCCTACCCCCACGCCTCCATCAATAATGATAGAGAGGCTGGAATCAGTACTGCATTCCGTTCCCTTATCCTCAATAGATACTGCTGCAACCACATGACTACCTGTTGTAACATCGGGATCATCTCCACCATCCTTTACAACACTGCAGCTCACCTGATTCTCATTTAAAGTAATGTCTACTATATCTGCATCAAACATTATCTTTGCGGGAGTCTCTATACTGATTTTTTCTTTTTTAGTTCCTGTTAAAAGCATATATGTAGCTGCCTTTGCTGCTGCAGCTGCACAGCTTCCTGTGGTAAAGCCTTTTTTCATTCTTCACCTCAATTTGTTATTTATCTAAATTATACAGTATGGCATTTACGATAGCAGCCGCTATGTTGCTGCCGCCCTTTCTGCCTTCGTTGATAATGTATGGCACATCTGAATTTAAGAATAGCTCTTTGGCTGCAACCACATTAACGAACCCTACTGGCACTCCTATTACAAACTCTGGAGTGAATTTGCCTTCGGTCATTTGCTCATACAAAGATATTAATGCTGTAGGTGCATTGCCTATTGCAAATATTACCGGTACATTTAAACTGGCAGCTCGTTCCATAGATACAGTGGCACGGGTAACCTGACGTTCCTTTGCTTCCTTTGCCACATCCTCATCTGCCATAAAGCAATGAATTAGCCCGCCATATTCTGCCAAACGTTTTTTATTAATACCTGACAAAGCCATATTGGTGTCTGTAACTATATGAGCACCATTTCGTATTAGCTCTTTTGCTTTTTCTATAGCGCCCTCTGAGTAGCGCATAGTATTGGCATAATCAAAGTCTGCACTAGTATGTATCACTCTTTTTGTGATAGGTTCCTGCTCCTTATCTAAGGTGATACCCATAGCCTGCAACTCTTTACCTATTATTTCAAAACTGCGTTTTTCTATTTCCGTTGGTAAAACGTATTCTATCTCCATTTATTTACCTGCTTTACTTAATAAGACTATATATAAAATCCATGTCCAAATTATTTCTTACAACATCTGCAAGCTTATCGTACTCAGCTTCCTTTATTGCATTAAAATCATAATCCTGAGCCTTAATCGCAACTCCCTTTTTTGACGCAAGCGCCTCTACCAGCCTGTATGCCAAATCTCCATTATCGAAAATACCATGTACGTAGGTTCCAAGGATGTTGCCATTTTGTACAAGGATGATATTCCCCTCATCATCTCGCTCTACCAAATCAGGAGACTCTTCCTTAGAAAAAGTATCTTCTATAGCATCATAATCTATGTTTGTTATACCATTGTGAATCTCATAGCCTATGAACTCCTCACCTGATAATGATTCATAGATGCCTGTAAGGTCATCGAAGCAATCCTCTGTTTGACTGCGATGCTTAGATGACTGTAATGTTGTTATCAGTGGAAGTAGACCTAATCCTCTGATAGAAGAAAGAGCAAGTCCATCCTCTGATTCGTTCTCCACGCCCTCTGGATCCAATATGGTATTTCCCATCATTTGGAAGCCACCGCATATTCCAACAACTGGACCATTTACAGAGAATTGATTAATTGCAGCTTCCATTCCCGATTCTCTCATCCACTTCATATCAGAAATGGTATTCTTGCTACCAGGGATAATAACTAAATCCGCCCCTTCTATCTCTCTAGGATTATTTACAAACCTAACCTTTACACCATTAATACTTTCAAATGGAGCTACATCTGTGAAATTTGAAATTCTAGGAAGTCGAATAACCGCTATGTCTATTAAAGACTCCGAGCTGCTATCCCATTTATTATCAAGCCTCTCGCTAAGGCTATCCTCATCATCTATCATAAGATGAACATATGGAACTGTACCTACTACCGGCACTTTTCCCATATCTTCTATCATAGTGATTCCTGAATCCAGTAGACTCTTGTCCCCTCTAAACTTATTTATTACAAGGCCCTTTACTCTGGCCCTTTCATCCTCTTCCAAAAGCTCTAGTGTGCCAAGGAGCTGCGCAAATACACCACCTCTATCTATATCCCCAACAAGGATAACTGGTGCATCCACAAGCTTTGCCATGCCCATATTCACAATATCATCTGATTTCAGATTTATTTCTGCTGGGCTACCTGCCCCTTCTATTACAATAACATCTGCCCATTCTTGAAGCTTATTGTAGGCAGTCATAATATCTGGCACTAACTGCTTTTTATATGCAAAGTAGTCTCTGGCACTCATATTGCCAACTACCTCACCATTTACAATGACCTGTGAGCCTACATCATTTGTTGGCTTGAGCAGTATAGGGTTCATATATACGCTATGAGCAACCCCTGCACATTCTGCCTGCATAGCCTGGGCTCTGCCAAGCTCCAACCCATCAGCTGTAACAAAAGAATTGAGAGCCATGTTCTGGGATTTAAAAGGAGCAACCTTCAATCCGTCCTGTGCAAAGACTCTACATAGTCCTCCTACTAACAAGCTTTTACCTACATTTGACATAGTCCCCTGGACCATTATTACTTTTGACATATCAACCTCTCAAGGGCCTGGGCATACTGCCACAAGCCTTCTGCCATAATCTTTCCTTCGCCTGATGCCATATGATACATAACTTCAAGATTTTCTCCTGTGAGAATCTCCTTAGGCGAACCTATTTTATAAACACTATTATCGTATATACCAATTACCGCATCTGCTATTGCCGGTACAAATTCCAGTTCATGGATGGACATTACGACTGCTTTATTCTGCTCCTTAGCAAGCCTTCTAATAATAGATAGAATATCGAGCTTAAACTGAATATCCAAAAAGGATGTAGGCTCATCTAGAATCATAATATCCGTATCCTGACATATTGCTCTTGCAAGCATTACTCGCTGTCGTTGACCATCACTGACTTTAGAAAAATCTTCATTTACTATGGTACCAGCACCAACTAAATCTATGGCATATGCGATAGCTTCTCTATCATCGTCACTGAGAATTCCCAGTCTACCTGTATATGGATAGCGACCTGTAGCCACCACATCGTAGCAGGTCATAAGCTCTGGATGAATTCGTTCTGTCGTAACCATAGAAACCTTTTTTGCCATAGCTTCCTCGTTAATCTCAGAATCATCCATATCGCAAATGCGAATATTTCCATCAAGCTTATTAAGCTGTCTTGTGATTGTTTTTAGTATTGTTGATTTGCCTGCTCCGTTTGCTCCAACTACCGCTATTATCTCCCCAGCCTTTACATCAAAAGAAACCTGCTTTACAACAGGCTGTCCTTTTTTATATCCCACTTCAAGGGCTATCGTACTAAGTTTTTTATCCACGGCTTAGAGCCCTCCTGGCAACCAACATATAAATAACAATTGGAGCAAGAAATACGGCTGTCACTGCACTGATACTTACCTCAGTAGGTGCAAAAGCAGTACGTGCTATACAATCGCAAAGTAAAGTAATTATGGCTCCTCCCATAAAGCATGCAGGAATCATAATTAAAGGCTTTGCTGTCTTCATTGCCCCTCTCATAATATGAGGCACTGCTATACCCACAAATGAAATAGGTCCAGCAAATGCTGTTACGGTTGCAGATAAAATACTAGAAAGTAAAATCAATACAACTCTAAGGTATTTGATATTAACGCCCATATTTCTGGCGTAGGCTTCACCAAGCTGATATGCCCCAATTGGCTTTGACATAACAAATGAAAGCACTAAAGTCACTGTAACAATGATTGCAGATATAATTACATGTTCCCAGCTTATACCTGAAAAGCTACCAAGTGACCAGTTGTGCAGATTGACGATGTTGGAATCATTTGCAAATGTAATGATAAACTCTGTTATCGCAGAGCAAATATATCCAATCATTACTCCACATACCACTAACAGTGACATGTTTCTAACCTTGCCTGCCAACAGCATTACTATTCCCATTGCAATGATAGAGCCTACGAATGCAGCAACCACCATAATAAGGGAGCTTATATAAACTCCCTGTCCAACCAAAACAACCATACAAATGGCAACAAATAACTTTGCTCCTGATGAAATTCCAAGTACATATGGACCGGCAATAGGATTGCCAAAGAAAATCTGAAGTAAATATCCAGATACTGAAAGTGCACCCCCTAGAATTAATGCAGCAATAATTCTAGGAAGTCTTATTGATATGATAATTTTTCCAAACTGAACATCGCCTGGAGATATCAGGGATTTGATAATCTCACTAACGGTAATATCCGCACTGCCAACTCCAAGACTAAAAATAAAGCAAATTAATAATAGTAATGCCATTGAAATAAAAAGGCATGTAAATCTCTTTTTCTCTGAGTTCATAGCTACTCCTTCAGTTTGTAAAAACATTCTCCCGATTTGTAGGAATCTGTAAGTATTAAATGCAGTTCCTCTATAAATTCTGCCACACTTGTGGTCTTTTGGAAATAGCCTTCTCTTAAACAATAAACATTTTTATTCTTCACAGCTTTAAAATCTGCCAGGGATGGTGCGGATACAACTAAATCCTCTACACTTTCAAGCTCCCCTTCAATAGTGCTGTTATAAATAAGAACATCAGCGTCTACTGCTCCAATATAAAAATCTTCCATTGAAATCTTCATTGTAGATAAGGCGTCTTCTGAATTAGAAAGATTCTCCGGTACATAAGTAGCCCCTGCCATATCTATCATAGAAGAAATATAGTCACCATTTTTTCTAACTGTAATCTGACCATTGGAATTTACAGAAAAGAATGCAACTGTAAGTCCAGACTCTTCCATATCCATAACAGCTTTTGTTCTAGCTACCTGAGCATCGAATACTTCTGTTGCAACATCAAGCTTGCCATACAGCACGCCATAAAGCTTAATCCACTCAAGTCTTCCCAATGGTGATGTCTCATAGCTTGAAGTCTCAACCATAACTGGTATTCCAAGGCTTTCAAGCTTTTCCTTCACTTCCGGATTGTGGTATATCATGGTGTTTTCTATAGCAAAATTGCATCCATCTGATACAAGCAACTCATAATCAGGAGCGGAATACTTTCCTGCATATAAAATATCACCTGCTTTAATAGCAGACGCAGCCTCATCTATGCACCAATCCTTTGAATCAGTGCCAGAATACTTAATGCTACCAAGGCTATCTGTATTAACTATCAAATCCATTACTGATGTGGAAACAAGATATGTTTTATCAATATCAGAAAGAACCTGGATGTTATCCGATAATCCTGTAATCTCAGCTTCAGAATCCTGTAATGGTCTTAGGAAATACTGATTAACACTTGCCCCTGTAATTGTTATGAATGCATACTCTCCATTGTTATCATCGATATAATAATCAACTGTAAAATCCTTGGCGTAATCAAGATCCAATGATTCTTTATATTTTAGGTTGCCCAAACTATAAGTATCATCTGAATCTGCTTTTGTATCTGTAGATTCTTTGGCTTCGTCGTCCCCATTTTCGCCAGGAGCATATACCGTCAGCTCATACTCTATCTCATGAGGAGTGCTCATAGCTGTAGTGTCACCAATTACAATAAAAGGCTCATCAAATTCCGAAAATGGTATCGTAAATACGGAGTTCTCATCTACCGCTGCCTCATTATCGTATTTGACATCATCAACCACCATGTAATCATAGTGAGAGCTTGACCATACAAGCTTAACAGTCTTTTCCTCTCCCTCCACCACAACTGTGGCTGGTGATTCTACTGTAGCCTTTCCGCTACCACCTGTAAGAGTAACATTACAGCTATACTCACCATCTGTAATCTCATCTGTTGTATTTTCTATTTCGTTACTATTAAAAAAGCTGCAGGCTGTTAAATTAATAGCCAGCGCTGCAGCAAAAATGAATTTCTTTTTCATAAATTACTATTCTGCTAATTCAGGATTTGAAACTGAAACCTTATGGTCATACCAGCTTCCACTTTCTCCTAATAATGCTAAATCAAATTCCTTATCTAATGCTTCAACAGGAATGTCAAAGCCATATACAGTTTCTGTTGTTCCATCTGAGTATGTTACCTCATCCTCTGTTGGCTGAAGCCAGTTAGCTTCGTCATTTTCTGCATCTGCAGCTGTTCCAAGATAAAGGTTAACAATTTTCTTTGAAACTAATGATACGTGAATAGACCTCTTACCATTCTTAACTGTAAGCTCGCCCTTGCCGTTTTCAGCTTCATTTACATGAAACATGCTGCTGTCTGTTGTAAAGTCAGCAAGATATGTCTCGCCTTCCTTAAGCTCGTCTGTATGTGCAGACTCTACTGGCTCTACGCCTGTTGCATCAGATGTGTGCTGAACGTAGATAGCCTGAACATCTGCAATTTCACCAAGGCCTGCAATCTGGCACTCTACAGATTCAAATGAACCATCTGCCTCAAACATTGACTTCCATGAATCTTCTTCATCACCAGCCATATCGTTGTTTGCATGGTCACCTGCAACAACCATAAGTGGACGAAGAACAACCTTTGTATAACCAGCTTCCTTAACTGCAGCGATGATATTCTCGCAAGAAGTCTCTTCTGGCTCACCCTCTACAGTACCGATAAATACGTTATCATAACCAAGCTCATCCATCTGTGTCTGCATCTGACTGTAAGTAACCTTTGCAGTGTGGCTTGTACCGTGTCCCATGAATACAAATGCAACACCATCTTCAGCTGCTGCTTCTCTGCTTTCGAAACCACCATCAGCAACTGCCTCTGCTGTAATAGCCTTTGCAACTGTTTCCTTATCAGCATTTACTTCTGTAGCATCTGCTCCTACTTCACCAAGAAGTGGCTCAGCAATCTTTACAGATTCAAACTTATCAGCATATTCTTCAACTGCTGCTGTCAATTCATCATACTCAGCGCCGTGCATCAAATGTGTTGGTTGAACAACAAGGTTCTTAACACCATTTGCAACTGCTCTATCAAGAGCCTGTTCTACATTATCAATCTTTTCATTATCACGAGCCTGAATGTGGTTGATAATAATCTGTGCTGTAAATGCACGTCTTACTGACCAATCAGGATATGCTGCCGCAATTGCCTTTTCAACTCCGCCAATGTCAGCAACACGACTATCGTTAAATGAAGTACCGAAACTTACAACAAGGATTTCATTCTCACCAATATCATCCTGGTTTAAAGGATCATCCTTAGAAGCATCACCTGTATCTCTTCCGAAATAATCTGGATCTGCATATTCACCTTCTACAAGCTCCTTCTGAGCATCTGTAAGAGCATCCCATGCTTCCTTTGCAGCTGTACACTGAGCATCTGTCTCATCTGTTCTCTCCTGAACATAGATTGCATCAATAAGTGCTGCTACATTATCTGCTGCCACCTGATCATCAATCTCCTCTGTCTCTACACTTTCCTCTGTAGTCTCAGTCACATCTGCAGACTTACCGCAAGCAGCAAATACAAATGCTGCTGACATGAAAAGTGCTAAAATCTGTAAACTTCTCTTTTTCATGATTTCCTCCTATAAAATCGTTCAAATTAAAAATTTGCAAAAGAATTCACGAAAAGAAAAAGACTGCCAAAGGCAGTCTCTAATCAATCAAAACACAAAAACATGAGGCAATTAGCCTCCAAGATTCATGCGAATAATGATTCGAGTCCCGCAAATCATAATTACAAGAAATAGGCAGGTCTCCTGACTTCGATCATCGCACGCTTTCTCTTCCCAAGAATACTCAGTGATATGAAAGCGAGCTCCCTAACACAGTGACGGCTTCGCTCTGGATTCTCACCAGATTCCCTTTTCACCCATACATACATAAATACTATGGGCACCTAAATCCTATGAACGATATAAATTTCTTAAAGAAAATACCACATTTATAATGAAGTGTCAAACCACTATCAATCCTCTGCAATTGATAAAATAGCCACTTCGTAGGCCTTATATCCATGAATTGGGTTAACAGCTATTTTCCTAATAAAGAAGCTAGTGTAATAATCCTGTTCCTGCATATTCTCTACGTGAACCCACTTGTCGATATCATTACATTTATCCACCGCTTCCATGAATTCCTTTATAGGCTCCTTTTTCTGTTGAATCATGGCATTTCCCAAATCTACTTCATCCAGATATCCCATCTTCATAAGGAACTTTGCGAAATTACGATTGTATCTAAGAATGTATGAGCTATCATCCCGAATTTCTAAAACACCAGTAGGAATCTGTCCAAAGAATTCATTAGCATCCCAATTATAATCATTATTTACTATTGGTTCTATAATATTGATTTTGCCAACGGTTGTATAATATTCGCTTTCTTCTAAAGCCTCTATAACATTACCAACTTTGGCACCATAAATTGTATACCATTCATCAAGTGGGATAGGCTTTGCAAAGTAAAATCCCTGCATTTTGCTACACCCAACTTCTCGCAAAAATTTAACCTGCTCTATTGTCTCGACACCTTCTACAATTGTATCAATTCCCAGCTTTGTAATCATTTGTATAAGCTCTTTTACTATGATATGATTTTTCTTGGACATACCAAACTCACGCATAAAGCGCATATCTAGCTTGATTAAATCAAAATCAAATTTTTGCAAAATATTTAAGGATGAATATCCGCTACCGAAATCATCCATCCAAACCTTAAAGCCTGCATCGTGAAATCTTCTAATCTGTTCAGAAACGAATTCCTCGTCCAATGTAGAGACGCTCTCTGTAATTTCTATGGTAATCATCTCAGAAGAGATTGTTGAGGCCTCTACTCGCTTTTTTATTTCCTCTACAATATCGCATAATTCGAAATCGTATTTCGAAAGATTGATAGAAACAGGAACAATCTGAAATCCCTTCTTAACCACTTCTTCCAAATCTCGTAATACGCATTCCAATATATATAAATCAAGTTTATGAATAAGCTTTGCATCTTCCAGAACATAAATAAAATGATTAGGTGGAATAATTCCTCTTGCTGGATCAATCCAGCGTGCCAATGCTTCCTCATCACAGACTCTGCCATTTACAGATCTCATAATCTGCTGATAGTAAGGCTGAATCCAACCTTCTCTGATTGCTTTTTCAAATGTATTAATTACATATTCATAGTGAGTAGCAACAACATGTGTATTCTCATCGTAAAAAGCATACTTGGAAAGGTAAGCGCCCTTTTCCTTGTCACTAACAATCTTTGCTCTATCGCAGGCACTGCTGGCTGGAACATCCTCAAATGCCATGGAGTATACACCTACATGAATCGGCAAAGTTTTACCATCATTTGCGCGCTTCATATCTTTGAAAATGTTCTGAAGTGTAGCTTCAATTTCTTCCATCTGTGTAAACACAGCAAAATGGTCAGACCCCATTCTTCCACAATTTTCATTTGAAAAATACTTTCTTAAAATATCTCCAAATGCAATAAGTAGATTGTCCCCTTCCTTGAGGCCAAATTTTTCATTGAAGTATTTCATACCGGTGAAGTCAAAGAAAACTATACCAGGAGTTTTACCCTCATCATATATCGCCTGCTTACCTGCATCTGCCAAAGCAAGAAAATATGACATGTTTGGTAAGCCTGTAAGAGTATCATAAAAATTATCTCTTATCAGACTTTCCTTTGACATCATGTCTCTGAAATTAGAAGCCAGTTTTTCTGTAAGGGGATTATCAAAATCTTCGCCCATGCCTTCCACCATATATATGGTACTGGAAAGCATAGTCCCATCCTCTGTAATGAAATGTTCACCATGAGAATGTATAATTACATAGTCATTAATGATATGTGAAAGTGTTCTGTAAACACAATCGAAATTATCTCCGCCTAAAGCGAATTTCAATGCGGCATCTGCAACCCTTGCCTTATCATCTGGATGTGTATCCCGATACATATCTTCGTCGAATAACTTGGCAATATTTTCTCGGGAATCTCCCATAAGCTTACACATTCCATCTGTAACAAGAATAGTTACAACTCTTTTATCTATAAGCTGGTAGATTACAAGAGGAATATTAAGTTTCTCAAGTGCATTTCTCTCTGTATCCTGAAACTGATATCTAGTCATTTTTCACCCTCCAACTGATAGTATGGTTACTTATGCCTCATCAATACATCGATTATAAATAATTAATATGAATTAATTGTTAAAAATTCATTATTTTCCTCTTGTAAACTATTATTTTATGTTGTAGTTTTCTCGAAGTTCTTTGGCCTTTCTCTCCACCTCTTCTATAAACTCTCTAGAAGATATCAACCTTGCCCCGGCTCCTCTGATAATCACCTGCTCTAAGCCATCTGAAGTTACAACGGTGATATCGTATTTTTTACCATGCTCGTGGGTGAATCGCTCTATGTATGCATCGGCAGTCTGGGCCTCTGCTGTAAACACCTGATGTATATTTAAATAATCAGATGCTGTGACCTCATGGCCTTTCACTCTATATGCATCAAAAACAGCAATCACATTGTAGTCTGTCATGGCTTTATAATTGCTAAGAATATCTAGTAGCTTTCCTCTGGCACCATCCAGATTTTCTTCCAGAACTTCCTTTAATTCAGGCCAAGCGTAGATAAGATTATATCCATCCACAAGTAGATATTTATCCTTTGCCTTTACCTCCTTTGGAGCTTTATATACATAGTCAGAATCTACTCTTCTTGGTCTTATGCTTTCTCCATAATGCCATCCCTTTTTAGGATTTTTTCCTTGATTACTATGTGTAGCAAGCTGAAGGATTTTGTCTATCTCATCTGGATCAAGCCATTCATCTTCGCTGTGATTCATACGCTTGGCATTAATAGGAATATCATTATCCATGGCTGTATTTGATTTATCCTGTCTGCAAGGCACATGACACCTATCCTTAACCTGGTACCATGGAACAACTTCCGCTGCACCATGGGAACAAAATACAGAAGAAGCAGGATTATCAATATCAGCATCTGGATCATATCCGTAAGCTTCCATTACCTCATCTGGATTTTTGCATTCTGAATAACCAGCAAATGTAAGGTTAATTTGGCCTTGGCCTTTTGTAAATGTCACAAGAACAGACTGATAATTTCTGATTGCAGCTGCAGGAGCATATCCTCTGATAATGCTAAGGCCTCCATTATCCTCCGGCACTTCAAAGGAACCCTTCATATTTTCCACATCAGTCATCACTCTTCCGATTTGTTCTGAAGGAACGGAAATTTCGAAATTGAAATATGGCTCCAGGATTGTTGTCCCTACCTCCATTAGTCCTTGTCTGATAGCTCGATAGGTAGCCTCTCTGAAATCTCCACCTTCAGTATGTTTGATATGGGCTCTTCCGCCAATAACAGTAAACTTTATATCTGTAAGAGGCGCACCAATGGCAACTCCAAGGTGCTCCTTTTCAAGAATATGTGTAGTTATAAGTCTTTGCCAATTAAGAGCCAAATCATCAGTAGAAACATCAGTGTCCACCTGTATACCACTACCTGGCTCTAAAGGCTCCATCAAAATATGAGCCTCTGCATAATGACGAAGTGGCTCGAAATGTCCTACACCTTCAACCTTGTCTGCAATAGTCTCTTTGTATAAAACGCCTGATTCTACAAACTCTGCTTTTATTCCTAGCTCGTTTTCAATTCGATTAAGTATTATTTCCGTTTGAACTTCACCCATCAAATTGAAGGTTATTTCCTCAAGCTTATCATTCCAGCTAACATTGAGAGATGGGTCCTCATCGTTAAATGCACTAAGCTTTGGATATGCAAGACGAGGCACAGTATCGTCTTTAAAATTAAGAGTATATTTTAGAACAGGATTTAAAGTTAGCTCTGGCCTGTTATTCTCCACTCCCATACCTTCACCGGCAAATGTAGCTTTAGGACCGATTAGTGCAACAACATCACCGGCCTTTGCCTCATCTATTTGAGTATATTTAGCTCCAGAATAAAGTCTTATCTGATCTACTTTCTCGCCATTTGGAAGTGTATCCTTTACCTTTAAGCTACCTGCGGTAATCTTTGTAAAGGTAAGTCTTGAATCTCGTGCCAGACTTTCGATTTTATAAATTCTTGCACCAAACTCAGTTCCCTTTTCTTTCTTCTTACCGGAATAGTTGCTTAACTTTTTCATAGAGTCGAGAAGCTCTTTCACGCCTGAATCCTTAAGGGCTGATCCAGTTAATACAGGAAAGATTTTCCTTGAAATAATCATATCGTAAATACGATAATCGGAAAGCTTACCTGTCTCAAAAAACTCCTCCATTGCCTCTTCATCTTCTGCAGCAATATCCTCGTGATTTGAAAGAAGAACGCAGTTGCCACTAAGCTTTTCTTTGAGATTAGGAAGTAGAGAATCTGCCGCCACAGAAGGCATATCCATCTTATTAATAAAAATGATAGTTGGTACTTTGTTTTTAGAAAGCAAGTCAAAAAGAGTCTTTGTATGTGCCTGAACACCATCGGTGCCGCTTACAAGAAGAATTGCAAAATCCAGAGCCCAAATAGCACGCTCAGTTTCAGTTGCAAAATCCACGTGACCTGGAGTATCAAGAAGTGTAATACTTCCCCCTTCCACGTCAAAAACAGCAGGCTTCGAAAAGATAGTTATCCCTCTATTCTTCTCCTGCTGATCAGTATCTAAAAAGGCGTCCCCCTTGTCTACTCGACCGGTGGACGCCAAAACTCCTGCGTTGTAAAGAACCGCCTCCGATAATGTTGTCTTACCTGCATCAACATGTGCAAGTATTCCCCATGTTGTATTCATTAGTTATACCCTCTAAAGCCTTTACCTATAATCTCGCTACTATTTGTAATTGCAATAAATGCACCAGGATGATTTCTTCTAATGTAGTTCTTAAGATCAACAGCCTGCTGTCTTTTAAGAATAGTTAGAATGATAGTCTTTTCCTGATGGCCATAAGCGCCCTCCGCCTTGTAAATGGTAGCGCCCTTTCCTAGCTCCTCTGTAATGTATTTTACAATTGGATCTGGATTTGAACAAATGATTGTAAAGTATTTTACCAGGTTAATATTTTCGATTGTTTCATCAACAACTAAAGACTTAGCTAATAAACCTACACATGAAAATAAACCTGTTTGAATATTAAATACGAAACAAGCACAAATAACAATAAATACATCTGATAAGAACAATGCCGTGCCTATATTAATACTTGTATATTTTTTAAGAATCATTGCAACAATATCTGTTCCACCAGAAGATGCACCTAAATTAAAGAAAATTGCAGATGCAAAGGCAGGCAAAGCAATTGCAAACATAAGCTCCAATACTGGCTCGTCAGTAAGTGGGCCATCCATTGGATGAATCTTTTCAAGAAGGCTTGGTCCTATAGAAACAAGCAAAGTGATGTATGTTGTTTTGATTCCAAATTCTTTTCCGAAAACAAAGAATCCAAGCACTAACAAAAAGATATTAATAACCAGGTTGATATTTCCTGGAGTATGTGGCAATAGTGCAGCCAGCACAATAGAAATACCGCTGACACCACCAAATGAAAAATGATTTGGGAATTTAAAAAAGTAAATTCCAATAACCATAACAGCAGCTGCTATTGTAAACATTACATACTCATAAATATCCTGTTTGTGCATGTATATTTTATGTATCATACCTACGAAGTCCTTTCGGATAATGATTTTTGATTTGGCCTTTTACAGCCTTTCCCCACCCAATTGAATATCCATCAACTGTAATAAGAGTCCATCCATCCTTTACATCACATCTGATAGATTGACCTGTAAGATATGCATCAATTTCGGCACTATCTGATGATAAGTTATGACTGTTAGTCACCTCTGATGGCTTAAGTGCCAAAGCCAGAGCATGGCTTGGCTCGAAGCGGTTCTTTTTTAATGTACCTAAGAACAAGCCTCCTCTTAATACATGAAGACCATCAAAATCCGGACAGTCCTCAGGCAACATATAAAGCAAGTCGTTAAGTAATAGCAGGTTGCCTCTCCACTCCTTTGGATTTGTCATAGTCTCTTTAATGAATATTAAATAGTCATTTAATATTTTATCATTAATTTTCTTTAAGGAATAGGTTTCTCTGTTATCTTTACATTCTTCATATCGATTATCAGCATCTGCCTTTTCAAGTAAGGCTGCATAATGCCCCTCTCCCTTTACCTGATGTGGCCACAAACGCTGTTCCTTGATTAGCTTCATATCTGAATGTCTTGAAATGAAAGCCGCAACAGCTTCTTCATCCTCTAATCTGGCAAAAGTACATGTGCTATAGCACATCCTTCCACCAGGGATAAGCATCTCGTACGCTCTATCTAGAATCTCTGCCTGTCTTGCAGCACACATTTCAACAGACTCAAGCGACCATTCGCTACAAGCATCATGATTCTTTCTAAACATGCCCTCTCCGGAACAAGGCGCATCCACCATAATCTTGTCGAAGTATTCCACAAAACGCTCTGCCAGCTTGTCTGGATATTCCGATGTTACAATGCAATTTTTAATGCCGAGACGCTCAACGTTTTCTGAAAGAATCTTTGCACGATTTTTCATAGGCTCGTTGGAAACAAGAATCCCCTGTCCGTCGAGATATCCTGCAATCTGGGTAGATTTACCACCAGGCGCAGCACACAAATCCAGGCAGAAATCCCCTGGATTTGGCGAAAGCATCTCTACTGGAAGCTGTGCAGAAGCATCCTGAATATAGTAAACTCCAGCACTATGATAAGGATGAAGACCTGGTCTTTGATCCTCATCGTAATAGTATCCATTCGGGCTCCAATCTACTGAGCCTGTCAGCATATGACTAATTGTAGTCTTTGCTGCATCGTCTGCCTTTATTGGATTAAATCTAAGGGCTGATATTTTGTTCTCATCATAAGAACGTAAAAACGCATGGAAGTCAGGACCTAAGTCCTGCTCCATGCGATTAACGAAATCAATTGGTAAAAATGTTTGATCAGACATTACATACGCTCCGGTGCTTTGAAGCCAAGAAGATCGATTGACTTCTCAAGAACTCCTCTTGTAAGCATGAGAAGCTTGAGATAGCTAGCCTTAACAGCTGCATCCTCCTCAGCTAAAATCTTTGTATCGTGATAGAATCTATTGAATGCATTAGCTAAATCATAGATGTATGCACAAATCTTGTGTGGTGCCATGTCCTCATAAGCAGATGTAAGAGCCGCCATGAACTTTGTAAGCTCAAGCTGTAATCCTCTTTCTGACTCTGAGTGTGCTGGCAAGATATCGCCATCAACGCTGTCTACTCCAGCCTTAGCAAGAATAGACTTGCAACGAACGATTGTGTAAAGGATATATGGGCCTGTGTTACCCTCAGCAGATGTGAATCTGTCTATATCAAAGATGTAATCCTTTGAAGCCTGGTTTGAAAGGTCACCATATTTAACAGCAGAAAGTGCAACAACTGATGCTGTCTTTGCTGCCTGTTCATCATCCATTGTACCATTCTCTTTGATCTTCTCAAGCATCTTATCTTCTACTTCCTGAAGGAGATACTCAAGTCTCATAACTCCACCCTGACGTGTCTTAAATGGCTTACCGTCCTTGCCATTCATTGTACCAAAACCTACGAAATATAAGTTTTTATCAGCTGGAACAATGCCTGTCTTCTTTGCGCAACGGAATACCTGTGTGAAGTAGAGCTCCTGACGCTTATCTACTACATAGATGATTGAATCTGGATTGTAGTCCTTCATACGCCATACCATTGTTGCAAGGTCTGTTGTATTGTAGAGAGATGCACCATCTGATTTAAGAATCATACATGGTGGAACCTCTTTTGTATCTGTTTCTTCTTTGACGTCTACTACTAATGCGCCTTCAGAAATGTATGCAAAACCATCATCCTTCATCTTCTGAACCATATCTGGGATGTATGGCTGTGCATCGCTTTCGCCCTTCCAAAGGTCAAATGTAACATCGAGCTTTTCGTAGTTTCTCTTAAGGTCTGTAACTGAAACATTAAGAATATGAGAAAGAAGTGCCTGATAGCCTCTTCTTCCGTGCTGAAGCTCGTATGTAGCTGTCATAGCAGCTTCCTTATAAGCAGGATCTTCCTTTGACTTTCCAGATGCACATGGATAAATCTCCTCAAGCTCTGAAATAGTGAAAGGAGCTTCTGTTGGGTATTCTCCCTCAAAGCTTTCATCAAAGTATACAAGCTCTGGCTTACGAAGCTTTAATTCTGTAATGATAAGTCCCATCTGAAGACCCCAGTCTCCAAGATGAACATCACCGTAAACTTCATCGCCCATGAAACGAGCTGTACGCTTAATAGACTCACCGATGATTGCTGAACGAAGATGACCAACGTGAAGTGGCTTAGCAACGTTTGGTCCGCCGTAATCAATCATAACCTTCTTTGGTGTAGCTACCTTATCAACACCAAAACGCTCTGTATCTGATGCCATGCCACTAACAAATGCAGCAATAAACTCATCAGAAAGGTTCATATTTATAAATCCTGGAGGACATGCCTCGCACTTAGAAAACATTGCATTGTCAGCTAACTTCTCAACTACTTCATTAGCGATTGCAATAGGAGCTTTTTTGTACTCCTTAGCTGCTGCCATTGCACCATTACACTGAAACTGGCAAAGGTCAGGTCTGTTTGAAAGTGTTACCATTGCATATTTTTCATCGTAACCAGCTGCTTTAAAGCCAGCGATGACGACTTCTTTTATTTGTCCAAGAATCTCTTTCATCTCGTCCTCCGTATATAATCTTAATCTTGCGGTGTTCAATTATACCACAAACTATTTACGCATACAATTAAATGAGAAATTAGTATCAACTGATAAATATTATCAACATCAAATTATAGTTTGACGCAACTAATTCAAGCATGATATAGTAGTGCGCAGTTAGCTTTTGCTAACCTTTCTCAATTTACAACAGGAGGATTTTTTATTATGAGAAAAAAATTATTATCAATTATAGCAGCTGTTTCTGTATTTAGCACTGCTCTAGTAGGATGTAGCAGCGCCGATACAGCTACAACTTCAGATACAGGTTCTGCTGACTCAGCAAACACTGAAGTTACTGGGGACGATTCAGCATTTCCAATCACAATTGAGCATGCATTCGGAGAAACTACTATCGAATCAAAGCCAGAAAGAGTCGTTACACTTTCTTGGGCTAATCAGGATGCAATTCTAGCTCTCGGGGTTGTTCCAGTTGGTGTTTCTGCAGCGAACTACGGTCTTATGACAGACAACAAGCTTCACCTTTGGACAGACGAGGCATTCGCTGAATTAGGTGAAACAAATCCTAACGTATTTGATGATGAAACAGGCTGGGATTATGAAGCTATTGCAGCTGCAGAGCCAGATGTAATCATTGCTTCTTACTCAGGCTTTACTGAGGAGGAATACAATCTTCTTTCTGAGATTGCCCCTGTAGTTCCTTATATTGAAACTGCATGGAAAACAAACTGGAGAGATCAGACTATCGTAAATGCAACAGCTATCGGTATGAAGGCTGAAGGCGAAAAGCTTGTAGAAGAAACTGATGCATTAATCTCTGAAAAGCTTCAGCAGTATCCAGAGCTCGAAGGCAAAACAGCAGGTTTCTTCTGGGTTTCACAGGATGACATGAGCACATTCTACGCTTATCTTCCAAATGATCCTAGAGCCTCTTATCTTAATGACTTGGGCTTTGAAACTCCTGAAAGTATTCTTTCTCTTGCAGAGACAAGCGAGGATTTTTCAGTAACTATCTCTCGTGAGAACTGTGATTTATTAAACGATGTAGACATCATGATTGTTTACGGTGATGAAGGTCTTCTTGAGGCAATGCAGGCTGACGCTCTTATGAGTCAGATTCCAGCAGTAAAAAATGGAGCTGTTGTATTACTTGATTCAAACAGTGCTCTTGCAGCAGCAACTACTCCATCAATCCTTTCTATCCCTTATGCAATTGATGACTATCTTTCATTATTAAGTGAGGCTGCAAATAATATTAATGAATAAAAATAAAGCTATATCAATAACTATTTTAGGTATTGTAATCCTATTTATTGCAATAGCACTTTCTATAACCTACGGCACTAAGTCCGTAGGTTTATCCCATGTTTTGGATGCAATGATAGGACGCAATACCGATGTGTACGAAGTAAATATTGTTCAAACAAGGATTCCTAGAACTATATTTGGAATTATTGCCGGAGCTTCTTTAAGCATTTCTGGTGTTCTAATGCAATCTATTACAAGAAATCCTATAGCAGACCCTAGTATTTTAGGCGTAAATGCAGGTGCTTCTTTATTTATAGTTGCAGGCATCGCCTTTTTTAACATCCAGTCAAAGATTTCCTATATCGGTCTTTCCTTTGCTGGCGCAATGCTTACAGCCCTTATAGTTTACAAGCTTGCTTCTGTAGGCTATGGCGGACCAACCCCTATAAAGCTTGCAATATCCGGCTCAGCTACTAGCATCGCTCTATCATCCATCATAAGTTTGATAGTTATGCCAGATTCCAGCGTTATGACTACATACAGATTTTGGCAAATCGGAAGTATAGGTGGAACAAATTACGACGACATCAAGCTGATTCTACCTATTACTATTCTTGCAATAGTTGTTAGCTTGTGTATATCAGGAAATCTAAATACTCTTCTTTTATCAGAGGAAACAGCTATCGCTCTAGGTCTGAATGTAAATCGAACAAGAGCCATTGCTGCTATTTGCGGTGTCCTTTTATGCGCAACCACCACAGCATTAGCAGGTCCAATAAGCTTCATTGGTTTAATGGTTCCTCATTTTATTCGTATGGTGGTAGGCAGCAATCATATCCCACTAATTATATGCAGTGGCATTTACGGAAGCTCTGTTCTTATCATTTCAGATGTGCTTGGCAGAATCCTAGGTCGCCCAGGAGAACTAGAATCAGGAATTATGACTGCATTAATTGGAGCCCCTGTTTTCATCTTTATAATCAGAAAGGCTAAGGTACAAAGTCTATGATAAAGCGACGAAGAAAATACATATTTATCCTTTGTATTCTATTTGCCATTACATTGGTACTAGCCTTTTGTAATCTATCCATTGGTGAAAAGAATTATTCTATAGATCAGGTAATAAAAACTATCCTTGGACTCAGTGATGAAGGTTCATATATTATTGCAAAACTGAGATTACCTAGAACAATTACCGCTATACTTTGCGGAATTGCTTTTGGCGTTGCAGGGAATATATTCCAAACTCTATTAAACAATCCATTGGCAAGCCCAGATATCATCGGAGTTTCATCAGGTTCCACAGCCGCCGCAGTATACTGCATTCTTTTCCTTAATTTAAATAGAAATATCGTTTCTATCATTTCAGTATTTGCGGGAATATTAGTGGCCATATTGATTTACAAAATCTCTTATGTAGGAAGCTTTTCAACTAGCAGACTTGTTCTTGTAGGAATAGGATTTCAAGCCTTTTTTACAGCCATAGTTAATTGGATGGTAATGAAAGCTGCCGAATACGATGTACCAACAGCAATGAGATGGATGACAGGAAATCTCAACGGAATAGTAACGGACTCTCTTCCACTATTATTTATAGTAGTTGTAGTTTGTCTTCTATCAATAATAGCTCTTCGCCACGGCATGCAGTCACTGGCGTTAGGTGACCAAGTAGCAATTATCCTCGGTGTACGTATCAATTTAGTGCGCACAACATTAATAATATGTTCCGTACTATTAATTGCTTTTGCCACATCCATTTCTGGTCCTATCGCCTCAATTGCATTTTTGTCAGGACCTATAGCAGCAAAAGTATGTGGTAGAAACCAGTCTAATATTCTGTCCTCAGGACTTATAGGCGCAATACTGGTACTAGGCGGTGATTTTATAGGACAAAACATGCTAAACACGCGATATCCCGTTGGTGTAATCACCGGCATTCTAGGTGCACCATACCTAATATATTTACTTATTTCTCAGAATAGGAAAGGAAATATTTAATGGAACACAACACATTAAAAGCCAACAATATAAAGGTTGGATATGGAAATGGCAACATTCTAAACGATGTCAGCATCCATATTCCAGAAAACAAAATAAGCGTTATCCTCGGATCAAACGGCAGCGGAAAATCAACTCTTTTAAAGACTTTCTGTAGACTCTTAATACCAAACAGTGGAAGTGTCACATTAAACGATACCTCTCTTCTGTGCATAAAAACCAAAGACATAGCCAAAACAATCGGACTCCTCCCTCAGTCTCTTATAGCCCCAGAAGGCATTAAGGTTGCAGAGCTTGTATCAAGAGGTCGCTATCCTCATCGCAAGTTCATGGCACCACTTACATGCGAAGACTACGAAGCTATCGACGAAGCCATGGCTGCCATGAAAATCACAGAGCTTGCAGACCGTACTGTAGACGAGCTTTCCGGAGGTCAGCGCCAGCGCGTATTTATCGCCCTTGCCCTAGCCCAGCAAACCGACATTCTATTTCTAGACGAACCTACCACATACCTGGATATCGCCTACCAAATAGAAATCCTGGACCTCCTAAAGGACCTTAACCGCACAAAGAAAACCACCATCGTAATGGTTCTCCACGACATAAACCTTTCCTCAAAATACGCCGACTACATTTTCGCAATGAAAAACGGAAAGCTATTAGCCGAGGGCACCCCAAACGAAATCATCACCACCGATTCCGTCAAACAAATATACGGTATCGACAGCGTGATAATCGAAGACCCAATGTCCCTAAGCCCCTTCGTAATCCCAATAAGCGCCCACGACAACCTACAGAGATTCTAAACCTACTATTTACACATTTACCGTACATAGTAGTAGGGTCTGCCCCTCTAAGCTACCCCTGTCCCGGCCCGCCCCGCCCGCAGCGCTGCTGCCATCACTACAGGGGTACGTCACAGATTTTGGATTATCTAAATGTGTAGTCGCCCATATTTATTAGTAGGTGTTCTTACAAAGTTTTACAATTCTATCGGTAATGTATGGGTGGAGACGGACAAACACTACACTAAGTAATCATCAGTCTTAATCTAGCTTTGTATTAATTACTATTTGCCTTGGAGCGAGCTTAGAAAAAGGAAAACAGGTTTTGTAATAGATAAGCATGAGGCGCCATGGACGGCGCCGAAAGCCCGACAACGAAATGGACTGAGTTTAAGGGCGGTGCTTATATATACAAAACCTGTTTTTTATTTTTTCTTAGTGAGCGGAGTGGCAAAAGTAATAATACAAAGTCTAGTTAAGACTAGATGATTATATAAACTACATTGTCCGTCCCACCCATACATTACCTTCGAATAGTAAAAGCTTCGTAAGTACACCTACATATGGGCGACTTTACACATTAAGGTAATCCAAAAATCTGCTCCAATGATACCCCTGTAGTGATGGCAGCAGCGCTGAGGGCGGGGCGGGCCAGGGCAAATCTAAAGGGGGCAGACCCTACACAAAAACTATAAAAATGTGTAAATAGTAGGTTTGCGGGGCGTGATGTGTGGTATTATAGTGGAGGTCGCGAAATTATATTTGTTGGGAAAGGACTTATACTATGTTGGAAATTGGGATGAAGAATACCGCTGAGACGGTTGTGACCATTGATAATACTGCGAAGGCTTTTACTAGCGGGGCTCTTGAGGTGTTTGCGACACCTGCGATGATTGCTCTTATGGAGGAGACTTGCTGGAAAATGGTTCAGCCAGAGCTTGAGGAAGGCCTGGGTACTGTAGGAACAAAGGTAGATGTTAGCCATATGGCTCCTTCAGCTATTGGAAAAACTATTATTTGTGAGGCTACTCTTATTGAAATAGACGGCCGTAAGCTTTCTTTTGAAGTTGTTTGTTCTGATGAAAGCGGTGTTGTGGGTATGGGTACTCATGAGAGATTTATCATTAATAACGAAAAGTTCCTTGCAAAGGCAAATAAATAATAAAAACGGCTAGCCAGATGGCTAGCCATTAGTTTTATTCTTCGTCTGCATTTAAAGCAGCATCAATGATTGACATTAATTCCATGGCACTGCGGAAGCTAAGCTTTTCGTCCCGGTCAGCCCATGTGACCTGGCCCTGCCATGTGTCGTTTTCGCATTTATTAACATGTACTACAAATGTACCTTCTTTTTTATCTGCCATAATAAGCACCTCCCACTGATATACTCTATGATAGCATATTGCCCGCCTAATGCCTATTCAAAATCTAATTCTATTGGACAATGATCTGATCCCATAACTTCTGTATGTATCTTGGCATCCTTCATTCTGTCTTTTATATCCTCTGAAACTATGAAATAGTCTATGCGCCAACCTGCATTCTTCTCTCTTGCATGGAATCGATATGACCACCATGAATAGATTTCGGCCTGGTCTGGATAAAAGTATCTGAAGCTGTCTACAAATCCAGCATCCAATAGCTCTGTCATCTTGCCACGCTCCTCGTCAGTGAAGCCTGCATTACGACGATTTGTCTTAGGATTCTTGATATCAATTTCCTCATGGGCAACATTTAAATCTCCACAAAGGATTACGCCCTTTTTCTTGTTAAGCTCGCACATGTAAGCTCTGAAATCGTCTTCCCATGTCATTCTGTAGTCAAGACGCTTAAGCTCATTCTGAGAATTTGGTGTGTAGCATGTAATAAAGTAATAGTCCTCGAACTCGAGAGTTATTACTCTTCCTTCGTGGTCATGCTCTTCTATTCCGATACCGTAGCTTACAGAAATAGGCTCTTTCTTAGTAAAAATAGCTGTGCCTGAATAGCCTTTCTTTTCTGCATAATTCCAGTAGACGTGATATCCTTCTTTTTCGGAATCAAACTGTCCCTCGGAGAGCTTGATTTCCTGAAGACAAAAGATATCTGCATCTACCTCATCAAAATACTCCCAAAAGCCTTTTCCTACTACTGCTCTAAGGCCGTTTACATTCCATGAAATAAATTTACTCATATAACCTCCAGCTCAAATTAATTAGTGCGTAGTGCATCAATAGGATTGAGATTAGCAGCCTGATGGCTAGGTAATATTCCAAATACAATACCGATTACCATTGAGAATACTACAGCTATAAAAGCCGCTGGCCATGATATTGCAACAGGTGTGCCACTCATAATGGATATTATTTGAGCAAGTCCAATACCACTAGCAACTCCAAGTACACCTCCCATGGATGTAAGTACGGCAGCTTCTGTAAGAAACTGTCCCATGATTTTCCCTTTTCTAGCTCCAATAGCTTTCTTTAGACCAATCTCTGCTGTACGCTCTGTAACAGATACCAGCATGATGTTCATTACACCGATACCACCAACTAAAAGTGAGATTGCGGCAATCCAAATAAGCATTGAATTTGTTGATGATGAAAGCTGCTGAAGCTGCTGTGCCTGTTCCAACAAATCCTTTGACTGATACTTGATTGTATCATCAGTTGGGCTGATGTATGAGTTCATAATATCTGCAGTCTTCTTTCCTGCCGCAGTCATATCATCAGTAGAATTTGCTCTGACAAGGACATTTTCCGGCTCATCATACTTGTAGCTTATAGGCCAGGTTGAAAGCGGAATATAAACTGTTCCAGATTCATCCTGCATGTATGTTTCATAATCGGAAATTGAGTTGATTGTAGGCTCAAATGTTGATCGTGATGCAACAACTCCGATTATAACATATGAATCCCCTTGAATCTCAAGGATTTTTCCTATTGGCTCATCGTTGTGAAGCAGCTCCTCTACCACACCGTCATCTATGATGCAGACTTTTTTGTAGTTTTTAAGCTCCTCTTCAGTAAAGAGTCTACCGTCTTTAACTGTAAGGTTGGCTGTTGAAAAATAATCAGTTTCAACACCCTTTACATAGCCACCGTTCATGGAATTATTCAAATAATAGACTCCATCATAAACCTGTCTGTTGGCGTATTTGCTTGCAGATTTGACCTCATCCAAGTCTCTGATTTCAGATAAAGCATCATCGCTTACCTGAGGAACTCCAAATGGTGCTTCGCTATAGCTTAAATCAAGTGGCCAATCATTTTGATAAAGCTGAATATCCACTGTGTTGGAACCTGAACCAATAAGATTTTCTTTAATCTGCTGGTTGGTTCCCTCGATAGTAGATACTATGGCGATAATAGCCGCAATACCAATTATGATACCCAGCATTGTCAAAAAGGATCTAAGCTTATGTGTCCATATGCCTCTAAAGGCTAATCGTAAATTTTCTAACATAAGTCCTCCCTTAATACGCAAAAGAATCTACTATTTTGCAATTCATACCTTCCACTGCCCCATTTCCATAAGGGAATGCAAGATAATCATCCATAGTAACACCGCTTTTAACTTCAATCATTGAACCCCAAAGGCTCTTGCCGACTTTTACATAAACCTTTTCAAGTTTATTGTCAGCATTCATTTTCATAACATAATTGCCACCAGCATCCTTACGTACAAAGTATGTTGAGATGTAAAGACCGGTATCTTCCTGGCCAGCTGGTGTGATTGTAATATCTACTGCGGAGCCAATTTCAATACCGCTGCTTCTATCGAAGCTTGCCTTAAACTCATAGTTGCTGCTGTTTGTGTTTCCATCTCCAGAATAGAAATTGTTGTTATCTGTGTTTGGAGTATCACTGATATAAGTAATTACTGCATCTGCTGTAAGACCTGTATCCCAAGAAGAAATAGTGACAGTATCTCCAACATTTACGCTATCCAGATAGAACTCTCCGATACTGCCGGAAATATAGTATTCATCAGTAGCTGTAACTATCATGAATGGCTGGGTGTTGTTGTAATTGTCCTTATTTTGAACCTTCGATACTGTACCTGAAACCTTTGCTAGAATCTCACCATTGTCATTGGTGTTTTTCATAACATCAAGCTCATTTTCCTTTTTTCTAAGATCAAGGTCATGCTTTTTTAGGGTGTTTTCAACCTCTTCTATCTTATCCTTGAGCTGTGTAGGTGTGTAACCTTCAGGAGCATTGTAGCGCTCTACAACATTTCCCTCTCCATCAACACCTTCATGACCAATCATCTCTCCTGTTTCTGCATTGTAATAGAATGTACCTACAGTAACTTCTGTTGTTTCATAATTTTCGTAGCATTCGAAAAGAGAATGATCCGCATTTACGATAGCATTGATTTTGTCAGTATCCTCAGATTCATCCAGGGAACTTCCCTTTTCATCATAATAGAGAGTGGATGTAATATTTCCAGACTGATCATAGAATTCTTCGTAAACAACATGGTCTTCCTTGTATTCTCCGAAGGTAGATCCGGTTTTTAATCTGTATTCCTTACTAACTAGAAACTCTCTTGTTCTGGTATCTGGTGAGCTTGAAATGTATTCAGGAATAGGTGTTGTATTCTGAAGTCTTTCAAGTGTAACTGTATCAGCAATATACGCTTGTCTAGCTTTTTCTACTTCAAGCTCCTTGCCTTTAATGTCCTGTGTTTCTTTTTTAACTGTCATCAGAACATCGCCTTCGTTAACATGATCACCAGGCTGAACATTGACTGATAAAATCTCTGTTCCTGATGAAAGGTAAGTAGTCTGAGACTTGTCTGATGTAACATCTCCATAACTGTTGATAGAATCGCCCCAGTAGCCATCCATGGCATACATACTAACAGCCACAACCTCGGCAGTCTTTTTGCTTTGACTGTATCTGTAGCCACCGTACAAGCCACCAACGACCAAGGCTAGAATTATAACTATTATGAGGACAGGTTTAATTATCTTTTTCATTCCTTATCCTCCTCTAATCCATGGTAAAGCTTACCATCCACAATTCTGTATGTCTTTTTTGCATGGCTAGCAATATTAGCATCGTGAGTAATCATTATAATAGTTGTGCCTTCATCATTGAGCTTTTGAAAAAGGTCCATGATAGCTGCACCTGATTTTTGATCCAAAGCACCTGTAGGCTCATCTGCCAAAAGTACCTTTGGATTATTAACAATAGCTCTAGCTATAGCAACTCTTTGCTTCTGGCCTCCGGAAAGCTGATCTGGACGGAATTTTACTCTGTCAGCAAGGCCTACTCTTGTAAGTGCCTCAATTGCTCGTCTTTCTCTTTCTTTTTTAGGTACTCCTGCATATGAAAGAGGTAGCGCTACATTTTCAATTGCGTTTTCCTCATTCATAAGATAAAAGCTTTGGAAAACGAATCCGATAGAGTGAAGTCTCAAATCAGACATCTGTCTATCCTTAAGCTTTAATACGTCCTTATCTTCAAAGTAATAAACACCGGATGTAGGTTTATCCAGGCAACCAATAACATTCATCAGGGTACTCTTTCCAGAACCTGATGGCCCCATGATTGCCACATATTCACCTTCGTTTACAGTAAGTGACACATCGTTTAATGCTGGAACCGAGGTCTCTGTGCCAGATTCACCGTAAACCTTGTAAATGTTTTCAAGTTTTACAATCATTCTTATTCTCCCTCGTATTCGCTAACAGTCTTCATTCCCTCAGTGTAATCTTCCATTGGGAAAGCGATTAATGTGTCATTATCAATACCAGAAACAGAATATACCATCTGCTCCTCATAATAATCTCCAAGCTCGATAGGAACCTTTGTTAAACGTCCCTTGTTGTCTGCCCATACAAATGGATTGCCCTCTTCATCATAGGCAATATAGTAATCATATAAATATGTGCCATCTGTAAAGTCCATCTCTGGAGCATCTGTCTGTCCAAGTTCGATGTATAGATGCTGCCCCATCATTAGGCCCTCACTATCCTCAAGTGTGATGTAAAAAGGATATTTTGTGGAACTAGAATCAGAAGAACCACCACCATAATATGACGAATCATTGTTTTCCTGCTTTGATTCAGTATCAATCTTGGTAATTGTTCCTTTCCATGTCTGACTACTGTCCACACGAGAACGAAGTGTTACAGGCTCATCCACATTGATTGCCCATACGTTTTGCTCGTTGATTTGTCCCTTAACTCTCATCTCCTTAGATGCAAGAATTGTGATAAAAGAACCGTCTGTTGTGTATGGGTTTGTATCATCTGCAATCTTTGTAATTGTGCCATCAACTGTAGAAGTTACAGTAGAATTTGCTATTTTATTGTTGTTAGCTTCAATCTTTGCATTAACCATTTCAATATTGTTTTGGGCAATAGCAATGTCTGTATTTAATGAATTAATTTGATTGGTAAGCTCTTCCTTTTTAGTTTTATCCTCATCTGTATTGCCCTTGATTTTATCAAGCTCTGCCTGAGTCTTGGTAATATCGTTGTTGTAATCAGCAATACTAAGGTTATAGCCTTCAATTTCAAAGCCATACTGAGTATTCTCTGATACCAGAGAATCTGTTTTATACGAAAAAAGAGGTGTTCCAACTGTAACAGTGTCGCCCTCAGATACAAAAAGCTGATCTAACTCTCTGTCAGAACTTTTTGTGATACCTGTAGACTCCTGACCTTCCACAACGCCCATAAAGACATTAGTAGAATATCCACTGTTAGTTCCCATGATATCAGACAAAGACATAACGTATACCTCCGCTGAATCATCAGAACCAGTTGCACCTCCTGATATAATTCCTGATTTCCACACGAAAATTCCTGCAGCCACAATTATCGCTGCAAGCACAATAGCTATAACCTTTTTTTTCATATCATTCGTCCTTTCGATGAACATTAACTGTTCTATTTCCCTTAATACAGTTATAGCATTAATATAGGGCCATTGCAAGCAAATACAATGGCCCTAGTATAATATATTCTTAATTTAATTTTTATCTACAAAGCAGTGTTTCTCGGGTTGATACGCATTTGTCAGCGATGCATACAATCCATGCTGCTCTGCTTTTAGGAATCTTTGTGATATTGAGTGGCCACATATGGCTTTCAATAACATCCTGGGTTCTTTTCCCTATTCCAAAATCATTAATAGCATTTTCTTTTGCTGTGTTTGAATGAGAAAAACCATGAAGTCCATGTCCCTCATCAGTAACATGCCAATCGTACAAATAGTAATCGTGTAAAAAAGCTCCTATTGTAAGAACTCTATCATCTGCTCCTATATGAAGTCGTTTATTGATCCAGAAGCTAAGTCTAGTGACGCTTTCTACATGATCGAATGTTGTTATTCTCCCATGTTGGAAATAATTCTTCATTTTCTGAACTCTTAAATCACTTCTAATTGGCGCCAAGATATTATTTAATCTTGCCTCTTCATCTGGTCTAAGTCTCATAACACCTCCGAGATAACCATATTCACTACAAATCGCAGTTGAAATATTATCAAAGAATTATGTCTAGGCTGTGAATGTAGTATGTAGAATATGATAATTCTATCTGAATTTGTAGAAGGAATCTGTACGTCGTCCGTCATTAAATGAACCTTCTATCAAGATAGAACCTGCATGGTTAACCTCGGCAATCCCCACCTTTCCTGTATTCTCCTCTAAATATGAAATATAGAAAACATAAACATCTTCCTTGAAGAAATAATCGTATCTCTCCTCATCGGATAGACTTTCTTCTATTTCCAAGCAACAGTCTCCAGGATTAAGCAAAAACCTTCCCACATAATCAGCATCCTCTCTGGAAAATGCAACTGTATATCCTTCCTCCTCTGGGAAATCCAAAAGCAGCTGAGCATAAGCATCATCTGCCGATTCCACCGGAACCATCTGATTTGAGGAAACCCTAGCTTCCTCGGTTGGATTATAATCTTGAATACTAAGCCATAATCCCAGAATCCAAATCTGAATAAATAAAATCAAAGTTAAACAAACAATTAAAACTCCCTGTACATAGCGTTTTACTTTGCCAACACTAATCTTGCTAGGAGCCTTTTCTTTAACTGTTTCTTTGCCCTCTTCTTTTTTCTCTTTCTTTATAGTAATAGATTTTATTTTATCTATTATCTTTCTGAAGTCAGGAAGCTTAAGCTTTTTATCATTTTCTTTAGTCTTGATTTTATTTTTAGCATATTCGCTATCACCAATAGTTGAGAGACAGTGTTGGCATATTACTTTATTATCAGCGTGCTGCCCGCAAATAACACATGTCTCATCCACAGCCTGTCCAGCTGCTATATCAAAAATCCTTGTTTTAAATCTCTTACCAAAAACAGAACCTAGAATTTGTCTTTCATTTTCTAGCCTCAGTATACCTTCAACAACCTCCATACGACTAAAATCGTATTTAGAAGTAAGTCGAACCATATATAGTAGCTCTTGTCGTAACTTATCGTCTGCCATATAATTCGTCCCTATCGCTATCTATCTAACTTTTCATCCATGCCTTTAAAGCATAGATACGCTAAAAGCTTATTATCTCTCTCTAAAATTTTACCAGCATACAATATGCCATTGTTTTCAGCTTCAGCTCTATTTACACGAGCCTTTACAGCCAAGCTAAAATCTGAATTATGAGCATTATCAGCAAAGTTAACCTCTACAACGTCACCTATTGTGACTCTATTAGCATTACCAATAAAGGAAACTCCACTGTCGCTAATATCCAAAACTGAGATGGAGAAACGTCGACCATCTTCCATAAGAGCAGAGCCTGGCTTTTTCACATGCACTCTAACATCCTCACGTCGTTCACTGGATGCTGCGATTTTACCAAAAGCCTTGGCATCTACGGCATAGTAATCCACACCTCTGAATTTGATAACGTTAACAGCTACATTTTTCCACACAACTCTACCACCAGTGTGTGGATCTATGCAATGGAGTGAGAATGTCATGCTCTGTGGAGATCCATTTGTAAAATCCACAACCTGTCCGTTATACACGTATGGCTTAACCAATGCTCCTGTTTCAGCATTAGTTCCAACCACCTCTGTCTTCAATTCAAATGATGAGCCACCAATAAGTACTTCTAGTGTGACCTCCTGTCCTGCCCTTAGCTGCTCAATAATCATAATTCGTCTCCCTTAACCCCTTATAACAACTATTCTACATAATTAATCGGAGTTTTTGTATAAAAAATTCATACATTTTGAAAATTAAACAGTCTTTTTTGCTGCTGCCTCTACAACATGCTTTACAAGTATGCTTGTTGTAACACCTCCAACACCACCTGGCACTGGAGTAATAGCATCTACAATTGGTTCAGCTTCGTCAAACTTAACATCGCCACAAAGCTTGCCTTTTTCATCATTCCAGCTAATACCAACATCAATTACAGTCTGGCCTTCTCTCAAATATTCCTTTCCAATGCTTTCCATTTGACCAGAAGCTACCACTACAATATCTGCATCTTTTGTAATAGAAGGAATATCAACTGTTCTTGTATGGCAAATTGTAACAGTTGCGTTTTCGTGCATAAGCATCATTGCAACTGGTCTACCAATAACAAGTGAGCGACCAATGACCGCAACCTTCTTGCCAGAAAGTGCAATATCATAATGCTTTAAGATTTCCATTGCTGCCTCAGCTGTACATGGTGCAAAACCAAGATTTGTGTTTGTAAATACACCGGCAAGAGATAAATCAGTGCATCCATCCACATCCTTTTCAGCCTTCAGCATATTTCTGGCTTTCTCACCATCGATATGCTTTGGAAGTGGTCTAAACATAAGAATTCCATGAACAGAGTCATCCTCGTTTAACTCATTAAGCTTCTCAAAAAATCCTTCTTCAGAAACACCCTCCTCAAGAGCCTCAACCTGTACTTCCACTCCAACCTGCTGGCAGCGCTTTATTGCTCCTCTTTCATAGGAAAGATCATCTGCTCTCTCCCCAACTCTAAGGATAGCAAGTGTAGGATTAACTCCCTTTGCTTTGAGCGCTTCCACCTGATTAGCCATTTTTATATTTAATGCATCAACTACTTCTTTACCTTTTAATAACTTTGCCATGATACCTCCAGTTTATAATCTTTCCATAACGCTTTTGTATATTTCATCAGCTTTGCTTACATACTCATCAACTAATGCTTCCACTTTAGAATCTAAATCTGAAGCATACTCTCTATCCTTCATAGATTTGGTGTTTATCTTTACATTGACAGCTGCCCCTTTAATTGCGCCCTGTAGCATTGCGACTCCAGTTGCAGCATCGCTAATCATAAGTACTGAACCAATTTCTGCAAATTCTCTTTGCAAATCCACAGCTTCACATGCCAGCTGAAGAATCTGAAATGGCACCTGTGCAGCATCCTTCAAGCATTTTTCCATTATCTCATCTCTAGAAGGGTCTTCCTTTGGGATTGAGTAAGCCTTAGAAAGAGGTTCAAAGGCAATAGCATCATCATCAATGCCTTTTAAAAGTTTAACTCTAATATCCTGAGCCTTTTCCATTAGCTCTTTTATTTCTGTCTCTACGTCTGCATATTTCTTTTTCCCAACAGTGAACTCGCCAACCATATCCCCAAGAGCGATTCCAATGCTAGCAACCATTGCGCTAGCTCCGCCACCTCCTGGTACTGATGTCTTTGAAGCAAGCTTCTCTGTAAATTCCTGCAGTGTTGAATTAGTTAAACTCATAGCATTTCTCCTTTTATATAATGCAAAAAAGACCTTGGCAATCCAAGGTCTAATCAGTAATAAAGTCAAAAATAGTCATCTGGTCAGAATCAGCTACTAAATTGTCGTAGTTTTCCTGCTCCTCTGGTGTTAATTCTCTGTGGTAAACGTATGTCTCTTGCTTGATAACACCGTCCATATCAAAATACATCTGTCTGTATTTTAGATTATCATTTTCTAACATTACTCTAGCCCAATCAATTATCCTAAATTATTCATGACTATTCTATCATACTTCTAAGCCGAACTCACTAGGTAAAAATCGTGGGCATACATTATCTGAAGTTACAATTACAGATGCTGCAAGTGTAGATCCAATTTCACAAGCCTCTTCAATTGTTTTGCCGTATGTAAGACCAATTGTTACGCCAGCGAAAAATGAATCTCCAGCTCCTGTTGTATCCTTTACATCTACCTTTCTAGCAGGTACGAATCCTGTGTTGCCATCAATATCTGCATAAACAGCACCCTGGCCACCAAGAGTTACAATCATCTTTTTGATCTGCGCACCCTGGATTTTCTTTGCAAGGATTTCTTCCATCTCCTCAGGTGTTTTCTCTGAATAATCATCCATGAAAAGGATGCCTGCTTCCTGCTGATTGCAAACGAAGCACTCTACATTCTTTAAGAAATCTCTGCGTTCAACAGCGATACTCATGTTTGATACAGCTGCATAAACCTTTAGATTATACTTTTCTGCATATTTGAATACTCTTTTGATGGAATCCTTTTCCATATCAATCTCAAGAGCAATACTATCTGCGTCTTTGAAAATCTCATCACCCTGTTCATCAAGAATATCGTTGATTACAGAAAGATCAGGACGCTTTGAAATAGATGCAACAACGTCTCCATGATTATCAAAAACTGCAAGCCACTTTCCCATTCCATCAGGAGTGCGGCGAACAAATCTTGTATCTACCTTGTGATTGTTAAGCTTTTCAAGTACGCCTGTACCGATACCGCTTTCATCTACAAGACTGACAAATGTAGGACGAAGCTCAACATTTGCAATATCCTCTACAACGTTTCGGCTAACGCCACCGTGTACTTCCTCTACAGTACCAACATTTCTACCTGCTGGAATATAGCTTGCTGTAGAGTGACCTTTAATATCAATAAAAACTGCTCCTAGTACTACAATTCCCATTATTAATTACTCCTTTTTAAACAATGTATAAATACTATCACATGCTTTTAG
Source organism: Pseudobutyrivibrio ruminis (assembly GCF_015057245.1). Classification (GTDB taxonomy): domain Bacteria; phylum Bacillota; class Clostridia; order Lachnospirales; family Lachnospiraceae; genus Pseudobutyrivibrio; species Pseudobutyrivibrio ruminis_E. Next base: position 384,274 of record NZ_SVET01000001.1, read on the forward strand.
AATTTTAAACAATAATTTACTACCAATGTGTTGTCCTTTATAATATACCTAAATTGTTACATAACTATGATACGAGGTATACCATGATTAAAGTAGACTTAATTACAGGATTCTTAGGTAGCGGCAAAACTACCTTTCTAAAAAAATATGCAAATCACTTCATTTCCCAGGGCAAACGCATTGGAATATTGGAAAACGACTACGGCGCAGTAAATGTTGATATGCTTCTTCTTAATGATTTGCGCGGGGACAATTGCGAGCTTGAAATGGTTGCCGGTGGATGTGACGCCGATTGCCACAAGCGCCGTTTTAAAACAAAGCTTATCGCCATGGCAATGAGCGGTTATGATAGAGTTATCATTGAGCCATCTGGTATTTTTGATGTGGATGAGTTTTTTGATGTTCTCAGAGATGAACCACTTGATAGATGGTATGAAATAGGTACAGTTTTAACTATTGTTGATGCTAGACTAGAGGATAATCTTTCCGATGATTCTGATTTCTTCTTGGCAAGCCAGATAGCAAACGCTGGGCGCATCATTCTCAGCAGGACTCAACTTACAGACTTGGAGCATATTGAAAACACCAAGTCTCATTTAAAATCTGCGGCAGAAAAAGCAAACCTTAATATCAATATTGATTCTATTGTCTTTGATAAAAATTGGGATGATTTAGATGATAATGATTTTGAATTAATCTCAAACAGCAGCTATGCTTCAAGATCATACATAAAAAAAATAACCACTGATGACAGTGGTTATAAAACAGTTTATTTTCTTGAGCTCCCATTAAAAAAGGAATGCCTAAAAGAAAAAATCGATACTCTTATGACTGATTCTTCATTTGGCGAAATCCTTCGTGCAAAGGGCTTCTTTAATGAAGACGATACTTGGTATCAGTTCAATGTCACAAAAAATGAATTTGAACTAACACCAATGTCTGTAGGTCAGCAAGTCTTCATTGTTATTGGTGAAAACCTTAATGAAAGCAAAATCCGTGAATTTATGGAAGCCGATAATTAAGCTTCTGTTATCTTGCCTGCAATTGCTGTTGCTGCAGCTGTTGCAGGGCTTGCAAGATAAATCTGAACCTTGCTAGTTCCCATTCTTCCAAGGAAATTTCTATTGTTAGTGGCAACCACCACTTCATTATCTGAAAGGATTCCGCCTCCTCTTCCACAGCACAAACCACAGCCTGGAGTAGTGATAATCGCACCGGCATCTGAAAGAATTTCAAGTGTACCGTCAGCTAAGGCCTCTCTATAAATCTTGCGACTTGCAGGAGTAACAATCATTTTCACAAATGGCGCAACATGCTTTCCCTTTAAAATTGTTGCCGCTGTTCTAAGATCCTCTAATCTTCCATTTGTGCATGAGCCAAGGAATACCTGATCAACCTTTGTCCCCTTAAGCTCTGAAACTGGATGAATGTTATCCACCAAAGATGGACAAGCCAACACAGGAACCATATCCTCTGCTCTATATCTGAGAATTCTTGAATACTTTGCATCATTATCTGGCTTGAGAGCCTTAATGCTTTCGTCATATTCTATCTTGCAATAGTCGCATGTCTTATCATCAGGAACAAACAATCCGCACTTTGCTCCAGCTTCCACAGCCATATTAGACATAGTCATTCGGCTAGCCACGCTCATGGCATCTACTGTACTTCCTGTAAATTCGATAGCCTGATAGGTAGCTCCTGATGCAGTCAAATCCCCGATTATTCTAAGAATGATATCCTTTGATGTAACATTTCCTGGCAAAGTACCATCTATTTCTATTTTGATAGTCTCTGGAACCTTTATCCAAAGTTGACCTGTTCCAAGGATGCCAGCCATTTCCGTATATCCGATACCTGTTGAGAAGGCACCAACGCAGCCATATGTAACTGTATGGCTATCCGTTCCAAATGCAATGTCTCCTGGCTTTACATATCCAGCTTCTGTCATAAGCTGGTGGCAAATACCATCTGTTCTATGAACATTTTTGATGCCATATTTCTTGGCAAATTCATCTCCCTCTCTGAAATGACGTGTGTCATCTACCTGAGTTGCAGGAAGGAAATGATCATATATAAGAACAACGCTGTCAGGATTTTTTACCTTTGAAAAGCCCATCTCTTCAAACTTCTGAACAGCAAAAGGAACCATGATGTCATCAATCATGCACCAATCAACATCTACTGTGACAATATCTCCAGGTTTTACATCATGCCCTACTTTATTTCCAATTATTTTCTCTACTAGTGTCTTTCCCATTTTTCCACCATTAATCCAATCCATTACGCTTTCTCATAGCTTTTACCAAGCCGCCTGCTTCGAGTATTTCCAGAAGATTATCTGGAAGTGAGGCTATTTCGTAGGATTTACCATTTACCACAATTTCCTTGCCTGGTGTAACCTCAGCAATATCTCCCTCTTTAACCTCATCATACAAATCCTGATTTTCAATTAATAGCAGACCATTGTTAATGGCATTTCTGAAAAAGATTCTTGCATAAGATTTTGCAACAACACAGGATACCCCAAGGGCCTTTACAACCTCTGGAGCCTGTTCTCTTGAAGAGCCGCAGCCAAAATTGTTGCCAGCTACAATCATATCTCCTGGCTGAATCTGTGATGCCAAATCAGGCCTAAGTGGACTAAAGGCGTAAGGCTTCATTTCCTCCACCGTCTTAAACGCCAAATACTCTGTAGGTAAGATTATATCTGTATCTATGTCATCCCCAAGGACCCAAATTTTCGCAGTAAATTTATCACTCATAAATTCTCTCCAATCTAGTCTATGCACATAATCTTACATTAACAATCATTAACTCTCTTCCTTCGACTACATGTCTCATACAGAGAGCAAATAGATTGTTAATTAGATTATGATCTATAGTTTATCTGCAGTAGTTATAAATCCTTCTACCGCGGATGCAGTTACAGTTGCCGCTGATGCAAGATATACAAATGAATCCTTGTGACCTGCACGTCCTTTGAAGTTACGAGTGCCTGTAGAGATTAGAGTTTCACCTTCACCGATTACTCCCTGGCAGGCGCCCCAGCATACTGAACAATTAGGATTCATAACCATTGCTCCAGCTGCCATAAATATATCAAGTAGCCCTTCCTTAAGAGCCTGCTTGTACACTTCTCGACTGGCAGGTACCACTAAAAATCTAACTCCCTCTGCAACATGCTTACCTTTGATTACTTCTGCACCAACTCTTAAATCCTCGATACGTCCATTGTTGCAGCTACCAAGAAATGCCTCGTTAATCTTTGTACCTTCACATTCCGATGCTGGTACAACGCTATCTACAAAATGAGGCTTTGCAACTATTGGCTGAATCTCAGATAAATCAATATCAAAAACTTTCGCAAACACTGCATCTTCATCTGATGAGAACAGTGCTTTAGGCTCACGTCCATGGGCCTTTAAATACTCCATCGCAACATCATCAACCTCCATAAGAGCAGTCTTTGCACCTGCCTCAACACACAGATTGCAGATTGAAATTCTGTCAGCAATTGAAAGGTCATGTAAGCCTTCTCCTGCAAATTCCATTGCTTTATAGTTGGCTCCATTAGCAGAGATTCTACCAATGATGGTAAGAATTAAATCCCTTGCGTATACCCCCTTATTAAGCTTTCCATGAAGATTAAAGCGAATTGTCTCTGGAACCAATAACCATGATGTTCCAGTAACCATAGCGTACAAATAATCTGTACAACCAACGCCCGTACCAAAAGCCCCTAACGCACCGTAAGCACATGTATGGGAATCTGCGCCAAAAATCAACTCTCCTGGACGTACGTGTTTTTCCATCATAACCTGATGGCACACTCCTTCTCCCTCATAAAAAGTAATTCCATGCTCTCTGGCAAAGTCTCTCATCTTTTTATGACTTGCTGCTGTTTTAGGGCTATCAGCAGGAATATTGTGATCAATAACCCACACAAGCTTATCCACATCCGCAATACGTGGATGCTTAAGGTTGTTATACATGTCTATTGTCAAATGAGTAGTTCCATCATTACTCATCAATCTATCAAGTGTAACTGTCTCGATATCACCAGCCTTACAGCTCTCCTTGCCAGCTGCTGCGGCGATAATCTTTTCTGCCATTGTCATTCCCATATCTAATCCTCCTTATCCAAAGATGCTATAAGCCCGCCTTGATCCAAAATTTCCTGCATCTTTTCAGGTAGCTTAGTACAAGAATATTCTTTTCCATTTGCTTTGATGATGCCAGCATTCAAATCCAGTTCCATTTCATCTCCGTCTTTTACTACATCATAAAGCTCTTTACTGACAATAACCGGCATGCCAATGTTTATAGAGTTTCTATAAAAAATACGAGCGAATGATTTAGCTATAACTGCTTTCACACCTAGTGCTTTTAGTACGCTTGGCGCCTGCTCTCTTGATGAACCACAACCAAAGTTTTCATCAGCCACAACAAAATCACCAGGCTTAACCTGAGATGCAAAATCGCCATTTAGGGACTCAAATGTATGCACTTTCATTTCGTCTATTGTGGGAAAAAGTAGATACTGAGAAGCGATAATCTGATCTGTATCTACATCTTTGTGAAATCTAAATACCTTGCCCATATTTCCTCCTTTTACATGTTGTCACATTTTCTAGTTAATCTATTCTACCTTAATTCTTTAGCGATTTAAAGAGGTAAAAACTTTAAAAAATCATAAGATTGTTTTATTATATGTAAATATGATTTTTGATAGGAGTTAATAAATGAATTTAGTTTTAGTTGGACGAATCTTTTCAATTTTGGCTTGTATCCTTATGGTGTTAATCGGATACCTTAAGCACAAAAAAACAATCCTATGGGCACAGAACCTACAGTTTGTTCTTTTTTCTATATCCTACGCTTGCCTTGGTGGTATTGCAGCAGTTGTAGGAAACATGGTTAGCTTGCTTAGAAACCTTATCTGTCTTAAATGGAATCTTACTGTTCCGCTTCAGATTTTCTTCATTGGCTTTCAGGGTGTTTTCACTTTCATAACCACTCAAAACAGATGGATTGATTGGCTTCCTTTTGCCGCAGCTACTATGATTACACTTTCACTTAGATCTAAAAAGGATTTAATGATAAAGCTTGGATGCATCGGCAGTATTCTTTGTTTTGGAACTTATGATTTCTTCCTTAAGAACTGGGTTGTATTTGCATTCGATGTTTTCTCACTTATCACAAGTTTAATTGGTGTATATAGAATTCTATTTGATAAAGAAAAAGAGGCCTTTTAAAAGGCCTCTTTCTTATTCTTCAACTTTTCTTGAAAAACCTATCATCAATACATCTTCCTTGTGTGGATGTTTCATAAGATGAATTATAGTTCTAAACTTTTGTGGAACACCTGCCGCATTATGTTCTACAACAACCTCTACCCTTGTTTTTCCTTTATTATAAGCTTTTAAAAGAGCAGGTCGTGTGAGATTTTCCTCATAGACTTTATATGACTCTCCTACACATATTGCTAATGCATTGTGAGTCATATCGTCAATAACACCTGCTGTAGGCGCATCAAAGAAAATCTCTGGGTTCTGGTACATCATATAATAGCTATTCTTATACAGATTTCCGAACATTATCATGTCATATTCTGTCTTCATAGCTCTTAAAAGCAGGCTGTGAGTGCTGAATGTTCCCTGCTTCTTAAGGAAATCATCATCATCAACCATCGGAGCATTGTCTATCATTGCAAGCACAAGGAAATCCTCTTTTTTGAGTGGTCTAGAGAATAAATACCCCTGAACTCTATCACAATCCATATTCTGCAAAAACTTAAGCTGCTCCATAGTCTCTACGCCTTCAGCTATAGTCTTTAAGCTAAGACGTCTTGCAAAGAAAAATACAGTTTCAAGGGTACCACGTCCCCTATCATCCTGACAATTATCTTCCAAGAAAGCTTTATCAACTTTCAAAAAACTAACTGGCATATTCTTTACAAATTGTAATGATGTAAAACCTGCACCGAAATCATCGATAGCAATTTTAACGCCTGTATCTGCGATGTTTGTAGCCCACTCCTCTATGGATTTTAAATCCTCCACAGCAAGGGCTGACTCTGTAATTTCTACCTCAAACATCTCTGGCTTTACTTTATATGTTGTAAGAATGGCCTGTAACTTGCGATAGAAATCTTTTTCTTTTATATGCCATCTAGAAAAATTGACAGCAATTGGAACTGCCTTATCTCCCATTTCATGGATAGTTCGACAGGCTTCCTCTGCCATATACCAATCTAAAATATTAATATCATCTGTCTTTTCAAGTCTCGGTATGAATTTGTCTGGGCTAATTATTTCGCCATTAGGCTTCACCCATCTAACAAGTGCTTCAGCACTAACAATTTTACCAGTACTGGCATCGTACTGTGGTTGATAATATGCTTTGATTTCACGATTCTCAATAGCATTTACTACTTTATCCAAGAAAGAAGTACTCATAAAATCCTCAATTACTACATCCTAAGCATTAACTCACGATCAATAACTTCCCCATTTCGATAATAAACACGAGGAACACGCTTGCTAACTGCACAAGTTAATTCGTAAGGAATAGTACCTGCACAAGCAGCTAAGTCATCAATACTGTTCTTCTCCCCAAATATTTCAACTTCACTTCCTACATCTACAGTAGGCATATCTGTAATATCAATCATACACATGTCCATGCAAATTTTACCCCTAAGCTTTGCTGGACCTTCCTTTGTGTAAAGTGAACATTTATTAGAAAGACTTCTAAGAAATCCATCTGCATAACCATATGGTAAAACACCAATACGTGTTGGCTTGTCTGTAACAAACATTCCGCCGTAGCTGACAGCAGTTCCTTCTGGATAAATCTTGATTGTGCTGACAGTTGTTTTCATGGTCATGGCTGGACGAAGTCCCATCTGATGAGCGAACTCACCATAACCATATAATAACAGGCCTGGACGCACCATGTCTAGATAAGTTTCTGGGAAACGAGCAACTGCTCCTGTGTTTGCGCAATGTCTAATTTTAAACTTGTGATTAAGCTGCTCTTCAACTGCAGAAATGACTCTGGTGAATAACTCAAACTGATGCTTTGTATAATCATCATTGGCCTGACCAAACTCATCTGCCTCAGCAAAATGAGTAAAGATTCCTTCTGCCTCAAGACCTGGCATCTGGCATGCTTCTACAATGCCGCTAACGCCTGTATCAAAATAACCGTTGTCGCAAAGGTATCCTAAACGAGACATTCCTGTATCCACTTTGATGTGAACTTTTAAAACGCCTCCTGCCTTTACTGCTTCTGCACTATACTCATCAGCCTTTGCCTTACAAGTGATGGCCTGTGTGATTCCATATTCAATAAGACGTGGAACCTGCTCCTTTGGAGTATGCCCCAAAATAAGAATAGGCATCTTGATGCCATTTACGCGTAGCTCTAATGCCTCATCTGCACTGCTGACAGCAAGATAATCAGCTCCCAATTCCTCAAGGAGCTGACTAACTTGAATACTTCCATGTCCATATGCATCGGCTTTTACTACGCCAAGAAACTTGACATCACTGCCTATTTTTTCACGAATCTTTTTGTAATTATATGCGATGGCGTCGAGATTTACCTCGGCCCATGTACGTCTAAGTGTTGATTCCATAATCGTATTGCTCCATTATCATTTAATGTTCAATACTATTATAGTCATTTATCTTAAAAACTAAAGTACTTTTGACAAGAAGTCCTGTAATCTCTGAGACTTTGGAGAATCGAAAATTTCTGCTGGAGTTCCCTCTTCTTTGATTCCCATTTCGTCGAAGAAAAGTACTCTATCTGCCACTTCTCTTGCAAATCCCATTTCGTGTGTAACAACTACCATTGTCATACCATCATCAGCAAGCTCTTTCATAAGATTGAGAACCTCACCAACCATCTCTGGATCTAGTGCAGATGTAGGCTCATCAAACAAAATAACCTCTGGATTCATAGCAAGTGTACGTGCAATTGCAATACGCTGCTTTTGTCCACCTGAAAGACTATCTGGATAAGCAGATGCCTTATCTGCGAGACCAACTCTTTCAAGAAGCTCTGCTGCTTTCTTGTTTGCCTCTTCCTCGCTCATAAGTCCAAGCTTTACTGGAGCAAGTGTAAGGTTCTTTTGGATTGTAAGATGAGGGAAAAGGTTGAAGTGCTGGAACACCATTCCCACACGACGTCTTACATCATTTATATCTACTCCCTTTGCAGTGATATCCTCACCATCAAGATAAATCTTTCCGTCTGTAAGATTCTCAAGCTGATTTAATGTACGAATGAATGTAGATTTACCACAGCCTGATGGTCCGATGATAGCAATAACCTCACCCTTTTCAATCTGCATATTTACATTTTTAAGAACTTCATTCTTTCCAAATGATTTTGATAAGTTTTCTACTTTTATTAATACTTCACTCATGCTATCTCTCCTTAATCAGCCTTTCTTTCTGTTTTGCGTAAGCTCTTTTCCCATTTACCAACAAGCACTGTAAGCAACTCTACGATAATAAGGTAAACGAATGCTACAGCAACAAGTGGAATGAAAGCTTCGTATGTCTGGCTTCGAATGATATCTCCACCACGAGTTAAATCTGTAAGACCGATGTATCCACAAATTGATGTCTCTTTAATGAGCATAATGAACTCGTTTGCCAAAGCTGGAAGTACATTCTTGATAGCCTGTGGAAGGATGATAGCTGTCATTGTCTGCTTATGTGAAAGACCAAGGCTTCGTCCTGCTTCCATCTGACCATTGTCGATGGACATGATACCACCACGCATAATCTCTGCTACATAAGCACCTGAGTTAATAGCAAAAGCAATAATTGCAACAAGTACCTTTGAAACATTAACTGACTTAAATACAACATAGTAAATAATCAAAAGCTGTACCATCATTGGTGTTCCACGAATGATAGTAAGATATACTTTACAAATTCCGTTAAGAATTACATGTGCTCCTGTTTTATCATATGAAACACGGATAATTGCTACAAAGAAACCTATAAGCACACCGATGATAACCGCACAAAGAGCAATCACAAGTGTATTTCTAAGACCTGTTAAAAGATACTGATATCTTCCATCCTTTACAAAGTTTGCATAAAGCTTCTCTGTAAATGTCTGTCCGTCAGCTACTGCATTAGCATCCTTAACAATCATAACCTGCTTTGATGTTATATATGATGTAGAGAAGTTAATTGATTTCGCACGCTCTTCTGTCATTGTCATTCCAGCAATACCAACATCGGCTTTATGTGAGCTAACTGCGTTGATAATTGAATCGAACTCCATATCTTCGATTTCGATGCTCATACCAAGCTTATCACCAATGGCATGCATAATATCCATATCGATACCTACAACTTCACCACTCTCATAGTATTCGTATGGCTTAAAAGTAGCATTAGTTGCAATTACGATTTTGCCATTGTCATATGTAACTCCCTCAGGTGACTCATATGGGAACTTACCTTTTGTATCATCTCCAATGTAGTTAGAAATGATTTCATCCAATGTGCCCTCTTCCTGAAGCTCAGCAATAGCGCCATTAACCTGCTCTAAAAGCTCGTCATTATCCTTTGCAATACAGATTGCATATTCTTCCAATGCAAATGGCTCATCCAAAATAACTAGTGAACCTTCGTTTTCAACACTTGCAATTGCAGGCTGCTCATCAGCAATAACACAATCAATTTTGCCTTGCTTTAAAGCCTGAACCGCATCAGTAATTTTATTGTAACGCTCAACTGTTGTTCCAGCCTCGTCTCCTTCGTAATCACTGGCATAAATATCACCAGTTGTTCCAAGTTGAACACCGATTTTTGATCCTTCTAAATCATCGATAGATGAAATAGTTTTTGTGTTGTCAGCACTTCCACAGCCAATGAAAAGTGCGGCAAGCATACATGCAAGAATTGTAGCTTTCTTTTTCATATAATCCGTCTCTCTTTCGTATAATTATTCTTCAATAATGTATTTTTATACTAAAACATAATACCACATAATTATAAAAAATAAAGAGGAAATTAAATAAATATATAAAAAAAATAGCCTCGATATTCATCGAAGCTATTAATAATATGCATAATATTCATTTTATTCGTATCTTAATGCATCAATCGGATTCATGTTTGCTGCATGCTTTGCTGGTGAATATCCAAAGAATACTCCTATAGCCATAGAGAATCCAACCGACATGTATATACTTGCAATTGAAACCTCAGGTGTATAACCCATAAAGTGAGCAGCTATATTTCCAAGTAATAATCCTACCACTATTCCAATCAAGCCACCTATCAGACAAATAATAATGGCTTCGCTTATAAACTGAAGCATTATCATTCCATCAGGGGCACCTAAAGCTTTTCTTGTACCGATTTCTTTGGTTCGCTCAGTGATTGAAACTGTCATAATATTCATTACACCAATACCACCTACAATAAGGGCAATTGCCGCTATCATAGAGATAGCCAGTGTCATCTGATTCATAGTCTTTGTATTCTCCTGAATCATAGTTTGATTACTATATGCATCCACATAAAACTTATCACCTAATGTGTTTGCCATAACATCTGTTAAATATGATTTAATCTCTGTAGACAAAGCTACCGGATCCTGACCTTCTGCTGCAACCACCGTGGCATCAAAGATTGTTTCGTCATGAGAATAATTCCATGCAGTCTTAAGTGGAATATATACACTGGTGCTGATATTTTTATTGCTACCACGCATCATACTGCCTGACTGCTGATACTCATACACTCCTATTACTGTAATATTCATGTATTCATCATTTATATTCACCTCAAACTCTTTTCCAAGCACATCATCCAATGAATAATTAGCTCCAAAAAGCTGCTCTGCAAATTTGTCTGCCACAATAGCAGTATTCTTTCCCTGCTCATATGCAAACTCGTTAAATAGATTGCCGCCTTTAAGCTTTATGTTATTAGCTTTAAAATAACCAGCACTGACTCCTGTAATATCTACATTGGCCTTGTTTGCATCCTTGATGACTGTCCCCGAGCCTGCACTAGCCTCAACAGAGATTGCACTTATCTTGCCCTTAAACTGATTGGCAAGTTTATGAAGTGTTTCCGGAGTGATTTTCATAGTTTGATAATCTGCCTCTGAAAGCTCCTGGTTATAATCAATTGGATTAACGTATATGGTAATGTTTTGAACACCATAGCTTTCCAGCTGTTTTTGTACACCCTTTGTCATCGAATTGCCCACTGTCATAATAGCAATAACTGCTGCAACACCAATGATGATACCAAGCATTGTAAGAAAAGCTCTCATTTTGTTAGCTTTTATACTAAGCAAAGCAAGCTTACAGTTTTCTTTAATCATATCTATTCCTTTCAGGCCACTTAGGCCATCTTTTTCTCAGCAATAATATTTCCGTCGCTAATAGTTACAATTCTCGGAGTCTCTGCTGCAAGTTCATTTGAATGAGTAATGAGCACAATAGTCTTTCCCTGTTTTTCATGAAGCTCGTGGAATATATCCATTACCAGTCTACCTGTTCCCGAATCGAGGGCACCTGTTGGCTCATCTGCCAAAATAATATCAGGGTCATTCGCCATAGCTCTTGCTATAGCTACACGCTGCTTCTGTCCACCTGATAGCTCGTCAGGAGTATGGTGCATACGCTCTTCCATTCCTACCATTTTCAAAAGCTCAATGGCTCTTTTTCTGCGTTGCTTTTCTGGAACACCTGCATAAAGCATTGGCATCTCCACATTTGCAATAGCATCTGTTCTAGCTATTAAATTATATGTCTGAAAAACAAATCCTATATGCTTGTTTCTAAGGGCAGATAAGGCCTTGTTTGGAGCCTTTGAAATATCAATCCCATCAAGAATATATTCTCCCGAAGTCTGTCTATCCAAAATACCTAGAATATTCATCAGAGTACTTTTACCAGAACCTGATTGGCCAACAATGGAAACAAACTCTCCTTTGTGAATATCCAAATCTATTCCATGCAAAATCTCCAGCTCATTTGGAGTTCCAATATAATAGCTTTTTCTTATATTTTTTGCAGATAATAAAATATCATTACTCAAAATATATTCCTCCATCAGTTCCCATTGACTCTAATGTTGCATCGGCGCTGTTTTCATCCATATCAGACTCAACTATCATTTCACCTTCCTTAAGGTCGCCACCTGTAATCTCTGTATAGAAGTCATCTGAAATTCCTGTTGTCACTGTAACGTTCTTTGTGCTTCCGTCTTTTGTCTGAATCACCACATACTTGCTTCCATCATCTGAAGTCTTAATATCTGATGATGGTACAGCAATTGCATTTTCTGAAGATGCAGTAATAAATGTCATTTTGGCTGTCATACCAAGTCTTAGGTTTTCGTTGGAATCATCTATCTGTACGTCTACTCTGTATGTAGCTCTGCTCTTTGATACAGAAGCTGTAGTAGATGTGGTGTCTGTAGTTTTAGTGCTGTTCTTTGTTGCTGTAGGTGAAACAAATACAACTGTACCGTTTAATACCTCATCTCCTGTAGCATCTGTTTTTATCTGTACCTTCTGTCCCACCTGGATGCTTGGAATCTGAGCCTCATCAATATCAGCTGTTGCCTTTAAGCTTGTAACATTATCAATTACAACTGCATCTGTTCCACTGTATGTCTGGCCTTTTACTATATTTACATTAGTAACTGTTCCATCCTGTGATGCATATACTGTTGCCTTTGAAAGCTCTTCCTGAGATTTTTCTATCTCCTGCTTTGCAGATAAAGTATTTGACTGTGCTGATAATTCATTTGATTTAGCAGCTTGAGCCTGTGTATATACATTTGAGTTAGCAGACTCTGTTGTGTTATTTAAGCTAGACTGAGCAGATTCTACAGAGCGATTGGCTGATGCTACAGAATCTGATGCAGACTGAACTGACTGTCTTGCCGACTCTGTAGCTGATACTGCACTATCATATGCACTCTTTTTGCTATCATAATCACTTTGAGCTGTAGCAAGCTCTGTTTTTGCTGTCTCTAAATCTGTCTTTGCCTGAGTAAGCTGATTGTTTAATTCTGTTGGATCTTCTGCACTGGCAATCTGAGTCTCTAAATCAGTAATCTTTGCATTTAAGTCATCAACTTTCTTCTGTGCAGCTGCAAGTGTTGCACTTGCTGAATCCTTAGCTCTTTCTGCTTCATTTTCACTGTTACTTGCGGTTGTAAGATTATTATCTGCGTTCTTTTTATTTCTGTTTGCAGTGTTCTGGTCCTGCTGCGCAGATTCAAGATTTCTATTTGAATCATTAATCTGAGTCGCTCCATTTCGTTGAGCATCAGTTAATGCTTGATTTGCATTCTGCTGAGCAATTTCATTCTGCTGATTCTGAATATTGAGAGCCTGCTGCTGATATGAAAGTGTCTGTTCCATAGTTGTCATATCAAGCTTGTAAAGAGGATCACCTTTCTTTACAACATCTCCAACCTTTACATAAACCTCCTCTACAGGATATGAGCTTGTAGTTGTAGCAAACTGTCCGCTTTCCTCTGCAGAAATAATCGTTCCTGTAGCGCTAAGTGTCTTCTCTATGTTCTGCTTTGTCACCTCAATTGTAATTGGTTCGCTGTCTGTTTCCTTAGCATTAGCCTTTACATATTTAAATCCAGCTACTCCTGCAACAGATGAAATAACAAGGGCTGCAATTATCATGCAAGTTACAACCTTTTTATTAAGTATCTCTTTTAGTTTCAATTCTTTTCCCTCCATGTGATTTCTATCAACAGATGCTATTGTGCCATTTGATTCTTAAGAAATACCTTAAGTAAATCTAAAGAAATCTAAAGAAATTTCTTTTTACTATTTATTCACAGCTTTTGTGTTACTATACAAACAGATAAAGCTATCTTTTTATAGGAGTGAATATGGGAAATCAAAAGATACTGGTTGTTGATGACAACGAGGAAATAAGAAATATTCTACATATATTATTAGAAAGTGAAGGCTATCAGATTCTTGAAGCTTGCGATGGCGAAACTGCACTTTCTATGGTGGACGACTCTATTGATTTAATCATCCTTGATATTATGATGCCAGGCATTTCTGGTCTGGATGTGTGCAAGAAAATTCGAGAAACATATCAAATGCCAATACTCTTTCTTACAGCAAAGGGAACTGACTCTGATAAGTCTCTTGGCCTTCTTATAGGGGCCGATGATTATCTGTCAAAGCCTTTTTCACATAGTGAGCTTACTGCCCGTGTAAAATCCATGCTCCGCCGCTACTATGTATATCAGGGCAAAAAGGAAGCTGTCTCAGACAACTACTACACTTATAACATTTTTAAAGTGGCAAAGGACAGAAATGAAGTCTTTGTTATCAGCCCAGATGGACAGGAAACATCTATTGATTTATCTGAGTTGGAATATCAGATTTTCAAGCTTTTAATAGAAAGCCCGGGGCGTGTTTTTCCTGCCCAGCTTATATACGAAACTATATGGAATGAGCCATACTTCTACAGTTCAAATGCTACTATCATGGTTCACATCAGAAATCTTCGCACCAAAATCGAGGATGATCCATCAAATCCTGTTCATCTTCTTACAGTATGGGGAAAGGGATATAAACTACAATGAGAAAATTCAAAAAAATCATTTCTAAATCCTTATATCTTGAACTATGGCTATCCATAGTTGTTTCCTTGGTGATTGGTGGAATAACATTCTTTTTACTACAGCATGCCAACGACCTAATTTATTTTTCAAAGTGGGCAGATGATGTCTACATTCCTAGCAAATTAGAAGCGTCAATCGCAGATTTTCAAGAATATATAGATGAAAACCAGCTATCAAGTGAAGACAAATCAATGATTTATAAATGGTCGCAATCCCACCCTCTTATGTACTTTTATTTAGAGCGTGACGGAGTTATTATTTATAATTTCTATGTGGACTACTCTTACGACTCGGCCACTGAAATTTCGGAAGCTGATGCTGAGCTAATAGAGGAATCATATGAATATAATCCTTATGTATACGACTATACAATTACGCTGATTGATGGCGACTGTCAGATGCATGTATTCGAGGATTTCAAATATGATTTGTACTCTAAAATTCAGCTTGCAAACATCGTATTAAGTGCATTACTCATTATTATTCTAATCACTATACTTGTTCGTAAAAAAATCAAATACATTAATGAAGTTACTTCTGGAATTGAAATCCTGGCTGGAGGGGATTTAAGCTATCGTATACCTGTTAGAGGAAATGATGAGATTTCAAATGTGGCAGATAACATTAATTCAATGAGTATAGCTGTTGCAAACCAAATAGAAAATGAAAAGAAAGCAATACAGGCTAACAACAGCCTTGTCACAGCACTATCTCACGACTTGCGGACTCCTCTCACCACACAGATGGGCTATTTGGAAATATTAAAAGAACACCATTATCATTCAGGAGAAGAAATGGATAAGTATGTAAATACCGCATTGGATACTTGCTTTCAGATTAAAGAAATGTCAGATAGACTTTTCGAGTACTTCCTTGCATTTGATCCTCATCCTGAGCGTTCAAAGGAAACACTCTCCTGCTATGATGGAATTGATTTCCTGATGCAAATAATAAGTGAATTGTCACTACCACTAATAGAACAAGGTTTTACCTTTGAGTACGGCGAACCAACCGAAGCCTTTAAGATTAACGTAAATACGGATGATATCTTAAGAGTATTTAACAACGTATTTACGAACATAGATAAATATGCTGATGAAACTGAACCTGTTCATGTTGGTCTCAAATGTGACAAGGAATTTGCCACACTTTCAATTTCCAACAAAATTCGTTCAGTTCCAAGAAAAAATGAAAGTGCCAAAATCGGTCTTATCAGTATCAATAGCCTAATGAAAAGACAAGGTGGCTCTAGCGTAACTAAAACCACCTTGGATACCTTCACTATTGAATTGAAATTTCCTATTTACCAGCACGCCTAGTTCTTTTGATAGAGGTCCTTTTCTTAGGGCCTCTTCTTTTTGGAGAATGTGCTTTTCTAAAGGCTGCAATCTCAGCCAACAGCTTTTCATAATCTCTTTCAAATAAGAGCTCACTAATCTCATGACTAACATCTGCAGGGTCGACCTTTTTCGACTCTATAATCTTTTTGCGAACAGCCGGTTTACTCAACGATTTGTATTCTGGCATTCCCAGTCTTTGTAAAAGGATTCCTAATTCAGGCCTCCATAGTAATTCCAGCTTTCTATTAAGCTTTACCTTTTTATTGTATTCAGGCTTTCTCAAAAAATAGAAATCAGGCTTTTCATCTACTTCATCAACTGTGATGATTCCCCAATAATCTGGAACGTGCTCTTCCACATGCATTGCATGACTTGAGCCAACTACCACTATGTTGTAATCGAAGTATTTATCATAGTCTTTTATCTGACCTTCAAGCCTTGTATAGGTGTCCGCATCAGATTTTATTTCTATTCCTACAAGAGCATCGGTAATTATCATAATCACATCTGCCCTTGATTTTCCCATCATCTTTTCCTCGATGATTCGTGTTTTACCGTAGGATTCCTCTAAAAACTCGAATAGTGGCTCCCTTATATCTTTATCTTTTAACATTAAAGTGCCTCAATCTGTTCTAGTATTTGGGAGGCATCTGCATTAAACTCAGTGATTTCTTTACAAAATGAGGAATCATAGTATTTACCAAACAGCTCATCATATTCCTCCTGACTGGCCAATTCCTCTCCATTTATCTCCCAATAAGAAATTATCGCATTTCCGTTTTCATCAAAGCTATCCTCTGCCCATGGATCAAGTGGTCCCTGAGTACCATAAGCAATATTAATCCAATAACCATCCTTGATTGCCACCACACTGTTGTATGTATTGGCATCCACATGCTCTGTAGCTAATAACACATTGTCGCCTTCCACATATGAAACAGAATCAATCTGTCCACTGAAAAGATTTACTGTAGAACCGCTATATGTAGCTATTACTATATTTGTATCATTTACCTTATAAATAAGCTCTGGAACATCATCAGAATCTACATAAATCAGAGAAAAACTAACGCTATCCTCATCACTCAAATCTTCTACTAGAGTTTTATAGCCCTCTTTCCAAGATGCGAACTCACTTACTTCTGATGCTCCTGCAGCTATATAGTTAGCCCCTACTCTATCATCAAGCTCAAAGGCTGCATTGTATTCATCGGAGTAATTGTATCCCTCTACTACCTCTATAGTTGGAAGATTTTCAGATTCTCCACTTGCAGAATCATCTTTATTTTCAGTTGCTTCACTTTCAGATTTACTCTCCTCAAGGGCATCAGCCAACTCTTCTGGCTCAACCTCTCCCGAAACATTATCTTTTCCACAGGCAATCATGCTGGACGCAATTGTAAGGCACAACAATAATGCTAAATATCTTTTTTTCATGTCTCGACCCCACTTTCATGTTTATGGGATAATTATAACTCAGAGCATAGATGAAGTCGAATAAAGTAATTATAAAAAAATGATAAAGTATGAAAGGGGATTCGATTCTCGCCTGCCGGCTCGGTCGGCTCGCAACCATGTGGTCCACTGGACCACGCTCGCCCCTCGACATCGCGGGAACCCCACGGTTTGATTGAGTTGAATCCACATCGAGCTGAATAAAAATAAAAGCTAGACCATTTGGTCTAGCTTTTATTTTTAGTAGCGAGAGGGGGATTCGAACCCTCGACACCGCGGGTATGAACCGCGTGCTCTAGCCAACTGAGCTATCTCGCCATATTTATTAAATTAAATGGGACCTACAGGGCTCGAACCTGTGACCCTCTGCTTGTAAGGCAGATGCTCTCCCAGCTGAGCTAAGATCCCAGAGCTATTAGCGTTTAACGCTTCAAGCGACTTCATAAAGATAACAAAACAAGCCCCCAATGTCAACATAATTATTAATTTTCGCAATATTTTTACTATTTAGAGGAATTACCTGAAATATGTACATCCATAAAATAAGAAAAGCAGACCTAAAAGTCTGCTTTTGTTTTAGAAATATGACATTGTACCTTCCAAATCGATGTGCTTTGCCTGAAGGTCCTTTAATTCAAAAACAATGCCCTCACAGTATTTTTCATCATTGATTCTTGTGCGGCGGCCAATCATTCTGAAATGAGCAACTGGGAAAGATGTTTCGTAGCTCCAAGAGTAATCTGGATTTCCACCCTTTTCTCCCTTGCAAAGACCCTTCCAAAATGCCTTGATTGTATTTGGGCTTTCATAGTCCACATACATCATCTCGCTTTCTTCAGAGAGATCATCACCCTCTTCGTATGTAGCACCCTCAAACTGGATAACAGTATTTAAACTGCCATAGCCAATAACAAGGCCATTCACTCTTGCCTCTTCAATAAGAGATTCCTCTACATCTGAAAGACCATAGTGACATCCCTGAAGCTTCTCAGCTAATTCTTCTTTTGTCATAGTCAAACTCCCTCACTTTGATTTTCACATATCACTAATAATACATTACTAGATTTTAGTTAAAAAATCTATGCCCATTTCTCCATAATATTTTGAACCAACTTTACACATTCTGCTGCATCAGCCGAATATCCATCTGCACTAATCTCATCCTTGAAGGATTCGTTTATACATGCTCCGCCAATAATAATCTTAGCTCTACAGCCCTTTTCCTTAGCGAGCTTAACCACATCATCCATTCGCATCATTGTGGTGGTCATAAGGGCAGACAGACCAATTATATCTGCATCAACCTCTACTGCCTTATCAATGATTATGGCTGCTGGTACATCCTTGCCTAGATCAATTACGTTGAAGCCATAGTTTTTAAGCATAAGTGCAACCAAATTCTTTCCAATATCGTGAATATCACCCTCTACTGTGGCAATAACAACCGTCGCCTTTGCTTCAGTAGAATCGCTGGCAAGAAGTGGTTCTATGTGCTTCATTCCCACTTCCATCGCATTTGCTCCCGCTATTAGCTGTGGCAAGAAATACTTCTTTTTATCATATAAATCACCTACTACGTTTATTCCCTTAATAAGGTGATTTTCGATTATTTCCTGTGGCTCCATTCCAGCATCTAAAAGCTTTTGTATTTCAGAAACTATCTGGTCCTTTTTTCCTTTTATAACACACTCAGCCACTGGACTTTCTGAAGATGTAGTGCTGGTTTCCGGCTTTGCCCCAGCTGGGCTACCACTTGTGGCTCCTCCCGCTGTCATTGATAACACTGGCAGTGATGCATATTTTTCCAACGCCCCAGGCTTGTTCATAAGTGTATCTGCTGCTGCAGCCTGATACATAAGCATATCCTGGCTTGGATTTGCAATAGCCATAGTAAGGCCTTTGCTGACAGCTATGGTAAGATATGTGGCGTTTACAAACTGTCTATTAGGCATTCCAAATGATATGTTGGACAAACCGCATACTGTAGGAAGTCCCAACTCATTCTTGCAGTATTCTATGGTTTCAAAGCACTGTAATCCTGCTGTACCTTCAGCACCAACTGTCTGTACCAGCACGTCTACCACTGCTGCATCCCTATCTAGTCCAATAGCTTCTGCTGCATTAAGAACAGTGGCAATATGCTCTTTCTTTTCTTCCATATCCTTTGGAAGTCCCGCTCCCGACAATGGAAGTGTGATAAACATAGCTCCATATTTCTTTGCAAGCTTAAGCATAGGCTCCATCTTTTCTTTTTCAGCAGATATAGAGTTAATGAGAGCACGTCCTGGATATATGCGAAGCGCAGCCTCCATAACATCCACATGGCTAGTATCCAAACATAAAGGTAAATCAACTGCTGATGTTACCTCATAAATACTATCAAGCATCATCTGCTTCTCATCGATGCCATTCATACCCATATTTACGTCGAGAATGTTGGCTCCCTTTTCTTCCTGCTCTCTTGCAAAATCCACAACCATGGATAGAGAGCCTGAAAGTAGGCTAGCCTGGAATTTCTTTTTGCCTGTAGGATTGATTCTTTCACCGATAACCATAAATGGTCCGTCTAAGTCAATCCAGGTATTCATTCGCTCAGAAGTAACAACCCTCATAGGCTTCTTTTCAATCTGATGCTGTTTTTTATCCTTCAAACGAGAAACCAGAGCTGATATGTGCTCCGGTGTAGAACCGCAACATCCACCAAAGAGCCATGCTCCTGCTTCATAAAGCTTTTCGCAAGCATCTGCAAAAGCATCAGGGCTCATCTTGTAAACAGTCTTGCCATCCTCAAGCTCAGGCAAGCCAGCGTTTGGCTTTACAATAATAGGGATGTTTGCAACTGACGCCATCTGCTGAACAAGCTCTAGCATAGCATCAGGGCCAGTGCTGCAATTCATTCCCACACAATCTACACCCATTGACTGAAGAACAATCATGGCTGTATCTGGTGATGTTCCGTACAGTGTCTTTCCATCTGGATTAAAGGTAAGAGAAACAATGATTGGTAAGTCACATGATTCCTTGATAGCAAGAACTGCTGCACGACACTCCTGAAGGCTCATCATAGTTTCAACTACGAAAAGATCTACACCTTCCTGAAGAATAGCCTCCACCTGCTCCTTATAGCAGTCTACTAAATCCTCAAACATAAGGTCTCCAAGAGGATAAAGCTGCTTACCTGTCATAGAAATATCTGCTGCAACAAGGCCTTTATCCCCTGCAACCTGCCTTGAGAGGCGGACAAGCTGCCTATTCATCTCCACAAGCTTGTCCTCTAACCCATATTCTGCTAGCTTGATTCTAGAGGCTGTGAAAGTAGGTGCCAACACAATATCTGAACCTGCATCAAAATAAGCCTTTTGCAATTCCTGAATAGCCCAAGGATTATCAATAATCCATTTTTCTGGACATACTCCTGCCGGCATTCCCCTTTTTTGAAGCTCAGTACCTGTAGCCCCATCAATAAATACAATTCTTTTTTCAAGTAACTCTCTAAAATCCGCTCTAGTCATTATTTCTCCTCTTAAAAACCCGCTTAACTCTAGTCTCTTAAAATTGTTCCACCACCAAGTACTACATCGCCATCATAGAAAACAGCTGCCTGACCTGGAGTAATTGCTCGCTGTGGCTCATCAAAAACAACCTTTGCTGAAGTTGCATCAATACGCTCAACTGTGCATGGCTGCTCAGTCATACGATAACGAACCTTGGCCTTGCATTTAAATGTAGGTCTGTCGTCTGTTGGATCAATCCAGTTGATGTTCTTAACAATAGTGGTTGTTGTAAATAAATCTTCGTTTTTACCAAGAACCACCTGATTATTCTTAACATCAAGCTCAGTAACATAAAGAGGATGTTCTGCCGAAATACCAAGCCCCTTACGCTGTCCTATTGTGTATCCAACAATACCCTTGTGTGTACCCATAACATTGCCATCATGGTCCACAAAATCACCTGGTGCATATTCCTTACCTGTAAATCTCTTCAAGGCTGAAACATAATCGCCATCTGGTACAAAGCAAATATCCTGACTGTCAGGCTTGTTTGCATTTATAAAGTCATGACTCTCTGCAATCTTTCTAACCTCATCCTTAGAAATCTCACCTAATGGGAATTCAGTGTGTGCTAATTCATTTTGAGTCATTGCATATAAAACATAGCTCTGATCCTTGTTTGAATCCAGTCCCTTAAGAAGCTGATACCCATTATCAGTCTTTCTTATTCTTGCATAGTGTCCTGTAACTATTTTCTCACAGCCAAGAATCTCAGCCCTTCTATAAAGCTCATCAAACTTCATATGCTTGTTACATTCAATACAAGGATTAGGTGTCATACCATTTTCATAGCAATAGATAAAATCATCTATTACAGTTTCTCTGAATTTATCCTGAAAATTGAAGGTATGATGTGGCATGCCTAATCTACGTGCTACGGATTTTGCATCCTCCACATCATCAAGGGAACAGCAAGTATGTGAGCCACAGACCCCTATATCCTCATTGGCATACAGCTTCATTGTACATCCAATGCATTCATATCCTTTTTCCTTCATCATTAAAGCAGCGACACTACTATCTACTCCGCCGCTCATCGCAATAAGTGCTTTCATTTTTCCTCCAAAACTATTCGTCTTTAATATTTCCTCGACTTACATTGTCGCTAATAATTGCATCAACCACTTCGAAAAGCTTTTTCGAACCTAAAGCTGTCTTGTCCTGTCTGCCATGTACCTGTGTAGCAGTGACTCCATGCTTGCGCCAATCTTCTCCACCATTGCTATTATTAAGCATTAGTGGCTGTACATTATCCATTGCACGAGCAAACTTGGCCTCTGCTGTTTCATAGGCTTCGAATTCTTCAAAAAGAGACATCAATTCCTTTGCCTGATCTTCTGGAAGCATTCCGAATATACGATTCTTAGCAGCTTCCTCTCTGGCTGCTTGTGTCTTTTTATTTTCCTCATCATAGGCATAGGTATCACCTGCATCAATCTCCACAATATCGTGAATCAAGCACATCAGCATTACTTTGCCTATATCAACTGGTTCATTTGAATATTCTCTAAGAAGATACGCCATAATGGCCATATGCCAGGCGTGCTCAGCATCGTTTTCATTTCTGCCATGGCCCGACAAATGAGTTTGTCTAAATATGTTCTTCTCTTTATCTATTTCTAATGCAAAATCTAATTGTTTTTTAAGTCTATCGTCCATTTTAATATATCTCCTATCAATTTAGTAGATAAATCTATTATGGGATAGAATAAAATAAAACTCTAGTCTTTTCAACATAAAATCATTTCAAAAAATACCACAATTTTCACAAAGTAGGCACAAATATTAAATAGAATAAATAATAATCCTTATACAATGTTATTTCTATAGGTAAGATATGGATAACAATTTATATTCACTACTAAAACAAACAGCAAATCTATCTTCTCTTCCATGCACAATCATGTCTGTAGAGAAAAAATCTGATGGCACCTGTGGTGATATTCGTTTTTACGCCATAAACGATATCTTCAAAAGAAGCTACTACGACATGTTTATGGAGCAGGAAGGTAATAATAAAGTTGCCTTTGAAGATTTTGATGAGGTAATTGAGGGACAATTGTATACTGCTCATCTTCCAAAGGAACCAAAATTTGAAGACATATGTTTTAGAGCTGCCTGGGGAAATGAGCATATTCACACATATGTAGATACTACAAAAATGTACGGTTACTGGACTGAAGATATATTATTTCCAGTCAACTGCGAACATGATGAAACAGTAGCCTACTGCCAGTTTATGTACACTCTAAACAAAGAAATGGATACAGGGAAATTTAGTGCTGTTTCTCCTGATGTTTCCAGTTTCGTAATAAAGGTTTGTTTGGAGATGCGTAATGAAAATGCATTTTCCAATAGTATGGACATTATCACTCGTGACCTGAGGGAATATGCTAATTCTGAATCTGCCTGTATTTTAACAGTAGATTCTGACCAACAAAAATTTGAAATTATAAGCGAATCAGTACGCAACAACGCTTATTGTATCAAGGATATTTTTTCAAACTTTTCATTTGAAATTGTTGGATGCTGGGAGAGACTTCTCTCTGAAACAAATAATATAATCATTCAAAATAATAAAGACATGTCCTACTATGAGGCTCAGGCACCTGATTGGATTAAAACCTATAAGGATGCCGGAGGTAAGGCCTTGTGCCTAATGCCATTTATTCATCATGGTGTTATCATCGGATATCTTTACATTTCAAATTTTGATACAAGTGAAACCACTCGTCTAAAGGATACTTTAGAGCTAATAAGCTTCTTCCTGACAGCCGAAGTTGCCAATCACATGATTCTAGAAAAGCTGGAATATCTCAGCAACGTAGATGTGCTTACAGGCGTTTTAAACAGAAACTGCATGAACGTTAATGTGGATGAGCTTTCCCTTAAGCTGAAGCTGGATCCCAAACCATTTGCAGTGGCCTTCTGTGATCTAAATGGTTTAAAAACAATAAACGACCATGGCGGACACAATTCAGGGGATGAATTATTAAAGGATGCTGCCAATGTGCTTAAGGAAGTTTTTATAGGTGATCAAATATATCGAGCAGGCGGTGACGAATTCGCCATCATATCCCTTAATAGCACAGAAGGGGAATTTTTAGAAAAGCTTGCCCTATTACGACAAAAGGCCTGTGATCCTGATTGGTTAAATTTTGCTATAGGACATTATTACGATGCAAATAGCGGAAATCTTCGACTGGCAATGAGATATGCAGATGAAAACATGTACGAGGATAAAAATGCCTTTTACGAAGCCTATCCTGATAAACGTAGATAATATACGAAAGGTGACATACTATGAATACAAACAGAATTGTGAATGAAAACTTTTATGATGAATACCAGTACTTTGATTCCGTGTTGGCAAAGCGTTTTAAAATCGAGGAAAACGGTGTGGTCAGATATATAAAAGAAATGAAAAATGCCGTAATCGATGTACGAGATGTTTTACCAGAGTGGGATCCTACAATCGCCCGCTTACAGAAAATGAAAGTTCGCTACGACAGTCTCGACAATGCCGAAAGCAGTTTTGATGACTTCCAAGGCAAAGATGAGGATGTGGTTTGGATTAAGGTATTCCTTACCAAGCTAGAATCCCATGCAGATCCTCTTTCAAAATACAGCAAACTGGAATTTACCTATAAGAAACGTAAAAAGAGCTTTTTCCAAAAACTAAAAGCACTATTTAGCTAAAATAAAAACCAATCCCCATTGCAGGGATTGGTTTTATTATTATCTTCATTAAATTGTAAATGAATCTTTAATCTCTCTAAGCTCGTTAGAGTTTTCTTCTGTCTCACCTACAACCTTTACAACACCGTCAGAAAGCATTGCAACATCAGTTGCTTTTTCTGCCACTGTTGTTACCGCTTCTGCCGCCTCACCTACAGTCTTAGAAATCTCATCAACTGAAATAGAAATTGCTGTGGTAGACTCCTGAAGTTCTCCAATCTTTTCTGATATATCGCCTAATACATCTGAGAAATTCTCTGCATCAAGCTTGTAGTTATCTGCCATCTTAAGGAAGCTATCATAATCGTTTGCAACATCTTTTTCTATATATCCAAGTGTTCTTGTAAGACACTCATTCATTAAGTCTACAGAATTCTGAACCTCAGATACGATTTCCATAATACCAGCAACTGTATCGCTAGACTGAGTTGCAAGTCCACCGATTTCTGTAGCTACAACTGCAAAACCTTTTCCTGCCTCGCCTGCACGAGCTGCTTCAATTGATGCATTTAAAGCAAGGAGATTTGTCTGGCTGGCAATATCCTGAATTGCCACTGCAAGAGAATTAACCTTCTCAACAGCTTTTGACTTTTCAAGTGCTTCCTGTCCCTGTGCATTAATCTCTTCGTACATTCTTTCAGTCTTTTCCTTGGCTGCAACAGTTTCATCATAGACTGCACTTGCTTTCTTTCTGGTCTCTTTTGCATTGTCTGCACCAACCCTAACTTCATCAGCAATAGCATCAGCATTCTCTTTGATTGCAACTGTTCTTTCGCTGATTACGTCTGTGGTAGCACTTGTTTCCTGCATACTAGCCGCAAGCTCCTCAGATGTGGCTGAATTGTCTGCATTAGCAGAATCGATTTCAGCGGTAATATCCTTAAGTCTAAGAGCATGTCCTTCCAAATCAACAGAAGTATTGGCAATACGCTCAACTATATTTCGAAGGCTCTCTTCCATCTCTCCTACAGCTCTAGCCATAGTTCCAGTTTCATCCTTCTTATGCTCAATAACTTCCAACTCATCACTTGAAGAGAAATCAAGCCTTGAAACACTACCAATAACATTTGTAATAATCTTGATTGGCCCAGTTATGCCTTTGGCAGCAGTAATACCTATAATAAGCACAACCACACCAACTATACATGATAAGAGAATTCCAAGATTTCTAATCTGGTTAATCTCTGCCATAATCTCTGACTCATTTGCCACGCAAACTGTCACCCAGCCAGCTGACTCTATTACCTGATATGAACTATATTTAGCAACGCCATTTTCATCTACGTAATGAATAATACCGCTTGGAACATATGAACCGGTTGGTATTTGTGCAAGTATATTTTTCACATCCTCATTAAATACCTCTGTTCCGATTTTATCTTCCTTCTTGTGATACAAGAAAATGCCATCCTGATCTACAACATAAATAGAGCTAGAATCTATACCATTTAAGCCTCTACCTTCAAAAATAGGCTTAAGCACTTCATAATCTACTCCTTCAAGTCCCTTCGCTGCAATTTCCTGCTCTACAATTTCCGAGCATAGAGTGGACAAATCCTGCATATTGTTTTCGTTGACTTTCTGGATTGTAGCCTTTGCTCTTGGAATGATATAAGCAATGTTGAGAACAAAAAATGCAATAACACTGATTATTATCAATGTGAGAATCTTCACGTAAATCGAATGAAGATTAAATCCTGCCTTGGTAGACTTTTCCATATAATGCTCCTTTCAATATATATAGTTATTTTCCAAATTATTTTTATATTGCGAACAACATTATTATATATGGATACTGTATATATTTTGTGTTTTTTTTATAAAAAATGAGACATTCTTCCATGAATGTCTCATTTTAATATCATTATTTATGATTTTACTGTATTTCTACCTCAACTTTATCAACTCCACCACAATCTGTTGGCCATAGTAGTAAAGATTTTATTTCAGAAATATCAATAACTCTATCAAAGCAACTTGCGCATACTGCATATTCCTCAGTATCATCTGTAAATCCACTAGAGCCTCCGTTTCCAACATAAGGAAGTCTAGTACCATCTTTCATAACAAAACCTGTAAATTCAGGTATTCCGGTGCCGTCCTCACTAGCCTCTACCTTTCCATTAACCTTATAGTTCACTGTTATTGATACAGGTGATATATCTATAGTTGTGATTGTAAAATTGCTTTCAGGTACATCTTTATTCACTGTTATTGTCTGAGCGTTGCTAGTGGTTGGAAGCTGTAATTCAAAGCTCCAATCACCTTTTACTTGCGCCTCATACTCAGCTTTACCAGGATATATTCCAAGTGAAGAAAAGTCCACATGTAAGGTGTTTCCAGGTATTGTATTTAATCCATCTACAGCCTGAATTTGGATTACATATTCCAAATCTCCATTCTCATCCAAGTAATGACCAATAAATCCATCCTGCTCAAGTGGCGATCCATCCTCGTAAACACCCATGCCATTATCATCAATTATAATTCCATCATAGAAGTAGCTGCTTCCATTTACCCATGAAGACTCTGAATCTTTCTCATCACCTAAATAATAATCTACATCTACCCCTGGCTCTTCTTTATCAGAAATGCTAAATCCCGAAACCTTAAAAGAAACATATGCAAATTTATCATCGGCAACTACTGTGTCGGGAGCTATAGTGATTCCCTGATCTGTCACTTGATATGAAGAATAATCAGTAAGCTCCGGATATACGATAGCCTGTCCCTGTTCAGTTAAAGTCTGCTGCTGCACATCAGAAGATTTTAGAGCACCATTCATTCCTCTTCCCCAGAAATGATGTATAGCTGCTGCAGCTGTGGCTGTTGCTAGAAGAGCAAAACAAATACATGCAACAAATGATAATCTCTTATGAAATTTTACAACCTTTTTTTCCTCTGAATATCTATATGCTTTTGCTAATACTGTATCGTCGATTCCAACCATACTTAAATACAAATCTCTACTTCTCATGATGCTAAATATCCCTCCCTTACTAATGTGCTCTGTAGCTTTCCTCTTAATCTACTAAGCGTCACTGATACATTGTTCTGAGTCATTCCAAACTTTTTAGCAATTGTACTGATATCCTCTGTGTAAAAATATCTACATGAGAAAATATAAGCTTCCCTGTCTGGTAGATTATTTACAAAATCTCTGATAATACGCGAAAGCTCTGCCCCAAGAATTGAGCCTTCAACATCACTTGAATCTGGTATACATTCCTCAAGCTCATCAAGTACTTCCGCTATTTCTCCACCGCCTCTTTTTTTCGCTGTCATATTCTCGTATTTATTAAATGCAATGTTACGAGTAATCTTCCCTAAAAAGATTCTCAAAATCTGAGGTCTTGTTGGCGGAATTCTTTTCCATGCCTTCATATATGTATCATCTAAAGCTTCTTCCACATCCTCTGGACACTTTAAAATATTTCCTGCTATAGATGCCAGATAATTGCCATACTTAACATCTGTCTCTTCAATTGCACGTTCATTACGATTGAAATATAACTCTATTATCTCCTCGTCTCTCATATTTGCTCCCTTCGAATTGTTATTTGTAGGCCTTACATCTATATAGACAGGAATTAGATTTGTATCTTACAAAAAAATAAAAAAAATTACTCAACCTATTTTACTATAGGTTGAGTAATTATGACTCATTTTTTATTCAAAGGTAATTACTTCTTCTAAAGCTTTTACAAACTTTTCTAAGCCAAGCTTATCGTCCTCTGAAAATCTATTAAGTTTTGGACTATCAATATCAAGCACGCCTACCACTTTGCCATCCTTATGAATAGGAACAACAATCTCTGAATTAGAAGCGCAGTCGCATGCAATATGTCCTGGAAACTCGTGTACATTTGGTACCACCAAAGTCTCATCATTACCTGCTGCAGTTCCGCACACACCTTTGCCAAGTGCTATTCTGATACATGCAACCTTTCCCTGGAAAGGTCCAAGTAAAAGTGAGCCTTTATTCATCAAATAAAATCCTGCCCAGTTTAACTCCTCCATAGCATCATATATAAGTGCTGATGCATTTGAAAGAACAGGGATAAAGTTTGGCTCATCCTCTGCAAGTGATTTAATCTGGTCTGCTAGTAAATTATAATCTGTCATTTGTCCTCCTACATTACGCAGCTTCTGCCATCTCTGCCTTCCATGTTGTCATCCTTTACATATCTGGCATTGAATTCCATGTTAATCTCTCGAAGCTCCTTTTTTCCTTCTATGTAATCCTCGTACATCTCAGCAAGGCCTGCCATGCATCCATCACAGTTTGCTTCGATATTTCCAAGAGATTCCTTTACGATTTGCTCTCTTTCTTCTTTTGTAGTGTCTTTAATTAAATATGACATAACGTATCTCCATTACTTATTTAAAATTGTTTTAAAAGATTCTGTTATTCGCTGATGACGAATCTTTGCAGCATCAAAATGAACTGAATTGAATGCCAGTTGCATTATCGGTCCTGTACAAAAGGCACATATCAATGTACCAATACCGACTGGTCCACCAAGAATCCATCCCACAAAAGTGGCTAAGCTCAGCAGGATAATGCTTACAGCTCCCAAAGGAACCTTTTTAAGTCTTTTAACTATGCCCACCAGCAAAGTATCTCTTGGACCACAGCCTAATGCTGCTGCCATATAAGTATACTGCGTATATGCAATAATAACCAGCCCAATCAACATAACAGGAATTCCCGTCTTAATGGAGCTACATGGTTTTACTAAATCTATGTAGTTGAAGAAATCCACAGCCTTTCCAACCACGAAAGCGTCTATAAACATTGCAATTCCAATAGGCTCTCTCATCAATATATCAATACCCAATATGCTATATGAAACAAGGATTGATGCTGTGCCATAAAGAATCCCCAGGCTTTTTGAAAGCCCAAGATTCAACACATCCCATGGGCCTGCTCCTATATTAGCCTGAATGGTAAGATATACTCCAAATCCGTTAATAAAAAGGCTTACTGCTGCAAGTATCACATTTGAAAGAATTGTTTTTGTGTTACTATTGCTTCTGCGGTCTTCTCTTATAAATCTGTACACGTAAAAATCCTCTGTAAATCTAAGTTTAATTTTACTCAATTAGCCCGCGCACAATTATACATCATAGATATAAAAAGAGCCAGAAGTTTTATCTTCTGGCTCAAAGATTTTTACAAGAACTTTACTGCAGTTCCATAGGCAAGTACCTCTGCTGCTCCCTGCATAACAGATGACGAAGCATATCTCACTCCTACAATAGCATCTGCTCCAAGCTGCTCAGCCTCATCTACCATTCTCTTTGTAGCAATCTGTCTGGCTTCAACAAGCATATCTGTATAGCCTTTAATCTCACCACCAACAAGTGTCTTCATACCAGCCATGAAATCTTTACCAAAGTTTTTAGACTGTACGATAGTTCCCTTTACTACACCGATTACCTCAAACTCCTGTCCTGGAATTGTTTCAATACTTACGAGCTTCATTTATTTCTCCTCCTTCTATTTCCTTTAATCTTTCTTTTAAAGCAAGAAGTGTTCCCACAATCATTGCTCCAAATAACACTATAATAGCAATTACAAATCCAATTGGTGTCTCAGGATCTGTAATTTCGGCCCATCCAATAAAAGCAATCATAGCAACGAAAAATATAATACTTACTGTGGCTGCTATAATTGGGCCTCTCTTAGTTTTCTTTATATCTATCTTATTAACATCCATAAATCTAACTCCTCCCTTCTCAAGCTTTTTCATTTCATCAAGATAAGATTCAGCCTGTAGACTATCAAACTGAACATCCGCTTCAATCATTTCCCGACACATCTCCTTCATCACATTAAGCTCCTGTTGCCTGTGAGTAAAATGAGAAATGTGTCTATCCAAACAATCTGTCATAGATACCTGTCCTGTTTCCAATTTACGAATATCCTCTATCGGAACATCTAAGCTTCTAAGCAGCTTTATCTTATTTAAAAGCTCCACATCCTTCAGGGAATACTCTCTATATCCATTATCCCTGTTTCGCTCTGGACTAATCAGTCCCTGGTCTTCATAAAAGCGAATATTCTTTTTTGTAATTCCAACTAGTTCTTCTACTTGATTAATCTTCATGCTGTCTCCAAAAACTCTTCTATTAGCCTGTTAATTTCGGCGGGCTTATCCGTATTTGCGTTATGCCCTGCACCTTCGATCCAATGCAAAGGCAATCCTGTGCGAGCATGCCAAGCTCTATTGTACCTTTTAGTAGAGCCTGCCATATCCTTTGTGCCACATATAAGCATCGCTGGACAATTAATCTCGTAAGGAAGCTCTTCTTCCACAGCCTCTACCAAAATCCTATAGCCACCGCCTGCAAGACGTGAGTATCTTTCCTGATCACCGTCATAGGTCATCATAAACTCCTTCATTAAGGCACGTCCATATTCAGAGGTTGCCACCCCATTTGTTCCCTGCCGCAAAAGAGTTTTCCATGGATAATAGCGATACACCGGAGTCATTCTATGAAGTAGCCACAATTCAATTCCTGTATAATACTGCTTTTGCAATGGGGCGGAATCAATCGATACAAACCCGACCACTTTATTAGGAAAAAGCTGCATAAACATCTGTCCCAAATATCCACCCATGGATTGTCCAATAATAACAGGCTTATCGAAACCATTTTCCACAAGGATTTCATTTAACCAAGTAGCTTTATCCGCCAAGGAAAAATCCATATCAAATGGATATGAAGTAGCATGAGCTGGTGCATCCCATACAAACACAGGATACTTCCCTTCAAAACACTCAATCTGCATATCAAATAATCTGTGATCTGCAGTTAACCCAGGTAAAAACACTAGCTGTTTATCCTGACACCCACCATTAGTATTTATCCAATAATGAATATTCCCGCATCTGGTACTATAAACCTTTTCGACCATAAACTATTCTCCTAAGGCAATTGTCTGCTCATCAGAAAATTTCTTATAAACAAATACTGCAATAATGGAAACTATTACAATCAATACAATTTCCACTACTATAGCCGTTGCATATCCTGCCACCAAAACAGTTACAAAATCTGCAAATGCATGTAATGCAATTGATAAGAAAAGTAGCTGAATCTTTCCATCTTTGACTGCCCTATAAACAATATAAGAAAGTGACAGATGTAATGTAATGGCAACAACTCTCTCTACTCCAGCCATGTAAAAATCCACTGGGCTGGTAGTCCACAATAATGAAAGCTGATCAATAGTTTGCTGTTTGATATCGCTGTCTAATAACTCCAATGACTTCTCCATTAATCCAGTATTAATCATATAAGCGCTAATCAGGTTTGATACTGTAGTAAGACCTACAATAATCATAGCCTCAATTCCACCGTGACCAACACCATACATAAATGCATTTTCCTTATTAAGGAATCGTTTCATAAACAATTTCATTGATATGAAACGACCAACCTCTTCAAAGATTCCAGCTGCGAGACCACCATAGATGGCCTTTATAAGAATATTTCCAGTTAAAGCTTCACCAAACTGATTAATCATTCCTATATGCAACAGCTGTTCAAGCACAAGAGCAAATACTACAAATGTAGCAGCTCCTATCCAAAAGCTAATCATTTTTGCTTTTAGCTTGTTCATTGCATATAGCAATAATCCTATTGGCAAACCAAATGAAATTAATAGTGTAAAACACATCCCTATCATTGATGCTACCTGTACTGTTTCCATGTCATCCCTCCCGAGTTAATATTGAGACTTGGCCTTGTCTATGCTTGAAATATAAACCTTCCACAAGGTAGAAGGTCAACACTTTTTATAAAATTTCCAAATAATCTACAGATATTTAAAATTATAGCATAGTAATATATGTAAATATACAAGAAAGAGTTTTGCTTTGCAAAACTCCAGCAGTGCGAGCCGGCAATTGCTTTAAGCAATTATCTTCCTATGCCGGCGAGACACATCTTACAAGCGCAGCTTGTTTTTTACTTTATAGGAATTACAAAGTAATTTCCTATAAAATCGAGTAGGAGGGAGATTTAATCAATCTCCCGACCTCTCACACCACCGTACGTACGGTTCCGTATACGGCGGTTCAATCAACTTAACAAGTAACACATCTTTCGGTGTAGTAATCTAACATTGAAATTAGTCCATATGAGGCTAATCTCTTATTGCTTATAGCTTGGGATATATCAGGTGCACGACAGACTCTCGCGTATCCTTTTGAATATGCGGTTCTCCATGCAGCCCGTTTAGGAACTCCAAGCTTTATAAGATTCTTTGCCTTGTTTTGTGGAGTTTTCCAGTGTTTCCAAATGCACATACGAAGCCTATATCGGATAGTGCCGTCCATGTTATAGCAGATACTTCTCATTGTTCCTATCTTGAAATAGTTAATCCATCCTCTGATAAGCTGATTGAGCTTCTCCACCTTGTATCTGTTGCTAACGCCCCAGCTACGGCAAGTGAGTTCTTTCATTCTCTTCTTAAACTTCGCTACTGATTTCGCATGTGGTTTCGCCTTATATTGATGTGCACTTGTGTCGTAGTAGAATCCGAATCCAAGATATTTTAATCCACTTGGTCTGTCTACTTTGCTCTTGGTCATGTTGACCTTGAGACCTAGTTTCTCCTCAATGAATCGGGAGATATTTCTCATGACTCTATTAGCAGACATTTCACTTCCGACCATGATGATACAGTCGTCCGCGTATCGTACAAAGTTAAGCCCTCGCTTTTCCATTTCCTTATC
The DNA here is from genome assembly GCF_015057245.1 of Pseudobutyrivibrio ruminis. Classification (GTDB taxonomy): domain Bacteria; phylum Bacillota; class Clostridia; order Lachnospirales; family Lachnospiraceae; genus Pseudobutyrivibrio; species Pseudobutyrivibrio ruminis_E. The sequence continues at coordinate 417,783 of NZ_SVET01000001.1, forward strand.
AAGTTCATTCAGCATGATGTTTGCCAATAATGGCGAGAGATTTCCTCCTTGTGGTGTTCCCACAATGGAGTCCTCGTACTCATCATCAATCATGATTCCACTGACTAGGTATTTTCTAACGATAGAAATAACATCTCCATCTTTTATAGTTCTACCTATGATAGTCATAAGTTTGTCGTGATTTACTGTGTCAAAGAACTTTTCCAAGTCAATGTCTACAATCCAGTCATTACCATCATTCATCATATCGAGTGCTGTTAGGATTGCTTGCTGTGCACATCTATTAGGTCTGAATCCATAACTGTGGTCATGGAATTGTTCCTCATAGATTGGTGTTAACACCTGTGCTATGGCTTGTTGTATGAATCTGTCTGTTACTGTTGGTACTCCTAGGTTTCTGACACCACCATCAGGCTTTGGTATCTCCACTCTTCGAACTGGCTGAGGTTTATACTTTCTTGTCCTCAACTGTTCCTTGATGATATCGCCGTTCTTTTCAAGATGTTCTTTGAGTTCTGTGTACTTCATTCCGTCCACTCCCTCTGCACCTTTGTTTCGTACGACTTGCAGATATGCTCTGTTGAGATTATCGCTAGATAGTATCTGCTCCATTAGACTACTTGTGTCCATGCGTTCTTTCCTTTCCGCCTCGCTTGATTTGACCACCTTTATCCCGATTGGTTACGGCAGGTGTTGTCATTTCTGCAACACGAGACATACTCAAACTTATTGATTGTTCACCCCTTCGCTCCATCTCCATTACAGAGACTTCTTCGCTACTATGGGTTCGGCTGACTTCTCACAGTTCGTTGTTACTAGGCTAATGGAACCTCTGTGAGACCTCCACGCTTAAGGTGCACGCTCTTTCTCTCCATATATCCGCCACATTTACTCTGCTACTACAAAAGTGATAGTTATTAGACTTTGTTGCTTTAGGCCAACTTATCTCTCGTAGCCTAGCCTTATATGTGATTTCTGTCCGTCGGACCAGAGATTTGCTTACAGCTTCCTTCAGATTCCACCTCACGATGGACACCCTTGCTGTTCAGCTATACACTTCCCACTATCTGGGCGTGTTCGGGACTTTCACCCGTTAGAGCGCGCCCATGGCGCGCAAACGTAAAAAAGCTCCAATGCAATTGGAGCTTTCTCTACAATACCAATCTTATATAAACTTCTTAGCAAATGCTTCTGCCTCTGCAAGCTGCTTATCGTTTGGCTTATTTCTAACATAACATGTCTCATCAGCAACTTCGATGCCCTTTTCCTTAAGTGCCTTCTTAATTAAATCAATAGAATGCTTTGAAATCCAAGAAGTTGAAAATACTACTGCCTTCTTAACTTTATTACCATCGATTCCTGATAAATAATCATTCATTATCTTATCAAGTCCATAAGCGTATAATGCGCCACCGATGAATAAAACATCGATGTCTTCAGTAATCTTTGCGCTATCCTCATCTACAGAAATAGGAATAACACCAGCACCTTTTCCAATTGCCTCTGCAAGAAGCTTTGTATTTCCTGATTTTGAATAATATCTAACTGCTACCATAATTTACCTCCTGAATTATAATCGATTTTATATGCTATTTAATTGTGTGCAATTTATATTTTTAATATACATCCCAATCCTAACTATGTCAAGCAATAAAAAAGCTATCCTGCATATCAATGCAAGATAGCTCTAAATCAATCATATATTTATATCTTAGCCACATCCACAAGAGTGTATTCCGTAGGAGCTGATTCAAGTGATGTAGCAAGTGCTACTGCAGTATCGATTGCTGTGATACAGTTAACACCAGTCTCGATAGAATTTCGACGAATGAGGAATCCGTCTCTTGTCTTATCTCCATGTCCCTGTGTAGGTGTATCGATAACAAGGTCAATCTTATGACCAAGGATAAGGTCCATTACGTTTGGAGATTCCTGTGAAATCTTGTTAACCTGAAGTGCATCTACACCACCATCCTGTAAATACTTTGCAGTTGAGCGTGTTGCGTAAATCTTGTAGCCAAGCTTTTCAAATCTCTTTGCAACCCCAAGGGCCTCTGGCTTATCAGCATCCTTTACAGTAATAATCATCTGCTTATGCTTTGGAAGAACAACTCCTGCACCAAGGAATGCCTTGTAAAGAGCTTCTTCGAATGTCTTTGCAATACCAAGACACTCACCAGTAGATTTCATCTCAGGTCCAAGGGAAATCTCAGCTCCACGCAACTTCTCGAATGAGAACACTGGCATCTTGATTGCAATGTAGTCAGCTTCTGGCTGGAGGCCTGGCTTGTATCCCATTTCTGTAATCTTGTGACCAAGGATTGCCTTTGCCGCAAGGTCTACAATTGGAATACCTGTTACCTTACTGATGTATGGAACTGTACGAGAGCTTCGTGGGTTTACCTCAATTACATATACCTCTCCATCCATGGCGATGAACTGGATATTTATCATTCCAAGTACGTGAAGAGCCTTTGCAAGTCGCTCTGTATAATCTACAATCTTGTCCTTAATATCCTGGCTGATTGTGTGAGCTGGATATACTGAAATACTATCACCTGAGTGTATACCAGTACGCTCAATATGCTCCATGATACCAGGAATGAGAATATTCTCACCATCGCAGATGGCGTCAACCTCAATCTCCTTGCCCTGCAAGTACTTATCTACAAGGATTGGATGATCCTGAGCAATCTGATTGATGATATCCATGAACTTTTCGATTTCTTCATCGTTGAAAGCAATCTGCATTCCCTGTCCACCAAGTACATATGAAGGACGAACAAGCACTGGATAGCCAAGTCGATTAGCAACTTCCTTTGCTTCTTCAGCAGTAAACACTGTGCCGCCGGCAGCACGTGGAATCTGTGTCTGCTCAAGAATTTCATCAAAGAGTTCTCTATCCTCTGCTGCATCTACGTCCTCAGCCTTTGTTCCAAGGATAGGCACACCGATTTTCATAAGGTGCTCTGTAAGCTTGATAGCTGTCTGGCCACCAAACTGTACGATTGCTCCGTCTGGCTTTTCAAGATTTACGATTGATTCTACATCCTCGTTTGTAAGAGGTTCGAAGTAAAGCTTATCTGCTATATCAAAGTCTGTTGATACTGTTTCTGGGTTGTTATTTACGATAACTGTCTCCCAGCCTTCCTTTGCAAACGACCATGTAGCATGAACTGAACAGTAATCAAACTCAACACCCTGACCGATTCTGATAGGACCAGAACCAAGTACAAGTACCTTCTTTCTGTCCTTTGTCTCTACAGCTTCGTTTTCGCTTCCGTAGACACTGTAGTAGTAAGGTGTCATGGCATCAAACTCTGCTGCACATGTATCAACCATTTTGTAAGCTGCTACGATGCCGTTGTCATAACGCATCTGACGAACCTCGTCCTCAGTCATCTTTCCATTCAAGTGGGCAATTACGCTATCTGGGAACTCAATTCTCTTTGCTTCTTTAAGAAGGTCAACTGTAAGCTCTTCCTGCTGAAGTCTAAGCTCCATTTCAACAAGAATCTTAATTTTATCAATGAACCACATATCGATCTTTGTGATATTGTGAATAGTCTCGTATGATGCTCCTCGTCTAAGGGCTTCAGCGATGCAGTAAATTCTTCTATCATCAACAACCTTAAGTGCTTCGTTAAGTTCCTCATCTGTCATATCGCAGAAATCGTAGCTGAGAAGCGAATCTACATGCTGCTCAAGTGAGCGGATTGCCTTCATAAGGGCACCCTCAAAGTTGTTGCATATAGACATTACTTCGCCAGTAGCCTTCATCTGGGTAGTAAGCTTACGCTGAGCTGTAATGAACTTATCAAATGGAAGGCGTGGAATCTTTACTACGCAGTAATCAAGCATTGGCTCAAATGATGCATAAGTCTTCTTTGTAATAGCATTTGGAATCTCATCAAGTGTATAACCAAGAGCAATCTTTGCTGCTACCTTCGCAATAGGGTATCCTGTTGCCTTTGAGGCAAGTGCTGATGAACGAGATACACGTGGATTTACCTCGATTACACAGTACTCAAAGCTTTCTGGATGAAGCGCATACTGTACGTTACATCCACCTGTGATTCCAAGCTCATCTATAATACGAAGTGCAGATGTACGAAGCATCTGATACTCCTTGTCACCAAGTGTCTGTGAAGGAGCAACTACAATTGAGTCACCTGTATGTACACCAACTGGGTCGATGTTTTCCATATTACATACTGTGATGCAGTTGCCATTGGCATCACGCATTACCTCGTACTCAATTTCCTTCCATCCAGCGATGCATCTTTCTACAAGAACTTCATGTACACGTGAAAGACGAAGGCCGTTTGTAAGAATTTCTACAAGCTCCTGCTGATTGTTTGCAATACCACCGCCTGAACCACCAAGTGTATAAGCAGGTCTAAGTACTACTGGATAGCCGATTGTGTTAGTAAACTTGATACCATCCTCAACTGTGTTTACAACAAGTGATGCTGCAACAGGCTCACCAAGCTTTTCCATAGTATCCTTGAATGCCTGTCTATCCTCAGCTCTAAAGATTGTCTCAGCTGTTGTACCGATAAGCTTAACTCCCTGCTCTTCTAAGAAACCTGACTCTGCAAGCTCCATACCAAGGTTAAGTCCAGCCTGTCCACCAAGTGTTGGAAGAAGCGAATCTGGCTTTTCCTTAATAATAATCTGCTTTAAAACATCTACTGTAAGAGGCTCAATATAAACCTGATCTGCTATCTCTTTGTCTGTCATGATTGTGGCAGGGTTGGAGTTAACAAGACAAACCTCAATGCCTTCTTCCTTAAGTGATCGACATGCCTGTGTTCCAGCATAATCGAACTCTGCCGCCTGTCCGATGACGATAGGACCTGAGCCAATCACCATTACTTTCTTAATGTCACTTCTCTTTGGCATTACTGCTCTCCTCCCATCATCTTAATAAATCTATCAAATAAATATCCGCTGTCCTGTGGTCCTGGGCATGCCTCAGGATGGAACTGAACAGTGAAAATGTTCTTTCCTGTATACTTAAGTCCCTCATTTGTTCCATCGTTTACATTCACAAATGCAGGTACTGCAATTTTTTCATCAAGTCCATCTGTATCAACTACATAACCGTGGTTTTGTGATGAAATGTATACTCTGCCAGTCTCCAAGTCCTTTACAGGATGGTTGCCACCTCTGTGTCCGTACTTAAGCTTGTGAGTATCTAGACCAGTTGCAAGTGCCATAAGCTGATGTCCAAGGCAAATTGCAAAAATTGGGACATTGCTGTCATAAAGCTTTTTAACCTCATCAATGATAGGCCCGCAGTCCTTTGGATCGCCAGGTCCGTTTGAAAGCATAATACCGTCTGGCTCTGCTGCAAGGATTTCCTTTGCAGGAGTGTGAGCAGGATAAATAGTAACCTCACATCCTCTATCATTAAGAGACTTTGCAATGTTTCTCTTTGCACCGAAATCTAATAGTGCTACCTTTTTTCCATTTCCTGGTAGAACCGTCTTCTCCTGGCAAGTAACCTTTGAAACTACATCCCCAGTTCTATATGCCTGAAGCTTTGGCTTAATTTCATCGAAATTAAAGTGCTCGTTTGTAGTAATCATTCCGTTCATTGTTCCGCGGTCACGTAAGATTTTTGTAAGAGCACGTGTATCGATACCTGAAATACCGGTGATATTGTGCTTAACCAAGAAATCCTGAATAGTTCCCTTGCAGCGGAAGTTTGATGGAATTCTACTAAGCTCTCTAACAATAAATCCATCAGGCCATGGTCTGCCACTTTCCATATCATCTGTAATACCATAATTACCAATAAGTGGATATGTCATGCATACGGCCTGACCTGCATAAGAAGGATCTGTCAGAACTTCCAAATATCCAGTCATAGAAGTATTGAAAACAATCTCACTAACGACCTCTCTGGTAGATCCTATGCTTGTGCCTTCAAATACTGTGCCATCTTCCAAAATCAAAAATGCTTTCATCTTTCCTCTTTTCTACCCTTTTTCTTTCTCTCGCTCCCTCCCAAGTTCTTTTTGCATACCATCTGATATTTCTAACTATTCTAGTATCGCTCTCGCTATACTCACTAGAATAGCAAGAAATATCAAATGGCATTTTTCTAAATTATTAGAAGGGAGCTATTTAAACTAATCTCTAGAAAATCACATCGATTTTCGGATTTTGTAAAACTCCAAGGTAGAACAATTTACCTTGGAGTTTATTTTTTATCTAAAGTAATCCACACCAGATTCGAAAATCTTCATGTCCTGATTACCATAAATGTTAAGTGCTACGCCACTTCCTCTACGCTCTGCATGAGCCATCTTACCAAATACTCTACCATCTGGACTTGTAATACCTTCGATTGCATAGTAGCTTCCGTTGATATTCCATTCCTCATCCATTGTAGGGTTGCCGTTTTCATCTACATACTGAGTAGCAACCTGTCCGTTTTCGAAGAGCTTCTTAATCCACTCTTCTGAAGCAACGAAACGTCCCTCACCGTGAGATGCTGGTGAACAATAAGTCTCTCCAAGCTGTGCACCTGCAAGCCATGGTGACTTGTTGCTGACTACCTTTGTGTAGGCAATCTTAGAAATATGACGTCCTATTGTGTTGTATGTAAGAGTTGGTGAATCTGCTGACTGTGTATGGATTTCACCGTAAGGTACAAGACCAAGCTTGATAAGAGCCTGGAATCCATTACAGATACCTAACATCAAACCATCTCTATTCTCTAAAAGATTTGTAATTGCTTCCTTCATCTTTGCATTTCTAAATGCAGTTGCGAAGAATTTAGCTGAACCCTCTGGCTCATCACCAGCTGAGAATCCACCAGGGAACATAACAATCTGAGACTGAGCAATTGCTCTTGTAAACTCATCTACTGATTCTCTGATATCCTCGGCATTCTGATTCTTGAATACCTTTACATTTGTGATTGCACCTGCCTTTTCAAAGGCACGAGCTGAATCGTATTCGCAGTTTGTTCCTGGGAATACTGGGATAAATACTCTTGGCTTAGCAATCTTGTTTTTACTGATGTAGAAATTCTTTGCCTTGTAAAGCTCTGTGTTTACAAGAGATGTATCATCATGGCTGCGTGTCTTGAATACCTTTTCAAGTGTTCCTGTCCATGCAGCAAGAGCCTCATCCATAGAAATCTTTACATCCTTGTATGTGAATGTTGCATCATCTGTAACTTCACCAACTTCGTAGCCACAATCAGAGAATCCTCTCTTTTCAAGCTCCTGAATGATAGCAAGTGCGCCATCCTCTGAAACTTCAACTACGATATCGCCAATTACACATCCGAATAATAATCCGTTCTGGCATTCATCAACAAGCTTTACACCAAACTTGTTACCGAAGGCCATCTTAGAAACAGCTGGTACTAATCCATATGCATCAAGAGCATATGCAGCCTTGATATTTCCAAGTTCAACCATCTGTCTTACTACTTCATAAACAACCTTTGCTTGGCTGTAATTTGGCTGGTCATAATTATCACGAAGAATTCTAAGTAAGAAAAGCTTATCTCCTGCTTCCTTAAGCTCTGGTGTAACAATATCCTGCTGTTTTGCAACATCTACAGCAAATGATACAAGTGTTGGTGGAACATCAATTTCATTGAATGTTCCTGACATTGAATCCTTACCACCTATAGAAGGAAGACCGAACTCCATCTGAGCCTTGTAAGCACCAAGAAGTGCTGCAAATGGCTGGCTCCATCTCTTTGGATCTTCGCTCATTCTGCGGAAGTATTCCTGGAATGTAAATCTGATTTTCTTGTAATCACCACCAGTAGCTACGATACGTGAGATTGACTCAAGTACGGCTAACTGTGAACCGTGATATGGTGACCAAGAGCTTACATATGGATTAAATCCATAAGCCATCATTGTAACAGCGTCTGTATTTCCATCTGCAACAGGAACCTTAGCAACCATTGCCTGAGTTTCTGTAAGCTGATATCTACCACCGAAAGGCATAAGTGTTGAGCCAGCTCCGATTGAGCCATCAAACATCTCAACAAGTCCCTTCTGTGAGCAAACATTAAGATCAGCAAGTGTATCAAGCCATGCTGCCTTTAAATCATTATTTTCAATGTCCTTTGCTACCTTTTCGATACCGATTTTATCTGTATATTTATCATTGCTATCAGGAAGCTCTACATATACATCTGTCTCCTGATGAGCACCGTTTGTATCAAGGAATGCTCTAGAAAGGTTAACGATTTCCTTACCTCTCCAGTTGAGAACAAGACGTGGCTCCTCAGTAACAACTGCAACCTCAATTGCCTCAAGGTTTTCCTCTGCAGCATACTGTAAGAACTTATTAACGTCAGCTGGTGATACAACTACAGCCATTCTCTCCTGAGATTCTGAAATAGCAAGCTCTGTACCATCAAGACCTGCATACTTCTTTGGAACCTTATCAAGATCAACTGTAAGACCTGGAGCAAGCTCTCCGATTGCTACTGATACACCGCCGGCACCAAAGTCGTTACACTTTTTGATAATATATGAAACTTCTTCTCGTCTGAAAAGTCTCTGAATCTTTCTTTCTGTAGGTGGATTACCCTTCTGAACCTCAGCACCACATACTGCTGTAGATTCTGTGTTGTGTGCCTTAGATGAACCTGTAGCACCACCAATACCATCACGTCCTGTACGTCCACCAAGGAGAATGATTCTGTCTCCTGGATCAGAGTTTAATCTCTGTACTGCACGTCTTGGAGCAGCACCCATAACAGCACCAATCTCCATACGCTTTGCAACGTAATCTGGATGATAGATTTCCTTTACATATCCTGTAGCAAGACCAATCTGGTTACCATATGAACTATATCCATGAGCAGCCTCACGAACAAGCTTCTTCTGTGGAAGTTTTCCTTCGATTGTATCCTTTACTGAAACTGTAGGATCAGCAGCGCCTGTAACACGCATAGCCTGATATACATAAGTACGTCCTGAAAGTGGATCTCTGATTGCACCTCCAAGACATGTAGCAGCACCACCAAATGGCTCAATTTCTGTTGGATGGTTGTGTGTTTCATTCTTGAAGTTGATAAGCCACTCTTCTTCTGTTCCATCTACATTAATAGGAACAACGATTGAACATGCATTAATCTCGTCAGATTCCTCCTGATCATTAAGCTTGCCATCTGCTTTAAGACGCTTCATAGCAAGAAGTGCCAAATCCATTAAGCATACAAACTTATCATCTCTATCCTTATAAAGAATCTTGAAGTTATCAAGATAATCATCAAAAGTTGCCTGGATAGGAGCTTTGTAATAACCATCTTCAATAGTAACGTTCTTTAACTCTGTAGAGAATGTAGTATGTCTACAATGATCAGACCAATATGTATCTAATACCCTGATTTCTGTAACAGTAGGGTCTCTGTGTTCTTCATTGGAAAAATAGTTCTGAATGTGAAGGAAATCCTTAAATGTCATAGCAAGATTTAAGGAATCATATAAATTACGTAAATCATTTTCAGCCATAGAAATGAATCCGTCAAAAGTCTTGACGTCGGCTGGCTCATCGAAATTATTAGATAGAGACTCTGGCTTTTCAAGTGAAGTCTCTCTAGAATCAACTGGATTAATACAATGTGATTTTATAGCATTAAATTCATCGTCAGAAATGCTACCCTCAATAACATAGGTAGTAGCTGTATGAATAGTAGGATTCTCATCCTCATTTAGAAGTTTAAGACACTGCTCCGCAGAATCAGCTCTCTGGTCAAACTGACCTGGTAAAAACTCAACAGAAAAAACTCTGCCATTGTAATCAAATGTTTCTTCATAAACATCATCAACAGGTGGCTCCGAAAACACCGTCTTTACCGCTTTTTTAAAGACCTCATCAGAAACATCCTGAATGTCATACCGAATCAGAACCCTGACTCCTGTAACACCCTTGATGCCTAAGTAACTTCCTATTTCGGAATACAGTGACTTAGCAGATACTGCAAACTGTGGTTTTTTCTCAACGTAAACTCTTCTTACCTTGCCCACTTTACACCTCCGTGATATTTATTTTGTATCGCAGGATGTACAAAACCTCGCACACCCCACAGTTGTAGATAGTATATCACAATTTGTTCACATGTCCTAATACTTTTTCAGTCTATTTTTTTAATTAAATTTGTTACTTTTTAACGAAAGTGTTTATTTATCTTTCCAAAAAGCTTTTACCTGGTCTTCTACATTTTCTACGGATGTAAATACAGCGTCGTTCCATTCTCTTGGAAATGTCTTTCTGTAACTTCCAAATCTAAATCGTTCATCCAGCAACGCGATAACTCCCACGTCGTCCTTAGTTCTGATAAGACGTCCAGCTGCCTGAATAACTTTATTCATTCCAGGATACAAGTATGCATACTCAAATCCATTTTTACCATTCTCATCAAAGAAGTCCGACATAAGCTTTCTCTCATTGCCAACCTGTGGAAGTCCTGCCCCAAGTACAATTGAGCCAATAAGCTTTCCGCCAACTAAATCTATTCCCTCTGAAAAAATCCCTCCAAGAGTACAAAACGCTACCATTGATTTGTCTCTTTTCTTTTCAAATTCTAGCAAGAAATCTTCTCGTTCCTGCTCTGTCATATTTTGCTGTTGAACAATTACATCAACATCGCCCATTATGTCACTGAATTTGTTTTGTATATCCTCTAAAAACTTATATGAAGGGCCAAAAACCATATAGTTTCCCTGCTTCGCATTTACGATAGTATTTATGTAAGTGGCAAATTTCTGATATTCGTCATCACCTCGTCTTGTATATTTGCTAGTTACATCCGTACCTAACATCAAAAGACGATTCTTCTGATTAAAAACCGAGTCCACATATATTGCATATACATCTTTGTCATTACAAAGCAAATCCTTGTAATAATCGATAGGAAGTAATGTCGCGCTAAAGTATACTGTTGCTCTTGCCATTCTAAGTCTATCCTGCAGCTGCGCAGATGGATCAATACAATATAAATGAAGATTGAAATTTTTATCCTCATCAAAATCACAGTATATTCGATAGTGGTCACTATCCTGTTGATAAGCTAAAGCTGTAAAATTTCTCAATCTGAAATAAAAATCTAGAACTTCATCCTGATATATTCCAAATTTGATTTCTTTTTTAAATAGCTGTTCCAATATCATCTGCAAATTGTCACAAGCATTTAAAAGCATATCAACGTCATCTAATACAGTTATGTCGTGATCACACTCACGCTTATATTCAAGCATTATTCTATTGCACTTTTCCAATGCGTTAACAAGCTTTTTGCTGACCGGCTTAGCATATCTTTTTATAGAAAGAATCTCTTCCTTTATCAACGTTTCAGAATACATTTCTCTAGCTCTATCAACCATATTGTGAGCTTCGTCAATAAGGAATATATGCTCTCCGCCTTTGCCTTCAGCAAAAAATCTCTTTAAATATACATTTGGGTCAAACACATAGTTGTAGTCACAGATAATACCTTCGCACCATGTGCTAACATCAAGAGCCAATTCAAAAGGACAAACCACGTATTCTTCAGCATAGCCTAAAATAACATCTCTTGTTATTACTGTTTCTTTAGTGATTACTTCATATATAACATCATTAATTCTATCAAAATGGCCCCTAGCATAAGGACAATAATCCGGATTACAATCAGCCTCATCGCAAAGGCACATTTTTTCCTTCGCTGTTAACATAATTGTCTTTCCTTCATATCCTTTTTCAACCAAAAGACTATATGCATCCCTAGCTGCAATAGCCGTAGCTGTTTTAGCAGTAAGATAGAAAACTCTCTCAGCAAGATTCTGCCCCAAGGCCATTACAGCAGGATAAACATTTGCAATAGTCTTTCCTGTACCAGTAGGGGCCTGCATAAACAAAATCTTTCTTCTATATATGCTTCGATAAACATCACTAACAAGCTTCTTTTGTCCATCTCTATAATCATATGGGAATTCCAAGCCTTGAACAGATTCAAGAAGCTCCATTTTATGATAGTATTGAAAATCTGCCCATTTCTTAAATATTCCAATAATGGTCAAAAACCAATCTTCTATTTCTTCGAAAGTATATACATGATTAAAGTACTTAACCTCCTCAGTCTCTAGACTAACATAAGTCATCTGTACTTCAATTGTTTCCAATTTATATTCAGAAGCTACCATATAGGCATAGCATTTAGCCTGAGCTTCATGTACTAGCACAGGCTTCTCAAATGTCATTACATCCATATACATTCCCTTTATTTCATCTACAGTGGCTGTAACAACATTTCCCGATTCATCTCTATCTAAAACAAGGCCATCAGCTCTTCCTTCCAAACCAAGAACATAGTCTTCATATTCTATCTGGAATTTAAGAGGAACTTCTGCACTATAAAATGGACCCATAGAACTTTGTATTTTTCTATGGATCCTACTTCCTGCTTGCATTGCCTCAAAAGGATCTACCGATCCTTTCCTATCATCGATATCTCCTTCTCTAAGGAGAAACTCGACCAAGTTGCGAACCGAAATATTTATTTGTGCCTTTTCTCCCTCAGGAGTTATTAATCTAGAAACTTTCATAAATAAAAAACCCTGTGATAAACACAGGGTTATTATACCTTATTCTATTCTATGCAACAACGAACTTCTTAACAGCGTTTCTAAATGATGGTTCGATGTGATCTGCAACATATACATCCATGTCTCTCTTGATTCCCATTGCAAGTACTCCAAGAAGGGACTTACCATCGATATAAACTACTCCGCTATGAAGGTCGACATCGCTGCCACACTTAGCAGCTGCTGTAACAAACTCTTCTGCGTCCTGTGTGTTCTCAAGTCTAATTTTAAACTTCATAAACAAATCAACTCCTATAAAAACCAAAATCCATTTACTACAATACGTCTTCCTTAACGTACTTGATACTTTATAACACCATTTATAAATGCTGTCAATGCAATTTTTGTCACAGACTTATCAATTCGTGCAGTAACTTTTTGATTTTTATAAAAAATTGCTATGTGAAGTTTATCTGAACACTTTTATAAATTTCAGTTTCCGTATATTGCCTATTTTTCGCCGTTTAGCAGCATTTTCAGAGCGCGCGTTTCCAAGAAACCAAAATATATTGATTTAGTGTCCAAATTATTAAATTTTTGTAAATTTGTATTTAAATGAGTACAAAATCACTAAATAAACATATTACCATACCATTTCAAGGCTTCTACATATGCATCGTACACATCATGCATTTCAATATCGTGTAGAACCATTAATCTGGATACTTCCTGCCAATCACCAGCTTCGTAACTAAGCAAGAATTCAAGCTGAGGTGAAAAGATACCATCATCCTCCACTAAGGCTTTCTTTATTTCATTACTAACACCAACCTGCTCAAGAGCCTTTTCCATAGGCATATCTAGTATTAAATTAAGTAGAGAAAACAGTCCCATTAGGAACAATTCATCTTTTCTCATAGCATAATCAAATACAGGTGCCAGATTCTCTGCAAATCTTGCTCTAACTAATGATAGTCGTGTAATCTCATTAGGCTTACCAGCTGCTAAACCATTGAATAATGTAGTATTTAGCCAACGTCTAATCTCACGTTGTCCTAAAAGTGCTGTAGCTTGAGCAATGGATCTAATATTAGAATTTACTGTAAGCTTATTTGCAATTTTCAATAATTCAATTGAAAGTGCAGGGTCCTGTCCTATAACATTAGAAACATCGCTAAGATTAAAATCAGGCTGATTTATAACTGTCATCAGCTTCATATAATTAATCTTAATAGGAGAAACCTCTGTATCCTTTTCATTTATAGGGACTCTAAAGAAAGTACCTTCAAAGATTTTGAATAAACCTGAATCTTTAGCAGCATAAAATTCCTCTTTAGTGTGTAGATTCTCTGCGCAAAAATCCATATTAGGAACAACTTTTTTGAACTCTTTAGCCTGAGCAACAACATCACCAGCGTCACTGTTAATCAGGAATAAGTCGAAATCATTTAACATAAACTTAAAATCATCAATACTAGCAAGAGGTAAATCCTTCATAGCTAACTTAAATCCCTTACTTTTCAAATCAAGTAAACGTTTGTTGTATGATTCCTCTGGTTTAATAGTCTGATCAACTAGTAAAACGATTCTACCATCAAATCCAGTCAACTGCTGTTCAATATTAGAAAACAATGAAATATTATTAATCGGAATCATTATGCTGCAATTTGCGACAAGATCATCCTCCGAAACACTATCGAAAACTTCAATTCCTACTATAGAGCCAGCACCATCATATCTTCCTGCGCCAAGCAAATGGGGATGTTCATATAAATTCTCCTTCTGCGCATATAAGCAATATGATGCAACTGACATATCTTCATAAAACAGTGGTACCAATGTAGCAAGCATAATTCCTTCTCCTTTGCACGTAGTATAGTAAAACCCCTTAAGAAAATTATAAATTGAATTTTCTGACTATTTTAGATTATTATAACATTTTGTTTTTACACATTCAATTAATTAAGTAGTTTATTTATATCAAGTTTAAATACGAAAAAAGCCTTGAAAGCAATGCTTTCAAGGCTTTTAGAAACAGGGGATGAGAGAATCGAACTCCCACCAAAGGTTTTGGAGACCCCTATCATACCATTTGACCAATCCCCTAAATCGTAAGCGAAAAACCCAAAATTGATTTGAGTCCCTCACCCACGCGACTAGTAAATATTAACACAATATCTAGTCGCTTTCAATAGAAAAATCACAAAATTTTCACATTATTTTTTCTATCTTAAGCAAACAAAAAGTTCTTGCTAAATTGCAAGAACTTTAGTGGAGACGGAGAGATTCGAACTCTTGACCCCCTGCTTGCAAGGCAGGTGCTCTCCCAACTGAGCTACGCCCCCAAATAGTGGTTTCTCTACGAAAAAAGCAAGCTCTTGCTTGCTACTTCTCTTATAACAACCTCAAAACTTCACACAGTAAAACTTAGTGTCCGAAAATTCGCTACACATCTTCCTTTTAGAATAAACCTTCGATCTATTAGTATTCATCAGCTGAATGCGTTACCGCACTTACACCTTGAACCTATCTACC
>NZ_SVET01000028.1 GCF_015057245.1 Pseudobutyrivibrio ruminis
AAGTTGCTTCGTTCGACTTGCATGTGTTAAGCACGCCGCCAGCGTTCATCCTGAGCCAGGATCAAACTCTCATGTTAAAAAGTTTAATTCCGAATCAGTATAAAACTGACTTGTTTACTATAAAGGTTTCGTTTCATTAAGAAACTAAATGAATTTCAAGGATACATGTCATTCACAATCTTTTCGAAGAAAAGTTTGTGTTAAGTAACAAGCTTGCTTGTTACCAAAAAACTTGTATTAATTCAAGGTTTGTTTCACTGTTCAGTTATCAATCTTCGTTTATTTGTTTTGCTCTGTGTGACTTGCTGTCCCTCAGTGCTCGATTATAATATCACCTGTATCATCAGTTGTAAAGCCTTTTTTGAGGATTTTATTAAAGTAAATCTATTCGCCAAAAATCACCTTTTTGTTTGAATTGTGTCAATTGTTCAAACATTTATCAAAACCCACTAAAAAAGCGGCTTTCACAAGCCGCACATCATTCCTTCAATCTTTAAAGTAACTTTTAACATTAATACTTCCTCCTATAATTAATCTATCTAAGAATTTCATCAATAGTCGATACTGTACTAAAGCTACCTGCATGTTCAGATATAATATCCTTCATAATAGGCAATTCAAAATAGCTTATATAACAAATCAAAGTGCTATTTTCTCCAGCAATAGCGCCTCTCGAATCCATAATAGTACAAGTCTTGTTAAGCTTATTCTTTATATCTTCAATTATATTGTCAGGTTCCTGTGTGATTATGGTAACCTGTTTTATCGCTTCAAAGTGATCAGTAAAATGGTCAATAACTGCCGTTGCTACTACATAAACAAGCAAGCTAAGTAATGCAGCTGTAGCATCGATTGTGATAAATACAGTTACATAAACCAAAGCATTAAATGCTAAAAGCACCGGAGTCATACTATAGTTTCTACCAGTTTTATCAGATAAGCGCTTGACCACAATATTTGCCAGTATTTCAGAACCATCTATACATCCTCCATAACGAAGTATCAATGATAGTCCTGCTCCTAGAATCGCTCCTCCAAATGCCACTGCCAAAAAATGCTCAGTGTTCAATTCAAAAGGTACACCTTCAAAAAATCGAATACCTAACGTATATGCGATAGAGCCCATTGTTGCTTTGATTGTAAAGCTTCTACCTAACACAATATAGCCCGCAATAATAAATGGTATAAAGACGCCAAATACACATGGCGCAAGAGGCAACCCTGTTTGCTTACTTATAATAATTGCCACGCCTGCCGTCCCATAATCTATAGCATCGTTTGGTAGCAGTATTAGTGCTACTGAAAAGCTAGCCATTATAGCTCCAATTACTATTAATATATAAGATAATATATCTGATTTTTTATGTTTATTCATGCATGCTCCCCTTATCCTTCTCCCATCTTTATTTAAGATATTACCACATATTTAAGAAAAATAGACTTTATTCTCTCCTACATGATAAAATATCAGCAACAATTAAATATGTAATAGGAGGATTTCTAAATGAAAGATATCGTTTTAGGAAAAACTGGCATAAAAGTTCCTCAAAATGGATTTGGTGCATTGCCTATTCAACGTGTCAGCATTGAAGAAGCAGTTAGAATTCTTAGAAAAGCTTACGACGGTGGTATGCGATTCTTTGATACTGCAAGAGCATACAGCGACAGCGAAATCAAATTAGGTGAAGCATTTGGAACAGGCTATGTTGAACGTGAAGATATTATTATTGCAACAAAAACTGCTGCAAAAACACCAGAAGAATTTTGGAAAGATTTAGATACTTCACTAACAAACCTAAAGACCGACTATATCGATATATATCAGTTACATATGATGCCACAGTGTTTTAAACCAGGAGATGGCACCGGGCTTTACGAATGCTTAGTAGAAGCTAAGCGTCAAGGTAAGATTAGACATATTGGCGGTACAGCTCACAAGCTTGGAGTAGCAAAAGAAATCATTGAATCTGGTTTATACGAGACATTACAGTATCCAATGAGCTATTTAGCAACAGACAAAGAAGTGGAGTTAATCCATTTATGCAACAGCCATGATATGGGATTTATATCAATGAAAGGTCTAGCTGGTGGATTAATTACCAACTCAAAAGCTGCTATGGCCTTCATATCTCAATTCGATGGTGCTGTTCCAATTTGGGGTATCCAACGCGAATCCGAATTAGATGAGTGGCTTGCCTTTATGGATAGCACTCCTACCATGGATGACAGTATCAAAGCTTTTATTGAAAAAGAAAGAAAAGAGCTAATGAGTGATTTCTGCAGAGGTTGTGGCTATTGTATGCCTTGTACTGTGGGAATTCAGATTAACCAGTGCAATCGCATGTCTCTTATGCTTAGACGTGCACCAAGTGCAAGTTGGTTAAATGAGTACTGGCAGGCAGAAATGGAAAAAATTAATGATTGCATCGAATGTGGCAAATGCATGACACATTGCCCATACGAATTACAGATTCCAACACTTTTAAGAAAGAACCTCGAAGATTATCATGAAGTTCTTGCAGGAAATAGAAAAGTTCAATAACACTAAAGGCAGCCTAGCATTGCTAGACTGCCTTTTATTAAACACATGTATTAAAGATTCTCACCATTTGATTCGATTACGTTCTTGTACCAATCAAAAGATTTCTTCTTTCTACGAGCAAGAGTGCCTGTTCCATCGTCGTATTTTTCTACATAAATGAAACCGTATCTCTTTGCCATTTCACCTGTTGATGCACTAACCAAATCAATACATCCCCATGGTGTGTAGCCCATCAAATCTACACCGTCCTCTACTGCCTTTTTCATTTCTGAAATATGCTTTCTGAGGTAATCAATTCTATAGTCGTCGTTTATTGAACCATCAGCCTCAATCTCGTCCTTTGCTCCAAGTCCATTTTCAACAACCATAAGAGGAATACGATATCTGTCATAGATTTCATTAAGAGAATATCTAAGTCCTTGTGGGTCAATCTGCCATCCCCAATCTGATGATTCAAGGTATGGGTTCTTTCCGCCTGCAATAAGGTTTCCTTCGCCCTTATTTGCCTCTGGATTACCACTGATTACATTTGACATGTAGTAGCTGAATGTATAGAAGTCAACAGTACCCTGCTTAAGAATTTCTGCATCTCCTGGCTCCATTTTGATTGTGATGCCATGCTTGTCCCAAATGCTCTGAGCATATGCTGGATATTCACCACGAACCTGAACATCTGAACAATACCAGTTTACTTCTCTCATATGCTCCTGATTTGCAATAATATCAGCAGGATTGCATGTTGCTGGGTATGATGTTACGAAGCAAATCATGTTACCTAACTTGTACTCAGGATAATTGTCATGGGCATACTTAACTGCAAGTGCTGATGCAACGAACTGATGATGAAGTGCCTGGAATCTCTCCTGTGGCTTATTTGGAACTTCTGTAACAGGACCTGAATATCCCTTGATAGTACCTGTAGATAAAACTGCTCCAAGTGGCATTGTACCTGCATTGATTTCGTTGAAAGTTAGCCAATACTTTACCTTTCCTTTATATCTTGCAAAGATAGCCTTGCAATAATTCATAAAGTACTCGATAAGCTCTCTGCCCTCCCATCCGTTGTATTTCTCAACAAGAGCATATGGCAACTCATAATGAGAAATAGTTACAAGTGGCTCAATACCATGCTTTTTGCAGCAATCAAAAACCTTGTCATAGAAAGCAAGACCTACTTCATTTGGCTCTGACTCCATTCCTGTAGGGAAAATTCTTGTCCAGTTAATTGATGTACGGAACACCTTGAATCCCATTTCAGCAAAGAGTGCAATATCTTCTTCATAGTGATGATAAAAGTCTATTGCCTCATGTGAAGGATAGAGAGTACCCTCTTCAATTTTAGTAGTTACACGCTTTGGAGTTGTGTGGCTTCCATTTGTGCACATATCTGACACGGATGCTCCTTTACCATCTACGTCCCATGCCCCCTCAAACTGGTTTGCGGCTACTGCGCCTCCCCATAAGAAATCTTCTCTAAATGTACTCATTTTTAAGCCTCGCTTTCTAAATATTTCATAAGCTGGGTTGAAGCTAATCCTTCAACCCATTTTTATAACTATAGTAATGTAATAAGTGTATCACCTACTGCAGCTGAAGCAGCATCTGTAGGAATAACGTCATCATACTTTGGTGTATTTGTAATGATAACTGGTGTATCAACAGAGTATCCTTCTGAAGTAATATAATCAATATCAAATTCTAATAAAAGGTCACCCTTCTTTACCTTATCTCCCTGCTTAACCTTTGGTTCAAAGCCTTTACCCTCAAGCTTAACAGTGTCCATACCTACATGGATAATAATTTCTGCACCCTTGTCAGTTGTAATACCGATTGCATGACCTGTTGCAAAGAATGCTGTAATTGTACCATCTGCTGGAGCGTAAACCTTTCCTTCTGATGGAGCAATTGCAATACCCTTGCCCATTGCACCTGAAGAGAATGCTGCATCAGCAATATCTGATAACTGCTTTAATTCACCTTTGATTGGAGCTGCAAGTGTCTCAGCCTGTGCTGAACCTTCAACCTTTACTTCCTTCTTTACTGGAGCGTCATCCTTGTAGAAAATAAGCTCTGAAAGGAATCCAGCAACTACACATGCTAAAGTAACAACGATTGAGATAATCATGCCTCTTGTATCATTTGTAGAAGTATTTACATATGCTGGGTATGCGAATACACCCATACCTGCCATCTGGTATGCCTTTACACCCATTGTACAAAGAACTGCACCTGCAACGCCTGCGATAACGCATGTACGGAAGAATGGAGCCTTCTTTGGAAGTGTAAGACCATAAATAGCTGGCTCAGTAACACCTGCAAGACCAGAAACGAATGCAGCTGGTGCAAGTGACTTAATCTTTTTATCCTTTGTCTTGAGCCAGATACCAAGAACAGCACCTGTCTGAGCAAATGTTGTACCAAGCATAGCTACAAGAATGATATCCTCACCTGATGTTGAAAGGTTTGATAATGCGATTGGTACAAGTGACCAATGAAGACCAAACATAACAAGTATCTGCCAGAAGAAACCAACAACTGCACCCATAAGGATTGGGCTTAATGCATTTAATGTATTGAAGAACAATGCAAGTACGTTAGCAATTGCAGAAGCAACTGGTCCGATGATAAAGATTGTTAATACGAATGTTACAAACAATGTGATAAGTGGAACACCGAATAACTTGATTGTATCTGGAACAATTTTCTTAACACATTTGTTTTCAAACCATGCAGCAAAAGCTACTGCAAGGATAACAGGAATAACTGATGATGTATAGTTTCCTGAAGGTGGCATTGAAACTGGAATTCCAAATAAGTTTGAAATATCATAATCTCCGCCTGTCAAGTATGGGTAAACCATAGCAAGACCAATGAGTAAGCCTTCCATCTCTGGAAGCTTGAACTTCTTTGCTGCTGTCATACCAAGAATTGGTGGTAAGAAGTAGAATGCTGCGTCGCCAAGTGAGTAAAGGAAGTTGTATGTTCCGCCTGCTGCAGACATAACCCCAATTGCTGTAAGAAGAGCAAGTACACCCTTTAAAATACCGCATGCACAGAGCACTCCAAGGAATGGTGTGAACACGCTAGTAATGATGCTAATGAAAGCATTAAATGGATTTTGCTTTCCTGTTGATTCGATTTCATTTCCACCTGCTAATGCAGATTTGCTTTCAAGATGTCCTACGCTGATAACTGCATCGAATACCTGTGGTACATGATTTCCAATAACTACCATGTACTGACCGCCAGACTGAATTACTGTAACGATTCCGTCTGTCTCTTTTAAAATGTCTGTGTTTGCTTTGCTTTCGTCTTTAAGTGAAAATCTGAGTCTTGTTACACAATGTGTAATACTTTGAATGTTGTCTTTTCCGCCCACATTCTGGATA
This sequence comes from Pseudobutyrivibrio ruminis, assembly GCF_015057245.1. Taxonomy (GTDB): domain Bacteria; phylum Bacillota; class Clostridia; order Lachnospirales; family Lachnospiraceae; genus Pseudobutyrivibrio; species Pseudobutyrivibrio ruminis_E. Next base: position 5,932 of record NZ_SVET01000028.1, read on the forward strand.
ATGATGCGAGCCAAGCCATCATATTTGCTTGCCATAATTTGTTTCTCCTTTTTCTCTTATATACTATACAGCCCCTGCGCACTGGACTGAATGTTACCTAATAAAAAAACCCGCACGACAAAGCTATAGCCTGATTGACTATATGATTATCGTACGGGTCTAGCCGACTCTAACGCCGTAACCATCCCTGGTTAATCTCTATCTGTTATTCGAGCAATGTGTACTGTAAGGTACAACATTTCTTCGTCTGTAAGCTTTTCTGGATATTTTGATTCCATATAGCTTTTAATACGTGTGGCACAATTGTATGCCTCTGGGAATCTCTCCATAATTATTTCGAAGATTCCTGGATCCTGAGGTTCGTAATAAGCATTACGCTCAGCTCTCTGTAAGAAATATTTCAGATGAGTGATGAATCTTTCATAAGAGAAAGAATCTTCATCCAAATCTTTCTTGTATGTATATTTAACTATGCTGATGATGTCATCGATGATTTCTGGTGCTTCCATAGTGTGATGGATGTTTCCATCTAATTCCGCATTTACGATATGAAGTGCAAAGAAGCCAGCCTCATCTTCTGGAAGTTCAACTCCAAGCTTGTCCTTTATAATTTCAAGGGCATGACATCCTAGGTTGTATTCAACTTTATAATAGTTTTTGATTTCCCACAAAAGCTTGTTTTTTAAAAATGTACCGCTTTTGCTTCGTTCTATAGCAAATCCCAAATGGTCTGTGAGAGTGATGTAAATATTGTTGCAAAGTCTTTTGCCAAGATTATCTGATGCGTATCTAATGATTTCATCAGCAACCTGAATCTGTTCATATGGCAACTCAGAAACCAGCTTTAAGAACTGTTCATTTGCTTTTTCCATTACAAAGGTCTTTTCGATTTTGCTTTCATCAAGCTCATCTCCTGGACGCTTCTGAAAACAAATTCCACAGCCTGTATATATTATTTCATTTCCGTTTTCATCTGATGCCAATGCAGCATTGTTGTTAAGAACTTTTTTAATTTTCATAAATACTCTCTTATAAACAAAAAATGACCGAACCTACCCCTCCAAAAATAAAAGTCATACACACGACTCTGGGATATGATTCAGTCTTGCCTGTACGAACATCGAACAGTAACAATCCGAAATTTGTTATGCAACTACTTTACATGGAAATCCCTCTCCTGTAAAGAGCTGCAAACAAATTTTGGAGTTTTGCAAAAAAGTGCTTTTGCCTTTTTGTACAAATTCACAATTAAAACACAATTTTATTTAAGGATGGCATTAGCAATGTCGTGTCTCATATATTTATTTTCAAAATCAATCCACTCTGTTGCTTCGTATGCTTTTGCTCTAGCTTCTACTAAATCTTTGCCGAGAGCTGTGATACCAAGCACACGACCACCATTTGTAACGATTTCGCCTTTGTCATTTTTAGCTGTTCCAGCATGGAAACAATAGTAATCCTTGTTATTGAACTTATCAAAGCCCGTAATAGGGAATCCCTTTTCATACTTTACAGGATAACCATCTGATGCAAGAACTACACATACAGCTGCCTCATCTGAAAACTTAAGATCAATCTGATCAAGCTTTCCATCAATACAAGCTTCCATAACATCGATAATATCATTCTGAAGACGTGGAAGGACAACCTGAGCTTCTGGGTCGCCAAATCTAGCATTATACTCAAGAACCTTTGGTCCCTCTTCTGTGAGCATAAGACCAAAGAAAATTACGCCCTTAAACTCTCTTCCCTCAGCCTTCATAGCGTCGACTGTAGGCTGGAAAATATTCTTCTGGCAGAAATCCTCAATTTCCTTTGTGAAGAATGGGGATGGAGAGAAATTACCCATTCCACCAGTGTTAAGCCCTGTATCACCATCGCCTGCACGCTTGTGGTCCTGGGCTGAAGACATGATTTTTACTGTATTACCATCAACAAATGAAAGCACAGAAACCTCACGACCTGTCATGAATTCCTCTACTACCATTGTATTGCCGGCATCACCGAATTTCTTGTCCTGCATGATTTCTGCTACGCCTGCAACTGCATCCTCATGTGTTTCGCAAATAAGAACACCTTTACCAAGGGCAAGTCCATCCGCCTTAAGAACGATTGGATATTTGCAAGTTTCAAGGTACTTTAAAGCCGCCTCAGGATCTGTGAAGTTCTCATAACCCGCTGTTGGGATATTATATTTTTTCATTAAATCCTTTGAGAAAGCCTTTGAGCCTTCAAGGATAGCAGCATTCTTTCTAGGACCAAAGCAACGAAGGCCAGCTTCCTCAAACTTATCTACGACACCACCTACAAGTGGGTCATCCATGCCAATTATTGTCAAATCAATAGCATTTTCTTTTGCGAAAGCTACAAGCTTATCAAACTCCATCGCTTTAATATCTACGCACTCTGCAAGCTCCGCAATACCAGCATTACCTGGCGCACAGTAAATCTTCTCAACCTTAGAGCTTTTAGAAACAGCAAGCGCAATTGCATGCTCTCTTCCACCGCTACCTACAATTAATACTTTCATTCTTATTCTCCTATTTTTACCTTTCCATCTACCACAGATACACATCCGCGAGCAATTAAATCGATTGCGCGTGGCATAATTATCCACTCAGCCTGCTCCATTACTCGGCGCTGAAGTGTTTCTGGAGTATCATCCTCCATTACCTCTACAGCCTTCTGGAGAATGATTGGGCCGGTATCTGTACCTTCATCCACAAAGTGGCATGTTGCTCCAGTGACTTTTACACCACGTTCAAGAACCCCTTCATGAACCTTCAATCCATAAAAGCCTGTACCGCAAAAACTTGGAATCAAAGATGGATGAATATTAATGATTCTATTTCTGTACTGACGAATCATTTCCTCCGGTATTACTACTAAAAATCCTGCCAATACAACTAGATCTACATTATATGAATTCAATTTCTCCAAAAAAGACTTATTAAATGCTTCTCGATTCTCATAATCCTTAGGCGAAATACAAACCCCTTCGATTCCCGCCTTTGCAGCACGCTCTAAAGCATATGCATTTTTATTGTTAGATATAACAACAGCTATTTCAGTATTATGAATCTCGCCTGAGTTAATCTTATCAATGATTGCCTGGAGGTTTGTGCCACCTCCAGATACGCAAACTGCTATTCTCATTAAACTAAATCTACTCCCTTTTCTCCGTCTACAATCTTACCAACAACATATGGTGTGTCCCCAGCAGAGCGCATAGCTTCCATTGTCTTATCAACGTCAGCTGGATCAACTGCTACAATCATTCCAAGTCCCATATTGTATGTGTTGTACATCATCTGCTCAGAAACATTGCCCTTCTTAGCCATAAGCTTGAAGATTGCAGGAACTTCATAAGAATCCTTCTCTACTACAGCACGCTTCCCTTCTGGAAGCATACGTGGAATATTCTCATAGAAACCACCGCCTGTAATATGTGAGCAAGCCTTTACTCTAACACCTGCATCCTTTACAGCCTTAAGTGCCTTAACGTAAATACGTGTTGGAGCAATTAAAGCCTCGCCAAGAGTTGTTCCAAGCTCATCATAATATGTATCAAGACTTTCCTTTGTCATATCGAAAATCTTACGAACAAGAGAGAAACCATTTGAATGAACACCTGTAGAAGCCATACCAATAAGTACATCTCCATCCTTAAGTGTTTCACCTGTAATAATATCCTTTTTATCAACAATACCTACTGCAAAACCAGCAAGATCATACTCTTCCTCGGGCATAAGACCTGGGTGCTCTGCTGTTTCACCACCTACAAGGGCGCAGCCAGACTGCTTGCATCCTTCTGCTACACCGCTAACGATTGTAGCAATCTTTTCAGGGATGTTCTTTCCGCATGCAATATAATCAAGGAAGAAAAGTGGCTCTCCACCTGCACATGCAACGTCGTTAACACACATTGCAACAGCATCAATTCCGATTGTGTCATGCTTATCCATAAGGAATGCAAGCTTTACCTTTGTTCCACAACCGTCTGTGCCAGATAAAAGAACTGGCTCATCCATGTTCTTGATGGCACTTAAATCAAATGCTCCAGAAAAACCGCCAAGTCCGCCAAGTACTTCTGGTCTCATAGTGCCCTTTACAAACTTCTTCATGAGCTCCACTGACTCATATCCTGCCTCGATATCTACTCCTGAACTCTTGTAATCCATGTTTCTCTCCTTTGTTTCTTGTTCAAAATTTTATAAATAAAAGGAAACCCTTAATTAAAAGAGTTTCCTTCTACATATCTACAAAAATGATTTATATCCGTCAGCTTGAAGCTGGCCGTCTTTTTTCTCAACTGATTCTTTCTGCTCTACGATGAAATCGTGGAGTTTGCTTGCAAGGGCAGAGTCCGCCATAGCAAGCATTTTAACTGCAAGGATACCTGCATTTGCACCACCGTTGATTGCAACTGTAGCTACAGGTACACCTGTAGGCATCTGAACAATGGAATATAGTGAATCTACACCGCCAAGGTCGCTAGTCTTCATTGGGATACCAACAACAGGCCCTTCGAATAATGCTGCACACATACCAGGCAAATGTGCTGCCTTGCCTGCTCCAGCGATAATAACCTGAACGCCTCTATCTTTTGCGCCCTTTGCATACTCAAAGAAAACATCTGGCTCACGATGAGCTGAGATAATTCTCATCTCGTAATCTACGCCAAATCTTTCAAGTACCTCTACAGCCTTTGCCATTACCGGCATATCGCTGTCGCTACCCATAACTATACTTACCTTTGCCATTCCATTATCCTCCTAGTTTATATCTCGCCAGTTACATCAACAAGCCTTAGTATCTCTCCACTCGACTAGAATGTCTCGCTTGAGAGATCTAAGAGCTTGTTGACTACTGGCTACTTTACATATCTAATGCCTTGTTGAGCTCTTCGGTTCCTTCTACGACGAAGCGACCTTCGCGTATGATTGGAAGCTCACGGCCATCCGCTGTAATAACTGTGATATCCCCTAACTCATAGTAAGGAATTGTAATATCTGTGTGGCAATTAAAATATGCCTTTGAAAAGTCCGTCTTACGAAGTAGTGAGCAAGAATTGTCTCTTGCGATACATTCCTTGCCATCTGGATTGTACATAGGCACATCCTCGGCGTGAGAATAGCATGTATCACCTACTGCAAAGTGTGGACCTGTTTTTTCTGCTATAAGGATTGGAAGCTTATCTGCAATGGAGTATTTCTGTCCCATTACAAAAGCTCTGGTATTTGTTCCGATAGCAAACTCTCCCATCGGAAGAGTGTCATGCTTATGCAGAACATTGTCATAAATATATTTTTTATTTTCTTCTTCATTGTCAAAATTGCTACATGTGTATGAAACAATCTTGCCATCTTCAAACTTCATTTCAAGATTGCGGTATCCAAGCTCATTAAGATATACCTGAGTTACATGAAGAACACCATTTGTTCCCTCAAGCTCTGGGCTTGTAAATACCTCACCAACTGGGATATTAACATCTGCAACACAGTTCTCGAAATTAGTCTGGTGCGCAGGGTCATCCAAGTGATGAAGCTTAACTGTAATATCAGTGTGATTGTCTCCACGACCTGTAATGTGAACCTTTTCACCTTGGTCTAATACGTCGATGATATGCTGCTGAATATTCTTGTATAACTCATAATCCATTGTGTTAACAGCAACTGTCTCGTTAAAGATTTCATTGAAATCCTTACCAATCTCAGGGATAGGATAAGCAATAATTGTAAAGCTACGCTCTTCTCCCTTGATGTATTGATTGTTTATCTGACCATTCTGGCTTGCATAGTAAACATTAAGCTCATTTTGCTTGTCAGAGTATACTGCATTTGCATCTCTATTAGCTGGTTCAAATGGAACCTCTCCAAATGTCTCGATGACAGCTGGGCCACCATATACTGCAGCAAGCTCCTTGTGCTTTTCAAGAGTGTTCTTTTGAACCTCAAGGAATCTGTCTGCCATGCCCTTATCCCAGTAGTATGCTCTGTCATCCTTGTGATCATACTCGCACTGCTTGTTAGGTACACTTGAGAAAAGGTTGCGAGATGATGTGCCACCAAATCTAACAGTAGCTGCAAGGCCTGCTTCGTCGAAAAGGCGAATTGCTTCACGAGTCATAAGCTCAAATCCAACCGGAGCATTGACACCAACTGTATCTTTGATAGAAATATCCTTGCCAGTTACCTCAAAGCCTTTGATGTAGCCCTGAACGTAAGTCTGTGCCATAGCCACAACATCTTCGTGTGGAAGGCTACGCAAGTGGGCTGCAATTCCAAGCTCATTTGGTCCGATATACATACCATATTTGTACATATATCTATCATCTGAAAGATCGTCCTCCATGATGATTCTTGTGTAGAAATCATACTCAGGATCAACCATTGAAATAATCTGCTCTGATAAGAACATCTGGCAATAATCATGCTTAAATGAGTAAAGAGCATTTAAAATGCTTTCGCGACGATATTTATCTTCGTCCTCAATCTGGCATTCTCCATAAAGCTGAAGAAGAAGCTCACAATAGATTGTAAACTTATCTACTCTTCCAGCAAATGCTGCCTCGATAATACTTGTAATAGAATAGAATGCTGCCGAAAGAGGCCCACCTACTTCTTCACCAAGCTTTTCTACTGCATATGTAGGGCAAAGAAAGCTATTCTCATAATTATCTTTTTCGTAAATAGAAAAAATAGTTTTATTGTCTGCCTGACACTGCTCGAGACTGCGCTCAGCAAGTGTCCCATCGATAGCTTTATTCATGATTGGGAGAACCGTCATCACGAAATCTGCCACCTGATTAAAATACGCCTGAAGATTCTCAGGTAATTCTTTATCTTCTTTTATCTGAGATATGCGCTCTGTAGCAAGCTCAAAGCGTTCCATTATATCGTCAGACTCTTTGTAAAAAGTACTGCTCATATGCTAACCTCTAATCAATCCAATAATAAGTGTTGCTATCCAAACTATCATAATAACTGAGCTGATAGCAAGGCATACAATTCTGTATTTAAGCTCCGTCTTAGTCTTCATTTGGCCCACATTGTAAACAAATGCTCCAAAAGCTACGAGAAAGCCTAAAGTTCCAAGGCCGCCGCCAAGCCAGCGAGGTGTCTCGCCTGACATATAAACTGAGGCGGTAATAATGCCACCATATATAATTAGTGAAATCAACGAAACTCCTGCTGAATACATAGCTTCCATTGGCAATGCTTTTAATTGATTGCCATAGGAGCTTCGTCTGTGAAAACGACTACGTGCCATTTACTGAACTCCATATTCCTTATAATATGCATCAATACGTGCCTTCATATCGTCGTCGATAACGACCTTGCCCTGGCACTCTCTGTTGTAAAGATGCTCAACAACTTCATCCATTGAAACAATTGCGCCTGTCTTGAAACCGTATGTTTCTGCAACTTCATCAAGTGCTGTCTTTGATTTGTCTCCTGAAAGGCCAACCTCCTGGCGGTTTAAAGAAACCATAAGGCCAACAATTGTAACATCACCCTGAGCTCTAACGATTGGAACTGTTTCTTCCATGCTCTTGCCAGAAGTAGTAACATCCTCAATCATAACAACTCTGTCGCCGTCAGAAATCTTGTAACCAAGAAGTGAGCCCATGTCTGCTCCATGGTCCTTTTCTTCCTTTCGATTGCTGCAATATTTGATTTCCTTGCCATAAAGCTTGTAAAAAGCCTCGGCTGTGATAACTGCAAGAGGAATACCCTTGTATGCTGGTCCAAATAGGACATCAAAATCCTCTCCGTAAGCATCGTGAATTGCCTTTGCATAATACTCGCCAAGGCGCATAAGCTGGCTACCTGTAACGTAGGCACCTGCATTCATAAAAAAAGGAGACTTACGCCCGCTCTTCAATGTAAAATCACCGAATTTGAGGACGTCAGACTCCACCATAAACTCTATAAATTGTGACTTGTAGCTTTCCATACATTAATCTCCTATCGAAAACCCAAATATTTTTCAAAAACCTCTCAGATTGTAACATACACAGCCATTCATTTCAATTATATGTTAGAATATGACCATGAGAAAAAAAGAACTTGCTTTATTAGTAATTGAACGATTAGAAAAGGAATATCCATATAGCGATTGCACACTGGATTACGATGATGCATGGAAGCTTCTGGTGTCGGTACGTCTTGCAGCCCAGTGCACAGATGCAAGAGTCAATGAAATAGTCCCTCATCTATATGAAAAATTTCCAACTATCGATTCTTTAGCAAATGCTGATGTAAAAGATGTGGAAGAAATTGTTCGTCCATGTGGCCTAGGCAAATCAAAAGCCAAGGATATCGTTGCTTGCATGAAAATGCTTCGAGACGTGTATAATTCAAAGGTTCCTGACACTATGGAAGAACTTTTAGCACTACCTGGAGTTGGTAGAAAATCTGCAAATCTTATTTTGGGTGATGTATTTGGCAAACCAGCAATAGTTACTGACACCCATGCGATTAGATTATCTAACAGAATTGGCCTTGTTGATAATGAAAAAGATCCTACTAAGGTTGAGATGGCTCTCAGAAAGATAGTTCCACCAGAATCAGGCAATGATTTATGTCATAGGCTTGTTGATCACGGCCGTGCTGTTTGTACAGCCAGAACAGCTCCCTACTGCGACAGATGTTGCTTGGAAGATATTTGCAAAAAACGTATATAATAAAAGAAGCTTTGCTACAAAACTGTAACAAAGCTTCTTTTTTTATAATTGAATAGTATATTGTTTTTCAACCGATGTATATCCTTTGTTATCAGCAACCTTAATCCAAACAACATAAGTTCCTGAAACATTAGGATTATAATTTCCATTTATCTGAATTGAATAATTCCAATTATCAACTTCTGTACCATCGCTGTATCTCGCACCGATAAACTGCTTAAGAGCCTCAGCATCCATTCCAACATATCCGTGAATGATTCCATCACCTGAATCCTGCTTCAAGTACTGTGTAGGAACAAGATTCATCCATGGATTATATGCTGCCTCTTCTGTTGGATCATAGCCAATGAGGCCTGCATTTACATCAAGCTTAACAGCTGCTGGTCTTCCAAGTGGCCCTGGATTTGTAGCATCATCGTAAACAATTACAGGTGTACCAGCCTTACAGTTGTCATAAATCCACTTTAAATCACCAACTGCCATACGAACACAGCCCTGAGATGCACCCTGGCCTAACATATTAAACTGAGTACCTCTAAGTGAGTTAACTGTAGGTGCAGCGTATGGAACCGAATGGAAAAGGATATGTCCGTTAAATCTGATAGCATAACGACCATAACTATTTCCAAAAAGCTCTCTCCACTCGTAGTAATTTGATGTAGTAAAAGAACCTGTTGGTGTATCTTCAATATTTGCTCCAACTGAGCATAAATAAGCCTTTACTGGTATTGTGTACTGTCCCTGTGCGTCAAGAGACATTACAGTAACAACATTGGCTACACGATTAACATATAATGCATATGGGGTAGCAGCTTTTGCTTCAATAGAAGTGCTTCTGATACTAAAGAATAAAGATAAAACTAGTGTGATTGCGATAAAACTTTTTTTGTGTCTGAAAAACATATATAACCTCTCTAAAAAAACATACTTGAGGATTATATGAAGTTTTCAAAAACAAATCAAGCATAAATATTATTTTTTATGAAATTTTTGAATATTGGAAAATTTTATAACAAAAAGATGCCTATAAAATGTGAAAGAGACGCCAGCGGAGCGTCTCTTTCAAAAGGGAGAATAATGTTATGAAAAAATTGTATCTCTCTCGAGATGAG
>NZ_SVET01000008.1 GCF_015057245.1 Pseudobutyrivibrio ruminis
TCGAGCGATAGCTGTGACTCTATCAATTATTTCTGATATTGGCATAGTTTTGTGTTGAATCATTACAAATCCCTCCAAAAGTATTATAGCATAAAATAGAATTCCTTTTTCAACAGTTTGAAATGGGCGGTAGCAAGTGCTACCGCCCATTTTTTCTCAGTAAACGTTTCAGTGTTCGTTTTCTACCATTTCATTTACGAAAGTCTATAAAGTTATTTCGTGACTGTGTTCACAAAATTCTCACAAGTTGTATAGTAAATTAATTACGTTCTTGCCAATATTCTGATAATTCTTGCCAAGACACAGATTTATCACACAATATATGCTAATTTGAAATTACAAAAAGTTATTTCGTGTAACGTTTTGTAGGAGACATTGTTGATTGGCAAATATTAAGTGAGGAAGAAGCATATGAAAAGAAATCTATCATTATTACTTAATAAGATCATTTCATTAGGTCTTATAGTACCACTGTATTTGGCAATGTCAATAAGTGCATTTGCTGACATAACAGATGCGCCTTCAGAGGATACTCCTACAGAGGAAGTTGCTTCTGTTCCAGAGAGCAGCCCTGCTCCTGAGGCAAGTGCACCGGTAGAGCCAAGTACACCTACAAATGAGGATCCAGCTTCAGATGTTACAACACCTGTAGCTGGTGAGACTCCATCAGAAGGCACAACCCCATCGGAGGGTACAACCCCAACAGATGGAACAACCCCATCGGAAGGTACAACCCCAACAGATGGCACAATTCCTACTGATGGTAATCAGGGAGAATCTGATACAGCCGGAGACCAAACTCCTGAGGATGCCTTACTAGGAGATGATTTAAACCAGGATGGTGATGGTTTAGAGGGTGATGGTCTAGATGGGGAACTAGACGACGAATTAGAAGATGAGCTTGACGGCGACGAACTAGAAGATGAGGAGCTTGAAGAAGAGGACGAGGAAGAGGAATGTGAGCATGAGCTAGTTTACACATCCAACAAAGACGGAAGCCACACAGTTACATGTGCTCTTTGTGATATGGAAGAGTACTTAGAAACATGTGAGTATGACGATGACGGCATTTGTGTCAAGTGTGGTTACAAGCGCCTTCCAGATCCAGTACTTGTTTATGAAGATGAATATGTAATAGTAACTGTTTCTGGTGCAGTCCCAGAGAATGCAGATTTAAAGGTTAAGCCTATTACAGAATCTAATGATGAGACAAGAGACCTTTATAATCACACAGCTGGCAAGATGGAAGAGCTGTTAGCTGATTCAGAAAACGAAGTATATGGTTTCTTAGCATACGATATTTGTTTTACAAATGTTGAAACAGGCGAAGAGGTAGAGCCATCAGATAATGTAACTATTTCAATGGAGTATAAGAGCGAGATACTTCCAGTATCTAAGGAAGATGTTGATAACGCTAAAGAGCTCAAGGTTGATGTAGTACATATTAATGATAAAACTGATGAGGTTGAAAATCTTACGGAAGCAGGTAGCGCAACAGTATCTACTTCATCAGATACATCAGTAAAGAGCGCAAGCTTCACTAATGATAGCTTCTCTGTATATACATTACTTTGGAATGGAAATACCAATCGACAAATCGAAGTTACTTTTAACAACGTATTTGTAGAAATGATAGATGAGGAAGAAGTTCCAGAATACGAAGAAATAAAAGAAACAATTAACATGGAAAGTAGCACCCCTGAAATAATGATTCAGGATAAGGTGGATGATATTCCAGGATACAAGTTTAAGAGAGCAGATTACAAAGTAGAAGGTATTGGTAAAGATGTTGATGGCTTAAAACTTATCAGAAGTGGTAATTCATATTTCTTACAGCTTCTAAATGGAGGTGCAGAGGTTGCAAAAGTTGCTCTAAGTAGTTCAGCAAAAGCAACTGTAAATATTTACTACGAAAAGAACATAAACCTTACAGTGCAGAAAATTGCAACAGGTGCTGCTAAAGAAGATACTACTACAACTTATGAATTTGTAATCAAGAATTCAGAAGGTGTTCCAGTTGGCGCAACAAAATATTATGTAGGCGAAGAATTAAGAACTACAGACGCTGCATCTGGAATGTTTACATTACTTTCTGGACAAAAGGCAGAATTCATAGATCTTCCAGTAGGAAGCTACAATATTACAGAAACAGGTACATCTTATGAAAGTACTTATAAACTAAAGGATTTCACTACAAAGATTCTAGAGGTAAAGAAGAATCAGGCAGATACATTATTAGTTCAATACGAAGCTGCATCACAGGATTCAAGAGTAGTTGAAACAACTGTTGATGATGAGTCTACAAAGAATATTAAGTTTAAAAACTGTTACACAACAGTTTCTGAACCAACAGAAGTCGTATCTGCAACAGTGTCAAAGTATATTAGATATCATGCAGAAGATGACAATTATGATCTTACAATCAAGTTTAAAGGTCCAGAACAAAAAATCGTTACCACTATTGATACTTCGGAAGAACTTGAGCAGGAACAAAAAACCAAGGTAGATATTGTACTAGTTGTTGATAAATCAAATTCTATGGGATATGCAACAACAGATCCTAATTATCCTACTCGTATAAAGTGCGTGGTAGCAGCGGTTGACTCTATGGTAGAGACAATGAAGGACAAAGACGATGTGGATGCCAAATGGAAGGTTATAGATTTTGGTCAATCTGCAAAGCTGATGACAAGTAATTGGATTGATACTGGAGATGTTGTTGTAACAGAAAACCTTGGACCAGCAGAAAGCATAGGTGGCGGAACTAATTATTGTGCTGGATTAAAGATGGCTAATGATCAAATGTCAGGAGCAAGATCAGATGCAAAAACAATTGTAATTTTCCTGACAGATGGATGTCCTACCTACGGTATAAAAGATGGAAGGCAAATAGGTAAAGGTACAAGTTTAACAACAGAAATAGAAGGTGCCACATATAATTATGCGAGTCAGCTTGAATGTGACTATTTCTATGCAATAGGAATGGGACTTGGCTACAACTCATATAGTGATGCACCAGGTGGCATCGATGCATTTACACTTTTACAGAATATGAGTGCCAAAGTAAAAGCTAAAGAAGCAGCGGAGGCATATAATATTTCTCCAGAAAAGGTTGGTTCTATCTTTGATAGCTTAGCAGGAACAATCAGCGGCATTGCAACAGGTGGACTTGAAACTAGTACAGAGATGCTTTACTCATCAAATGTAGTAATGACAGATACGCTTAGCGAATATGTAGATATAGTTCCAGATAGTACATTCAAGATTAACGTAACCTTAGACTTACAGGATGTTCAAGATGAGAGTGTAGCAAGTGTGCCAGGTGTTATCAAAGATGGAATTCAGGAATCACCTGCCACATACACATTACCTGATGGAACAGTTCTAACAGCAAATTACATCGTTAAAACGAATGATGATGGAACAGTTACAAGAAAAATTAGCATGGTATTCCCACAGGGTTATCTGTTAGATGATGGATATGAGTATCAGGTTAAGTTCTACGTACAGCCAAGCAATTCGGCATACGATTACTACTACGAACACAAAGATGATGAGAATCCTTATCCTCACACAGGCGATGATGAAACAGACCATGGTAACAACAGGCCTATTACATCATCATTGTTACCTGGCTTCTATTCAAATGGTGTAGCTAATACAACTTATGTAATAAACAACGAGTCAGGTAAGCTGGATTTCCCTAAGCCTGTAGTTCAGGTGCATTTCACAAATGTTTGGGAAATCTACAAGGTAAATCAGAGCGGTGAGTACTTAGATGGAGCACAATTCACACTCGAAGAACAGGCAGAAGAAGGAACAGTGGCTACATCTTATACAGGAACTAGCCAACAGGTTGAACAATTATCAGGTTTGGTTGTTTGGAATGACACTGTAGCAACTGGAAAGATTTACAAGTTGAAAGAGATGCAGGCTCCTACAGGATATGTGACTAGCAATGATAATTGGATAATCACAATCTCTGATGAGAATGTACCTACAGTAAGAATTGTTACAGAAAGTGGTAATCCAGAAGGAACAGAGTACTTGGTTGAACCAGTGAGAGACGGAAAAGTTATTACCTACAGATTTGAGTTCCTAAACAAAAAAGCATCAGCTTTACCTTACACAGGTGGAAGCGGCGTATACAAAACTACAGTAACCGGAATTGCAATGATGATTTTATCAGCATTCATGTTCTACTTGAACAGAAGAAAAAAGGCAGGTTTTTAACATGGTAAAGTCATAGTGACTTGGAAGGGAGTCGCCAATGAAGAAGGCAGTATTTAAATCAAAAGGATTAATAGGAATAATTCTCGGGGCGTTATTAATCATAGGCTGTCTACAGATAACTGGGTTAAAAGCTGCTGGAAGGATTAATCCTAATACTCCGATTACTATTACAGCTAAAATAGCTGAAAATGATCAATCGATATTTGCACAGGAATTTGACGGTAAGCTTCAAATCAGACTATATAAGATAGCTGATGTTGGAGAGACAGGCAAGGCCACTATAGAGGCTGGGTTTGAAAGCATCGACCTTAGCATATTAGATGAGAACCCATCACCGGATAGTATCTTGGAAAATATAGTGGCTGTTGCCGAACCTATTGCAAGCGAGATGGAAGACTACACCACTATTGAAATAAATAGAGGTGCTGGTGAATCTGAAAAAACAGTTACCATGCCAGGTGGAGCCGGAATCTATTTATATGTACCACAGCAGGTAACAGCTGGTAGATATGCTTACACATTTACAAGCTATATCCTCTATGCACCAACCAGTACATACATTATGACAGGACAGGGAAGTGACCAGTGGCAGTACGATGTAGAATTTACAATCAAATCAGAGGCTGAGCAAGCATATGGTGATCTTGCTATAACAAAGACTCTGGATACATTCAATAAGTCACTGGGAAAAGCATCATTTGTTTATAAAGTTACAGCAACGCTGGATAACGAGGTAGTTTTAAACAATGTGTATTCAATCGATTTTGATAAGGCTGGAAGCAAGACAAGAACGATAAAGGATTTACCAGCATCAGCAGTTGTCACAGTAGAAGAGATATATACTGGAGCAAGTTATGAAGCAGTAGGTAATGAAATAGTTACAGGATTAGTGATAAAACCGGGAGATACAGTAACAGCTAATTTTGAAAATGACTACAACGGAAATCTAATCTCCGGTGGAATTAGCGCAGAAAATCAGTTCACCGTAGATGAGAATGGCAACATTATATGGACTGACAAGGATGGCAATCCAAAGGAACAGTTACATATGGAACCAGCCGAAACTTTTAGGTAGATGTGAGATGGAGGTAGCTAATTATGAAAGTAAATCGATTAATATTAGTTGCTGCAGCCATTGCCTTAATTGGTGGTCTTGCAGTTAAACCGGCCATAGCATATTTTACAGACACCGCTACTGTTAGAGGGACAATTCCAATTTCCATTGGAGATGTGGAGCTTCCAGAGATGGATGATGATGTGAATCACATGATTAAAACAATAGCGATTTCGAATACAGGTGATTACGACATATTTGTTAGAGCAAAGGCTTTATATCCTGATACCTGTATTATTGAAAAACAAACATCTACTAATTGGTCGGATTTAGATGGTGGGTATTATTACTACAGTGAAATCATAAAACCTGGCGAAAAGACAGAGGACCTAAACCTGAAAATTGATTTTGACGGTAGTACAAGCGATTTCAATGTAATCATCATTCAGGAAGCAACAAAAGTTCTTTACGACGAGGAAGGAAATGCATACGCTGATTGGACAAATGCAATTTCCAACGAACATCAAGTGCAACCTGTTGAAGTGATTGAGCAGATGCGATAGGAGGGATGAGTATGAAAAAATTATATAAGAACCCTCTGATAATATTAGCACTTGGCTTGATAATCATTATTTCAGCATCTGCTGGGGCAGCAAGAGCAGCAATTGTTTATCAGTCAGCAGCTGAGAGAGTAAACTTCTCAACAGCAACAATTTCAGTTGAGGTTCAGGAGAAAACAGACGAAGGATACGTTGCAGTAGAAAATGAATTGAATTTCAGTGAAGTGGCAAAAGATGAGAAATTCAAAGTAGGAAAAATATACAACGAGAGTGTAAGAATTGTTAATAACTCCAATCAAGAAACTGGCTACAGTGAATATGTAAGAGTTGTAGTTAGAAAGAATTGGTACAAGGATGGTAAAAGCACAAATCTTGATCCTGATTTGATTGAGTTAGGAATCGCTGATGGATGGTATTTAAATCCTGATGAAACCACAAAAGAGCAGGCTGTTTATTACATGACAGCACCTCTTGGTTGTGGAAATGCAGCAGAGTTTTTAGTATCGGTTCAGGTAGACAATAAACTTACATCCTTCGTAGAAACAAAGCCATATGTAGAGGATGGCGTAGAAATTAAAGGAACCATAGTAAACGAATATCTTTACGATGGACAAGCCTTCCAAATCGAAATTCAGGCAGACGCAGTTCAGACTCACAACAGTGAAGATGCAATATATGCAGCCTGGGGAATCAAGGCAACATGTGATGGACAAGACGACGGAAACATATTAACAATTGGTGATAAGCCTGTTAATTAAGAAAGGAGCAAGCGATGAAAAAGAAAATTTTTAGTACAGTCCTTGCTCTAGTGGTTACAGTGGCAGGGCTGATGACAACAAGTTTTGATTCAAATGCAGCTACCCAAACAACAGGATGGAATGTTGAATATAATGGCCAGGGATTTAGCTCAGACTACAATGTGGATAAATCCACCATTACCAGTGTAATGCCTGGGGACACAGTAGTATTTCAGGTTAATTACAAAAACAATTCTAGCGCAACTACAGATTTCTACTTAAGTACAGATGTAATTGCATCGCTGGAAGAAAAAAATGCAGATGGAAGCTCAGCAAATATCAGCGGCGGTGCCTATTCCTACAAGATTAGTTATATCTTAAATGGCAACACTAACGTCTTATACGATAGTGAAACTGTAGGTGGCGATAACACTACTGTAGTCGGTTTACAGCAGGTTCAGGGGGGATTGAAAAATGGAGAAAACGCATTTATGAGCGTAGGTTCATTAGCAAGTCAGGCCAGTGGAACAGTTGTTATAGAAATCAAGCTTGATGGAAATTCGCAGGACAATGATTACATGCAAAAGCTTGCACAGCTGGATGTAAGATTTGGAGCTGAGAAGCAAACATCACCTGAGAATGTAGTAGTAAATACATCTGAAACAAAACGAGTAGTGTACACCATCCCAGGAGGAACTCAAGTAGTAGTATTAGAGGAGCCAGCAGTTCCACTTGCTAATACTAATACACTTGGAAGCCCTCAAACAGGAGATTCCATTATTCCTATTATTGTATGTAGCATGATGTTACTTATAGGATTATTACTTGTAATTAGTTACTTTTGGATCTCAAAAAATAATAGAGAGAAGGTAGCGTGATATGAAGAAATTAAAAAGATTATTCGGATTTAGTTTAATAATGACCATGTTATGTTCTCTTATTTCGCCTATTTGGGTGAGAGCTGAAGAGTACACATATCAAATAAGTATAATTCGTGGTGGTACAGAGGAAATAGGAGCAGGTTTTGTTTCAGATATGTCAGATTCGTTGACAATTGTAAGTGCAAGTGATGAGGTTTCTGTTTCGTCAAATAAGGATTCGGTTATAATCAAGGGTCTTAAATACAATGACCAGATTTCCTTCAACCCTAAATCAGCAGTGGAAATACCTGATGATTCAAACGATAAGTACTATGTAAAGGGAATGAGAATCAGTGGATCAAACGATGTTGTTTCTGAATCTACTTTCACAGTTAAAAAAGACAATTCCTATGTTGTAGCTTATGGAGTAGGAGCAGTTGTTCCATATACAGTTAAGTATTTGGACGGCGCAGGAAATGCACTTGCTCAGCAGAATACCTTTTACGGAGCCATTGGTGATGAAGTATATGTTCCATATAAATATATCGATGGATATATTCCAAATGCTTTAAATCTTCATACTGCAAGCTTAAAGGAAAATGACGAATTCGTATTTACATATACTAAGGCATCTGCATCTGGTGGCCAGACAATCTATAATACAACCACTTCCACATCATATGGTGTGGTTGAAGGTGAAGGCCAAATGACTTATCAATTTGTTCCAGCAGCAGTTAGAGAAGTGGCAGGCCAAGGCCAGGCTGGTGGCGCAGCAAATGGAAATGGCACAAATCAAGCTGGCGGTGCAGCAGGCGGGAACCAGAATAATGAAGCAGCCAATGGAAATAATGAGGTTGCTATCGAAGATACTCAAACACCTACAACTGCAGATGTCGTAGACATTGATGATGAAGATGTTGCTAAAGCTGGTGAAACAGAAAAAATGTTTGATGTTCTAGAGAGAACAGCAATGGTTATTGCAATACTTGGAGTGTTGTTAATACTTCTAACAATTGGAGCAACAATAAAAGAAAAGCATGATATTTCTAAATATGACTAGTTAATAGTTATATTACTTTGAGGCGGCAGGAGTTCCTGCCGCTTTTTTCATGTCAGTAAATATGATACAATATAACAGATTGTAAATAAATGGAGGGTGTTATGGACACAGTAGAGACAGTTACAGCGGATGAACTAGTGGAAGACATACAGACTGGTGTGCTTCAGCAACAGCTTGAAGCCATGATACCAAAGTTTTGGAGCTTCTTTTGGAGTGCAGTACTTGCGCTTATAGTTTTTATCATTGGAACTCGCATTATAAAAGGCATCATCAAGCTTTTTCATAAGGCTATGAATCTCAAAGAGGTGGATCCAGGCGTGGAGACATTTCTTGAGTCTGTTCTTAGATGGATTCTTTATATAATTCTACTGACAATTATTCTCGGCTTATTTGGTGTTACAACTACATCAATATCTGCAGCTGTTGCAGGCCTTGGGGTTACAATAGGTCTTGCTTTACAGGGCGCTTTGTCAAACTTTGCAGGTGGCATACTTATCCTTGTTATGCATCCATTTAGAGTTGGGGATTACATTATTGAGCATGCTTCAGGGCAGGAGGGTACAGTTGATAAAATCAACATCATCTATACTACCTTAAAGATGCTAGATGGCTGTTTGGTTCAAATTCCAAATGGAACACTTTCAGCTACATCAATTACAAACTGCACAGCTCAAAGCTATCGTTTGTTTAACGAAACAGTGGGAATCAGCTACGGCTCAGATATCGCAAAGGCAAAAGAAATACTTCAGGATATTGCTGAAAAGGCTGAGCATAGATTGGAGATTTCTCCTATTCAGGTTTTTGTAGCAGAGCTTGGAGAAAGTGCTGTACAAATTGGCTTGAGATTCCCAGTGGATATAGACCATTACTGGACCACAAAATGGGAAACACTAGAAGAAATTAAAAATAGATTTGATAAAACAGGAATCGAGATTTGCTACAATCAGCTAGATGTACATATCACACAATAGAAAGGCATTAATTTGAACAAGGCATACGAATTACTAAAAGAGGAAAAGCTTGAGGGCTTGGATTCCCTTGGCTTCATATTTGAACATAAGAAAACAAAAGCTAGAATTTGCTTCATTTCAAACGACGATACAAACAAAGTATTTTACATAGGCTTTAGAACTCCACCAAAGGATTCTACCGGTGTGGCTCATATCGTTGAGCACACAGTACTTTGTGGCTCAGACAAATATCCTGTAAAGGACCCATTTGTAGAGCTCGTAAAGGGAAGCTTAAACACTTTCCTTAATGCAATGACATACCCAGATAAGACAGTTTATCCTATAGCCAGCACAAACAACGCTGACTACATGAATCTTATCGATGTATATATGGATGCAGTTTTCCATCCAAATATCTACAAATACCGTGAGATATTTGAACAGGAGGGCTGGCATTATGAAATGGAAAATGAGGACAGCGACCTGACAATCAACGGCGTTGTATACAACGAGATGAAGGGAGCATATTCATCACCTGATGATGTGCTTTCACGTCAGATTCTCAATTCTCTTTTCCCTGATACAACTTACGCTATTGAATCAGGCGGTGACCCAAAGGTTATCCCAACTCTTACATATGAGGATTTCCTTGCATTCCACAGTAAGTATTATCATCCAAGCAATTCATACATCTATGTTTATGGTGATGTGGATATCGATGATTTGCTTGAGTATTTGGATACAAAATATCTTCGCCACTACGATTACCTAGAGGTAGATTCAGAGATTAACATGCAGCCTGCCTTTGATAAGCCAGTTGAGGTCACTGTAGATTATCCAATCGCGGCAGATCAGGATACAAAGAACAATGCTTATCTTTCTTACAATGTTTGTATAGGCGATGTTCTTGATCCAAACATGTATAGAGCTTTCGATATATTAAATTACGCGCTTGTATCAGCACCAGGTGCACCTTTATATCAGGCTTTGATTGATGCAAATATTGCAGAGGATGTTGAGTGTTCATTTGAATCATCTCAGCGCCAGATGTATTTTTCAGTAGTAGCACGTGGCGCAAACGAAGAGGACAGAGATCGCTTTGTTAACATTATCGAAACTACACTTCAAAACGAGATTAAAAAGGGTATTGATAAAAAGACTCTTTTTGCTGCTATAAATGGTGAACAGTTTAGAGCTAGAGAGCTAGACTTCGGCAGTGCTCCAAAGGGACTTATCATTGGACTTCAGCTTCTTGATAGCTGGTTATATGATAAAAACAAACCATTCCTTCATTTACATGCTGTTGAAGTATTAGATAAAATTAAAACGAGAGTTAATAACGGACTTTTCGATTATATTGCAGATGTTTACCTTCTTTCAAATAATCATAAGTCTATCGTTACTCTTAGACCAAAGCAGGGACTTACAGCAGCAGATGACAATGAATTAAAAGAAAAGCTTGCTGCTAAAAAGGCAACTCTTTCAAAGGAAGAAATCAAACAGATTGTTGAACATACAGCATATCTGAAGGAATATCAGGAGACTCCTAGTTCAAAGGAGGATTTGGCAAAGATACCTATGCTTACCAGATTCGACCTTACAAGAGAAGCTCGTCCTATAGATTTGGCGGTCTATGATGAGGATGGAACAACAATCCTTCATCACAAGGTTAGTACAAATGGAATCCATTATTTCAATATGGTTTTCGATATCAGCGATATTACATTATCAGATATTCCATATGTATCATTATTGGAACGATTCATCGGATTGATGGATACAAAGCATTATACATACGCTGATTACACTAATGAAATGTATCTTCATACTGGCGGTATAACTACTACAACAGCTGTTCATGAAGTATTTGGCGAGCATGATAAATATCGCATCACCTTTGAGGTTCGTTCGAAATTCATCTACGAAGAAGCAGATGTGGCAAAGGACCTTGCAATGGAAATGATATGCAATACCTTATTCTCGGATGAAAAGAGATTAAAGGAGCTTATCGTAGCAGAGAAATCCCACATGGAATCACTTCTCAATTCAAGAGGTAACCAGGTGGCTGCTACTAGAGCAAGATGCGGTTTCTCAAAGAAGGCCAACATTTCAGATTTGGCAAATGGAGTTCGATTCTATAGATTCCTTGTAGACCTTGAAGAGAACTTTGATGATAGAAAAGGCGAAATTATATCTAAACTTAACGAAATGTGCAAAACAATATTTGCAAAGGATAGATTGATAATATCATCTACTGGTAAGACAGAGGTACTGAATCAGGCAAGAAGGCTTGTAAACGATATAAGACCATTGCTTTCTCAGGAAAAGCTTTCCTTCGAGGGAGATGATGAGTTTGAGGTTCATCCAGTAAAGGAGGCCCTTAAGGATGCTTCACAGATTCAGTATGTAGCAATGGCTGGCGATTTTGTTAAATCAGGATATAAATACAATGGAAGCTACAAGCTTCTCAATACAATTCTTGGTTATGACTACTTCTGGATAAAGGTCCGTGTCCAGGGTGGTGCATATGGCTGCAACATGAATTCAAGCCGTCAGGGAGATATGGTATTTGTATCATATCGTGATCCAAATCTTGCTGAGACACTCAAGGTATTTGAAGAGACAGGTGATTATCTTAGAAACTTTGATGCCGACGATAGAGATATGACAAAGTACATTATAGGTACTATAAGTGGTATGGATACACCACTTACACCTTCGCAGCGAGGCCTTCGTGGATTGAACTGCTACATTTCCGGCATCAGCTACGAGGATTTGCAGCGCACTAGGGATGAAGTCTTAGATGCTACGGTAGAGGACATCAGAGCCTTAGCTGAGCCAGTAGATGCTGCTATGTCACAACGTTACATCTGTGTTGTAGGAAACGAATCCGTGGTGGAAGCGAATTCAGAATTATTTACGGTAGTAGAGAATTTATATTAGTTAAGAGGAATTTAGAATGAGTGATAATTTTAGATCGGGTTTTGTTACTATAGTGGGGCGCCCAAATGTTGGTAAGAGCACTTTGATGAACCATATTATAGGGCAGAAGATTGCTATTACAAGTAACAAGCCACAGACAACAAGAAACAGAATCCAAACTGTTTATACAGATGAGGAAGTGGGTCAAATCGTATTTTTGGATACACCAGGTATGCACGAGGCTAAGAATAAGCTTGGTGAATACATGATGTCTGCAGCTAAAAGCACAATCAACGATGTTGATTTGATTCTCTGGCTTGTAGAGCCTGATACAAAGGTTGGCGCCGCAGATAAGAAAATTGCTGAGCTTTTATCCACAGCAGATGCTCCGATAATGTTAGTTATCAACAAGATTGACATGGCTGATGGTGTAAAAGTAGGAGAGACAATTTCAGCATTTAAGGATTTATGTGATTTTGTTGAGGTTGTTCCAGTTTCTGCTTTACATGGAGAAGGCTGCGAGGATCTTCTTTCTACTATATTTAAATATTTACCAGAAGGACCTGCCTTCTATGACCCTGAGACTGTTACAAATCAGACTCTCAGAGAAATTACAGCAGAGATTATCCGTGAAAAATCTCTTCATGCTTTAAATGATGAGGTTCCACACGGAATAGGAATTCTTATTGATTCCATGAAGGAGCGCCCTGGTAAGCGTCCAATGTGGGATATTGAAGCGACAATTGTTTGCGAGAAAAACTCACACAAAGGAATCATTATTGGCAAGGGCGGCGCAATGATTAAAAAAATCGGCACAAATGCACGCTACGAAATCGAAAAGCTTCTTGAAGCAAAGGTTAATCTTAAGCTCTTTGTTAAGGTTAAAAAGGATTGGAGAGAAAGCGAGTACGATTTAAAGACTTTCGGTTACAAGAAAGAGGATTTAGGATAAATGGGACTGGTTACCCTGACAGGATTAGTGCTTTCCAGCTCTGATGTTGGTGAATTTGATAAGCGTCTGGTTATTCTTACAAAGGAAGCAGGGCGAATCACTGCATTTGCAAAAGGAGCAAGAAGGCCGAATAATCCGCTTGTTGCAGCGTGTTCACCGTTTTGCTTTGGCGTGTTTGATGCCTTTGAAGGCCGCAATTCCTATCATATAAGCAAAGCAAACATCTCCAATTATTTCAGAGATTTGGTTTTGGATTATGACAAGGTTTGCCTGGGCTCGTATTTTTTGGAAGTGGCAGATTTCCTCTCGGTAGAGGGAATGGATGAAAAAAACAGACTGGCTCTTGTATATCAGAGCTTGAAAGCTTTGGAATCTGGCAAATTCAGCCATCGACTTCTGAAAAACATATACGATTTAAAGACCTGGGTAATAGATGGTGAATATCCTAATGTATTTAATTGCACATGTTGTGGAAAAAAGGAAAATTTAACAGTCTTTTCGTTGAAAAGACATGGAATGCTTTGCAAAGAATGTGCAAAATTGGAATCAGGTGCAATTATTTCCAACTCAACACTGTATACAATGCAATTTATTGTTTCCTCAACCATTGAAAAGTTGTATACTTTTGTGTTGAATGAGGAAACTGAAGAAGAATTAACTAGAATTTTAGACGGCTATAGATTAAACTATAGGTCGCATAAATATAAGAGCGAGGAATTTCTATGACTAATAACAGACCCCGCCAGGGTTCTGGCATGCGGAGTCGTAATAGTGCAAACAGTCCTACCAGACAGGGAGTTGCTGCTAGGGAGCTTCAGGAAGCCCGTAGGAAAAGAAGACAGCGCGAGGTAATGCGCAATCGCATTATTCTCGGTGTGATTTGCCTTTGTATTTTTGCACTTCTCATTACACTTATTGTAAAATTATTAGGTGGGCTGATTGGTTCAGGCAATACAGCCGACACTTCTACCATTACTTTCCAGAAAAATGGACAGGTCGTTTTTGAAGAAGTGATTGATTTTGATTCAGATACATATTCAAAATCGGAACTTAAAAGCTACACAAATGATTTAATAAGTAGCTTCAACGAAACCTATGGCGAGGAAGCAATCAAGCTAAACAAGCTTTCTGTTAAAGGGGACGAAGCCTACATCAAAACTACATATAAGGATGCTGATTGCTACACAGCTTTCACATCTTATGAAACTTTTGATGCTTCTTACGAAGATGCAGTTTCCGCCGGATACGATTTTGGTGAGCTTTTTTCAACTGTAGCTGATAATGTAGTAGGAGAAGCGCAGGTGGTTGACACTGAAAGCTTATTTGCTGGAATGCAGGTGGCAATCATCAAAGAAAACGTTACTGTTGTTGTGCCTGGCACAATTACATATATATCAAATGCCAATGTTGATTTGGTAGAAGCTGACACAGTTACAATTTCCCAAGCTGATGGGAATGAGGATGCTTCAGATTTAGTATATGTTATATATACTTTGGAATAATATTAGAAGGGAACATAATCATGGAAAAAACAATGGACAAAATTATTGCTCTTGCCAAGGCAAGAGGCTTTGTATATGCAGGTTCCGAAATCTACGGTGGTCTTGCTAATACATGGGATTACGGTAATCTTGGCGTTGAGCTCAAGAATAACGTAAAAAAAGCTTGGTGGCAGAAATTCGTTCAGGAAAATCCATACAACGTAGGTGTTGATTGTGCGATTCTTATGAATCCACAGACATGGATTGCTTCTGGACACCTTGGCTCATTCTCAGATCCACTTATGGATTGTAAGGAATGCCACGAAAGATTTAGAGCAGACAAAATCATTGAGGATTTTGCAGCTGAAAAGGGTATCGAGCTTAAGTCATCAGTTGATGGCTGGAGCAAAGAGGAGATGAAGGAATTCATCGACAGCAACAACGTTCCATGTCCTACATGTGGAAAGCACAACTTCACAGATATTCGCGAGTTCAACCTTATGTTCAAGACATTCCAGGGTGTTACTGAGGATGCTAAGAACACAGTTTACCTTCGTCCTGAGACAGCACAGGGTATTTTCGTAAACTTCAAGAATGTTCAGCGTACATCTCGTAAGAAGGTTCCATTTGGTATTGGCCAGATTGGTAAGTCATTCCGTAACGAGATTACACCTGGTAACTTCACATTCCGTACTCGTGAGTTCGAGCAGATGGAGCTTGAGTTCTTCTGCAAGCCTGGTACACAGGATGAGTGGTTCCAGTATTGGAGAAGCTTCTGCCGTGATTGGCTTACAAGCCTCGGCATGAAGGAAGATGAGATGAGACTTCGTGACCACGATCCAGAGGAGCTTTCATTCTACTCAACAGGTACTACAGATATCGAGTACTTATTCCCATTCGGTTGGGGTGAGCTTTGGGGTATCGCTAGCCGTACTGACTACGACCTTACACAGCATCAGAACGTATCTGGTCAGGATCTTACATACTTCGATGATGAGACAAACGAAAAGTACTTACCATACGTAATCGAGCCATCTCTTGGTGCTGATCGTGTTGTTCTTGCATTCCTTTGTGCAGCATACGATGAGGAAGAGGTTGGTAAGGATGGAAAGAGTGATGTTCGTACAGTTCTTCACTTCCACCCAGCTCTTGCACCAGTAAAGATTGGTGTGCTTCCACTTTCAAAGAAGCTCAACGAAGGCGCTGAAAAGGTATTTACAGAGCTTTCAAAGAAATACAACTGCGAATTTGACGACAGAGGAACAATCGGTAAGAGATATCGTCGTATGGACGAAATCGGAACACCATTCTGTATCACATATGACTTTGATTCAGAAGAAGACCATATGGTTACAATTCGTCATCGTGATTCTATGGAGCAGGAAAGAATTGCGATTGCAGATTTGGATGCATATTTTGCAGACAAATTTACATTTTAACATAGGAGGAGAGTGCTATGGAAAACATTAATGTAGAGGGAGCAGCTGAAAAGCCTGTTGCACAGCCAGTTGTTGACAACGGAGAAGATTTACTTTTAGAACAGATTGATGCATTCCGCGAGAAGGCAACACAGCTACAGCAACTCATTGCTCAGAAAGAGCGCAAGGCTGCAGAGTTAGAAGCTTTAGTTAGAGAGAAAGAAGCAATTAATGTTAAGCTACAAGAAGAGCTTTCTAGAAAGCAGGCAGAGGCAGATAGCCTTGTTGCTGATGTAGAAACTCAGGTAGACCGTATGATGCAGGTTGTTAAAAACAACATGGATCAATTAGAGATTGACATTAAGGGCCAAGTGAGTGATAATCAAGAGTCCTACGAGACCCACAATAGAAATCTTCAAGATACACTTAAAAATGTATCAGATGGTTTAGATAATATTCAAAACGAGCTTTCCGAGAAAACGCACTCAGAGTCAGTTCATTTATATCGTTTGATTCAGGATTTATTAAAAGAACACGACAACAGCGAAGAGCAGGCTGTTAAGGCAATTGAGCATTACAGCTCATTAAAGAAGCTTTCAGTTGTAGTTATTGTTCTACTTGTATTAACAATGGGGGTATCTATTGCATCACTTATTCTCTCGATAGGATTATTTTAAGATAGAATAAATGGAGGGATTATGCCGAATTCAGTTTTTATTATCGGACACAAGAACCCTGATACCGACAGTATTTGTGCCGCTATAGGATATGCATACCTTAAAAATGCACTTGGCACAGGAGTAAAATATATACCAAAGAAAGCGGGCGAGCTCAATAAAGAGACTCGTTACGTATTGGACCGTTTTGGCGTTCAGGAGCCAGAAACAATATCAGACGTTGGAGCTCAGCTCATGGATATTGAGTACAGACAGCTCGAGGGCGTTGATGGTCATATTTCTCTTAAGAAGGCATGGGAAATCATGCTTGAGAGAGACGTTGTTACACTTCCAGTTATTGCAAAGACAGGCAAGCTTGAAGGTGTAATCGTAAACGGAGATATTGCGTACTCATACATGGATGTATACGATAACAGCATCCTTTCAAGAGCACGTACACAGTTCTCAAACATTATTAGTACACTTAGTGGACGTCTTGTTACAGGAAATCCACATGCATATTTTGTAAAAGGTTCTGTAGTTATTGCATCAAACAACAGAGAGGATCTTAAAGAAGATATCAACAGAGACGACCTTGTTATTGTTGGTAATATCACAGCTCGTCAGCTTATCTGTATAGAAGCTGGATGTAGCTGCTTAGTAGTTTGTGGCGCTTCATCAGTAGATCCTGAGGTTGAAAAGGCAGCTATAGATCACCAGGTAGTGCTTATCACTACGGAGTACGACACATTTACAGTTGCTCGTCTTATTCATCAGTCAATGCCTATCCGTCAGTTCATGCAGAAGGAAGACATTATCAGCTTTGAGTTAGACGATTATGTAGATGATGTTAGAGAAGTTATGAAAACAGTTCGTCATCGAGATTTCCCAATCCTCGATGAAAACAGACATTACATTGGAATGGTTTCACGTCGTCTTCTTTTAAATATGCAAAAGAAGAAGGTTATTTTAGTAGACCACAATGAAAAGTCTCAGGCAGTAGATGGTATCGATCAGGCAGAAGTACTTGAAATCATCGACCACCACAGACTTGGTTCACTTGAAACTGTTTCACCAATTCTTTTCAGAAATCAGCCACTTGGCTCTACAGCCACAATTGTATCGCTGATGTTCCAGGAAAGAGGAGTACAAATTCCAAAGGAAATTGCTGGTGTACTTTGCTCAGCAATCCTTTCAGATACTTTGATGTTTAGGTCACCAACATGTACACCAATAGACGAAGAGAGAGCAAGAGAGCTTGCTAAGATCGCCGGTGTTGATGTTACAGAGCTTGCAACTTCTATGTTTGAAGCAGGCAGCGATTTCAAAGACCGTACAGCTGAGCAGATCTTCCATCAGGATTACAAGATCTTCACTAGCGGAGACACAAAGTTTGGAGTTGCCCAGGTAAGTTCAGTATCAAAGGGGCAGCTTAATTCAATTAAGGGTGAAATCAGAAAGTACATGGATTCTGTGCTTAATTCATCAGATTTAAATGCAGTATTTGTAATGCTTACAGACATCCTTAATGAATCAACAGAGCTTCTATTCGTTGGCGGGGAGGCTGACAAAATAATTGCCGATGCATTTAGAATGCCTGTTGCTGCAGATAGCTACATTTTAGATGGTGTAGTTTCTAGAAAGAAACAGCTTATACCACCTATCATGGAATCTCTACAGGAATAAGCAAAATATAAATTAAAGGGCAGAATTTTGTTATGTTAATCAACGGATTTAATATTGCAGCAGAGAGAGTAGACTTATTAATAGCACTTGTAATGCTTTATTTGACAGTGGCCACCAAACCAAGGAGGACCGCTGTCCTTTCCGTTGTTTTTTATGGTCAAATCTTATCAGTGGCTAATATTATTTTGCACATGGCATCCATTTTCCTTTTGAGCTTTGATACAGCCTTAGAAGGATTCTTATTTAGGATGTCTGTGCTGTTTTATTATGTCACCTATCTTGGA
The DNA here is from genome assembly GCF_015057245.1 of Pseudobutyrivibrio ruminis. Taxonomy (GTDB): domain Bacteria; phylum Bacillota; class Clostridia; order Lachnospirales; family Lachnospiraceae; genus Pseudobutyrivibrio; species Pseudobutyrivibrio ruminis_E. Next base: position 18,854 of record NZ_SVET01000008.1, read on the forward strand.
ATTCTCGTTTTATTGTTTTCCTATATACATTTGCTTAGTTTAAAGCAAAGAGAAAATTTAGATACGTTAAATGTTGTTGTTATTGTCTTCATCGCAATTTACATGGTTGTTGTAGGAGGAGTATTTATCTCTGATAGTTATGTAACTGTTATTGATGGAGCTTACAAATTCACTGAATGGTCTAGTATTAATGTTTGGTTTGCATTGCTTGATGTTGTACTTATTATGCTTTCAGCCTTTCAGAATAGAAATGAAATCCCAAGAGTTCTTATGAACCTTATATTCATATTTGTACCATTTGAAATACTTACACTGGTTATTCAAATGATACAGCCACAGTATGTAATCCTTAGTGTTACATATGTAGTTCCATTTATGCTTTGCTATATTACTTTCCATAGCATTTTGTACGATGAGGTGACAGGCTGCCAAAATAAGCAGGCTTTCGAAGCTCATCTTTTGTCGCTTCAAAAGAAGAGTAAAAATGGAAAGCATATTGGTTTCATCTATATTAAGTTCCCTCGTCTTGAGGTTGTAGATAACTATGAGCTTATGTATGTTGCTAAGCGTAGAATATCTGCACAGATTAGAAATCTGGAACATCACAATCCAGACGCTAGAGTTTACTCTATTAATGAGTTTACATATGGCATCATTTTCCCAAATAATAGCGAGCATATCACAAGAGAGACGATTGAGCTTGTTAAGAAAGATCTTGACGATGCTATGTCGAGTTGGGAATATTCAAACAGCCCAGAATACAGAATGGTTGTTATTAAAAATGATTTAGAAAAGTGTGATTTACAGACACTTGACGCATATTCAAACTTCTTGTTCGACAAGGCAGCTAAAAAGAAAGTGAGAGTCTATGAGGCGACACTTTCTGATTACAACATCTGCATGGAACAAAAGGAGATTGAGAGAGTCATTGTTGATATCAGAAACAAGGACGATTTATTGGACCCAAGAGTTGTAGTTTATGTGCAACCTATTTTTGATGTTACAAATAACAACTATAGAAATGCTGAAGCATTAATGCGTCTTGAGGTTCATGGTAGATTGATATCACCAGATATTTTCATTCCTTTGGCTGAAAAGGTTGGATGCATTCATACTCTTACAAGAATTATTCTTAACAAGGTGTGTGCAAAGATATACGAGATTCAGGATTACTACAATTTTGAAGCTGTATCTGTAAATGTATCCCTTTCTGAGTTTATGGATTACTGCTTGCATGATGAATTGATTGATATCATCAAAAATAATGGCATTACATGTGATAGAATTCGTCTTGAAATGACAGAATCTATGACCAGTGACGAAATCGAAGCAATCAGTCACAACATGGAAGAGTTTAATGCCGCAGGCGTACATTTTTATCTTGATGATTTTGGAACAGGTTACTCTAACCTTGAAAGAATCGTCAGCTTACCATTTAGAACAATTAAGTTCGATAAGAGCTTACTATATAAATCAATGGATGACCCTATTTTGCTTAGATTGATTCAAAATATGGTTGATGTGTTTAAGAGCCATGGATTAGTAGTACTTGTAGAAGGTGTTGAAAACAACAAACAGGCTGAACTTTCTATTGGTCTAGGATTCGAATATATCCAGGGATATAAATACGCAGCACCAGTTCCAATCAACAAATTAGAGGAATTCTTTGAGCCTAAGCTAGAGCGCTTGGCCTAAAATAAAGTTATGGACAGATGAAGATTTTGGTTATATAATGCAACTATCATCAAAGTTATTCGTTAGTCGATTCGACTTTTATTTCCATGACGTTTTTTATTTTATTAAGGAGAGTTAGATGAGAGAAAAATATGAAAGTTTATCAGTAACAATTTTGCGCGACTTAGCAAAAGCTAGGGGAATAAAAGGCGCATCAGCAATGAAAAAAGCAGATTTGGTAGAAGCTATGCTTGCACAGGACGAAATTGACAAGCAGAACGAAGCTGCATCTGCAGAAAAGTCAGAGCCAGTAGAAAAGGCTGAAAGACCAAAAAAGGTAGAAAGAACAGAAAGACAGGAGAGACCAGAGAAGGCTGAAAAATCTGAGAAGGCTGACAAGACAGAGGTTCCAGCGGACATCCCTATGGACAATCTTATTCCAGCAAGCGGAATTCTCGAGGTAATGGGCGACGGCTTTGGTTTCATCAGATGTGACAACTACATGCCAGGTACAGACGATGTATATGTTAGTCAGTCACAAATCAAAAAGTTTAACCTTAAGACAGGCGATATTATCATAGGTAAGAAGCGTTTCAACAATCCTACAGATAAGTTCGCTGCTCTTATGATTATAGATTCAATTAACGGTTACGATCCTTCAAGAGCTAGTAAGCGTCCTAATTTCGAGGATTTAACACCTATTTTCCCAAATGAACGTATTCGTCTTGAAAGACAGCGCAGCTCAGTTGCAATGCGTATCGTTGATTTAGTTAGCCCAATTGGTAAGGGACAGCGTGGTATGATCGTTTCCCAGCCAAAGGCAGGTAAGACAACACTTCTTAAAGAAGTTGCTACATCAGTTAATTACTCACATCCAGATATGCATCTTATCATTTTGCTTATCGACGAGCGTCCTGAGGAAGTTACAGATATGAAGGACACTATGAGAAACAGCAAAAACGTTGAAGTTATCTATTCAACATTCGATGAGAGTCCAGAACACCACAAGCGTGTTTCAGAAATGGTTATCGAAAGAGCAAAGAGATTAGTAGAGCATGGCCAGGACGTTATGATTCTTTTGGATTCTATCACACGTCTTGCCCGCGCATACAACCTTACAGTACAGCCATCAGGCCGTACACTTTCAGGTGGTCTTGATCCAGCAGCTCTTCACATGCCAAAGAAGTTCTTTGGTGCAGCCAGAAACATGCGTGAAGGCGGTTCCCTTACAATCCTTGCTACAGCACTTGTAGATACAGGTTCCAAGATGGATGACGTTGTATTCGAGGAATTCAAGGGTACAGGTAACATGGAGCTTATTCTTGATAGAAAGCTTTCAGAAAAGAGAATATTCCCAGCTATTGATATCACAGGTTCTGGTACTCGTAGAGAAGATCTTCTTCTTTCAAGAAAAGAGCTTGATGCAATGGAAATTATGAGAAAAGCAATCAATGGTGCCAGAAAAGAAGACGCCGTTGAAACTATTCTTAATATGTTTGCTCACACAAAGAACAATGACGAATATATCGATATGATTATTCGTAAGAGAGTTATCTAATTCAATTGATATTCAAGGAGGGAAATCATGGCATCAGTAGACGAAACAGCGGTATTTTTACACAAGCAGTGGAACGGTAAAATCGAGACATGTGCAAAGGCGCCAGTTAAAAGCAGAGAGGATTTATCGATTGCTTACACTCCAGGCGTTGCAGCTCCATGCCGAATCATTGCTGAAGACCCAGAAGCAGCGTATAGCTACACACTTAAAGCAAACACAGTGGCTGTTGTATCTGACGGTTCTGCTGTCCTTGGCCTTGGAAATATTGGACCACTTGCAGCAATGCCAGTTATGGAAGGCAAGTGCGTATTGTTCAAGGAGTTCGGTGGTGTTAATGCATTTCCTATCGTTTTAAATACTCAGGATCCAGACGAAATAGTTGCTGCAGTAAAGGCTATTGCTCCAACATTTGGTGGAATCAATCTTGAGGATATTTCTGCTCCACGTTGCTTCGAAATCGAAGAGCGTCTTAAAAAGGAGCTTGATATTCCAGTATTTCATGATGATCAGCATGGTACAGCAATTGTTGTACTTGCTGGCATTATCAATGCGTTAAAGGTAGTTAACAAGAAAAAAGAAGATTGCAAGGTAGTAGTTAATGGTGCAGGTTCTGCAGGAATAGCCATTACAAAGCTTCTTCTTAGATATGGATTTAAGGATGTCACAATGTGTGATAGGGAAGGAATCATTGGTCCGGACTATCCAAATCTTAATTGGATGCAAAAAGAAATGACCAACGTCACGAACCTTTCACATAAGACTGGTACACTTAAGGATGCCTTAGTTGGTGCGGACATTTTTGTTGGTGTTTCAGCTCCAGGTATCGTATCAAAGGAAATGGTTGCATCTATGGCAAAGGATTCAATTCTTTTTGCTATGGCCAACCCTACACCAGAGATTATGCCTGACGAAGCAAAGGAAGCAGGAGCTAGGGTAATTGGTACAGGACGTTCTGATTTTCCTAATCAGGTTAACAATGTAGTTGCATTCCCTGGTATTTTTAGGGGCGCCCTTGAAGCGAGAGCTACAGCAATCACAGAAGAAATGAAATTGGCAGCAGCAGAAACTATTGCCGGTCTTGTTGACGAAGAGAATCTTTGCGATGATTTCATTTTGCCAGAGGCTTTTGATCCACGTGTTGCAGTAGCAGTAGCAAATGCAATTAAAGCATTGGTTTAAATCAAATAAGTTATAAGTAGTTAGTGAGGAAAATCATGGCAGAACCAAATTTAATATACAAGATTACAATACTAGAATTATTACATCGTAGTGGTTTCCCGCTTAGCAACAGTCAAATCACAGACTTCTTTTTAGAGGGTGATTTGACTGATTATTTCACAGCCCAGCAAGCCATCAGCGACGATGAGGAAGCAGGGCTGATTTTTTCGAAAACTAATCATAACAATACGACCTATTCAATTACAGATGATGGTGTAAAGACCTTGGAGCTATTCAAAGAAAAGATTTCTCCAGCTCTTTCAAAGGATATTAACAAATATTTAAAGGTCAATTCTATTTCCATGAAGGAAGAGAATTCCTACAAGGCAACGTACTTCAAAGCCGATAGGGGTGGCTATGTTGTACAGCTTCGTATTACGGAAAACGACGTTCCGACCATGGATTTAAGCTTTCATGTAGGCTCAAAGGAGCAAGCTGAAACACTATGTAACAATTGGAAGGTTCGTAGTGATCAGGTATATGAAGCGGTGATGGATATACTTATGGGGTGAGGTATGAAATCTGTTTACATTAAAATGATTTTAATTGTAACAGTAGTATTATTTATTGTAGTGGGGGCACTACTAGCTTCAGTTGCCGTCATTTCTGACGGCACGCTTAGTAGAAATCAATTCATTAAACTAATCGTTGTTTTTTCCATTTTTTTAATCTTTGCCATTATTGTGGCACTTAGAATTGCACAGAATGTTATAAAAGAAATAAATAGCATGAATGAGTTTATGCAACGTCAGCTAGATGCTATAGATTCTGCAAGTAAGGCAAAAAGTCAGTTCTTAGCAAACATGTCTCATGAAATAAGAACTCCTATTAATGCTATCCTTGGTATGAATGAAATGATTATCAGGGAGAGTTCTGATGAACAGATAGTTGAGTATGCAACTAATGTCAAACAGGCAGGAAAGGCACTATTGGCCCAGGTAAACAGTGTATTGGATTACTCAAAGCTGGAAGAGGGCAAGATGGAGATAATCCAGGTTGAGTACGATTTGGCCACAATGATAAATGGGTTTGTTACGGCTGTAACTACTAGAGCTAAATCAAAGGGCCTGAGGATGGATGTAAATGTAGATACCAATCTACCTACTACTTTGTTTGGCGATGATGTCAGATTGGGGCAGGTTATTAATAACTTACTTACAAATGCTGTAAAATACACTGAAGTAGGTGTAATAAGCCTTAATATATGGGAAGAATCAAGGGCAGACGGAGCTATTGACATTGGTGTAAGTGTGCAAGACACAGGAATAGGTATTAAGCCTGAGGATATGGAAAAACTATCTGCTTCATTTACTAGAATAGAGGAGGAGCGCAATAGAAACATAGAGGGTACTGGACTGGGAATTCCAATTGTAATAGAAATTCTTAAGCTGATGGGAAGCGACTTGAAAGTGGAAAGTGTGTATGGACAGGGTTCCACTTTCTCGTTTGTTATCAGACAGGGAATCATTAATGATGAGCCGCTGGGAGATTATAGAAAACGTGTTAAGCGCAGCTATATGCGAAGGAATAAGTATACTTATCCATCTATGCCGAAAGCCAACATTATAGTTGTAGATGATTATGAAATGAATCTGGTGGTAGCCAAGAACCTTATGAAGGTCTATGATTTCATTCCTGATTTGGCAGAATCAGGGCCAGAATCTCTTTCAAGAATAGAGGAAAAACACTACGATATCATTTTCATGGATCATATGATGCCTGATATGGATGGCGTAGAAACGCTGGAGATCCTGAAAAAGCGACAAATGATAGATGAGTCCACGGCAGTAATTGCTTTGACGGCAAATGCTATCGCAGGAGCTAAAGACTTTTATATATCAAAGGGATTTAACGACTATTTGACTAAGCCAATAGACGCAGAAGCTCTAGAGCAGGTGCTGACAAAATACGTACCGGCAGAAAAGATAGTAAAGAAATCAATCAGTGATATAAAAAATAATAAATCCTTAACAACGAATGATGAGGAAAGAAAAGCTTTAATAAAAATATTTGTATCCACGATTCAAGAAACAGCAAAGAATCTGGATCAATTGTTAGAAGCAGAAGATATTAAAAACTACACTATCAAGGTTCATGGACTGAAGAGCACAGCTAGATTGATAGGTGAAATGTCCATTTCAAGTAAAGCGGAAGCTTTGGAAAAGGCAGGAAATGAAAACGACTGGGATTATATAAAATCTCATCACAAGGAATTAATAAGAGAATATCTAAGCCTGGAAAATTCATATAAAGAAGTAAAAGAAACAAAGAAAACGTTGAATCCAGGGGAATTGAAGGATGCTATTTATTCAATTATAGAAATGGCCAGCGTTTGTGATTACACATCTACAGAGATGGTTTTAGATTCGTTAGATGAATATGCTATGCCGGAAAATGTAGAATCGGAAATGAAACATGTACGAGAGCTTTTACAGAAGCTTGATTATGAAGGTGTTGTTGAATCAGCAAAAAAGATGCTTAACAATGGGGGTAACTAATGGATTACGGGTTTTCTAATGAAAAGCAAAGTAAAGTTGCGCTTATCAGTTCAAAGTCCAGCTTTTCAGTAATGGGAATTCAAAAAAAGCTGCAAGAATCAGGAATTGAGGGAGTGCCAGTTCGTCCAAGTATATTTCAGATAGAGGAGGCTATTGATGAGAGTGAGCCCATAATCTACTATCTGGATGATGAGATTTATACTCCAAGTGGAGAAGATTTCTTGAATGAAATGAGAAAGCTGTGCTTGGAGCAGGAGCGTTTGCTTATACTTGTAGGCGAAGAAGCAGAGTACGAGAAGGCTACAGAAATCATCCCTAAATCAGCAATCGTAGGATGGTTTAATAGGCCTGTTGATATGGATGCCTTGCTGAATACATTGGAAAAGGCATTAGGGGGCGAAATCAAACCAGCAAGACAGCGCCATATTCTAATAGTAGATGATGATGCTACTTATATGCGAATGCTTCATGAGTGGATGAAGGGCAGATACCAGATTACTATGCTTGATGCTGGTACAAAAGCTATTCATTGGCTGATGGACAATTCACAGAATGTAGATTTGATTTTATTGGATTGTGAGATGCCATCAATGGATGGGCCTACAGTTTTTCGAATGTTAAAAGAAGACCCAGGCTCTAGAAATATTCCGGTAATGTTCTTGACTGGCAAGAGCGATAGAGATATGGTTATAAGAGCCGTTGGCTTAGGGCCAGAGGACTATATTCTTAAATCAATAGATAAAAAAGAACTTATGGATAAGCTGGAAGATTTCTTTGGTCGCCTGAAGACCATGGAGGATTCAGACCAGGAAGAAGTATCCGATGGCAAAACAGGGGTTGTATTTTAGTATATTCCATGTTATACTTGAGAAGCTGTTAATCGGGATGAAATGCGAGACCCTCGCATTTAAGCAGTATTCGAGATTTTTATCTCACAAATTACAGTTGGAAATTGTAAAAAATTATTATGAGAGGTGAAATTAAATGAGACAGGGTATCCATCCAGATTATTACCAGGCTACAGTTACTTGCAACTGCGGTAACACATTCGTAACAGGTTCTACAAAGGAGAGCATCCACGTAGAAATTTGTTCAAAGTGTCATCCATTCTACACAGGCCAGCAGAAAGCTACACAGGCTCGTGGACGTATTGACAAGTTCAACAAGAAGTATGGTATTGACGCAAAGTAGTCATTTATTTGGACTTTTAAGGGTTGAGATTCGTCTCAGCCCTTTATTTCGTGTAGGGGGCTTAAAATGAAGTATTCAGGCATAGGCGGACAGGCTGTGATGGAAGGTGTTATGATGCGAAACGGCAATAAATATGCTGTGGCAGTTCGTACACCAGACAAATCTATTGCAGTAGATGTTAAAAATACAAAAGACATAAATGACATATGGCACAAGATTCCAATTATCAGAGGAATGGTATCATTTATTGATTCACTTGTGATTGGCCTTAGCACACTTATGTATTCAGCTAGCTTCTTCGAGGACGAAGAGGACGCCGTCGATAAATCAAAGCTTTCAGAGGAAGAGCTCAAAAAGCTCGAGAAAAAGGAAAAGGCTGAGATGGGTGGCACATTGGTATTGTCATTTGTACTTGCTCTTGGTATTTTCTTTGCGTTGCCATACTTTATATCCCTTGGTTTAAACAAATATATTGAGTCGCAGGCGTTGATTGCTCTCATCGAAGGACTTATTCGTATTGGTATTTTTATTGGTTACATCGTGATGATTTCTCATATGGATGATATCAAGCGTACCTTTATGTATCACGGTGCAGAGCACAAATGCATTAATTGTATCGAGGCAGGAAAGCCTCTTACAGTTGAAAATGTTCGTACAGCCACACGTTTTCACAAGAGATGTGGAACTAGCTTTATTTTCATTGTATTCATTATTTCAGTTTTTGTTTTCATGTTTATCTCTTTCGATAATACATGGGTAAAGCTCATTGCAAGACTTTTACTTATTCCAGTTATCGCTGGTATTTCTTATGAGTTTATTAGGCTTGCAGGACGTCATGAAAATGGCTTTGTAAACATTTTCTCAAAGCCAGGGCTTTGGCTGCAGCGACTTACAGTAATGGAGCCAGACGACGATATGATTGAGGTTGGAATTGCCTCAGTAGAAGCAGTGTTTGATTGGAAAGGATTCATCGAAGAAAACAGGGAGTGTTTTTAGGTATGACTTTTAAACAGGCTTTAGATAAAGGAATAGTATTACTGGAATCAGAAAATATCGCTGATGCAAAGATAGACGCTTGGTATCTTCTTTCATATGTTAGCGGTCTCTCAAAGGCTCAGTATTTTCTGAAGCAATCAGAAGAAATCGATAATAATATTCTTTATAAATATAAGGATGTCCTTTTAAGGAGAGCAGGCCACGAGCCACTCCAGCACATTACTGGAGAGCAGGATTTCATGGGCATCACATTTTGGGTAAATGAAAATGTTCTCATCCCTCGTCAGGACACCGAGACTCTCGTAGAGGAGGCTCTCAAGGTTATTCCTAGTGGCAGCCATATTTTGGATTTGTGTACTGGCAGCGGATGTGTTATTCTATCTCTTGTTGTCCTGGGCCAGGGGCTTTCAGGAATAGGTGTAGATATCTCAGAAGAAGCACTTGCTGTTGCTCGCGAGAATGGCGCTAGGCTTGTAGGCCGTAAGGCGGATTTTGTTAAAGGCGATATGTTCCAGCCAGTTAGTGGCAAGTTCAACGCCATAGTATCAAATCCACCATATATTCCATCTGCAGTAGTGGAGGAGTTGGAGCCAGAGGTAAAGGATCATGAGCCTCGTCTTGCATTAGATGGCACAGAGGATGGCCTTTTCTTCTATAAGAAAATCACTGCTGAGGCAGGGGATTATCTTAATGATGGTGGCTGGCTTTTAGTTGAAATCGGCTATGATCAGGGGCCTGATGTTTCTGCACTATTCAAAGAGGCAGGATTCAAGGACGTTGAAGTAATAAAGGATTTAGCAGGCAACGATAGAGTCGTTAAAGGACATCTATAGCGACGCAGGTGTATTGTGTCTGTTAATAAAGTGGTTAATAACATGGAGGTTTTAGCATGTTTGATAGATTAGAAGATTTAGTATTAAGATACGAGGAAGTAATGAACTTGCTTTCTGAGCCAGATGTGGCTAATGACAATGCCAGATTTAGAGCACTCATGAAGGAGCAGGCTGAGCTTGCACCTATCGTAGAGGCTTACAAGCAGTATTCAGCTCACAAGCAGAATATTCAGGATTCTTTAGAGCTTCTCGAGCTTGAATCAGATGAGGAAATGAAGGAGCTTGCAAAGGAAGAGATGAAGGAATCTCAGGCAGAGGTTGAGCGCCTTGAGCAGGAGCTTAAAATCTTACTTCTTCCTAAGGACCCTAACGATGATAAGAACGTTATCGTGGAAATTCGTGCAGGTGCAGGTGGAGAGGAAGCAGCCCTTTTCGCAGCAGAAATCTACCGTATGTACGTACATTACGTAGAGTCACGTGGATGGAAGGTTGAGCTTCTTGAAGCAGACGAGACAGGCATCGGTGGTATGAAGAATATCGAGTTCATGGTTAAGGGAACTGGTGCATACTCAATCCTTAAGTACGAGTCTGGTGTACATCGTGTACAGCGTGTTCCAGAGACAGAGTCACAGGGCCGTATCCAGACATCTACATGTTCAGTAGCAGTTATGCCAGAGGCAGAAGAAGTTGATATCCAGATTGATGAAAAGGATATCCGTATCGACGTAATGCGTGCTTCAGGTAACGGTGGTCAGTGTGTCAACACAACAGATTCAGCTGTTCGTCTTACTCACTACCCAACAGGTATTGTTATCTACAGCCAGACAGAGAAGTCACAGCTTCAGAATAAGGAAAAGGCTTTCGCACTCCTTCGTGCAAAGCTTTATGATTTAGAGCTTCAGAAGCAGCAGGATGCAGAAGCTGCAGAGCGTCGCTCACAGATTGGTACTGGTGACCGTGCAGAAAAGATTCGTACATACAACTTCCCACAGGGACGTGTAACAGATCACCGTATCAACCTTACACTTTACAAGCTTGATAAGATTATGAACGGTGACATCCAGGAAATTCTTGATGCACTAATCGCAGCAGATCAGGCTGCAAAGCTTGCTAAAATGTCTCAAGACTAATAGATTTTTAAGGTTCTTGCCTATGGCAAGGACCTTTTTTAATCTTGCGCACAATTCAAATTTGTATTATTTTAATAGCATGATTAATGTTTGTATAGTTGAAGACGAGCTGGAGCAGGCTTCAGTTTTAAAGAATTATATAAGTAAATACAGTTCGGCAAAGAATCAGCAGTTTAATATTACATATTTGCCAGATGGAATTGATTTGGTGGATGATTATAAGGGACAGTTTGATATTATCCTTTTGGATATTCAGATGAAGCATTTGGATGGCATGGCAGCCGCAGAGAAAATCCGCCAGGTGGATCCTGATGTTATCATTATTTTTATCACATCCACAGTTCAGTATGCAGTGCAGGGCTATGCAGTGGATGCGCTAGGATATGTATTAAAGCCAGTGCCATATCATCAGTTTGAGCAGATTTTCGACAAGGCAATAGTCAGAGTGCAGGCCAAGCAACAGCATGTTTATATAAAGGTTGCTGTTGATGACAAGCAGCTGAAGCTGGATTGCAACAATATTATCTATATTGAAAGTCAGCGTAACAATGTGGTAATACATTGCAAGGATGCTGATTACGTTACAGCGGGACCTCTCAAGCGTTTTGATGAGATGCTTATGGACCATGGCTTCAGCAAGTGCCATAATGCATATTTAATCAATCTTTCAGAGGTTGAAGCTGTACAAAAAGAGGAAGTTTTATTAACAAATGAGGTGATGCTTCCAATAAGTCGTGCCAGAAAGAAAGAGTTCATGGCTGCGTTGACGGAGGATATTTTGTAATGGTTTTTAATGCATTTTTAAACCCTGTAAATATACAGGACACCCCAAGACTTTTTACCGCTATTGCTGAATGGCTAGCGGTTTTTGTTTACTTTAATATATACAAGAAAAAGAGGCATGATAAGGAATTTGCTATTTACTGTATTGCTATTTTTATTATCTTGGTCGCATTTCAATTTATAGCGGGTTTGTTGCCACTGGGTTTTTGGATTCCTACTATGATCGGTGCAGTAGGACTTATGTACTTTTCACTTTATATTGTTTTGGATATAAAGCCTAGGGATTGTGCGGTTCTTACAACTCATGCATTTGTACTGGCAGAGTTTGCTGCCAGCCTTTATAAGCAGCTTTATGTGTGGAGCGTAAAAATTACTGAGCAGGAAGGTATGGTCGAATCTGTTTGCAATATGCTCCTGGTGTACATTGCAACTTATATTGTTTATTACAGATTTGAACGTGGCAATGTGCCATCTAATAGAAACCTTAACATCAGCAATAAAGAGATGATTAGTGTTCTCGCCACAGGTATTGGAGCCTTTATCATGTCCAATATCAGTTTTGTAAACAGCAGAACACCATTCTCTGCCACAGAGAACATGCTTTATGTTCGTACTCTGGTAGATTTCGGAGGAATGCTGATGCTGATGACAGAGATGGGCCGTAGAAACGAGCTGGCCCTTCGAAAGGAAAGTACCGAGATTAATCAGCTTTTCCAAAAGCAGTACGAGCAGTACAAGCTTGCAATTGATAATTCCGAGGCCTTGCGTAAGGAAATGCATGACATGAAGCATTACGTTATGGCTCTCAAAAACGAGGATGATCCGGAGCGTCGTGCAGAAGTTCTTGCAGATATGGAACAGGCTATTGCAATACAGGAATCCTTTATGAATACAGGAAACAAGGTTCTTGATGTTGTGCTTACTACAAAGAGTCTTCAATGCCAGAAAAAGAATATTACTTTAAATGCAATGGTGGATGGCGATTTGCTGTCAGATATCCATGTAAAGGATATATGTTCTTTATTTGGTAATATATTGGACAATGCCATCGAGGCATCACAGCAGGTTGCTGACAAGGAAAAGCGTCTTATCACGCTTTCAGTTCGCAAAAGAAACCAATTTATCATCGTAGAGTGTGATAATTACTCTGACAGTGAAAATGTAAAGCTTCGCAACAATCAAAAGCGTAGTTTCTTTGGAAAGAACAACCTACCTAAAACTACAAAAGGAGATAACGTAAAGCATGGCTATGGGCTTAAGTCCATTACTCAGGTTGCTGAAAAGTACGGCGGCGCAATGAATTGCAGCTATGAAGATGGCTGGTTTAAGCTGAAAGTGCTGTTAGCTGCAAGCAAATAATGCAAGTTATCCGTGATAAATGACAAGTTGTCCTTCGGGGCAACTTTTTTTTGTGGCAGGGTGTAAATTAATATCAAGAAAGAATTAGTTGAGGTTATTCCAGTGAGTCTGTAGCCATCAAGCTCTGATAACTCTCAAGTGAGATATGTATCGAACGGAGAGTTCATCAGGCTTGTAGGCGTAACAGACGGACTTCGGCTAATTAGTATTAAATGGAGGATGTAGATGGACGCTAAGGAAATTATTTCACAGCTTACACTTATGGAGAAGGCAGCTCTTTTGAGCGGAAAAAATGAGTGGGAATCACGTGACATTCCAAGACTTGGAATTCAGTCGATTTCATTTTCAGATGGTCCTCACGGCTTACGTCGTCAGGAGGGGGCAGGAGATCATTTGGGGCTTAATGCATCTCTTCCAGCTACATGTTTTCCAACAGCAGCTACAGTAGCAAACAGCTGGGATGAAAGTCTTGGTGAAGAAATTGGAGCGGCTCTTGGTGAGGAAGCAGTTGCACAGAACGTTGATGTACTTCTTGGTCCAGGCTTAAATATGAAACGTTCTCCACTTTGCGGACGAAATTTTGAATACTTTAGTGAGGATCCAATCCTCGCCGGCAAGATGGCAGCTTCTTATGTAAGGGGTATACAGAGCAAGCATGTTTATTCTTGTCCAAAGCATTTCGCAGTTAACTCTCGCGAGTATCGCAGAATGGCAATGAATGCAGTTGTTGATGAGCGTACACTTCGAGAGATTTACCTTACAGCATTTGAAATTGCTATTAAAGAAGGTGGAGCAAAGACAATCATGTCTGCTTACAACGAAGTTAATGGCAAGTATGCAAATGAAAACGAGCATTTGCTTGTAGATATCCTCAGAAATGAATGGGGATTCGATGGAATCGTAGTTACTGACTGGGGTGCAAGTAATGACCATGTTGCTGGTGTTAAGTGTCAGTCAAATGTGGAAATGCCAAACCCAGGACTTGATTCAGCTAGAGAGCTTATTAAGGCAGCTACAGAGGGCGAAGGTCGTATCACAGAGGAGGAAATCGATAGAGCAATTCTTCCTATTATCGAAGCAGCAATCTACTTCAAAGAAAACGACCACACAAAGGGCTTTGATAAAGAAGCTCATCACGCTATCGCTAAAAAGGCGGCTGTTAACTCAGCAGTTCTTCTTAAGAACGACGAGGACATCCTTCCACTTGCAGCAGGCACAAAGGTATGCCTTAGAGGACCATTCGTGGATAAGCCACGTTATCAGGGTTCAGGAAGCTCACAGGTTAACTCAACAAAGGTTGAGACAATCAGAGAGCAGATTGCAAATTACGATTTACAGGTTATTGATGATCCTGAAGCAGCGGATGTTGTTTTATTCTTCTTTGGTCTTGATGAAATCGCAGAGAGCGAGGGAGCAGATAGAATGTCTATCGACGTTCCTGAGTATCAAATCAAAGAGCTTGAGGAGCTTACAGTTTACAACAAGCACATCGTTGGTGTTATGAGTGCTGGTTCATCAGTAAAGATGCCATGGCTTTCAAATCTCCAGGGATTGCTTCACGGATACTTAACAGGTCAGGCAGGAGCTTCAGCTCTTCTTGATATCATCACTGGAAAGGAAATTCCTACTGGTAAGCTTTCTGAGTCTTATCCATTCGCATATGCGGACTGCTCAATTGTTAATTATGCAGGTCAGGAAAAGAGAAATCTTCAGTATCGCGAAGGACCTTTCATTGGATATCGTTATTACGATACAGCAGATGTGGCAGTTCAGTTCCCATTCGGATATGGACTTAGCTATACAACATTTGAGTATTCAGCACTTTCTGTTACAGAGGATGGTGTTAAGTTCACTATCACAAATACAGGAAAGCGCGACGGTGCTGAAATTGCTCAGCTCTATGTTGGCAAGAGCCAGTCAGGACTTATCCGTCCTAAGAAGGAGCTTAAGG
This sequence comes from Pseudobutyrivibrio ruminis, assembly GCF_015057245.1. Lineage (GTDB taxonomy): Bacteria > Bacillota > Clostridia > Lachnospirales > Lachnospiraceae > Pseudobutyrivibrio > Pseudobutyrivibrio ruminis_E. The sequence goes on from NZ_SVET01000008.1 coordinate 34,045, forward strand.
GCTTCAAGAAGGTATGGATTAAGGCTGGAGAATCAGTGGAAGTAGAGATTCCATTTGATGATAAGACATTCCGCTATTTCTCAACTGTTTCAAACAAGTGGGAAATCGAAGGCGGTGAGTATCAGATTTACGTTGGAAAGAACGTTGCTGACATCGTACTTACAGGAACAATCACAAAGGAAGGAACAATTGAAGAGCTTCCTTACGATATCGAAACACTTCCAAGCTACAAGACAGGAAAGGTTAGAAACGTTCATTACGAGGAGTTCGAAAAGCTTTATGCTAAGCCACTTCCTGAGGAAAAGGTTGGACCACTTGATATCAACGATGCTCTTTGTCAGATGAAGGATGCTAAGAGCGGACTTTGCAGATTAGTTTACAAGATTCTCAAGAGTAATCTTGATAAGTCTTATGAAAAGGGTGTTCCAGACTTGAACACAATGTTCATCTACAACATGCCTTTCAGAGCAATCAGCAAGATGTCTGGCGGAATGGTTAGCCGTGAAATGGTAGAGTCAATCGTAACAATCGCCAATGGACATTTCTTCAGAGGCCTTGGTGGTGTGATTGGAGGTTTCTTCCGCAATCGCCGTATGAACAAAAAATATGAGAGTAGATTAAATCATAAAGAATAATATGTGAGTCTGTAACAGACGGACTGGAGGATTAAATGAATTTATGGAATAGTTTTGCTGAGAAGCATCCAGCGGCAGCAAAGTGGGTGCGCGAAGGTGGCTTGTTTGTAATAGTAAGTAACTTGATTACAGTATTCAAATATTTATTACTTACATTTTTGCCGGCAGCCTTCGCATTCTTAGGCGACAGAGCATTTGGATGGCCAGGAATTCCACTTACAATCGCAGGTGAGACTTTCGATTGGAATATCCTTGGTTATGATCAGGCACACGGAGGACTTGCTTACTTCACAGCTTATATGATTGCAATGGTAATTGGTGAGTGCATTAATTTCCCAATTCAGAAGCTTTTCGTTTTCCGTAATCATGATAAGCCTGGCAAGCAGATAGCATGGTATATTGCAGCATTCATTGTAATCACATGCATCGTTAACTCAATTAACTGCATCTGGGTAGCAGTTGCAGGAATGTTTGTACCAGCTTGGCTGTACAACATTGGAACTACAGTACTCAACGGCGGCGTTTCTATGGTGGTCTTCTTCTTTGTAAATAAGATCATCTTCCCAGAAACACCAAAGGCCGAATGAGATATAACTTTTAACGCTAGTTGAAAGGAAGGAGAAGAAAGAATGTTATCAATCAACATTGCGGACGTTATCGCCGTACTACAAACAATGATTCCACAGCTTATCGTTATAGGCGTGGCACTCGTTGCAGCAATCATCGTTACAATTTGTGCGATGAAGGCTAAGAAGCCTCTTAAGGGCTTCATCAGAAAGGAAGCTTGGCTTGCTTTCGCATTAGTAGTAGTTATAGTAGTAAATACTATTCTACTTGGACCAGTTTACTCAATGGTAAACATGGCAATGGGTGGTGGCACAATCTCAGATGAAGCCATCGAAGAGGCAAAAGCTCTTGCAACAGAAATTGCTGAAGAGGGTATTGTTCTTTTAAAGAATGATGATGCAGCACTTCCTCTTGCAGAGGGAACAAAGGTCAACGTATTTGGTTGGTCTTCAACAAACCCAATTTATGGTGGTACAGGATCAGGTGCACTTTCAGATGCATATCCAACAGTTGATTTCCTTACAGGTCTGACTGATGCAGGTATCGAGTACAATCAGGACCTTGTAGATTTCTATACAGGATGGAGAACAGAAAGACCTACAGTAGGTATGATGGGACAGGATTGGACAATTCCTGAGCCAACAGTTTCTGAGTATGGCAGCCTTATCACAGATGCTAAGGATTTCTCAGATACAGCTATTTTCTTCATCGCACGTTCAGGTGGTGAGGGAGCAGATCTTCCACAGTCATATGATGGAGAAGAGACATACAGCGATGATGGCTCTAGCTTCTTTGGAGCAACAGGTGTGCGTTACTCAGATCAGAAGGATGATCTTGATGCATCTAAGTCATACCTTGAGCTTTCAAACAGAGAGCAGGCACTTCTTGATGAAGTAACAGCAAACTTTGACAAGGTTATCGTAGTTGTTAACTCAGCAAACGCTATGGAGCTTGGCTTCGTTAACGATTACTCACAGATTAAGTCAGTTCTTTACTGCCCAGGTACAGGTCAGACAGGTTTCGACGGACTTGGCGAGATTCTTGCAGGTCAGATCAACCCATCAGGTAAGACAGCTGACACATTTGTATCAGACTTATTCGCTACACCAACAGCAAACAACTTTGGTGATTTCGATTACACAAACATGGAAGAGTACGGATATGAGAATATGTTCGCTGAGGGCGGCATGGCTTATCCTACTTTCGTAAACTATGTAGAAGGTATTTACGTTGGTTACAAATATTATGAGACAGCCTATGCTGAGGCTCAGGCTGGCAACATGGAGTTCGATTACGACTCTGCAGTAGTTTATCCATTCGGTTATGGATTATCTTACACAACCTTCTCTCAGGAGATGGGACCTATTACAAATGATGGTACAACAGTATCATTTGACGTAACAGTTACAAACACAGGCGATGTTGCTGGTAAGGATGTTGTAGAAGTTTACTACAACCCACCATACACAAACGGCGGCATTGAGAAGGCAGCAGCAAACTTAATCCAGTTTGCAAAGACTTCTACACTTGAGCCAGGTGCATCAGAGACAATCAACATCTCATTTGCACTTGAAGATATGGCTTCATACGACACATACGGCGAGGGCTGCTATGTACTTGAGGCTGGTGATTATGAGATTTCTATCAACTCAGATTCACACAACAAGATTGCTACAGATACAGTAACAGTTGGCTCTACAATCGTTTATGATGAGTCAAACAAGCGTGAGTCAGATCAGGTTGCAGCTACAAACCAGTTTGGCTTCGCAGAAGGTGATGTAACTTACCTTTCACGTGCAGATGGCTTCGCTAACTATGACGAAGCAACAGCTGCTCCAACAAGCTATGAAATGTCTGATGAAGCAAAGGCTACTTACTTCAACGAGACAAACTATGATCCTACTGATTACAATAATGATTCAGATGTAATGCCTACAACAGGCGCTGACAATGGTGTTAAGCTTGCAGATCTTCGTGGTCTTGATTACGATGATCCAATGTGGGATACACTTCTCGATGAGCTTACAGTTTCAGATATGAACACACTTATCGAGCTCGGTGGATACGAGACATCAGCAGTTGATTCAATCGGCAAGGTTATGACATACGATTGTGATGGTCCTGCTTCAATCAACAACAATTTTACAGGCCAGGGTTCTATCGGATTCCCAGCAGCAGTTATGATTGCTTGCACATGGAATAAGGACATTGCACTTGCATTTGGTGAGTCAATTGGCCGTATGGCAAACGACATGGATGTTTCTGGTTGGTATGCTCCAGCTACAAACACACACAGATCTGCATTTGCAGGACGTAACTTCGAGTACTACTCAGAGGATGGCGTACTTGCAGGTTGGATGTGTGCAAACGCTGTAAATGGTGCAAGAGAGTGGGGCGTATACTCATACGTTAAGCACTTTGCAACAAATGACCAGGAAACAAACAGAACAAACTTCCTTTGCACATGGCTCAATGAGCAGTCATTGCGTGAGATTTACTTAAAGTCATTTGAAATTGTATTCAAGAACTCAAACCCAGGTGCAACAATGGTTGCATTCAACAACATCGGTACAGTACCAGCTGAGGCTTGCTCAGAGCTTCTTAACACAGTACTTCGTGGCGAGTGGGGATTCAGAGGTCTTGCAGAGACAGATTACTTCGGTGGATACGGATATCAGGATTCTGACCGTATGATTAGAAATGGTTGCGACCTTATGCTTGCAACATACTCTACACCACAGTCTACAGTTACAGATCAGGAATCTGCTACATCAGTAATTGCTATGAGAACAGCTTCTCACAACATTCTTTACACTGTAGTAAACAGCCGTGCATATGATTCAGAAATCAACGCAGGCCTTCCTACATGGGAGAAGATTCTCTTCGCTATCGATGCAGTACTTGTTCTTCTTATCGCTTGCCTTGAGTACTTTGCAGTAAAGAAATATCTTGCAAAGAAGAAAGAGGTAGAAGTAGAAGCAGTTGTAGAAGAGACAACAGAAGAGTAATAAAGACATAAAGATAGGGCAGCTCGAAAGAGTTGCCCTTAGTTTTTTTATAAGATTTTATTTAACAATTACAGTGCTAAGATAATTGCGGTCATTTGATAAATCAACAACCGTTTGAATGCTTGTAATCTTAATGACTGGTCGAAGTGGATATGCCCTATTCTGACGAACAACCACACCTTCCTCACCGTTGCTAAGCTTGATGGTAGAACCATTTGGATAGATGTTTACGATTGTAAGGAATGCTCTGAAGTATTTCAGATTAAACTTATTACTCATTGTAAACATTATTTCAATTGCTTCTGCAGGAGTGTAGGCTCTCTTGTATGGCCTTGCAGTAACAAGCGCATCATACACATCTACAATAGAAATGATTTGAGCCATCTTTCCAATCTGGTCCCCAGAAAGATTTCTAGGATATCCTGAACCATCAATATTTTCATGATGATTTAGGATTGCCTGGCGCATCTCCTCTGTAAGGTCGGGAGAGTTGGCAAGTAGGCGATATCCTCTTACAGGATGAGTTTTGATTAATTCAAACTCTGTGGCTGTAAGCTTTCCTGGCTTATTTAAAATTTCATTTGGAATTTCTTCTTTTCCGATATCGTGAAGAAGACCTACAACGGTAATATCTTTTACAAATGAATCAGATTCTCCTAAAGCCTTCGCTAGAATGGCTGCCATTGTACCTACATCCACTGAGTGTCTGTAAGTGTACTCATCGCATACCTTTAGCTTTGAAAGGTTAAGGCTTAAGGATTTAGAGTCATTTATTATGCTGCAAACCTTTTCTCCAATTTGAATGATTCCTTTAGTCAAGCTATCTATATCATCGAGATTAGCATATAGCCTAGCTAAAGACTCCATGGCGTACTCTCTGAAGCTTTCATCAAAACATATGGAATCATCTGGAAGTGGAAAATCATCCTCTAATTCAAATTCATCCGCATCTGAATAATAAATTGTAGCGTGGATTTTACCGTGATAGTCAGACAACGACTTTAAAATCTTTTGGTCGATGACTGTCATTTTTGGGCATAGAAGTGCCCCCGAATCTGTATAGACGTCAGTTTCTGTAATACATCCCGCCGGTAGATCACTGACATATCCATATACATCTTTAATCATACATTACTGTCCCTTTAAAACGCAAAAATTTCTTTGTGTTGATAACAATGTTATTATACACCCTTAATAATGTGTTGACAATGAAAACTATAATGTTGTATGAAAAACTTTTATGTCTTTTAGAATTTGTAGTTTTGGGAAACTGGGCAATAATTGATGGTTCAAATAGGATGATGTGCCGTTGAAGAATTCAGTATGATTTGTTAAAATTGTAAAGGTTAAATTAGTTAGGAGAGTATTTATGAAATTACTAAGTTTTGCAGTACCATGTTACAACTCAGCAGCTTATATGGAGCATTGCGTAGAGACACTTTTACATGGTGGTGAAGATGTAGAAATAATAATAGTAGACGACGGTTCTACAAAAGATAACACAGCAGAAATCGCTGACAGACTTGCAGCAGAACACCCTACCATCATAAAGGCTGTTCATCAGGAAAACGGTGGTCATGGTCAGGCTGTCAACACAGGTCTTAAAAATGCCACAGGCTTATTCTTCAAGGTTGTAGACTCAGATGACTGGGTAGACCCAGATGCATACGACAAAATCTTAAAGGTATTACGTAGCTCAGTTGAAAATGGCAAGCAGCTTGATATGCTTATTTCAAACTACGTGTACGAAAAGGAAGGTGCTCATCACAAGAAGGTTATGTCATACTCAAACCTTCCAAAGAACAAGTACTTCTCTTGGGATGAGACAGGTCACTTCAAAAAGGGCCAGTACATTTTGATGCATTCAGTTATCTATCGCACAAAGCTTTTACGTGACTGTGGAATGGAGCTTCCAAAGCACACATTCTATGTTGATAACCTTTATGTATTCTACCCACTTCCATATGTAAAGACTATGTACTATCTGGACGTAGACTTCTATCGTTACTTTATTGGTCGTGATGATCAGTCAGTCAACGAGAAGGTTATGATTTCTCGTATCGACCAGCAAATCAAAGTCAACAAGCTTATGATGGAAGCATACGACTACAAGAATATTAAGGATAATCATGTTAAGAAATACATGTTCAATTACTTAGAGATGATTACAGTTATCTCTACAGTTCTTCTTATGAAGAGCGGCACAAAGGAGCATCAGCAGAAGCGTCATGATCTTTGGAGATACATCAAAGAGCAGGATTACTACTTATATAGAAAGCTTCGCTATGGCTTCATGTGTGCAACTACAAACCTTCCTGGCTATGGCGGCCGCGCAATCTCTATCACAGCATACAAGATTGCCCAGAAGGTAGTAGGATTCAATTAATCATCAGATTAGTTGAAACTGTTGCTTACACTGGCAACAGTTTAACCCCAGGATTCAACTAACCCCAGGATTCAACTAACCATCAGGATTCAACTAGACATCAGGCTCACCCGTGCGGTGAGCTTTTTTGTTGCTTTTTCACATAGACTTTAATGGGGGAGCATGATAATATCTTTCGTATCGAAACGCGATTCTTTTGAACCTGGTTCACAGGTTCATGTCCTGGAGTGCAAACGGGGCATTATTTCCATTTTATTTTTAGGGGAAACGAAAAATAAGTGGCTTTTTGTGGTGCAGCTTTTTGTAAAGGCGGTGCTTGCAATAGCTATGGAGGTGAAATTTGTAGAAAAATAGATATTTGATTGGGCTGGCGATTAGTTTTAAGTGGCTGGCTTGGGGCTGGGGATTGGCTGGTCTGGTAAAAGAGGAAGGCTGGACTATATATTCTGACTAAGGCTGGAAAATATAGTCGAGATTTACTGGCTGGACTATATATGCTGACTAAGGCTGGGAAATATAGTCGAGATTTATTAGTTGGACTATATCAGGAGAAAAGATAGAGGATATATAGTCGGTGGAGATGGGCTGTGACTATATAGGAGCCTTGTAGCGGGCCATATATAGTCAAAATTGGGCTATCGGACTATAAATTACGAGGTGATAGGGAATATATAGTCGATTATTGGTCAAAATGACTATATGGATAGGCAGATAGGAAAATATATAGTCCCAGACGGCGAAAATGACTATAAAAGGACTAGCTTCTATTGTATTTATAGTCAGTGGCATATATTGCTGACTATAAATGGAAAGGGTATGGGGAGTTCTATAGTTAAAAGATAGATGAGAAATGGAAAGGAAACATATGACAAGTTACAAACAGATTTTAAAACTATTGAATGTTCGAAAGGTGGAGCTTGATACGATTATTGAAACAAAGAAGATTGAATTGAAAAATGCTCCAGAAGGAGAATTACGTACTGCAAAGTGTAGAAATAAGATTCAGTATTTTAAAAGAGAGAAAGGCGGCGATTCAAATGGAGAATACATAAAGTATTCTGATATAGATTTGGCAAGACGATTAGCACAGAAGGAATATGATAATTACGCTATACAAGCAGCCGAGAAGGAAGTGAAAATGTTAGATAGTATGAAAAGATTGTATGATGGGAGAGCTATTGAGCATATTGGATTAAAAATGGTTAAAGCAAAAATGGCTTTGGTTACGCCAGTGGAGAAGTCGGATGAGGAATATGTGGCGGAATGGTTGGCACAGGAGTATGAGCCATTTGACTATTATAGTGAAGCTCTTACATATGAAAATAGCAAAGGAATAAAAATGAGGTCGAAGTCGGAGGTGCTGATTTCGAATATATTGGATGAGTTGGGGATTCCTTATTTGTATGAGAAGCCACTGAAGCTGCCAGATAATAGGAAGGTTGGGCCTGACTTTACACTGTTAGATATGCGAAATAGGCAGGAGGTTTATTTGGAGCACCTGGGGATGTTAGACAACATTGATTATATGGAGAAGAACATAAGAAAGATTGGTGAATATGAAGATGCAGGGATTTATCGCGGAACTAGGCTGCTTATTACCTATGAAACAAAGAACAAACAGTTTAATGTGAAAAGGATAAAAGGAATGCTAGCAGAATACTTTGGCAAAAGTATTTAAGCAATTGATTTAGGAAAACCGCAAAATAGAAGAATAGCGGCTTTGTTTATATTTACGATACTTTTACTCCAAGTTTTCTAGCTTGGGGTATTTTCTTGCCAAAATTTTGCACTTCTTGCCAAGCCACTTTTAAAACGTTACACGGTGTAATAATATATCATTCGGAACACAAGAACGACACATTTTATATACATTATCGTCACATATACCGTTTCAGTTAACGTTTAAGGGAGTATTTGTTAAATGAAAAAGAACAGATTACTTAACAGAACATTATCTTTTGGTCTTGCGCTTGCGCTATTTATTTCTTCACCTGCATCAGTGTACGCTGGAGAAATGAATGATGCGTCTGTGGAGACCATCGTTGAAAATATTGACCAAGGAGGTGCTTCTGATGAAGGGGAGTCATCAGGTAGCGATTCTACAACAGCCTCTGAGGGAACAAATTCTGAGACTGGTTCAGAATCTAAAGATTCTGACCAGGTAAGCTCAGATGCTTCTACATCTGAGAATGATTCCAATTCAGACGAGCAAGTTAATAAAGGTGAGACACCAGAGTCATCTGATGAGACAACTGTTGATGAAGCAGAGACAGATGCTGATAAGAAAGCTGATGCAGATGCAGACGCTGATAAGGATGCAGAAGATGAGGATGAGGAAATCACATACGATTACGAATCTAACAATGATGGTACTCATGTAAAGAAGTGGGTTGACAAAGATGGTGTGGCTCAAGAAGAAACAGAGGACTGCGAGTACGGTGAAGATGGTAAATGTATTCACTGTGGGTATGAAGAATCTCAAAAATATGAAATTAATGTTGGAGATTACAAGATTACTGCTTTAGTACCGGCTGGAGCTTTTGATATAGATGTGACTTTTGGAGCAGAACAGGTGGATCTTACATCAGATGAAGAGGAACTAATTAGTGAGGCTTTATCAAATGCTGATGTTAAAACATATACAGCATTTGATTTGCATTTTGTAAATCAAAGCAGGGAAATAGAACCTAATGAGGGGTATAACATAAAAATATCTATAGAATCAGATAAGATAGAAGCGGACCAAGTTGTTCATATTAAAGAGAATGAAAATAGTGATGAAAAGGTTGCGGAGGTTGTTGATTCTGATTCATCAGATGAAAAAGTTGATTTTGAATTGGATAGTTTTTCAAAAGCGGTATTAGTTGGAATTGATGAAAGTAGTATTCTTTACAATGATACGGCTTATGGATCAGCTTATTCGGATTTAAAGTATTCAGGCAAAGCAGCTAATTACAAACGGTATTCGGGGAGTATGTATGATTATCTAGTTCAGGTAAAATGTCAGGCGGGTTCTGTTAGTAAGACAATTTCACCTAGTGACGGAAATGATACACTATGTTTCGCCTATCCAAGTAGTTCTGGAATGTATATCAATATGACGTTTAAAGCACCTGAGAACTATTATATTTCAGGAGTTGCTTTTCAAAGAGTTAATTACCACGGAAGCAATAGTGAGTGGTATGGAACGAATAATTCAAAATATAGTTATTGGGAGGGAACTTCCTATGTAAATCAACTGACAGTATCAACGTGGATGGCTACTCAAGGTGGAAATACACAGCACTATAATTGTTTTACAGTTTATTTAAATGAAATACCTACTAATCTTACATCGGAATCCACTATTGTATATGGCGCAAAATTTGTTAATTATGAAAATGGGTCAACTGGAAGTTCTGATACAGACGGTAATTCAGTATTTGGTCCTAATTTCTTATTTAATGGCGGAAAAAATGGAAACGATAGTAACCATTGTCACTATGGAAAAGTTTATCAGGGATTAGCTACAAAATACGCTAATCCTAACCACTTTAATACAAGCTTCAAGATAATAGCTAGTGGTTCAACTAATAAATTATTTTTTCCTGACTATAATGATTATCTGTCCAATACATCTAATTATTCTTATATAACTGAATATTACAATAATGCAGGAGTTCAGTTTAATAAGGATGAAGATGGATATTGGACATTAGATAGTAGCAAATATAAGTATGTCCATGAAACTGATTCAGAAGGTCAGGTTATAGTTAAGCCAACTGATGGTACACAGTTTAGACCATTTGCGAATAATGATAACCATTTTGGAATGTTACTTCCAATTGCATTTACAGTCCCATCTGATGGAAAGATTAACGGAAAAGATGCAATATTCAAGTTCTTTGGTGATGATGATGTATTTGTGTATATAGATGGTTATTTAGTTCTTGATTTAGGGGGCATCCATAACTCTGTAGCGGGTCAGATTAATTTTAATACTGGTGATGTTTTAATTCAGGGATATGAGAGTGGAAAGAAGCTTACTTCGTCTTCAGATGCAACCTGTTATGCAAACCAAGATACTAATTTAAATACTAATATTTATAAAATATTAAAAGAAAATAATGTTTCCGAATTAAGTCAAAGTGAACACACACTTACTGTTGTCTATTTTGAAAGAGGAGCTAATGAATCAAATTGTAAAATTAGTTTCAATTTTAATAAAGAAGAAACGAGAACGGTAGAATATAAGAACTTCAAGGTTGACGAAAATGGTGATGGCCTAGCTGGTGCCACCTTTAAGTTATATACAGATGAGGAATGCTCAACAGTAGCAACAGTTAATATAGGTGAGGAAGAGCAAGAAGCTATAGCGGTTTCGCAGGATGACGGAACAATAAAATTTGAAGGGTTATCTGCTGGACATATTGTTGATGGTCAATCTGTTAGCAAAACATATTATATGAAAGAAACTGAGGCACCGAAAAATTATGCTACTCCGACTAATGCGATATGGAAATTAGTTATTACTGCATATATAGATGGAAGTGTTAGTACGATTCTCACTCCGCTCAATGATGAGGCAATAAAACTTTCTATTGATGCTGACGGTAATCAAATACAAGATCTTACTACTGAAGTTAAGGCAATTAGGAATAAAACAACACAATGTAAGTTGACATTTATGAAAACAGTTGATTACTGTGATTCAAAAAAGGACTTGTATTCAATTAAAGTGGAGAGAGTATTAGACGATGGTAGTACTGAAATAATCGATGTGGATTCAGAGGATATAACTAGTACTTGGCATGGCGATTCAGTTATTTGTGGGTATAGTGAAGGAATATTTAATATATATGCTTTTCAAATAGTAACTCTGAGTAATTTAGAACCAGGGACTTATAAGATTTCCGAAGTGGGTGCTTATAAATATCTTGAAACAGTTGATGGCAATGACATATATGACTGGAATAATTCAGTGTTAGAAACATACGATACTGAAATATATGTTGGTAATGAAGATAGCATACAGGAAACAACAGTAAGCATTGACATAGGACAGGGTGACGAAGAAAACATTGTGATTTACAATTCTCATAAACAAACATATTCTTGGGTTTTGAAAAAAGTTAATGCTAATAATACCAGCAAAGGTCTAGAAAATGCTGTATTCAAGTTAACAAATAAAAAAGATAGTAGTTCCGCTTATTATGGAATAAGTTCTTCAAACGGATTAGTAAAATGGTACACCGATATGGAAGGTGTGAATGAGGTTCAAGATATAACTGACGGAGATTATTTATTGGAAGAGATTAAAGCACCTCAGCAATTTGCACTTAATCCAGAAAAGTGGAATGTAAAAATACAAAAATATAAAGGGATTACAGTTACTGGTAAAGATATTAGTGGTAATACCATAAAGTACAGCACAACTTCAGATAATACAGAGATAACAGTATTGTTTGAAAACGAAGTTGCTTACACACTTCCAGAAACAGGTGGAAGCGGAGTTTACGTTTATACAATCGGCGGTATCCTACTAATGATTGCGGGGGCGCTGTTGTTATATAAAAACAAAAACAATAAAAGCAAATAAAGAAAAAGGAGAGAAAAGAAAGATGAAAAAGATCAGAAAAATCGTTGCTCTTGCACTTGCAACAGTAATGATGATGGCTATGAGCATTACAGCTTTTGCCACAGAGGCTTCAACAGAAGCAACAAAAGGAGTTACATTTACAGTAACAAATTTAGCTAATGATGAGTCTACTACATTAAAACTCTATGAGTTAGCTACAACAAAGAATGGCGGATGGAATTATGCTACATGGATTCCTGAGAATGCAATTGCAGAAAAAGATACTGAAGGAAATCCATTAACAAAGGCTGATTTTAAGTGGGATTCAATTAAGGCAGCTGCAGAAGAACAGACACCACTTCAAACTTATTCAACAACAGAAACTAATGGTGTATATGAGACAAGTCATACTTTCAATGGTCTTGAAGGAGCTTTATATTTAGTTCTTGCTTCTGGTACAGATTACGTGTACAACCCAATGGCAGAGGTTACTTATGAGTATGTGAATGGTGCGTATACACTTAAGAATGCGACAGTTGTTGCAAAGTGCACAAACATTCCAGTAAAGAAAGAGATTACAGAAGATGCTAACAAGTTTGTAAAGATTGGTGATACAGTAGAATTTAAAATTACTACAGCCGTACCAAATGATAACGAATCATTTACAGTAATTGACGAGCCTACAAACCTTGAAAACTTAACAATTACAAAAGTAACAGTTGCAGATTCTGAGTATAAGGTAAATGGAGAAGTTCCTACATTTACATCAAATACTGAAAAGACAAAATATTCACTAGATTTGAGTAAGCTTCTTGAAGATAAGAGCAATGTTGGCAAGACAGTTGTTATTACAGTAACAGGTGTAGTTGGAAAAAATGTTGTTCTTGATTCAAAGGATGATGATGGAAATACTATTTCTGGATATGCTTTCGAAAACACAGCTTATTCTAATAAGTCTAAAACAGATTCAAAGTCAACAGTTACAGGTTATACAGGTGACGCAACACTTACTAAGTATGATGCAAACCAGACAAATATCCTTTCAGGAGCAAAGTTTAATGTTGTAACAAAGAAGGCAGACGGAACAGTTGAATCAACTCTTAAGTTTGAGAGAGTTGAAACTGGTGTGTATAAGTTATCTGAAGCAAACGATGCCGTAGATGAGATTGAGGCTACTAATGGTACAGTTCAGATTATTGGTCTTGATGAGGGTACATACTACTTCCATGAGACAGTTGCACCAACAGGTTATTCATTAAATCCTAGTGATACACAGGTGGTAATTGTAGCAAATACAGAGAAGAACGTTTCAGTAGCTGGTGTGATGACAGATACAACTCTCATTCAGCTTCCATTCACTGGTGGTATGGGTACAACAATCTTCACAGTACTTGGTGTAGCTATCATGGCTATGGCAGCAGCTCTTTACTTTGCAACAAAGAGAAAAGCTACAAAGTAATTTGTCGTTGAGTTATATGTTTTGAATGGCGAAAGCCACAAGAAATCATTTATGAAAAATTTGTAGGGGAATGATATTTATGATGTGGCCCGGCGGCTGAAAGGCCGCTGGGTACACTATCAAGGAGAGGACAACAGTTAGACACAATGAAAGCATTTTTACTGAAACATTACAAAACTATAGCGACTGCAGCGTTGATGATTGTTGGTTTGTCCTTGTTGGTGTACCCACTGGTTGCAAACACTTGGAACAACCATGTGCAGGCAACTTTGGTAAATAACTATACAGAGGCTGTTGATACAGCTATTTCAGAAGGTTCACTGGATGTTGATGCTGAGCTTGAAAAAGCATATGAGTACAACGAAGAGTTGTTGCCTTCTATTTTGCCAGATTCCTTTGCAGAGGCAGAGGCAAACGGCACAGACGAAACATACATGAGCTTACTTAACACCAACGGTGATGGAATCATGGGATACATTCAGATTCCTTCAATCAATGTAAAGCTTCCTATTTTCCACACAACATCGGAAGAGGTTTTGCAGACTGGTGTTGGCCATTTGGAAGGTTCATCACTTCCAGTAGGCGGAGAGAATACACATTCAGTTCTTTCTGCACATCGTGGTCTTCCAAGTGCTACACTATTTACAGACTTGGACAAAGTTCAAATTGGAGAAGATTTCTTCATTATTATCATGGGCGAATATTACGCTTATGAAGTTGATCAGATAGAGGTGGTTGAGCCTGATGATACATCACTCCTTCAGGTAGAGGATGGTCAGGATCTATGTACATTAATCACATGTACACCATATGGTGTAAACACTCAGCGTCTCATGGTTAGAGGCCACAGAGTGCCATACACACCAGAGCTTTTGGCAGATGCAGACACTCCACTTTTCGGAGCAGTCAGCTTACATACAAATTACCTTCTTTGGGTAATAGTTGGACTTGCTATCGTAGGAGCGTTCATCTTAGTACTTTACATAATGGACAAGAAGAGAAGTAAGAAGGACAAGGCAGTTGAAACAAAGAGTTATTAAGATTTTACTAATTCTATTATTCCTTGTAGGTTTTGGCTTGCTAGCATATCCTACTGTTTCAAATGAGTGGAATGTTTATGTTCAAAGCACACTCATCAATGATTATGAAGATTCTCTGTCAGAAATGACCGAGGAAGATTACACAAAAGAGTGGGAGGCAGCCAGAGCATTTAACGAACAGATTACAGAAAATGCCATTGGCACGGATGTATTCGGGGCAAATGCAGACGGCGATGCAACAACACCTACAGATGAGTTTTTAAACTCAGAGTACTATTCAGTGCTCAATGTTAACGGCGATGGAGTCATGGGCTATTTGTCTATTCCAAAGATAAATCTAAAGCTTTCAATCATGCATGGCACATTTGATGAGTACATCCAGACAGCTTTAGGACACATGAATGGGACAGCACTTCCAATTGGAGGTGAAGGCACACATTCAGTAATAGTTGGTCATAGAGGTTTGCCAAGCGCAGAGCTTTTTACAAACCTTGATCAGCTAGAGGTTGGAGATAAGTTTTACATCCACGTTTTAGATGAAACACTTGCTTATCAGGTGGATATGATTTATCCAATGATTGAAGCAGAGGATATTACCTCACTTCAAAATGCAATGAAGGTGGAAGAGGGCAAAGATTACGTCACACTTTTCACCTGTACACCATACGGTGTAAACACTCACAGACTTTTGGTGCGAGGTACCAGAGTTGAGTACCTGGGAGAGGACGAAGTTCCTACCGGTGCAGCAGCTGTTGCTGAGACAGTAAAGAATTACTACTTGATTATGGGCATTGCCGGATTTATTGCGGCAGTGATTATCATATTAATAATAAGAAGGATATTTAAAAAGAAAACCGCATAAGCTGAAGGGAGAACTCAGTGAAAAGTTTAATTTTTAAGAAAAAGAATTTAATAGCCGTTGCGATGGCAGCAGTGGTAGCTGTGGCAGGATTTGGTGCGTATAGAGCACAGGCAGCTGGTAAGATTGATGAGAATAAGAAGTGTACTATTACAATTACTGTGCCTGAGACTTATACAGCTTCAGATCAGAGCTCTATATCAAACCTTATTACAAAGTATAATGGCATGATTACAGTAAATCTTTATAAGGTTGCAGATATTGATGCAGGTGGAAATATTGAATCAGCTATAACTGGTTTGGATTTCAGTGACTTGCAGAAGGATGATGTTACTGTTGAGAAAGTAAAGGAACTTGCAAATTCTGCATACGATAAAATTGACAAAGAGGCCAATCATCCAACTGTACAGTTTAACCCAATCGATAAAAAGTCAGAGCCGATTGATATTGAACGTGGACTTTACTTATATGTTTTGGAACCATGTAAGAATGATAGATACAAATTTACTTCAGATAAGTATTTGGTAGCCGTTCCATCAAGTAATTACATTGGCCAGTCAACAAAAGTTGATGAAAATGGTAATGTAGTGAAAACAGATAGTTCTGATGATTGGAATTATGATGTCACAATCGCTTTAAAGACTTTTGCTGAAGAGCGTAAGGGTGATTTGGTAATTGAAAAGACTCTTACAACTTTTGATGAATCACTCGGAACAGCAGATTTCGTATATAGCGTTGTTGCAAAACTTGATGGTAAGACAGTACACAATAATGTATATACTATAAGCTTTAATGGTGCAGGAACCCAGTCAATCAAGATTGAAGATATTCCAGCAACAGCAGAGGTAACAGTTACAGAAGTTTATTCAGGTGCTAGTTATACATTAAAAACAGACAACACTGTAACAGCTACAATTGTTGCAAAAGATGCTGTAAACGCTGAACACCCAGAAGCTAAGGCTTCATTTACAAATGACTTTGACAATCATCTTATAGTTGGAGGTATTAGCGTAACAAACGAATTCACATATGATGAGAATGGTAATATTAAGTGGAATAAGTACAATGGTACAAAAACAGAAGAGGTACCACAGGCAGAAAGTACAGGAGGTGACAACTAATGACATATAAAAAAGTATTATTAGTTGCATCTGCTCTTGTGATAATTGGTGCAGCTTCAATTAAGCCAGCGATGGCATATTTCACAGACTATACAATGGCATCAGGGTATAGAACGGTTAAGGTTCACGATTCTGAGCTTCCTCCACCAGAGGATAATGTGGAGGGAATGATTAAAACAGTTGCCATTTCAAATACTGGTGATTTTGATGTTTATGTTAGAGTAAAAGCTATTTGCCCAGAAGGATTTTCAGTTGAACTAGCTGATGAGAATTCTGGTTGGATATTAAATGAAGATGGTTACTATTACTATAGTGATATAGTAAAGAATAAAAATGCACAGGATGGTAAGACAACAAGTAATCTTAACTTAAAGATTAATGTTCCTGAGAATAATACAGATGACTTTAATATAATTATTGTTCAGGAAGCATCAAAGGTTCATTACAATGCAGATGGTACATCTTATGCTGATTGGGAAAAAGATGTAATTGTTGCCCAGGAATCAGTTACACCTTCTACACAGCAAACTACTACAGAAGAGCCTTCTACAGAAAGCGAAGCTGAGAGTACAACTACGGAAGAATCAACTGAGGGAGGTGACAACTAATGAAAAAAATGGTTAAAAAGCCTCTAGTAGTACTTGCGATTGGTGTGCTTCTTCTTTTAGGTAGTTCAGTTGGAGCTACAAGAGCAGCAGTTATTTACCAGGATAACGCAAGAGAAGTTGATTTTAGAACTTCTAACTTGGAAGTTAATTTGCTAGAAGGAATAGATGCTAATAATGTAAATACAATTACTAATGGTGGCGCACTAAAATTCCCAGGTATTCCTGAGGATGGTATTAATATTGGTCAGAAGTATAGTGAAAGCATAGTTGCAAAGAATAGTTCTAAGAAATTTAATGAGTATATTAGAGTAAAGGTTCGAAAGTACTGGGCTACTACAGTTGGTGAAGGAAAAAATGCAGTTGTCGAAAAGAATACAGCTTTAGATCCTGAGCTTATAGAACTTAGCGTTAAGGAAGGATGGTTCAAAAACGAAGCAGAGCACACTCCAGAGATGGATGTTTACTATTATACAAAGCCAGTTGCAGCTGGAAGTAGTGTTGAGTTTATTGATGGCGTAACTATTAGTGATACAGTAACTAGAGTTGTTGAAACAGAGCCTTCTAAAAAAGATGGTGAATTTATTACAATACACAATGTTTATCTTTATGACAATGAGCAATTCTACGTGGAAGTTGAGTTAGATGCAGTTCAGTCACATAACGGTGCTCAGGCAATTTATGGTGCATGGGGCGTTAATGTTGAATGTGATGCAGTGGATGATGGCAAAATCACAAATATTGAGGGAGTAGCTACAAAATAAGGAGAGTAGGAATGAAAGTGAAAAAGATAAATATGGTTCTTGCTCTTGCATTAGTTGTGGCAGGAATCACAGGACATTGCATGACTGTTGAAGCTGGTACAGAATCACTTGAGTGGACTGTACAGTATGATGGTGGCAAAAGCTTCAAGACACTTGGGAAAGATGCTACTAATTCATCAATTGGCAATGCAATGCCAGGCGATACTATACAGTATATTGTTACATATACTAATAATTCAGCGGATGGTAAGACATATGATTTTTACCTAGATGCAAATGTGCTTAAGTCACTTGAGGATGGAAGTTCAGCTGCACAAGGTGGTGGATATTCTTACAAAGTAGATTATGAAATAAATGGAACAACATCGACTGTTATAGACAGCGAAACAATCGGTGGTGACAATGATGTTTCAAAAGGTCTTAATCAGGTTAGCAATGATTCTTATGTAAGTGTTGGAAGACTCACAAAGGGCCAATCAGGAATAGTTACGATTTCAATTGCGCTTGATGGTAATTCACAGGACAATAGCTATATGGAAACTATTGCTCAAATGTCTATTCAATTTGCCGTTCAGGAAGCTGGTGAAGCTGATGGAAAGCATGAAGTGATTGAAAATACAAAAACAGAAACAAAGCATGTAGTTTACACAATACCGGGCGGTTCAAAGATTATCAATATTGATGACGAGCTCACACCTCTTGCAGGTGGCGGTCCACAAACAGGAGATTCAATTCTTCCATTATTAATCTGTGGAATTACATTATTAATAGGTATAATGTTTATTGCATGGTATTTCAAACTTACTAAAGATGAGAAAAAGGAGGTAGCATAATGAAGCAAATTAAAAAGCTACTTGTAATCCTTTTCTCAGTAATGTTTGTATTGTCATTGTTTGTAGTTAACACATCAATAGTTAAGGCTGCAGAATCATACACCTATACAATTAAGGTTGCACTAGGCGGTTCTGGTGATGAAGGGGCTTCATTTAATAAGGATTTGGGAATAACTGTTCCAAGTGGAGCTACAGTAAAACTTAACGACGACAAAACAATGGTAATTATCACTGGGTTAAAGCTTAATGATCAAGTTACCATCGATCCTTCAAGACTTGTAACTATCACTCCTCAAACGGTACAAAATGATGCTGGAGAAGATGTTCAGCTTCAGAAATATTGTGTAAAGGGGCTTAGATTTTCAGGTCAGAATAATGTTTATGGTGCTTATACATTTAATGTTACTTATGATGAGACATTTGTAGTAGCTTATGGTGTTGGCAAGATTGTTCCTTATAAAGTAAATTATGTTATGAAGGACGGCAGTGCTATCAACGATCCAAAAGACAGCACAAAGACAATTCAGTCTGTTACAAATTATGGACTTGAAGGCGAAGAACTCTATGTTCCTTATAAGGTTATTCCAGGTTTAAAGCCTAACACATACAACTATCATACAAAGAGTCTTAAGGGGCCTACAGTTGATGCTAATGGAAATGAAAAACCATTTGAGTTTACTTTCTACTATACATCAGCAGATACATCTTCAACAGTTGAAAATACTATAGAGACAATTGAGACATCGTCAGTTCAGGGAGATGCTTCTTACACATATCAGACTGTTGGTAGAGGCACAACTGTTAACAATCCTCCTGTAGTAAATAATGGTGCTGCAGGTGGTAATGATGGAGCAGCGGCTGGCGGAAATGAAGATGCGGCTGATGCTGGAGCAGACAATAATGGTACAGGTGATGCAGCCATTTCTGATGATGAGCCACAGGATATTATAGATATTGATGATGAAGATGTAGCGAGAGCCGGTGGCACTCGCGATACATTGATTCGCAATATGATTATTGGAATCATCATCGCAATCATCGCAGTTGCTTCAATTCTTGTTACACTTTACATTGCAAACAAGAAGAGAAAGCAGGAACTTGTAAAAGTTGAAAAGCACGACGATAATGAATAAATAAGTTTTTAAGAGGAAGCGATTTGCTTCCTCTTTTTTTTAATACTTGCCATTTTTATTATTTATTTGCCAATTATTTCAGTACGGGGTGAAAATATGTTACACTGTTTATGAGGAAACATGCGTAAAGTTTTTAGAGGTATTATCAGTTTCTTCAGGGGAGCAAAAGAGAATATGAGGGGAAAGATTAAAAAGAGCATTTTAATATTATGCTTAAGTTTATTCATAGCCCTGCCAGTATATGCTAGCGAAGAAAAAGACAAAACGGAACAAGCGCAGGAGCAAGTAGTAGACGATTCAAAGCAGCAAGTGGAAATTGAAGAAGAGGAAGTTCCGCTTGGTTTAGAAAGCATGGCTACCTTTGAGCGATACAAACGTGATGTGGTAGTTATGATAGTCTTTGGCTCGTTAGTTGTTGTGACTACCATAGCCGCAACAATTAAAGAAAAAAATGAGAGGGAAAATCTAAACTAGCACAATGAATTCTAGAGTCTTTAAAGTAATAGGAAATCTGTTAATTGGATTGATAATTCTAGCATGCTTACCAGTAGCGGTACCAAAGTTGCTAGGTATACAAACATATAACGTAATATCAGGATCGATGGAGCCTTCTATATCAGTAGGCTCCATTGTCTATGTGAAGAATGCTGAGTTTAATGAGCTAGCAGAGGGCGATGTAATTGCATTCGAATCTGGAGCCAGCGTGGTGACTCACCGAATCACATCTATTGATTCACAGTCGAAGCTAATCACTACAAAGGGTGATGCAAATGACACTGAAGATTTTGTCCCAGTAGCATATGTAAATGTTATCGGAAGGGTTGTGGCCCATGTTCCATTTTTAGGCTACCTTGCTTCATGGCTTTCTGAAATAACAGGAAAAGTTATAGCGGTGATGCTGTTAATCATTGGATTGTTGCTTTCAAATGCAGGTGATAAAAGTCAGGATAAGGAAAAGGCTGAAAACAAAAGGCAAAATACAAAGGTTAACCCAAAGGTTTTCCTGGCTCTTGGCTTAGTAATCATCGTTGGTTCCATGGGCGGTTTCTTATATATATTTATGGATTATCAGAACTCAAACAGTTTATATAGTGAACTTAATTCTTCCTATATAAATATAAATGAGCAGGTTAGCGACGATTCATGGGACAGCATGATAGATGTTGATTTTGATTCACTGCAGCAGATTAATCCAGATGTGGTTGCATGGATTTACGTAGAGGGTACAGATATCAGTTATCCTATTTTGTATTCAGGTGATGATGAGACATATCTTCGCACCACAATGGAAGGTGAAAGTGCAAAGGCTGGTTCTATTTTCCTGGAGGGATACAATTATCCGGATTTTACAGATAGTCACAGCATTATCTACGGCCATAACATGAGAAATCTTTCAATGTTTGGCACTTTAAAATATTATAAATCAGAGGAAGGGTATTTGGATGAGCATCGATATTTCCAGATAATCACCCCTGATTCGAAAATGCGATATGAGATTTTTTCATACTTTGATACGGAGGCTGCATCTTGGGTTTATGCGGTGCCATATTCAGATTGTGAAGAGTTTGATGATTACATTTCAGAGCTGCTTCGTCATTCATACGAAGTAGTGGATACAGAGGAAGTTACCTCGGCAGATAGGGTGGTGACCCTGTCAACATGCTCAACATCGGGCATGAGATTTACAGTACACGGAGTTTTAAGAGAAGATATATCGTTATAAAATTGACGAGAAATTATTATTTGGCAGAAATGTAACTTTTTTGGCAAGAATAGTTACTAAATTCTATTTAAAAATATAAATTGCGTGATAGAATAACATTAAATGATAATTGGACAATAATTTGTAATGGTATATTAAATAGAAGGAGTACAAGGATGTCAAAGAAGAAGGTCGAGAATTTGTTAAAGGGAGTGGCAATCACAGGTGCTACAGTTGGCGGAGCTTCAGTGCTTGGTGATGCTAATTTAGCTTATGCTGCTGAGCTTGGCGAAGAACAAGCTGCTGCTAATGCCGAAGGCGTTATCGTCCTTGAGACAACACAGGTTCAGGCAGAGCAGGTTGTTGAGACTACAGTTCAGTCAGTACAACAGGAAACAGTAGAAGTAGAGGCCGTTGCTGAATCTACAACTCAGATCGAAGAAGTTGATCTTGAAGCATCTGCCGTTACAAATACAGACCAGCAGGTTGCAGCTAATCTTGATGAGACTGCACCAGTAGATGAAAATGCATCTAACGTTGCTTCTGAAGTTGCAGTTGTATCGGAATCAGCTAGCACTTCATTATCAACAGAGGATTCTCAGATAGAATCAACATCTGAATCATCTAAAGAATCTCTTGCAACAGAGACTTCTGAGATCGAATCCACATCGGCATCATCAGCAGATTCATTAAAATCAGAAAACGATGAAATTGAAAGTACATCAACATCTAATTCTCAGGAGTTAGCTTCAGAGTCAGCTAGCCTTTCTACAGCTATGTCTGAGGCAGAGGCTGCATATGAATCAGCATCTACATCTTTCTCAGAGGCAGGATTAGAGGATGATTATCTTGAGAATCTTATAAAGGAAATCGAGCAGGCACAGGAAGAGCTCAAGGCAGCTCAGGAGGTTGCTAAGGAAAATGGCCAGTGGCTCAACCATTCATCGTCTTCAAATAACTATTATGGATATGGCGATAAGCTTGCAAACCTTCTTATTCAGTATGCGTTCTATCAGGAAGGTTATGTAGGCGAAATCGTATATAGCGAGTGGGATTCTAGCAGCTACACAACAAATAGTGTAAAGGTTACATACATCGATGCAGCTGGAGAGACAAAGTATGCTTATTTCGACTACGTAACAGTAGATGATAATGGCAATGCACTTGCAGCAGGCGACGGTGCATCATTTATCGGAACTGAGAATTCAGATCAGCACGACAATCCATACGTGGTTGGCGGAATCATGGTTGTTCAGAAGACAGTTCAGTATTCTGACGGCAATGGCAATGTGCTTACATGGGATTATCAGACTCTTACAGCTGAGGATGGCACTGAGACTACAGAGTGTGTTTACTACATCAATGGTGTAGAAACAGATGCTGAGGTTGTTCTTAACGATGATGGAACATTCTCAATCACAGGAACTTCTGCTATTAATTCTGAAACTACAATTGTAAGAGATTCATGCTGGGGTACATATAAGTCTGCAGATGGAACTACTTATTATGATTTAGGACAGTACTCATCATTAGACAATGATTGGAACAATACATTCGTTGGATTAACAAGAAATACTAGTGATTCAACTGTTGGTGCTATTTCTGTAGATTCATCAGGTGTTACTAGTGTGTCAACTCTTGTAGATGAAAACGGAAATACGGTAAATCTTGTTACACAGAATAAGGTATATAGATACAACAAGTGGGTATGGTTACAGGATTCATATACTGCCATTAAAATTGGTGATACTACATATTATTACGAGTCATCTAACATCGTGAATAACGGTGATGGTACATACACACTTACTGCATATACTGATGCTAGTGGATCAACATATGAGGCACAGGTAATTACACTTTATTCAGCAGCAAGCACAGCATCTACTACAAACACATTCTCTCCAAAGTTTGTTGCTAAAGAGAATGATGGTAGCGACACATACACTAACAAGTTTGGCGAAGTAAAAGATGGTAACTTTGGAAAGAAGGGTTACGTATATTATTCAGAAGATGATTTCAATACAGGAAAAGATGACTATGCTGAGGAGAGAAGCCAGGTAACATCACTTTCAGAGTCAGCAAGCCAGGTTGCATCAGAGTCTTCATCTTGGGAAGCATCTGTAAGTGCAAGTGCTGAGGCTTCACAGAGTGAGTCTGGAATCAGAAGCGAATCATTATCAGAAAGCGCATCAACATCAGATAGCGCGTCACAGTCGCGCAGCCAGTCATTATCAGAGAGTGCAGCAGCATCTGATAGTGCATCATTATCTAGATCAGAGTCACTTAGTGCGTCAGCAAGTGAAAGTGCTTCAATCAGTGAGAGCATTAGCACATCACTTAGCGCAAGCTTATCTGAGTATGTAAGCCAGAGCCTGTCTGTAAGTGCGAGTGTATCTGCATCAGCAAGTGAGAGCGCATCGACAAGTGCAAGTACATCAGCAAGCATAAGTGATTCAGCATCAGTGAGTGAGTCAACAAGCACATCACTCAGTGATAGCACATCAGTAAGTTTAAGTGAGTCAACAAGCACATCGCTTAGTGATAGCACATCAGTAAGTTTGAGTGAATCAACAAGTACATCACTTAGCCAGAGCGAGTCAGCAAGTACAAGCGTTTCAACAAGTGCAAGTACATCAGCTAGTACAAGTGCTTCAGAAAGTGCATCTACATCAGCAAGCGAGAGCGCATCAACAAGTGCAAGCACATCGACAAGCATGAGTGATTCAACATCAGTAAGTGAGTCAACAAGTACATCACTTAGTCAGAGTGAGTCTGCAAGTACAAGCGCATCAGAAAGTGCGTCTACGTCAGCAAGCGAAAGTGCATCAACAAGTGCAAGCACATCGGCAAGTGAGAGTGCATCACTTAGCCAGAGTGAGTCAGCAAGCACAAGTATTTCAATTAGCGAGAGTATTTCTGTAAGCTTAAGTATTTCTGAATCAGTTAGCGAAAGCCTCTCAGCAAGTACAAGTACTTCACAGTCAATAAGTGCTTCAGTAAGTGAGAGCTTATCAGCAAGTGAAAGCGCATCAACAAGCACAAGCACATCAGCAAGTGAAAGTGCATCAACAAGCGCAAGTACATCAGCAAGTGAGAGCGCATCAACAAGTGCAAGTACATCAGCAAGTACAAGTGCATCAAATAGTGCAAGCGCATCAGCAAGTGAAAGTGCATCAACAAGCACAAGCACATCAGCAAGTGAAAGTGCATCAACAAGCGCAAGTACATCAGCAAGTGAGAGCGCATCAACAAGTGCAAGTACATCAGCAAGTACAAGTGCATCAAATAGTGCAAGCGCATCAGTTAGTGAGAGTGCATCGACAAGTGTTAGTACATCAACAAGCTTAAGTGATTCAGCATCATTAAGTGAGTCAACAAGTACATCGCTTAGCAATAGCGAGTCAGCTAGTGATAGCGCATCAGCAAGCTTGAGCGAGTCAACAAGTATATCACTTAGTGATAGCACATCAGCAAGTTTGAGTGAGTCAACAAGCACATCGCTTAGCCAGAGTGAGTCAACAAGTACAAGTGCATCAGAAAGTGCATCTACATCAGCTAGTGCCAGCACATCAACAAGTGCAAGTGAATCAGCAAGTGAGAGCACTTCAATAAGCAATAGTGAGTCAGCAAGCACAAGCGCATCAACAAGTTTAAGTAACTCAGTATCAGAGAGTATAAGTACATCAACTAGCCTGAGTGACTTAGTATCAGAGAGTGCAAGTACATCAGCAAGTACAAGTGCCTCAATAAGCGAAAGTGCATCAGCAAGTACTTCAACAAGCCTAAGTGATTCAGCATCAGTAAGTGAGTCAACAAGTACATCGCTTAGCCAGAGTGAATCAGCAAGTACAAGTACTTCAACAAGTGCAAGTACATCAACAAGCTTAAGTGATTCAGCATCAGTGAGTGAGTCAACAAGCACATCACTTAGTGATAGCACATCAGCAAGCTTAAGTGAGTCAACAAGTACATCGCTTAGCAATAGCGCATCAGCAAGCACAAGCGCATCAGCAAGCACAAGCGCATCAACAAGTGAGAGTGCATCGACAAGTGTCAGCACATCAACAAGCCTAAGTGATTCAGCATCAGTAAGTGAGTCAACAAGCACATCACTTAGCCAGAGCACATCAGCAAGTGAGAGTGCATCGACAAGTGCCAGCACATCAACAAGCTTGAGCAACTCAGTTTCAGAGAGCGAAAGCACATCAACAAGTTTAAGTAACTCAGTATCAGAGAGTGTAAGTACATCAACTAGCCTGAGCGACTCAGTATCAGAGAGTACAAGTACATCAACAAGCTTGAGTGATTCAGCATCATTAAGTGAGTCATTAAGTGAATCAGCAAGCACAAGTGCATCACTTAGCGCAAGCACATCAGCTAGCTTGAGCGAGTCAACAAGCACATCACTTAGTGACAGCACATCAGTAAGCCTGAGTGAGTCAACAAGCACATCGCTTAGCGAAAGCATATCAACAAGTTTAAGTAACTCAGTATCAGAGAGTGTAAGTACATCAACTAGCCTGAGCGACTCAGTATCAGAGAGTACAAGTACATCAACAAGCTTGAGTGATTCAGCATCATTAAGTGAGTCATTAAGTGAATCAGCAAGCACAAGTGCATCACTTAGTGATAGCACATCAGTAAGCTTGAGCGAATCAACAAGTATATCACTTAGCGATAGTGAGTCAGCAAGTACAAGCGCATCAACAAGTGCAAGCACATCAACTAGCTTAAGTGATTCAGCATCATTAAGTGAGTCAACAAGTACATCACTTAGCCAGAGTGAATCAGCTAGCACAAGTGCTTCAGAATCAATAAGTGCTTCTGTAAGTGAGAGCTTATCAGCAAGTGAAAGTGCTTCAACAAGCGCAAGTATTTCAGCAAGTGAAAGTGCCTCAATAAGCGCAAGCACATCAGCAAGTACAAGTGCATCAGAGAGTGCCTCAATAAGCGCAAGCACATCAGCAAGTACAAGTGCATCAGAGAGTGCATCAACAAGCACAAGTGAATCAACAAGTGCAAGCATCTCAGCCAGCGAGTCGGCATCAACAAGTGCAAGCATCTCAGCCAGCGAGTCTGCTTCAACAAGCGCAAGCTTGTCTGAGTCTGCAAGCATAAGTGCTTCACTTAGTGAGAGTGCCTCAACATCGGAGAGTCTTTCAACAAGTGCTTCACTTAGCGAGCGTGCTTCAACATCAGAGAGTATTTCACTCTCAGAGAGTGCAAGCATGTCACTTTCAGTTAGCCTTAGCTTGTCAGAGAGCATGAGCCTTAGTGCTTCAGAGAGAGCTAGCTTGAGTCACAGCGCATCAGCTAGTACAAGTGCAAGTACATCAGCAAGCGCAAGTGCATCGACAAGTGCAAGTACATCAGCAAGTGAGAGCGCATCGACAAGCGCAAGCATCTCAGCAAGTGAGAGCGCATCAACAAGTGTAAGCACATCAGCAAGCACAAGTGCATCAGAGTCAGCAAGCGCATCTGCAGCTACAAGCACAGCAAATGACAATACTGGTAACGGCGGCACAAGCACTCCTTCATCAGCAAGTGAGACAAATGACACAGCTACTACAACAACAGCAACAACAACTTCTTCATATAATGAAGTTTCAACAGATGCTTCATCTACAAGCACAGTTTCATCATTCAATGAGATTGGCGGAGCTGAGACAACAATTGAGGAACAGCAGGTACCACTTGCTGTAAGATTAGACTCAACAGATGATTTGGCATCAGAGTTTGAGGATGAGTACACAACAATCCAGGATGAGGAGACACCACTTTCTATCACAAAGAGCGGTTTAGGTGGAAGAGTTTGGTGGTATTGGATTCTTATCATTATCACAGCAATTACTGGAAAGGTTGCTAAGGATAAGAGAAGCATTGTTGAAAAGGAAGTTGAAGATACAGACAAGTAATTAAAGCTACATATGAGAAATAATTCACAAAAGTGTGTGGAATGTAACTAGAAAGTGAATTATAATATAAGAGTGGAAGATGTCAGACATTTTCCACTCTTTATATTATGCGTAGGAGGTAATATATGAACAAAAATCAAAAAAGATGTTTGGAATTCCTTGCGGTCCTTGTGATTGCTGGTATTGTTGCAATTTCAAGCCCATTAAATCCTTGGATGAACAATGTCTTTACTCAGGTTCAGGAAGAAATCCTTAGTATTGCGTATTCAGTAAGAGAAGGATATCTTGCTTACGTTGAATTGGATGGTCACTACGGACCAGTTGTATATGAGTTCTTTGGACTTGGTTATTTACCAACAGACACTCACTTAGTTCAGTTTATAATGGAGACAGCTCTCAATTTTGTGTCTATATTATTCTTATATAAGACAGCAAAGCTTTACACATCGAATATTTTTGCTTGGGTTGCAGCGGCAGTGGTTGCCATTTTTGAATGGGGAGCACTTACCCATGCTGGTGCAGAAGAAATATTGTTCTTTATTATGTCACTGACTTGTTACCATGTGGCTCGTCAGCTAAAGGCAGGAATGCTATCACATCATACATATTTGCTTGCAATTGATTTAGGCCTGGTTCTTTTTATCCAACCGGGATATGCAATCTTTTGGGCAATACTTATTGTATTCTTTGCAATCAAATTCAAGGTTGATGGCATTGATGGAAAGGGGTACAGAGCATTCTGGTTCTCAACAATTGAAGGTTGGATAACTGTAGCAGTCCCAATGGGATTATATTTATGGTATTTCAAAAATGGAGCAGCATTTTTACAGAATGTAGTTTCATACAACTTTAACAACATAGGTTCATTTGGCGAAGGATTAAAGGTGGTTCTTGCAACACCTTGGACTATCGCAATTGCGGTACTTGTAATTGCAATCATCATAAAAGTGGTTATGAATGAAAATGTTGCTGATTTATGTATTTGGCTTGGAGTAGTAATTTGTGCAATAATAGTAGTAGCACTACAGGGGGAGAATCTTGATTCATTCAAGGTAGCAGTTAAGGCTCTATATATTGTTCCAGTTGCTAGTATCCTTTCACTTTTGGATAAGCCACTTGGACTGAAAATAGAGGAAAGAGATAATTAAGATTTAAAGCCCAGCTTGTAGTAATGCTTGCTGGGCTTTTATATTGCACGAAGGGCTTAAATTTACATGGATAAGATTAGGATTTTACAGATTGGAACAGAAAGTTGGGAAAACAAATATAGCTATCCTGACAATGTAAAGATTATCTTTGCTGATAATACAATCGAAAAGAAAAAAGAAATATATGAGATTGTTATGCTTGAAAGAAATCTGGAGGAGGACGAGGTTGAGGCAGTTTTACAAATGTCCATGTCATACTGCGTCTTTATTGTTGGAGATTTCAAGCTTAATCGGCCTACCACCAGACTTTTCAATCGAAGAATGGGCAAAAATTTGGCGATGGAGGATATTCAGGATTTTCTGACCAATGAGACAAAGAAGTATTTTCCACACCCATATGGAGAAAAGTTTAAGCCAGAAAATGTTGGTGTTGCTCAGGGCTTCAAAGGAAGCATCAGATGGAATGGACAGTATGCTGTAGAGTTACAGGGGGATTATGGAAATGAGTTTACCCAGGTTGCTTTCTGGAAGAATAATATTCCAATAGTAAAAGACCAAGGATTGGAATTTTGGCTAGAGTACGAAAAAGACGACACTGTAGAAATATCATTATCAATTACTCAGTTTGTGCCAGGCTCTCTATCTGACGTTCGAGATTCCTGGACGTTTAGCGAAGAAGATTTGAAAGAACCTGTCCTTATTGAAGGTCGAAATGGTGATGGCCAGCTGTTTGTATCACTTCGTGCAGCAGGCCAGGGAAAGCTGAATATTATAGCTTTGCACGACCGAGTATCTAGATGGGATTTAGGCACATTTATGGTGGGTGGTAAACGCTATGTCACATCTGAACGAGAGGAGATTTTCTCTTACTTTGATCCAGGAGATTTCAAACCACCACTTGCAGTTTATTTTTCAGGCTATAAAACCCAAGAAGGTTTTGAAGGATATTACATGATGCGAAAAATGGGATGCCCATTTTTGCTGATTGCAGAGCAACGTTTTGAAGGCGGTGGCTTTTATATGGGAAGCCCAGAGTTTGAAGCGTTGATGGTTAAGATAATTGACGAGCATCTAAATAAGCTGGGATTTTATCCAGATCAGTTGATTCTTTCGGGAATATCTATGGGAACAATTGGCTCATTATATTATGGTTGCGACATGAGACCTCATGCTCTTATTTTAGGAAAACCTTTGGCTAGCCTTGGCGATATCGCTGCAAATGAGACGTTGAAGCGACCAAAAGGATTTCCAACATCACTAGACATTTTAAAGAGATATGGTGGAGGAACAGATAAAGAGGCAATAGATAGGCTTAATGAACGAGTATGGAATAAGATTAGAAATACAGATTTTGGCCATACTAAGTTTATTGTTTCTTATATGATTGAAGATGATTATGATTCTACTGCTTATAATAAATTGATTTCGGAATTGAATTCAGCCGGTGTGCAGGTTTACGGAAAAGGATTACATGGTCGCCACAATGATAATACCGCTGGAATTGGTGCCTGGTTTAAAGGTCAATATGAGCGTGTTTTGAAGGAGGATTTTGACAGATAATTCTTGCAATTTAATCATTCTGTGAATTGGCAAAAAGTAAGGAAAAATGGCAATAACTGGCAGCGGGGAGCAAAAAAAGTTCACAATTTACCGATAAAATATATACAAATAAATGAATAGGAATTTGTGAAAGAGAGGAATGAAAAATGGGTGAAAAGAAGGTAAGAAGTTTATTAAAAGGAGTAGCCATTACAGGTGCTTCAGTAGGTGGAGCAGCTTTACTTGGCGATGCCGATTTAGTATATGCTATGGAAGAAGCAGCAGGTGAGATAGTTGTAGATACTACGCCACAGACACAACAGACAGTAGAGGCACAGGCCCCAGCAGCAACAGAGCAGGTTGTAGAAGCTCCGGCACCAGCAGCAGTAGAAGTTGCAGCACCAGCTCCAGCGGTAGAAAATCCAGCGCCAGTAGCAGAGCCACCAGCTGCAGAGACACCTACTACACCAGTAGAGGAAGCTCCAGTTGAGACACCTACTACACCAGTAGAGGAAGCTCCAGCTGAGACACCAGCTACTCCAGCAGAAGAAACTCCTGTGGCTCCAGCTGAGGATACAAATAACGATGTATTCACCATTCTTAGAGGGGCTTATAGAGATGAAACAATCGATGAAAATGAGTTAGCTGAAAACAAGGTTCAGCTTAAAGCTATGAGAAAGGCAGCTCCTCTTGCAACTGAATTAACAAATGATACAGAAACTGATGCTAGCCTTTCTGATACAGCAGAGGCAGCTACCGTATATACGGAGGAACAGATTTCTGAGTCAGGAGCATCACTTTCTACAGTTGAAAGTGAATTATCATCTACATCTGAGCAACTTTCTACTTCAGCATCAGAGGCAGAATCTGAGTATGAAAGCTATTCAGAGACAATGACTACAACATCAGAAGATTATGCATCTAAGAACTACAACATTGCAAAGCTTGATAAATTGGAGGATGACGTTAAAGCTGCTCAGGCGATTGAAACAGCAAAGAGAGAAGCATTAGCTGCTAAGAACAAGAGTTTAGATACTGATTATTTTGAACACGCTGGCAGACCTCTTGCAATCGCAATGATTAAGTATAGTCTTGTAATTGACGGAAAAGCTGATCCTAATTATATTGATAGCGCACAGATTAATTATTACACACCGGATGGATATGATAAAAAGCATTTCTGTACAATTTATTTAGGAACTGATGGACAGGTTCATGAGGAATATTATGATTATGTAACAGCTAATGCTAGAGGAGAAAGTCTCTTTAGATGGTCTGAGCTTTCTGAAGAAGATGTTGCCGCAGGTATTGCAATTCCAAGAGGTATTTCTATAGAGAATTATTCTCCTTATGTTTCAGGAATCAATATTGTTGAAAAGTTTTTACAAGACAATGGCATAAGAGCGGGCGGCAATCTGTTTTCATATACATTTAAATGTGATGACGGCACAGAAAAGACATTCAAAATTACAAGACAGAGCTATTCTATGGTGGCAGATGAAAACGGCCATTACAAAGGCAAAGATTACTATGGCTACGCATTCATGAATAGCCAGATGGATGAGCGTTCTGAATTAGCATCAGAGATGTTATCTTTATCAGCAGCAATTGCATCTACTGGTTCACAGGTTGAGGGATACCAGTCAATGGTAGACGAATATGTAGCTCGTTCTAATGAGCTTGATAGTGCATGGTCACAGTATGCTGCTAACAGCACAAAGACTGCAGAAAGTCTTTCTAACAGCACAAGCACATCTGAGAGCGCAGCAAGCACAGCAGCAAGCCAGCAGGCATCTACAGAAGCTAGCGAGTTAGCATCTAATCAGGCAAGTGAGCAGGCTTCAACAGCAGCAAGCGAGGAAGCTTCTACTGCAGCTAGCACAAGTGCATCAGCAAGTGAGTCAGCAGCAGTTGCAGCAACAGTATCTGCTCCTGTAGCATCTGCATCTACAGCAGCACCAGCAGCTTCTGCACAGACAGTTATGCCGGCAGCAGGTGCTATTGCAAACCAGGCAATCACACCTATCGATGATGCAAGAGTTCCACTTGGTGTTGTAAATGACGACACAGTTGGTGGCGAAGAAGTGACAGGTGGCCACGAGTTAATCGTAGAAGGCCGTACAATCGAGGCTGCAAATGAGGCAGAAACTGAAGTAACAGAAATCGCAGATGATGATGTTGCTAAGGGCATTACAGTCACAGAAGATGAAAGCCTTGCAAGAAAAGGTTTCTGGTGGTGGATTATCGCATTGATTACTGGAAAAGTTACATACGATAAGATTAAAAAAGAAAAGGAAAAAGAGAAAGAAAATAACTAAGACACTTTTTTAATAGTTGGAGGCAACCGGAAGGTTGCCTCTATTTTTTCTACTTTTAGTGTAGTAAAATAAAAGTGCATAATGGGGGGAGGATAATCAGTTGAGACAAAAATTTTTTCCCAAAACACTTATTCAAAAATTAATATTTACCTTCATAATAATGGGAGTTTACCTTGTTGGTAGAGAGCTTCCTTTATATGGAGTTGATTTAGAAGCTTACAAAGCATTCCAGGACAATTCTGGAGATCTTATCATGGAAACAATCGGAGGAGATAGATACAAAACCAGCTTGCTGGCGCTTGGTATTTCTCCTTTTATGTTTTCCATGCTCTTTGTTCAGGTAATAGTTGCTGTTAAACGTGCTGATTCAAAGGCACACACTTCTCCTAAAAAAATCACCATGGCAACTCTTATTTTGATGTTTGTATGGGCTAGCGTCCAGGCATATCTTACTGTTAATTCCACAATTTATGTTTTTGATGGCGGGCTTCAGCTTATCATTGCAAAAATCATATCTGGTTTTCAGATGGTGACAGGAGCTTTTGTGATTTTATGGCTTGCCACTCGAAATGGTAAATACGGTATAGGTGGTCAGACAGTTCTTATTTATGTAAATATCCTGGATAGTGTGGTTCACACAGTCAAGAATTCCGGCCTGTGGGAAATGCATGTTATTGGTGGAATTGGATTTTTGGCAGTGATATGCACAATCATATTTGAAAACAGTGAATACCGTATTCCTATGCAAAGAATATCTATTCACAATATATATTCTGATAAAAACTATATCCCAATCAAGCTAAATCCAATCGGAATGATGCCGGTTATGTTTTCTACTGCGTTTTTCATGCTACCAGTGTACGTGTCTATGGGACTTAGTATGCTGTTCCCTAATGACAAAAACTTACAGTGGGTATACGAAAACATGGATACAGCACATACCCTTGGAATTGCTGTATATACGGTAGTGCTATACGTAATTACGATAATTTTCTCATTCGTATTTATCAGTCCAAAGAATCTTACAGAATCTTTGCAAAAAGCAGGAGACAGTATCACAGGTCTCAAATCTGGTAAAAACACACGAAGATTCATTTCTATAAGAGTATTTTGGATTGCATTTTTCTCAGCAATGTTTATGGGATTTTTCATTATTATCCCATTGGTCCTTCATTTAAGAGGTTATGTAGAATCAACAGTTATCAGTTTGCCATCTATTCTTATTGCGATGGCAAGTATCAACTGTAACTTATATCGAGAACTTAGGGCAGTAAGAGATTACGATGCTTACGTGCCTTTCCTATAAGAGGTAATTACGATGCTTTATTTTATTCCAGCTTGGTATCAACAGAATGAGTGGAGAGAGTCTGAGCAGAGTTGGCACACACGAAGAATGCATACAGAGTTTGATGATACGGTAAAACAGGTTCAGATGTTTTATCGTAGTGGTATGCGTGATTTTAAGATTCTTCTTTTGAGTCATGCTCCAAACTTCAGACATTTCTTACATCGCCAGGGAGTTTTCCATGCTCCATACTGGTCTTGTTTTGATGCCATTCAGGAGGTTAAGAAAAAGAAGGCAGCGGTTTTTTCATTTCACAATCTGGATTGGCCAGAAGGAATCGAATTCGTATATACCCCATTTGTTGTAATTGCATATCTGCATAATACCAAGTACGCCCAGATAGATTTCGGCGAAGCAGGCAACCCTATTCAGGTTAGTATGTACAAGAAAGAGGTGCTTAGCCGTCGTAACATCTACGATGACAGAGGTTTCGTTTCATCTACGGAGGTTTATGATAATGGACGCATGCTCTACACCGATTATCTGACAGAGGCTGGTGTTACGAAGCTTCGTGTGTATGCTGAAACAGGTGCGGTGGAAATCAATGCCAGCTGCAACACCTATCAGGTTTTTAAATCTGATGACACAACAGAGACCAGGACTTTCAAAGAGACAATCTACATGAGTCTTACTGATGTAATCCTGGAAGTGCTTGAAGCCCATATTGAGGATGATAATGAAGATGATGTTTTCTGTATTGCCATGCACGAGTTAAACTATTTGGCAGCACAGAACATCATAGGAAAAAAGAAATGTATTCTATCTTTCTACGGAGATAGATATCGCATAAAGGATCATTTGGATTCCAGACCACTTGTAAAAAGGGCAGGATACATCATCACGGATTCTGAGGCAACCACTCGTTATTTGAAGCGAGAGATGGAAGAAGAAATCACTAATATCACAGATATTTCTCCTTACGATTCTAGAATGGATTTTGGTATCAGTGAAAAGCTGATGGTTCAAAAGGTTCTTGTACCCGTAGATGGCTTGCCAGAGGAACGTTTCAGGGAAATGATGATTGCTTTGGCCAAGTATCTGCAGATGAATGAAAATGCGGTAATCAGCATCTTCACAAGAAACGCCACCTATGATTTGCCTGAAAAGCTTCTTAATAAGATTGCAGAGATTTTGGAAGAGGCTGGTTTTGATAGACGCATGGTAATCCATGAGGAAGAGGATGACACTGCTGAAAATGAAGAAATGGAAGCTGAGGAGCAGGAAGAAATTCCTATCAGATTCTTTGTGGAGCAGTGTGTAGATGAGCTATCAGTCAGCAAGTGTATTCGTGAGCAGCGTATCATGCTTGATATGCGTCACAATCCTGATTTATTCCTACAGATAAACTGCATCAGTTCAGCCATCCCTCAGATAGTCAGACGCGAAACACAGTATATGCAAAATGGCTACAACGGATTCGTCATGACGGAGATTGATAGAATACCTGTTGCATTGGATTATTTCCTTGGAAGTCTTTTCAACTGGAACCAGGCAAAGGTTTATTCTTACGATATAGGACAGAAGTTTACTACAAAGCATCTTCTTGAAAAATGGAAGAATGTAATCGCAGGTTTGGAGAAATAAATGGAAAAGGCAAGTTGGACAATCTATTGGAACGAATACAGCTCAGATACTTATCTGTATGGTTCGCAAATAGATTACAAAGCGAAGAATTACGTACATTTTGAAAATGAGCTGATGCCACCAGGAACAGTTATAAAGGAGTGGTATTCTCTGACCAACTATCAGGCACAGCGTATCGAACCATCACTTCCTATCATCGATGGTGAGAGTCATTACCGAATCAAAATCAATGTAAAGACTCCTACGGGGAGAGGATATCTTGTACGCCTTGTGTTTCTTGATAGATATGAACGAGAGGCAGGGGATTTTACAGTGAGAGGTACAGAGGCAGAATTTTCATGTCCTTTAAAGACATATAGCTATAGAATGCAGTTGATAAATGCTGGTATGACGGAATTTACATATCATTCAATTACCATTGAAGAGATTGAGGAAGAATAATAGTGAAAACTAGAAAGCTTGTAAATAAGCTACGAAAAGAACTGAAAAAGGTAAAGGCATACAAGGAGCAGATGGAGCAGCTTACAGATCAGCAATTGTCTGGGCTGACTGCATCCTTCAAGGAGCGCTATGAGAAGGGAGAGTCACTGGACAAGATTTTGCCAGAGGCTTTTGCTGCCATGTGCGAAGCTGACAAGCGTGTGCTGGGAATGTATCCTTTTGATGTGCAGATTATGGCAGGCGTGGCATTACATCAGGGCTATCTGGCAGAGATGAACACAGGAGAGGGCAAGACACTTACAGCCACCTTACCTATGTATCTAAATGGTCTTACAGGAGAAGGGGCAATCCTTGTTACAAACAATGAATACCTGGCTTTGCGAGATGCGGAGGAAATGGGACCAGCATATCGATTCATGGGCCTTTCTG
This sequence comes from Pseudobutyrivibrio ruminis, assembly GCF_015057245.1. Lineage (GTDB taxonomy): Bacteria > Bacillota > Clostridia > Lachnospirales > Lachnospiraceae > Pseudobutyrivibrio > Pseudobutyrivibrio ruminis_E. Next base: position 70,436 of record NZ_SVET01000008.1, read on the forward strand.
TTATGGCAGGTGTAAAGCGTGATGAGGATGATAGATTCGAAAACGACGAAAAAAAGGAAATTTACAAAGCAGATATCGTATATACGACACACTCTGCTCTTGGTTTTGATTACCTTATCAACAATCTGGTAAAGTCTGCCAGCGATAGATTCTTACGTCCATTCAATTTCATAATCATTGATGAAGCTGATTCAGTACTTCTAGACAGTGCCAGCACACCGCTTGTTATTTCTGGTGCTCCACGTGTCCAGTCCAACCTATACGAATCGGCAGATTTCTTCGTGCGTACTTTGAGGGAAAATGAGGACTACGAAGTAGAAGAGAAAAACGTATGGTTCACAGAAAAGGGACTTGAATATGCAGAAGAGTACTTTGGAATCGACAATATTTTTGCTCCAGAGTATTTCGAAATATATCGTCATTTGGTACTGGCACTTCGCGCCCACAAGATTATCGAAAAGGGCACAGAGTACATGATATCTGAAAATGGTGAAGTTGCACTTATCGACGCCAGCTCAGGACGTACTCTAAAGGGAGTTAAGCTTCGTGGAGGCCAGCATCAGGCTATTGAGTGCAAGGAGCGCTTGGAACTTTCACAGGAAAACCGTTCCATGGCATCCATCACATATCAGAATTTCTTCTCTATGTTCCCAAAGATGTCGGGCATGAGCGGAACTATCTACGATGCAAAGGACGAGCTATATGATGTTTATGGCAAGCAGGTAGTAGTTATTCCTACCAACAACCCAATCCAGCGAGTAGATTGTCCGGATTGGTATTTCAGCGATTCGAAAAAGCAGTTCGAGGCTGCCATTCGTCTGGCTGTCAAAAAGCATGATACAGGCCAGCCTGTGCTTATAGTGACAACTATGATTGCGGACACAGAAATCATTTCTCATCTTTTAGTAGAAAAAGGTTTGCCACATTCAGTGCTCAATGCAAACAACGCATTTTGGGAGGCGGATATTATTAAGGAAGCTGGCCAGATGGGAGCTATAACTGTTGCTACATCTATGGCAGGACGTGGTACAGATATTAAGCTCGGACCAGGTGTAAAGGAACTGGGCGGCCTAGCTGTTATTGGAGTAGGCCGAATGCTTAATATCCGTGATGAACGTCAGGCGAGAGGCCGTTCTGGAAGACAGGGTGATCCTGGATACAGCAGATTTATTGTATCTTTGGAGGATGACATTGTTGAAAAAGGAACGGATTTAGAAAAAATTCAGAAATATATCGACGGAACAAAACGTATAAGCGATAGAAAAATCAAGCGAATTGTTAATAATGCGCAAAAGATAAATGAGGAGCTTGGTAGCACAAACAGAAAGACTTCCAAGGATTATGATGTGGTGCTTCAGCTGGAACGTAAGCTTATGTACGATACCAGAGATATGCTGCTTGACGGTGGTACTGTTGAAAAAGACCGTCTCCTGCGTATTGCAGAGGACAATGTTGATCTGTTTTTGAAGGAGAATAAGGATTTGGATGCGTCCACACTGAATCGCTATCTCTTGGATAATATATCCTACAGAATGGAGAAAGATTCTGGTTATCTTAATCTCAAAAATAGAAACAGAGTGAAGGCATATATTATGGCAAGGGTAGAGCAGTCATTCGAGGAAAAGAAGGCTTCCTTGAACTCGGAAAATGCTATGAATGACTTTGTCAGAGTTTCAGCACTATCTGCAATTGATGAGGCATGGATTGAGCAGGTTGACTATTTGCAGCAGTTGCAGGCAGCGGTTTCAGGTCGAAGCAGTGCTCAGAGAAATCTTATGTTTGAGTATCATGCAGAGGCATTGGAATCCTTCAGAAAGATGGAGAAATCCATCAAGCGAAATATCATCAGAAATGTATTGCTTTCGGAAGTAAGCATGGACAAAAAGAACAGATTACACATCATACTTCCATAAAAGTTTGGCAGAAAAGGGGCATATATGATTTACAACTTTAATCTAGGAATAGGATGGGCCAGCTCAGGGGTGGAGTATGCTCAAAGCTATAGAGCAAAGGTGCTTCGCAATATTGGGGCTGAGGCAAAGTTCATATTTTCAGATATGTTTTCCAAGGACAATCTTATCGACATGACCAGAAATATTGGTTTTGAGGATGATGAGATTATTTGGCTATATACATTCTTTACAGATTTCAAGCCAGGCCCTGTTACCTATACCTTGGATGATTTGAAAGCAACACTTGGAGATAAAGCCTTTTCCTATGAGCGGGATGGCAAAATAGGAAAGTTGATTTTTGAGGGGGATAATAATTTCTATAGAGTCTACTTCGTAAATACGGAGGAGGATTTCGTTCATCGTGTGGAAATGGTTTCCAGGGGATGTTTGGTGCGCAAGGACTATTTCATGTCTAAGCGTGTGTTTTCGGAATACTATGCTCCACTTGATGGCAAGGCACATCTGTATCACAGACGATTTTTCAATCAGGATGGCAGTCTTGCTTACGAGGAAATCAATGATGACGACAATGTCATGTACAAATTCCCAGATAAATTAATATGTTCAAAGGAAGAGCTTGTTGGCTATATGACAAGCAAGCTTGGGCTTACAAAGGATGATATCGTAATAATCGATAGAACCACCGGCCAGGGCCAGGCTATTCTTGAAAATGTGGGAGATGCAAAGGTTGGAATTGTCATTCACGCAGACCATTTTAGCGAAGGGGCTACGGATGAGGATTATATCTTGTGGAACAATTACTATGAGTATTCATTCTCTATGCATGATGAAATAGATTTCTACATCACTGCTACGGAAGACCAGCGAAAGCTGTTGCTGCAGCAGTTTGATAAGTATTTAGGTGCAAAGCCTAATATTGTGACTATCCCGGTTGGGGCGCTGCAGGAGCTTAAATATCCGGCAGGTGAGAGAATGCCACATTCTCTTATTACAGCATCACGCCTTGCCACTGAAAAGCACGTGGATTGGATGATAGATGCTGTGGTGGCAGCTCATGATAAAGTGCCAGATATCTCTTTAGATATCTATGGCAAGGGCGCAGCTGAAAGGGATTTGAAGGAGAAAATAAAGTCTCTTGGGGCTGATTCGTATATACGATTGATGGGGCAGCATGATTTGACGGATGTGTATATAAATTACGAGGCATATTTATCGGCATCTACCAGTGAGGGATTTGGGCTTACGCTGATGGAGGCAATTGGTTCAGGTTTGCCAATTATCGGCTTTGATGTGCGTTATGGAAATCAGAACTTTATCGACCAGGGAAAGAATGGCTATAGGCTACCTTATGCCACAGGAATGGAAAAGGGAAGACGCCAGAAAGCGATGGTTGATGCAATCTGTAAATTGTTTACAGAGGATGATTTAGAAAAAATGCATAAGCATTCTTATTCAAAGGCAAAAAAATATCTTGCAAGTGAAGTGGAGGCAAAATGGAAAAAACTAATAGAAACGACATAGTTTTGTTGTTCGACTATTTTAATATGGGAAGCCAGGATTTGCTTTTCTCATTTCAGAATGCAGATTATGAAGTAAAGGCTGTCACAATCAATGATGATGGCTTTTTGCCTGATGGCGTTGAAAATGTTTTTGAGCATTTCCTGGGAGATTTTAAGAAGGTGGAAGGCTGTCCTAAAAAGCCTCTTTATTTTAATCAGATTCAGGTGCCAAAATATTGGCAAATCAGTGGCAACAATACTAGCGGAAGTATCCATGACAAGGCAAAGGAGCGCGGTAGAATTTTTTATGCTGAGCCAAAGAACAAAAGATTTGTAAAGGTGGTGGACTGGCTAGATGAGGAAGGAAAAGTCAGAGCCAGCGACCACTACAATAAATATGGCATGCTTTACGCCAGAACTATCTTTAACAAAAAGGCTCAAAAGGTAAGCAAGTCTTATTTCAATGGTCATGGACAGGAAATCATTGTTGAAAACTTTGTTACAGGTGACATCATTTTAAATATTGATGAGCAATCTTTGTTTTTCAAAAATCGTACAGAATTTGTGGTTTATTATCTAAAGTCTTTGGGGCTTGAGAATCATAGATTATTCTTCAACTCATTATCGGTTCCATTTTTTGTTTCAAATTCTTTACCACCACTTTCAGACGGCAGGGAGGATGTGCTGTTTTGGCAGGAAGCAACACATGATGAAATCCCGGGAAATATGCTTTTGATATTTGATGGAAAAGCAAAAAGATGCAAGAGAGTAATAGTGCAGAATCATCCATCCTATGAGCGCCTTAGAATGCTTAATGCACCTGAGGATAAAATGGATGAGTTGGGATATATTTATTCATTCAAAAAGAAAAACCTAGGTCGACCATCTGCTCTTATTTGTACAAATACAGAAAATGTCGAAAAGTTGAAGGAACTGGTGGAGGCTTTACCAGAGTTGAAGTTCCATGTTACCGCGCTTACAGAAATGTCAGCAAAGCTTTTGGCACATGAGAAATACGACAATGTAATCATGTATCCAAATGTAAAAATGTCTACTTTGGATAGACTTTTCTGGGAGTGTGATTTCTTCCTCGATATTAATCGTGAGGGTGAAATTGTTGACGCAACTAGAAAGGCATTTCTTCATAATCAGCTTATTCTGACATTTAATGAAACTGCCCATGGATTGACATATACAGCCCGTGAAAATCGTTTTGAGGCGAAACAGTACCTCAAAATGACAGAAAGGATAAAAAGTCTATTAAAAGACGAGAATCAGCTTAAAACTGCGGTTTACAGTCAGCAAAGATACGCTTTGAATGCATCTGTAGATGATTATACATTTTAGCTAATTGAGTCAAAGTTTCAAACAACTTACTTGTTTGATAAAAATGCACAAAAATCACTCCTGAATTTCTACTAACTGTACAACGAATTTGTTTGTATTGGTGTCTAAATTGTGTTTTAATAATAACGGACTGTTTGAAAACCCCGTTTTTTACAGACAGACAAATCAAAAGTTATATATATGTTAGGAGGATTTTGAAATGGCTAACAAATGGGTCTACATGTTTAGCGAAGGCGACATGACAATGCGCAATCTTTTAGGAGGAAAAGGTGCAAACCTTGCTGAAATGACAAGCATTGGTCTTCCAGTACCACAGGGCTTCACAATCACAACAGAAGCTTGTACACAGTACTATGAGGATGGTCGCAAGATTAATGATGAAATCATGGCTCAGGCTATGGAAGGTGTTAAGAAAATGGAGGAGATCAACGGCAAGAAGTTCGGAGATCTTAAGAATCCACTTTTAGTTTCAGTTCGTTCAGGTGCTCGTGCATCTATGCCAGGTATGATGGATACAATCCTTAACCTTGGTCTTAATGATGAAGTAGTTGCAGCTATGATCGCTGGTAACCCAGATCCAGCTTTCGAGCGTTTCGTATATGATTCATACAGACGTTTTATTCAGATGTTCTCAGATGTAGTTATGGAAGTAGGTAAGAAGTACTTCGAGCAGCTCATCGATGAGATGAAGGAGAAGAAGGGCGTTAAGTATGACGTAGACCTTACAGCAGCAGATCTTAAGGAACTTGCTGAGCAGTTCAAGGCTGAGTACAAGAACCAGCTCGGAACAGACTTCCCTTCAGATCCAGTAGAGCAGTTAAAGCTTGCTATCGAGGCAGTATTCCGTTCATGGGATAACCCACGTGCGAACGTTTACAGAAGAGACAACGACATCCCTTACTCATGGGGTACAGCAGTTAACGTAATGCCTATGGTATTCGGTAACTTAAATAACGAGTCTGGTACTGGTGTTGCATTTACTCGTGACCCAGCTACAGGCGAGAACAAGCTTATGGGTGAGTTCCTTATCAACGCACAGGGCGAGGACGTAGTTGCTGGTGTTCGTACACCAATGCCAATCGCTCAGATGGAGAAGGAATTCCCAGAGGCATACGCAGAGTTCATCAAGGTATGTGAGACTCTTGAGAATCACTACCATGATATGCAGGATATGGAGTTCACAGTAGAGAACAAGAAGCTTTACATGCTCCAGTGCCGTAACGGTAAGAGAACAGCTCCAGCTGCTCTTAAGATTGCTTGTGACCTTGTTGATGAGGGACACAAGACACCAGAAGAAGCTGTTGCTATGATCGACCCACGTAACCTTGATACACTTCTTCACCCACAGTTCGAGGCTGCTGCTCTTAAGGCTGCAACTCCTCTTGGAAAGGGTCTTGGCGCTTCTCCAGGTGCTGCATGTGGTAAGGTTGTATTTACAGCAGACGATGCTGAGGCATGGGCTGCTAGAGGAGAGAAGGTAGTTCTTGTACGTCTTGAGACATCTCCAGAAGATATCACAGGTATGAAGGCTGCTCAGGGTATCCTTACAGTTCGTGGTGGTATGACATCACACGCTGCCGTAGTTGCTCGTGGTATGGGTGAGTGCTGCGTATCAGGTTGTGGCGACATCAACATGGACGAAGAAAACAAGAAGTTCACACTTGGTGGAAAAGAGTTCCACGAGGGAGACTTCATTTCAATCGATGGTACAACAGGTAACATCTATGATGGTCAGATCGCAACAGTTGACGCTAAGATCGCTGGTGAGTTCGGACGTATCATGGCTTGGGCTGATGAGTTCAGAAGACTTAAGGTTCGTACAAACGCTGATACACCTGCTGATGCTAAGAAGGCTAGAGAGCTTGGTGCTGAGGGTATTGGTCTTTGCCGTACAGAGCACATGTTCTTCGAGGAAGACAGAATTGCTGCATTCCGTGAGATGATCTGCTCAGATACAGTAGAAGAGAGAGAAGCTGCTCTTGAGAAGATTCTTCCTTATCAGCAGAACGACTTCAAGCAGCTCTATGAAGCTCTTGAGGGATGCCCAGTTACAATCAGATTCCTTGATCCACCTCTTCACGAGTTCGTTCCTACAACAGAGGACGAGATCAAGAAGCTTGCTGACGCTAAGGGCAAGTCAGTAGACGAGATCAAGGCTATCATCAATTCACTTCACGAGTTCAACCCTATGATGGGTCACAGAGGATGCCGTCTTGCAGTTACATATCCTGAAATTGCTAAGATGCAGACTAAGGCAGTTATCCGTGCAGCTCTTGAAGTTCAGAAGGCACACGCTGACTGGAATGTTAAGCCTGAAATCATGATCCCACTTGTATGTGAGGTTAAGGAGCTTAAGTACGTTAAGCAGATAGTAGTTGAGACAGCTGACGCTGAGATCGCTGCTGCAGGTGCTAAGCTTGATTATGAAGTTGGTACAATGATCGAGATCCCAAGAGCTGCTCTTACAGCTGATGAGATCGCTAAGGAAGCTGATTTCTTCTGCTTCGGTACAAACGACCTTACACAGATGACATTCGGATTCTCTCGTGATGATGCTGGTAAGTTCCTCAATGCTTACTATGACACAAAGATCTTCGAGAACGATCCATTTGCTAAGCTTGACCAGACAGGTGTTGGTAAGCTTATGGAAACAGCTATCAAGCTTGGTAAGCCAGTAAATCCTAAGCTTCACGTAGGTATCTGCGGTGAGCACGGTGGAGATCCATCTTCAGTAGAGTTCTGCCACAAGATTGGTCTTGACTATGTATCATGCTCTCCATTCAGAGTACCAATCGCTAGACTTGCAGCAGCACAGGCTGCTATCGCCGAGTCACGTCAGTAAGCGAGACCAGTTGTTTTTTGGGAACGTTTGAAATTTCGAAAGATTTTATGAGACAATCTTCAAAGATTTATCATAAGAAAAACGGGTTCAGATTTCCCGAAAAGCTTGTAATTAAGCTATTCCTAGTATAGGGTGTCTACTTTAGGCACCCTATATTTTTTTTACATAAGAATAAAATCAATTAAGCTGCCGGAGTACTTCATACTTTTTTGCTGACTACATTCAAAAAAATTTCGGGGCATTTGTTCCGAAAATCGTAACAAGAAAAATGGACCATTTTGATGTTTGTTCCGAAAATCGGAACTTTGAAGGAGGTTAAAAATGTCTGAATTTACGGGTAAAAAGCTTAAAGAAGCACGTGTGAAGAAAGGATTATCCCAGGATGAGGCTGCTAATCTTATGAATGTTGCAAAGAGGGCGATTAGTGAGATGGAAGCAGGTAAGAGAAGTATATCTGCAGATGAGCTTGCTCAGTTTTCTCGTATTTATAATGTAGATGTGAGAGAATTGCTTTTTATTGAATTTACAGAAGCTGGAGATGAGCAGAGATTAACTGCCAAGTACAGTTCTTTCCTCAAGCTTCTCGAAAAACTATCTGATCGAGAGGTCGAAGATGTTTATTGGGTAATAAAGCGTAAAGTTGAAGGATTGCTTTAAAAACTGAATAAGGCTAGGAATGCCCGCATTGCAGATTACACCTGCTTTGCGGGCATTTTTATATCTTGACTTGTAGTCAATGACTACATATAATAAAGATAAGAATACACGCATTGACTACATTAATATAGGAGGTAGTGCCATGGATAAGGAAATATATAGCATTGAAGGTATAGATATTGAAGTGGAAAAAATAGATAAAACAGATGCTGATGCTGTACGCCGGAAGATGGCATATGCGTTTAAGATGATTAGAGCGCAGTCAGGAATGAACAGAAAAGATTTTTCTGCCTGGCTTGGTATTCCATATAGAACTATGCAGGAGTGGGAACTTGGTCGTAGGGCAATGCCGGAATATGTACTTCGTTTGATTGCTTATAAGGTTCAGATGGAGAAAGAAAGGGGGAACCTATAATGACAGTATTGTATGGTATTGGAACAGTTTTAAGAGTTATCCTTAGAATCGCATTATTACCGGTACAGGCGGTTCTTACGTTGCTGATGCTTGCAATTGGTTTCATTGGTGGGTTAGCAAATATCGTATGTTGGTTGTTAGGGGCTTTCTTTGTGTTTGGTGGTATCTGTTCATTTATTAATGGATCTACAACCCTTGGATGGCAAGGACTTATTGTAGGTATCCTTGTTGCAGTGGTCCCTCAGGCCTTAACTCTATGGGGAGCTGAAGGGATTGGTTGCTTAAAGGAATTATTAGCAAGAATATAAAGCTATAGTGTGTTAAGATAAGAAGCAGCACGAAAAAGCGCTTATTTTGATAGATCGAAATTTGTGAGGATAATGCAAAATGAATTATAAGGTTATAGATAAAGAGACTTACTATAGAAAGGGCGTCTTTCGGCACTTTACAGAGGACTGCACATGTTCGACTTCTATGACAGCGAGGATTGATGTTACTGATCTTGTTCGTTATTCCAAAATGACCGAGACAAAGTTCTACATCAACTTTCTTTATATCATGTCAAAGGTTCTAAATTCTCGCGAGGATTACAGGATGGGGTATCTTAGGGAAAAAGACGAACTGATCTGTTATGATGTGATCAATCCCATACAGTATATCTTTCATAAAGATACAGAAACCTTCACGCTTGTCTATACGGAATACGATGAAGATTATGAAAAATTCTACGCTGCGGCTCTGCGGGATGCTGAAGAGGCAAAAAAGACCAGAGAATACGGTTTTGATATTATGAATCATCCTAACTGGTTTGATGCGTCATGTATACCTTGGTTGTCCTATGATTCCATGCATCTTGAACTGCCCGACGTTCATATGTTTTTTGCGCCGGTCGTCAACTGGGGACAATACAAGGAAGAAAACAGCAGACTTGTCATGCCTGTTACTGTCCGTCTGAATCATGCGATTGCTGATGGCTACCTGGTAGCGAACGTATTCCGTCTCCTGGAGCAGGAAATCCAGTTGTTTGCAGGGCTTTAATCAACAACTTCAAATTTGTTTGAGAAGAAACAGTGTATGAATGGGGGGATTATATGTGGTGCTAAGTTGTAGTTGCTGCATATTTGGAATTCTATGTGGAAAGAAACTTGCGACGATATTAAAATTTTGAAATTCAGTTAAACAGCATATTGTTAACAGTTTTTTACTGCCCGGTTTGAATGCCGGGCGGTAATTTTTATGTTAAGGATAGGATTGTTATTTATGATTATATATTGACATATGTCAGAATGAAGAGTATGCTTTATATTGACATATGTCAGGAAGGATGAATTATGCCTAAGAACACGAAATGTAGAAGAATATCAGGTCTTCCCAGAAAGTTTGGTTTTGCACCTACGGATAATATTGATGAGGAAGCGTTACGGCTGACGTTTGATGAATTTGAGACTATACGCTTGCTGGATGCGGAAGGAATGACTCAGGAACAGTGTGCGGCTAAAATGGGTGTTGCCAGAACTACGGTGACAGCAATGTATGATAATGCTCGAAAGAAAATAGCGAAAGTACTTGTGGAGGGGAAGAGTCTTATCATTTCAGGTGGTAATGTAAGCTTTGACATTTCAAAAGGCGAAAGCATCAATGCTAAAAGAAAAAAAGGAGATAATGAGATGAGAGTTGCAGTAACTTATGAAAATGGTGAGATTTTTCAGCACTTTGGACATACAGAGCAGTTTAAGGTATATGATATAAAAGATGGAAAAATCGTGCATGAAGAAATTGTGGATACAAATGGTCAGGGACATGGCGCTCTGGCAGGTTTTCTTTTTGGTGGAAAAGTAGACACCCTAATTTGCGGAGGTATTGGAGGAGGAGCACAGGTTGCACTCAGTGAAGCAGGCATCAAACTCTACGGAGGTGTATCCGGTAATGCAGATGAAGCAGTAAAAGCATTGATTGAAGAAAGACTTGATTATAACCCTGATGTAAAGTGTGATCATCATGGTGAAGGCCATAATTGTAGTGATCATCACGATGAAGATCATCACTGTGGAGGCCATTGTGCTCATTGATCTGTTTTTAACATTTGCAAAGATTGGGGTATTTACATTCGGCGGTGGGTATGCAATGATCTCACTTATCGAAAATGAGTGCGTGGATAATAAAAAATGGATAACTCATGATGAAATGATGAACATTACTGTGATAGCAGAATCCACGCCCGGTCCCATAGCAATCAACTGTGCAACTTATGTCGGATATAAAAAGGGGAAACTTCCAGGAGCGATTATAGCTACTCTTGGGATGGTACTTCCGTCTTTTGCTATTATATATGCTGTCTCAAGATTTCTGAATGGTTTTCTTGAAATAACTTGGGTCTCAAATGCATTTCGCGGAATAAAAATCGCTGTTGGGATTCTTATTGTGGATGCTGCGATAAAAATGCTGAAGAAAATGAAGCAAAAACCTATGCAGATAAGCATAGTTATATGTTCTGTGCTTACGATGTTCCTTATAAACGTATTTGCCGTTAATATATCATCCATGATACTTATGCTTGCAGCTGCATTTATCGGTATCATTGTTTTCGTTATAAAAAATAATATGGAAAAGAGGCGGGAAGAGAAATGATATATATTGATCTGTTAATCGGATTTCTTGAGGTCGGCCTTTTTTCTTTCGGCGGAGCTTATGCGGCAATACCTTTGATCAGGGATGTTGTCATGGCTCACGGTTGGTTGGATGATGAAATGCTTGCATACATGATTGCTATCAGCGAAAGTACTCCCGGACCGATTATGGTAAATATGGCCACATATATCGGAAGTGAAAAGGGAGGACTATTTGGTGCGATAATTGCTACCACAGCGGTTGTATTACCTGCTTTTTTAATCATTTTGCTTATAATGGCAGCAATGAAGAAATATCTTCAAAACCGCTTAGTCAAGGCAGCTTTATCTGGGTTACAGCCATGTATTATAGGAATCATCTTGGCAACAGGTATATTTATGATTATAAAAAACTGCGGTTTTGTTTTCAGTGGCAGGCCTGATTTTCTTACGGCAGGACTTACTGGTGTTATCGCATTGATATATTTTGGTTCGAGAAAAATCATAAAAAAAGGATTAGGCCCCATCACGCTTATTTGCTTTTCGGCATTTGTGGGAGCGATGGCTTATATGCTATAGATGGAACATTAACTTGGAAGTTAATTACAAAATTCCTGTTTGTTGAGTTCATGACCGACATTGTCCCGTTTTGACTCGTTTTGTCTCGTCTCGACCGACATTAGCACTTTTCTTATAGATTTAACGGTGCTATTATTATCATAGACAAGTGAGAGGTAAACAAAAGCCACTCACTTGTTTTTCTTTTGCAGAAGAATAGGAAGCAGATTTAAGCGTCCACATGACCAAACCCTCAAGGTCGTGTGTGGCGCTTTTTTTGTTGTCCGAAACCGGAAAGCGCGCGCCGGTGTTTCTATTAAAACTGTCAAAGAAAAGGAGAAAATTGAATATGGATTATGAACGTTTCAAAGAAGGTTTCCAGGATGCGTTAAAGGCTGAACTTGCTGTTAGAGGAGATGACGTTGAACTTACTGCTCGTAGAGTAGATAAGATGAATGACAGCTATGATGCTATCACAGTAAGACCTGTAGACAGTTCCATTGGAGTGAACATCAGCGTTGAGAAAGCATTTGCTGCTTATGAGAATGGTACACCAATTCCTGAGATTGCAGAGCATTTTGCTGATGCAGTGGAAAAAGGATTCCGTGAATCCCCTCAGGTCGATCTGGAGTCGCTCTCTGATTATGAGCAGATGAAGAGCAAGCTTTCTATGGAAGTGGTTTCTGCAGAGAAGAATGCGGAACTTCTTGAGAGCGTACCTCACGAAAGAATGGAGGATATGGCTGTTGTTTATCGCTTTGTGCTTGATCAGACAGATTCTGGTAATGGAACAATCCTTGTTACCAATCAGTTGCTTGATCAGTATGGCATTACCAAAGAGCAGCTTCGCGCTGATGCCATGGAGAATGCACCAGAAATCAGACCATCTGAGATCAGAGGTATGTCTGAAGTTATGAGTGAGATTGCACCTGGCATGATTCCTGAGGTTGCACCGGAAGATGAGCAGATGTTTGTTGCTACAGTTCCGGATAAGATTCATGGAGCCGGTGTTATCGCATATCCGAATTTCATGGAGGACGCAGCTCAGAAGATGGGCGGTGACTTCTTCGTTCTTCCAAGCAGTATCCATGAGGTGTTGCTTGTAAAGGACAATGGCCAGATGACAGCCAAAGAGCTGGAAAATATGGTCAAAGAGGTCAATGCTACTCAGGTAGAACCTGCAGATCAGCTTACAGATCATGTTTATCATTACGACAGCCAGAATCATATTTTTGAGCTGGCTGATAAGTATGAGGAACGTCAGCGTGAGGCTGAACACGAGGCTGTTGATAAAGATTCCGTCCTTGGAGATCTAAAAGAAAAGAAACAGGAGATTGCAAAGAAAGATCCGGCTAAGGATGCAGCCACAAAAGCTGCAACCAAGAAGCATGAGACTTCTTTATAAGCTCCATCAATAAGTAAGAGAGAGGCTTCCCTTTTTTTAGGGAGGCCTTTTTCAATGGTGAAAGGAGATATCTAAGATGAGTAAGAAATATATGAGAGTTCAGAAGAACTTTAACAAAAATGGCATTTCAAGGGTGCCACACAGTGTTGCACCTAAGCTTGGTCCAGTTACACCTTGCAATTGCAGTCATCCTTGTCCTTATGGTAATGGCAGAACGTTTTGCTTTCCCTGCTATCAGAAGCTTGTTGCTGACTGCAGAAGTAACAGTGTTGTTACAGGTAATGCCTAAAGAGGTGTGGTATGGACTTTGGCTATTTTCATGAGGAAGAGTCTGAGCAGTTTGCCTTCTATAGGATTCCCCAGGTTCTTTTTAAGGATGAAAAGTTTGCAAAGCTTTCTACGGATGCCAAGGTTCTGTATGGACTATTTCTGAATCGGGTATCCCTTTCCAAAAAGAATCATTGGATTGATGACGAGGGCAGAGTGTACGTCTATTACACTCTTGTCAGTATTCAGGAGGATTTGCATTGTGCAAGTCAGAAGGCATTAAAGCTTTTAAAGGAACTTGAGAGCTATGGACTTATCGAAAGAGTTAAGCAGGGACTTTGTAAACCTGACAGGATCTATGTGAAGAACTTTATCCTGCTTCAGGAATCACCAGTCCGGAGTGGTGAAAATCACCATACCGGTGTAGTGAAAATCACCAGCCCGGAATGTCGAGAATCACCACCTAATAATACTGAGTTAAATAATACTGAGTGTAGTAATACTAATCTTATCTTATCTAAGAGCAGAGAAGATGAGAGGGAGCTATACAGACAATATTTATACCAGTCACTGGATATAGAGATACTCAAAGAGCGCTATCCCTATGGAGTAGAAGAGATAGATGAGATTTTTGACATAATCCTGGATGTGCTGTGCAGCAATCAGAAGTTTATCACTATATCCGGGGATAAAAAGCCTATTAACGTAGTGAAAAGCAGATTCATGAAGCTGGATAGCAGCCATATCCAGTTTGTTATGGACAGTATGAAGGAAAAAACTACAAAGGTTCGCAATGTAAAGAAATATATAGTGGCAGCGCTATACAATGCGCCAATTACTATTAACAACTACTATTCGTCGCTGGTTCAGCATGACATGGCGACAGGAAAAATATAAGGAGGAATGACAATGGAACAGATTACAATTGATATTCAGCTTGATCCTATTAAGGATGGAATTAAAGTACCGGAGACAGATTTATCCAGGCCAGATGCTCATGCTGTGATTCTTGGAACCAACGGTAAAATCAGACAGATTTCTATGAAGGAAGCAGAGACAATCCTTGATCAGATGGCTACTTGTGGGGCAGGGACTCATCTTGGACAGTCAGATTATATTGCTGTTTACAACAAGGATAAGCTTTTTAAGGCTGAAGGTGAGGAGTACTTGGTAGGCAGTGTTCTCATTTTTCAAAGAGCAGGGAATGTGCTCAAGGCTATTCCTGATGATGAGATTGGTGATCTCTTAGAGGTTGCTATGGCACAGATGGATACTTTGAAGGCAGGAGATGCCTGCTTTTCTGCAATGCGTGTTGATTAAGGAGGGAATATCATGAGTAGAACAATACCGAGAGCATATGTTACTGCAGCATGGAATAAGAATCCGGTTGTGGCAAAAGAAGATGCCAAGAAATATTGTCAGGAACTGGTAAAGGAAGGATACCTTCCACTTTGTCCTATTCTTGCTTTTGATGGAATCTTTTCAGCTGAGGATACGGAAGCTCATAAGAGATTCAAGGAAATGTCCGAGGATCTACTTCGTAGAGCCAGATTCCTTGTTATCTGTGGTAATAAGCAGAATGAGGAAGTTAAGGATGATATCGCAATAGCCAGAAAATCCAAGGTTATTGTTACAACCTTAGATGGAGTGATTGGCTTATAGGATGTTAGTCAGGAAGGAGGCGATAGTTCATGGTTAATGAAGAGTCATCAGCCAAGTCGCTCCATTTCATGGTGGAAAAAGGTGCTAAGCCAACAGTGCGTATGTTTATGAATATCCTGAAAGCATATTTGCGTCACCGACATGATAAAAAATATTTTGGTAAGGAGAAAGAACCTACAGGTAAGATGCCTGTGAAAAAGCTCATTAAGCAGGGCAAAGGTGCTCAGAAAATTGAGCTGGATGGTGAAGATATCCATTTGTTTAATCGCCTTGCCAGGAAGTACGGTGTAGATTATGCCGTGGTGAAAGATAAGGAGGCTGGTACTTATAAAATCTTTTTCAAGGCTCAGGATGCAGATGCTATCTCTGATCTGGTAGCTGATTATACCAAGAGAACCCTCGGAAAAGAAAAAGGTGCAAAGGAGAGCGTACTTGGTAAGCTTAAGAAACTTAAGGAAAAGGTTGCTTCTATACCTCGCAAGGTAGTAGAGAAGAGGAAGGAGCAGACACGATGAATCAGAAATTAAAAAAGAAGATTATCCTGAATATCCCTTATGTTGCAATAGGCCTGTTTGCTACAAACTTAGGTGAGGCCTGGAGAATAGCAGAAGGGATGAATGCTTCGGAAAAGCTTCAGGGGCTTATTATTGGAGGCGGATTTCAAACCGCATTTACGAATCCGCTTCCTAGCTTACATCCCTTTGATTTGCTTATTGGTGCAGCCTGTGGCGCAGCACTACGACTTGCAGTTTATCTGAAGGGAAAGAATGCTAAGAAATTTCGGCATGGCTCAGAATATGGTTCAGCCAGATGGGGGAAGCCCTCCGACATAGAACCGTTCAAAGATCCCGATCCGAAGAATAATGTGATTCTGTCCCAAACGGAGCAGATTACACTAAGTTCCAGACCATCACAGCCAAAGTACGCAAGAAATAAGAATGTTCTGGTTGTAGGTGGTTCCGGCTCAGGTAAAACGAGATTTTTTATTAAACCAAACTTGCTGCAGTGCGACAGTAAGGATTATCCTTGTTCGTTTGTAGTAACTGATCCAAAGGGAAGCGTGGTTCTTGAATGTGGCAATGCACTTTTGAAGAAAGGGTATCGAATTAAAATCTTCAATACCATCAACTTTAACAAGAGTATGCATTATAATCCTTTCGCTTATATTCATAGTGAGAAGGATATCTTAAAGCTTGTAACTACGCTGATTGCCAACACTAAAGGTGAAGGAAAAGGCGGTGATGAATTCTGGGAAAAGGCCGAAAAATTGCTGTATTCAGCGCTTATAGGCTACATCCATTATGAGGCTCCGATAGAGGAGCAGAACTTCACAACACTTCTTGAAATGATTAATGCAATGGAAGTCAGAGAAGATGATGAGGAGTTCAAAAACGCAGTAGATATGCTTTTTGATGAGCTGGAAGAAAAAGATCCGAATCATTTTGCAGTTCGCCAATATAAAAAATATAAATTGGCAGCTGGAAAGACAGCTAAGTCAATCCTTGTAAGCTGTGGTGCCAGATTGGCTCCATTCGATATCAAGGAGCTTCGAGAGATTACAGCTTATGATGAATTACAACTGGATACCATAGGTGATAAGAAGACGGCGTTGTTTCTGATTATGTCAGATACAGATGCCACTTTTAATTTCCTAATATCTATGGTGTATACGCAGCTGTTTAATCTCCTTTGTGAGAAAGCTGATGATGTTTACGGTGGAAGGCTTCCGGTCCATGTAAGGTGCCTCGTAGATGAGTGCGCCAATATCGGACAGATTCCTAACCTGGAAAAACTTGTGGCAACTATCAGATCCCGTGAGATTAGTGCCTGCCTGGTTTTGCAGGCAAAGTCACAGCTTAAGGCAATCTACAAAGATAATGCGGATACCATTATCGGCAACATGGATTCTCAGATCTTCCTTGGTGGAACTGAGAAGACAACGCTTAAGGATCTCACCGAGATTCTTGGCAAGGAAACTATTGATATGTACACCACAGGAAATACCAAGGGCTCCCAGGAATCCTACAGCATGAATTATCAGAAACTCGGCAAAGAGCTGATGAGTATGGATGAGCTTGCTGTTATGGATGGAAGTAAATGCATTGTGCAGGTTAGAGGTGTGAGACCTTTTCTCTCAGATAAGTATGACCTGACGAAACATCCAAACTATCCGCTGACAGCAGATTATGACAAGAAGAATTGGTTTGATATTGAGAAGTATCTAAACAGAAAGCTTGTCCTTCATCCAAATGATGAATACGAAGTATTTGAAGATGGCGAAAGCAAGTAACCATCATGCGGCGTAGCTTCAGGGCGATTGAAAAGCAGGAGTCATAACCTGCCGCCGTATTTACTCCTGTAGAGGAGTATAGCGGAAGATTCCGCGTTAATTAATGCAGCGCTGTGCCGGAAAAGTCACTGCAGAAGACATCCGGCTTACAACTGAATATGGAACTTTTTTCAAGGGTAATTAACTAGAGTCACGGCCTGATCAGCCATGGCTCTTTTTTAATGCCCGCAACTACAAACAATCAATTTTTTTAATCACAAGGAGGATTTTATTATGGCATTTTTCAACTCAGCAGTAGGCGTACTTCAGACACTCGTTATCGCACTTGGCGCAGGTCTTGGAGTTTGGGGCGTTGTAAACCTTCTTGAGGGTTACGGCAACGACAACCCTGGCGCGAAGTCTCAGGGCATGAAGCAGCTCATGGCCGGTGGTGGTGTTGCCCTCATCGGTACTACACTTGTTCCACTTCTTTCCGGACTTTTCTAATCCGGCCTATCACCAACAAAAATCAGGAGGGGCAGTGTAACAAGCTGCCCTTCCCTGAGAAAGGAGGCAATCGTTGGAAAGTTTGTTAGAAAAACTGACTGATTGGCTCAAAGACATGCTGGTAGGTGGAATTATGGATAATCTCACATCTACATTTTCAACTTTGAATCAGAAGATTGGAGAAGTAACAGCACAGGTAGCACAGACTCCGGACCAGTTCCAGCCTACGGTTTATAACCTCATCAGGAACTTGTCGGAGAATGTGATTCTACCCATAGCAGGAATTATTCTTACGTTTATTGCCTGTTATGAGCTGATACAGCTGGTCATTGCTCACAACAATCTGGCAAACTTTGAAACCTGGATCTTTTTCAAGTGGGTATTCAAGACCTTTGTTGCAGTAACGCTGATTACAAATACCTTTAATATCACCATGGCAGTCTTTGACGTAGCACAACATGTGGTCAATCAATCAGGTTCACTTATCGCCGGAAGTACCGCAGTGGACGGTTCAACTCTGGCAACCATGCAAACCACATTGGAAGGAATGGATGTAGGACCGTTGTTTGGCATATTCCTACAGTCCTTTGCGGTGAAGTTCTTATTTGAGATTTTATCGATTCTGATCTGGGCTATTGTTTATGGTCGAATGATAGAAATCTATTTGACTATCAGCCTTGCTCCGATTCCTTTTGCAACCTTTGGTAACAGAGAACAGAGCATGATTGGACAGAATTATTTGAGATCCCTTTTTGCACTTGGCTTCCAGGGATTCTTAATCATGGTTTGTGTAGCAATCTATGCAGCCCTGGTTCAGACAGTTTCATTTTCATCAGATATCATGGGCTCTTTGTGGAATGTCCTTGGTATCACATTACTTCTTGCATTCACTTTGTTTAAGACAGGTTCTATTGCAAGATCTGTATTCCACGCACATTAAGGAGGAAAAGAAATGGCATCTTATATTCCGGTGCCTCGTGATCTCACGAAGGTAAAGAGTAAAGTGGCATTCAACCTCACCAAGCGTCAGCTCATCTGCTTCTGTATAGCTGCAGCTATTGGTGTTCCTACCTTTTTCCTTTTGAAAAAGATTGGAGACTCAACCTTTGCAGCTATGGGCATGATGATTGTAATGATGCCGCTGTTTTTCTTTGCAATGTATGAAAAGAACGGACAGCCACTTGAGGTATTCTTGCATCACTTTATTCAGGCAACATTTATCAGGCCGAAGATCCGGCCTTACAAAACAGATAATTATTACGCTGCCCTGATGAGGCAGGAGAAAGCAGAGAAGGAGGTAGAAAAAATTGTTTCTGAAAGCGAAAAAAAGAGACATCGCAATGCCGGCAGGGTTATCGAGAGCAGACCAGAAAAGAGTAAGAGCAGTCATCAAAGAAGCTCAGAAAAATGATGGTGTTCCCAGAACAGCTCAGCAGAGCATTCCTTTTGACAGGATGTTTAAGGATGGCATTTGCAGAATAGGCAGCGATTATTATACAAAGACGATTCAGTTTCAGGATATCAATTATCAGTTGGCACAGCAGGAGGATCAGACGGAGATTTTTGAGGAGTGGTGTAGCTTCTTGAATTTCTTTGATAGTTCGGTTCACTTTGAGCTTAGCTTCATGAATATGGCAACGGATGCAGAGAAGTTTGAAAAGTCCATTGCCATACCACATCAGAATGATGGATTCAATGAAGTCAGGGATGAGTATACCGGCATGTTAAAGCGTCAGATGGAAGCTGGAAACAATGGCCTAACCAAGACCAAGTATTTATCCTTTGGTATTCATGCAGAGTCCATGAAAGCAGCAAAACCGAGACTTATTCATATCGAGATGGATCTTCTTAACAACTTCAAAAGACTTGGTGTTCAGGCAAACACACTAAACGGCGCAGAACGCTTAGAGCTGATTCACCAGCAGTTTCATATGGGAGATGATGAGAAGTTCTTCTTCGACTGGAAATGGCTTGTAGGAAGCGGCCTTTCTGTAAAAGACTTTGTTGCACCTGCAGGACTTAATTTCAAAAACGGCAGATTATTTCAGATGGGTAATCTCTATGGAGCCATGAGTTTCTTAAGCATCACAGCTTCTGATATCTCAGACAGGATGCTTGCAGATTTCCTTGGTATGGAGTCCAGTCAGATTGTGACAATGCATGTTCAGTCTGTAGATCAGACAGAGGCGATTAAAACGGTAAAACATACCATTACAGAACTTGATCGAAGCAAGATTGAGGAGCAGAAGAAGGCTGTAAGAGCAGGCTATGATATGGACATTATTCCATCGGACCTTGCAACCTATGGTAAGGATGCGAAAGCACTCTTAAAGGAATTGCAGAGTCAGAATGAGCGAATGTTTCTCTTGACCTTTCTGGTACTCAATACCGGAAAGACAGAGCAGGAACTTGAAAATAATGTCTTTCAGGCAAACTCCATTGCTCAGAAGCATAACTGCAATCTGGTAAGACTCAACTTCCAGCAGGAGCAGGGACTTATGAGTTCTCTACCTCTTGCCTACAACGAGATTGAAATCCAGCGTGGAATGACTACAAGCTCCACAGCTATTTTCGTTCCATTTACAACGCAGGAATTATTCCAGGCAGGAGATGAGGCTTTATATTATGGTCTGAATGCTCTTTCTAATAACCTGATCATGGTGGACAGAAAGAAGCTTAAGAACCCTAACGGTCTTATCCTTGGTACACCTGGTGCCGGTAAATCGTTCTCTGCAAAAAGAGAAATCGCAAATGCGTTTCTTGTTACAGATGATGATGTTATCATCTCAGATCCTGAGTCAGAGTACAGTGCTCTGGTAAAAAGATTTGGTGGTCAGGTCATTAAAATCAGTCCTACCAGCAGTCAGTACATCAACCCAATGGATATCAATATGAACTACTCGGATGATGATAATCCGATTGCTCTTAAGGCAGATTTTATCCTGTCCTTATGTGAGCTTATTGTTGGTGGAAAGGAAGGACTTAAGCCTGTTGAGAAAACTGTCATTGACCGTTGTATTCATCAGATTTATCAGCAGTACTTCCTGAATCCTGTGCCTGAAAATATGCCTCTTCTTGAGGACCTTTACAATGCACTTTTGAAACAGGACGAGCCGGAAGCTAAGAATGTAGCAACAGCTCTTGAAATCTATGTTACAGGTTCCCTGAATGTATTTAATCACAGAACCAACGTGGATATCACAAACAGACTTGTCTGCTATGACATCAAAGATCTTGGAAAGCAGCTAAAGAAAATCGGAATGCTTGTTGTTCAAGATCAGGTTTGGGGCAGGGTTACTGAGAATAGAAGTCAGGGTAAATCCACCAGATACTACATGGATGAGATGCACCTTCTTCTTCGTGAGGAGCAGACAGCAGCTTATACCGTAGAAATCTGGAAGCGTTTCAGAAAGTGGGGCGGTATTCCAACCGGTATCACCCAGAACGTAAAGGACTTACTTGCTTCTAAGGAAGTTGAGAACATCTTTGAAAACTCTGATTTTATTTATATGTTGAATCAGGCGGTAGGAGATCGAGCAATCCTTGCCAAGCAGCTGAATATCAGCCCTCATCAGCTCTCGTATGTCACACATTCGGGAGAAGGTGAAGGGCTTTTATTTTATGGCAATGTCATCCTTCCGTTTGTGGATCGTTTCCCTAAGGATCTTGAACTCTATCGTATCATGACCACCAAGCTTGATGAGGTGGCACAGACTCAGGAGGAGATGTAAATGAATGAAGATAAGAAGTTTACGAAGGAAAGACATAAGAAGAGGGCCTCCGGCAGATACAGACAAAAAAGCCGGGGTGAGAAGCTGAAAAGCGAAACCGCTGCTAAAAAGGCTTATGGAAAGAAGTTCCGTCATGGGAAAAAGACAAACGAGCTTACGGCTGAGGAAAAGAAAAAGATAAAAAAGCTTCAGGTACAGGGGCGGCATAAAATCCGTCGTGAGGTAGCTGAAAACGTATCCGTTCACCGTCAGATTGACAGAACGAATGAAGATCAGAATGTGGGTACAGAGGCTTTGAATAAGACTACAGCGACTGCTGAAAATACAGCAAGAACACTTCATCAGAGCCGGTATTCTAAAAAGCTTCAGAAAGATGTCAAAAAGTCAGCTGAGGAGACTACTTCCACTAAGGCAGTTCAAAAGAATTACATGAAAAAGGAATTCCAGAGAGCTGCCTATAAGAAATCACAGAAAGAAGCTGCTAATCAGGTTGGAAGCATTTCAAAGAAATTTGTCGATAAGGCAGAAGACCTGGTTGGCAGATTTGCAGAATGGATTCGTGAGAAAATCATGGATAATCCATTAGTAATTATCATGGCACTTGTGATTCTTATTCTGATTTTGATGCTTTCCGGCAGTGCCGGTCTTGCAGGAGGAATGCTTGGTTCCTTTAGTGATACTACAGTAGCTACTTCCTACACAGCGGATGACGATGATATTAAGGCTGTAGAGCAGGATTATAAGAGCAAGGAGTCAGATCTGCAGACGCAGGTGAATAACATCCCTACAACGCATCCCGGCTATGATGAGTATCGCTATAATCTGGCAGAGATCAACCACAATCAATATCAGCTGGCAGCACTTTTGACAGTACTGTATGAGGATTATACGGAAGCAGAAGTGCAGAGTAAACTTACCGAGATTTTCAATGCTCAGTACAAGCTGACTACTAGAGAAGTGATTGAGAAGAAAACCAGAACAGAAACCAGAACCGGTCACTATAAGGACGAGAAAGGGCAGGTTCATTCCTACACTTACACGGTGGAAGTTGAGTATGACTGGCATGTTCTTGTGACAACTCTTACCAACAACACTATGGATTCTGTTGTAAGAAATATGGGACTGACTGAGGATCAGATGAGCCGTTATGAGCTTCTGTTAGAGACTAGAGGTAACAAGGCTTATCTCTTTGAGGGTGATCCTTATTCCAATCCCGATCCGGGCGAGTATCAGGACTATGATATCCCACCGGAAGCTCTTACAGATACCAGATTCGCCAATATGATTCGGGAGGCAGAAAAGTATCTTGGATATCCATATGTGTGGGGAGGAAGCAGCCCAAGTACCAGCTTTGACTGTTCAGGTTTTGTAAGCTACGTCATTAATCACTGTGGTAATGGATGGAGCTATGGAAGACAGACTGCGGATGGGCTTCTCAATAACTGTTGCACCAGAGTTTCAAAAGAAGATGCAAAACCTGGAGATCTTATTTTCTTCCAGGGAACCTATGATACTGCAGGAGCCAGTCATGTAGGAATCTATGTAGGTAATGGCATGATGATTCATTGCGGCAATCCGATTCAGTACACATCCATTAATACAAACTATTGGCAGAACCACTTTTATACATTTGGAAGAATTCGATAGGAGGAAAAGCATGTTTGAGAAATTAGATAAACTTCGTGAAGAAGTCAGGCGCTGTGAAAAGCGTAGAGATGAAGCTAATGAGCGATTAAAAGCTGCTCAGGCAAAATTAAAGGATGCAGAGGCTAGTCAGATTTTATCTGATGTAGGTGCACTTAAACTTTCTCCGGAAGAGGTGGCAAAGCTTTTACAGCTTGCTGCATCCGGACAGCTTTCTGTTCCAACAGCTGAGAATAAGACGGAAAACACAACTACTGAAGCAACGTCATCCATCTATGGAGATGATGACAGTGATGATAATAAGGAGGAATCAGAGGATGAAGATTACTAAATTGAATAAGCGACTTACAGGAGCTGTGGTTGGTGCCATGGCTCTTTTTATTGGGATGACTCCCATGACAGCTTTTGCGCATACAGGTCCTGAAGCAGAATGTACCTGTGAGACTAAATGCACAGAGGACTGCGTAAATGAAGAGTGCCCTGTATGTAAAGAGGACATCTCTTTATGCCAGGGCGAAGAGATACCTGAAGAACCTGAGGAAAAAGAGGAAGAGAAAATGGGACCTCTTACACCGGATGGGAATCTTACTCTGGTTGATGATTACGGTTCGGTGGAAGCTGGTGGCAAGCAGTTTATCA
Source organism: Pseudobutyrivibrio ruminis (assembly GCF_015057245.1). Classification (GTDB taxonomy): domain Bacteria; phylum Bacillota; class Clostridia; order Lachnospirales; family Lachnospiraceae; genus Pseudobutyrivibrio; species Pseudobutyrivibrio ruminis_E. The sequence goes on from NZ_SVET01000008.1 coordinate 94,397, forward strand.
CTGTTGTTACCAAGAAAGGGAATTACTTCTATATCATTATAGACCGTGATGATAACGGTACAGAAACCGTTCATTTCTTGAATATGGTTGATGAAGCAGATCTCTTGTCACTAATGGATGAGGATGAGCAGAAAGCACTTCAGGAATCTTTAGAGAGCGCGGAAAAAGAGGAAGCTACAAAGGAAACAGTTGAAGAGACTGAGACCACACCGGAGCCTGAGGTAAAAGAAGAAAAGAAGAAACCTTCTGTTGGTCCGGCAGCTATTGTGGCACTTATTATTTTCCTTGGCGCAGGTGGATATATGGGCTTTAAGTATTTAAAGGAAAAGAAGCCTAAGAAGGTATCGACATCACCTGATCCTGATGAAGAATACCTGGAGGATGAAGAGGACGATTATCTTGAAGATGCAGAAGAGGAATCAAATGAAGAGATTCCTGAGGCTGACGAAGATATATCGGAAGAGCCTGATTCTGAAGAGGATGAGTAATTGAATAATTGATTCTAAGGGGCAGTCCATAAGGGCTGCCCTGATTTGTTTTGGAGGGCAAGTTATGGCAAGAAAATCAAGATATATGGGTTACGTGGAAGGCTTGGAACAGCTGAAAGCCAAGCATGAGAAGCGCAGAAAAATCGAAAAGGAAAAGTCTCTTACCAGGAAACTGAATCAGTATAAGAAGGAGGTGAGAGAGAATGGGTAAAACCACAAATTTTGATCCTGAGAAGGCAGCTGAGCAGCGAAAAGCTGAAATGAAGGATATTACAGAGAAGCTGGAAAAGGGTGTGCAAGATGTCTTTGGCTCAGAGCAGTTTCAAAACCTACTGGATACCATGGCGAAGTTTCCGCATTACTCGGTGAATAACAATATCCTTATCATGATGCAAAAACCGGATGCAACATTGGTTCAATCCTATACCGGCTGGAAGAAGATGGGGCGCTTTGTAAAGAAGGGTGAAAAGGGAATCCGTATCCTTGCACCGGCTCCTTTTAAATTGGAAAAAGAACAGGAAAAGCTGGATGAGGCAGGCAAAGTCATTCTTGATAAAGATGGCGAAGCTGTAAAGGAAAAGGTGGAGATTAATCTTACGGCATTTAAGCCTGTGAGTACTTTTGATATCTCCCAGACAGAAGGTGAACCGCTTCCATCCATCGGTGTGGATGAGCTTACCGGAAGTGTGGAAGGATATCAGACATTCTTTGAAGCAATCAAGGCAGCAAGTCCTGTACCTATCGGATTTGAAGATATCAAGTCCGGTGCCAAGGGATATTTTCATGTTGAAGATAATCGCATTGCTATCAATAACGGCATGAGTGAGATCCAGACAGTAAAGACTGCAATTCATGAAATGGCTCACGCCAAGCTTCATAATCTGGAAGCGCAGAAAGATAATAAGCAGTCCAAAAACAGCAAAGAGGTGGAAGCTGAGAGCGTTGCCTATACCGTGTGTCAGCATTATGGCATTGATACTTCTGATTACAGTTTCGCCTATGTGGCAACCTGGTCTCAGGGAAAAGAGACTCCGGAGCTAAAGGCTTCTCTTAATACGATTCGTGATGCAGCAGCTGATCTTATTACAAAGATTGATGCGAAAGTACAGGAGCTTACAGCTGAGAAGGAACCTATCAGTTTCTATGTAGCTGAATGTGGTGAGTTTCATTCCATGGGAGAGTTTCATGAGAATCTGACATTGCAGCAGGCAGTGGATATCTATAAGTCTATTCCTTCTGACAGGATGAATGGTGTAAAGACTATTGGTTTTGTAATCAAGGATGACAATTTGCTTGCAAATGAATATGACCTGGTTGTTGGCAACAGATTGAATATACAGGAGATGAAAGATATCCTTCCTGAGTTGGCTGCTCATCCTCAGGTTGTAAAGGCAGCAGATGAAATTGCAAAGCTTTTGCCTGAACTTGAAGGACTCGAAAAGAGTTCCATGAAAGAGAAGCTCAAGGAAAAAACAAAGGCGGCCAAGCCAAAGAGAGCTAAGTCATCAAAGAAGAAGGAGGAAGTTGCCATATGAAATTAGTGATTGCAGAGAAGCCTTCGGTAGCCCAGTCCCTGGCGAAAGTCATTGGAGCAAATCAGAAAAAGGATGGATATCTTGAAGGTAATGGTTATATCGTCAGCTGGTGCGTAGGACATCTAATCGAGCTGGCAAATCCGGAACATTATGATGAGAAATATAAGAAGTGGCGCAAGGAAGATTTACCGATTTTCCCTGCGCCATTTTCATATCAGGTAACAGCTTCCACGAAAAAGCAGTATCAGGTATTAAAGGATCTCATGAAGCGTTTTGATGTAGACAGTCTTGTAGAAGCAACTGATGCAGGGCGTGAAGGAGAGCTTATCTTTCGTCTTGTGTATAAGCAGGCAGGATGTAAAAAGCCTTTTGAGAGACTTTGGATTTCATCAATGGAAGATAAAGCAATTAGAGATGGCTTTGCTAATCTGAAACCAAGCGTAGACTATGATGATCTCTATGAAGCTGCACTTTGTCGTGAACGTGCGGACTGGCTTGTAGGTATAAATGCTACAAGATTCTTTTCTACAGTTTATGGTCAGACCTTAAATGTTGGACGTGTTATGACTCCTACACTTGCAATGATTGTAGAGCGTGAAGCTGAGATCAAGGGCTTTAAGCCTGAGAACTTCTATACCGTTCAGATGTTAGTATCCGGTGTTGCAGTTACCTCAAAACGCTTTAAACGTAAGCAGGAGGCAGAGGAACTTGTAGAGAAAGTCAATGCAGCAGATAAAGCGAAAATTTCTAAAATGGAGACTTCCACCAAACAAGAGAAACCACCACTTCTTTATGATCTTACCAGTCTTCAGAGGGATGCCAATAAGTATTATGGCTTTACCGCTCAGCAGACTCTCGATTATACCCAGAGTCTTTATGAGAAAAAGCTTGTTACTTATCCAAGAACAGACAGCAGATATCTTACAGATGATATGGATGACAGTACAGCTCGTCTTTGCTGCTTGATGAAAGATAAATACGGATATACAAAGATGGTCCCAATTTCTACAAAGCAGGTTCTAAACAGCAGCAAAGTATCAGATCACCATGCGATTATTCCTACAGAAAATGTTTCGGATGCTGATTACTCAGAAATCCCATCCGGTGAACAAAAGATTCTTGGCCTTGTAACTGCAAGGCTTCTTTCTTCTGTTGGAGATTCGGCTGAGATTACAGAGTATGCATTGGAAGTGGAATGTGTCGGTGAAGTTTTTAAGGCAAAGAGTAAGTGCATCACAAGTCTAGGCTGGCATTTATTGGAAGACTGGATTCTTGGAAAAAAGCAGGATGATGGGGAAGATGACTCCGGCAAAAAAGATGATGGTGGTTCACATGGCATTCTGGAAATCTTGGAAGCGGATGCTTCTCTTTTATCAGAAGGTCGTGAGCTTCCTGCCAGAGATCCAAAGGTAAAGGAAGGAAAGACAACTCCTAAGAAACGATTTACCGAAGACTCGTTACTTTCTGCTATGGAATCAGCTGGTGCTAAAGATATGCCGGATGAGGTGGAGCGTAAAGGACTTGGCACTCCTGCAACAAGAGCCGGTGTTATTGAGAAGCTGGTTCGTATTGGTTTTGTAGAAAGACAGGGCACTAAGAAAACAAAGTATCTGGTTCCTACAGAAAAGGGGACTTCTCTTATTACTGTCATGCCGGAACAGATTCAGTCAGCATCGATGACAGCTGAGTGGGAGCAGAAACTACTGGAAGTGGAAAAACAGGATATTGCATCGGAAGACTTTATGGCTGAAATCAAGGATATGATTGTTGATCTGATTGAGACCTATGAGCCTGTAAAGGGTGCAGATAAACTCTTTCCACCTCGTCAGTACAAACAGTATAAAAAGTATCCGAAGAAAGGAGCGTCCAGATGGCAAAGATGAAGAAAATCAGAAAATGGGATGAAGTCACAGGAAATGCAGTAGAGGAACAGATTCCTGAGTCCATTGATCCGATAGAGGATGTTGGTGCAGGTCCATCTATCAGCAGAAATCATATGCGCGGTATCGAGGATATGGTGGAACAGAATGATAATTCATTTGACGGAATCATCAATAATGTGCCTGCAGCTCCTGTGCCGGATTTTGCAGAAATCAATGAAAAGGCAGATCAGGAGGATATTATTGCAGATACCAAGGCTTCTGTGATGGAGAAGATAAAAGAGCAGCAGGAAAAAGTGAAGCTGGCTCCAATACCGGAACCTGAGAAGAAGACTCCTGTGATTTGTCCCTGCAGGGAGATGTAATCATGAATAACAGAACGGAGCAGTTTCATTTCTTTGCAACTCCGGAGGAAGCTAAACTGATTCGTGACAGGGAGAAAGAAATCGGTATTTTAAATGAGAGTGCTTATCTTCGCAAAATGGCGATTGATGGTTATCTCATCCAGATGGATTTAAGTGATGTCAAAGAGGCTGTAAGGCTTCTTGGCATCACATCTTCCAACATGAATCAGTATGCAAAGAAAGCAAATGAAACCGGCAGTATCTACAAAGAAGATATCGATGATATCAGACTTCATCAGGAAGAACTTTGGAAAGTGATGAAGGAAATATTAAAGCGTCTGTCTACGATTTAGGGAAGGAGGTGAATGTGCATGGCGGCTACAAGACTTATCACGATGCATCAGAATAAAGGGAAAAGTGTAGCGAAGTCTCTTAGCGACAGAACAGATTATGCCAAGAATGGAGAGAAGACCGAAAATGGTCAATTCATCAGTTCCTACGCCTGCCAGGCTGAGAGTGTTGATGAAGAATTCATGCTCTCGAAAAGAGAATATGAGCGTCTGACAGGAAGACATCCCAAAGGCAATATCATCGCTTATCAGATCAGGCAATCCTTTAAGCCGGGAGAAATCACACCGGAGGAAGCGAATCAGGTAGGTTATGAAACCGCCATGCGATTTACCAAAGGTAATCATGCTTTTATCGTAGCGACTCATACGGATAAGGCACATATTCATAATCACATCATCTTTAATTCTACGAGTCTTGATTGCACCCATAAGTTTAGAGATTTCTTTTTTGTTGGTCTTGCTTTGCAGAGATTATCAGATATTATCTGCTTAGAGCATGGCTTGTCTGTCATAGAAAAGAAGAAGCCAAGTGAGCGTGTTAAACGAACGACCTATCCTGAGAAGAAATCCTTTCGTGACGATATTAGAGATGCGATTGACCAGATTCTTAAGGAAGGCAGCGCAAAAGATTTTAATGAGCTGCTTTATAAACTGGAAGATGCCGGATACGAGATTAAGCGTGGAAAGCATATTTCTCTAAAGGGAAAAGAGCAGAAGCGTTTCATACGGCTGCGCTCTCTGGGGGATGGTTATACAGATGAGGATCTTAAGAAGATTCTTGCCGGAGAGATGGAGCATGCATTTGAAGATAATGAAAAAGCTGAGAAACAGCCAAAGACTTACCAGCGGAAAAAGGAAGATCATGAGTTTGACCTTCTTATCGATATTCAAAAGAAGCTGGCTCAGGGCAAAGGAAAATATTATGTTCGCTTTGCCAAGAATTTTAATATAAAGCAGGTAGCCAAGGCAGTTTTATATCTGAAGCAGCATGACATCCGAAGTTATGATGATCTGGAGAAAAATGTGAAAACAGCAACAGAGCGATTTACGAAAATTTCAGCTTCCATTAAAGAAAAGGAGAAACGACTTGCTGAGATTCAGGTCTTGAAGAAGCATATCTTTGACTACTTCAAGACCAAAGACGTATATGTGGATTATCGTAAATGCGGATACAGCAAGAAGTTCTTAGAAGAGCATAGACAGGATATCCTGCTTCATAAGGCAGCCAAGAATGCTTTTGATGAGCTTCATCTGAAGAAGTTACCTAAGGTTAAAGATCTAAGTGCAGAGTATGCCGAGATTCTTGCAGAAAAGAAAAAGCTGTACGGTGAATATCGTCAGGTTAAGAAAGATATGCAGGAGATTCAAAGAGCAAAATATGATATCGACCAGTTCCTTAAAAGTGATGAAGAGCAGAAGAAGGAACGTGTCAGAAAACACAATATCACTCGATAATTCTAATGGGGAATCTGTAAGTTTAAGACTTATGGGTTCCCCTCTTTTTTTCATTTCTGAAGAAATATCCAACAGCAAAATAAAGCGATTCATAAGAATTGCGTAGCCAAGCGTTTAGCTTGTTCAAGGGGATTGGGGATGTGCCACCAACGAGCGGAAAGTAGCTTTTTGTACAAAAAAGCACTGCTCGCCGCTTTGCGAAGACGCGCCCTAACACCATCGAAGATGGTGCCGCGCGAAGAGCGGGAAACAAAGAAAAAAATTGGAATAATACATTGAAGTCCACATAATAGGACAGCTCTTTTGATAATGTAGGTAGGTGAAAGGGGTAGGTGAAAGACCATTTTGATCGTTTAAAGATAATAAAAACTGGTTCTTATATTGTTAAAACTGTATAAAGCAATACTTTTTCCGGGAAAATAAAAACTTTACAAACATAAAGTTTTATATGGCGAATATGGAGTGGTGGTGATATAATGGTATAAGATTGGTTTAATATTGTTCTCTGAGGAGAAGAAAGGTGTACTTAGTGAAAATATCATATAACGGTCTATGGAAATTATTAATTGATAATGGAATGCAAAAGAAAGATCTGATAGATAAGATCGGAGTCAGTTCTACTACCATTGCAAAAATGGGAAAGGGTGAGAAAGTGTCTTTAGATGTATTGGAGAGAATTTGCAATTATTTCAATTGTGATATTGGTGATGTTATGAGTTTTGAAAAATGATTATGTCTCCAAATGCGACAAAATAAAGATTGAGAGGTTATACAAATCTTAAATGAAGAAGACAATTTACAACAACGCATTTACTAAATTCACAGACAAGGAATTTGATGAAAAGTATGCATTAATAAGTCATGCAATACAGCTGGGAGATACAACTGATGCAAAGAAGTATCGAGATATTTTAAAGGAACACGGTATTGATGTTAATGACTTACCTTCTGCAGAATTGTTTAATAGAGAAAATAAAATTGAATTAGTACCTGAGAAGAACAAATTTACGTTTATAGATTTATTTGCAGGAATTGGTGGCTTTAGAATCGCCATGCAGAAGCTTGGAGGTCAATGCGTTTTTTCAAGCGAGTGGGATGAGCCAGCAAAGGAAACTTATTTTAGAAATTATGGTGAAGTACCATTTGGTGATATTACGATACCAGAAACGAAAGCACTAATCCCAGATAAATTTGATGTTTTATGTGCGGGATTTCCATGTCAGCCTTTTAGTAATGCTGGACTGAAAAAAGGAATTGAAGATACTCGTGGAACATTGTTTTATCATATTGCTGAAATACTTCGTGATCATCAACCTAAGGCAGTGCTTCTTGAAAATGTTAGAGGACTTATCAGTAATGATAAGGGCAAAACTATCCAAACTGTTTTGAGAACAATTACAGGAATGGGGTATACATGCAATGTGCCACAGGAACTTATTGATAATGGCCCAGTATCAAAACTAAAAGAGGAATGTGCAAAGATGGTTCTGTGTGCAAAAGATTATGGGGTACCACAGAATCGTCCTAGAATTTATATAGTACTTTGGAAAAAAGATTTGGATATTAAAGAATTTCTATATCCCGAGGCGGAAAACACGAAAACAAAAGTTTCATCCATTCTTGAAAAAAATGTTCCTGATACATTTACAATTTCGGATAAATTGTGGGCGGGACATCAAAGAAGAAAGCTGGAACATGAAGAAAAAGGAAATGGATTTGGATATTGTTTATTCAATGGGGATTCTGAATATACAAGCACAATATCAAGAAGGTATTACAAGGACGGGAGTGAAATACTGATTGAGCAACCGGGTAAGAATCCGAGAAAATTAACACCAAGAGAGGCAGCTAACCTGCAGGGATTTCCAAAAGAGTTTAAGCTTCCGGATTCAAATACAAAGGCCTATCAGCAGTTTGGGAATAGTGTAGCAGTTCCGGTAGTTGAAAAGGTATCAGAACAAATAGTGAAACAAATATTGGAGGTGTAAATAGATGTTTGCAGATTTAAATGATCCTGCGCTTCAACCTGAAAGTATAAAGGCAGGACTTATTCCAGAAATTACAATAAGTGAAGGCTTAAGAATAAAGTTGGATGAGATGTTTTCACAGGAGGAGAAAGCATATAGCAAAATTTGGGGAGCAACATCAGTTGTTCAAACTGATAAAAGCTATGTTTTCTTTTCAAATCAATGGTTGTATCTGGCTGTAATGTGCAAAAAATATGCGCAGGCTTTATATCAGTATTGCGATTTTTTTGATAATCATATGAGAACTGATACTGATGTAATGAATTGTGTTAAAGCACAGGATTATAGCGGATCTGCATATGTTAATCTTTTTGACTCTGAAAATGATAGAGAGTATATGAAAAAATTCATTAACGGAGATCAGGAATTTAGACCAGGTAAAAATCTGGTTAATGCCGGCGATAAGATCAGATCATGCAAGGATATCTTTGGGTCTTGTGTTTTAGGAAAGATGGATGTTCCAAATGCCTCATCTGCATATCTCGGTAATCTGGTCTATTATCTTGCAAAAAGACCTGCACTTTATGATGAGCTTGAAAATGAAATTTCTGGACAGACTGAAGTGCTTGATTCAGCAATCAAGCTGCCAGTTGTAGTGAAGGATTGTGCAAAAGCAATTGTTGATTACATATATAGGTTAGATGAGTTCGAAAGTATTATTGAACGAATCGAAATTATGGATCAGAGTATAAAGATAAATACAGGAAATACAGATGGGCTTTTACCAGAAGGAAACTGGTTACGGTATATGTTCGCACGTCCATCGTCAGGAATGTTCAATCCTGAATCATCAAGTGATAAGACTAGGGTGTTTGATACTGAATATCTTATAAAAGCAACCGGTGAAGAGTACAGATGTAAACTGACTACTGAATGGGTTGGAACAGATATAACTGAGGGTGCGCAGGGTAATAATTATCTACAGGCACTTATAAAGCTGGTTAATAAATATTATTCTGATGTTCTCGAAATAAAGGATGAGGGTGGTACATATTATCTTCATGTATTGAAGAAAGAATTTCTTATATCAGATTTACCAGACGTATTTGATTCTGTTTTTGCTGAGCGATATATCACATCACTTCTGACTAAACCGTTTGTAATTTTGACTGGTAATAGTGGTACGGGAAAAACCAGAATAGCGAAACAGTTTTCACAGTACCTTGAAAGAACAATAGATGGTAAAAGAAATTGGCTAATTGTTCCTGTTGGTGCAGACTGGACAGATAATACTAAAATGCTTGGATTTTATAATCCGCTTGAAGAGAAATATGTTTCAACTCCAACACTGGATTTTATTCTCCAAGCAATAAAAAATCCGACAGTGCCATATTTCCTTATACTTGATGAAATGAATCTTTCACATGTGGAAAGATATTTTTCAGATTTTTTGAGTGCAATGGAGTCGGATGAAGAAATCCCACTTTACAAGGTATCTGGCAAAAAAGCAAAAGATGGAGAAGAGATAACGATTCCTGAAAAAATACGACTTCCTAAAAATCTTTTTGTAACAGGAACAGTTAATATTGATGAAACAACATATATGTTTAGTCCAAAGGTGTTAGATCGCTCTAATGTTGTAGAATTTAAGCCTGAAAAGGAAGCTGTATTGAACTTGATGACAGGTTCAGTAGATGTGAACAATGTTTCTCGTGCAGGAAATGGAGTGGCTGAAGGATTTATAGATCTTGCGTCTGTTATAAGAAATGGAGTTTGCAATGTTGAACAGATAAAACTTGAGCAGGTTCGAGAATTTCTTGATAGCATTTACGAGGAACTTCAGGAAAGTGGTTTTGAATTTGCTTATCGTACAGTTAAAGAGATTCGTCAGTATTATGCAGCGGCATATGAGTTACAGAAAGGTAACTTTAATCTTACAAGAACAATGGACGAACAGATTGTTCAGAAGATTCTTCCTAAAATATATGGTGATAGAAAACAGATAGGAGAGTTATTGGATACTCTTGAAGAAAAATGCATAAACGGAATTGGGGATTCATCAGAAGAGATGACTTTATCATTGAAGAAGATAGAGCAGATGAAGAAAAGACTTGATAAATATCAGTACGCAAGCTTTATGTAAGAAGGTGTTTTAATGGGCATAGCAGCAGTTTCATTTAAAGATAAAAATGGAATAGAGATAGTAATTTATCCGCAGGGCGAGTGGGATACTATTGATTTTAACGTAGCTACTGAAGAAGAAGGCACAGATATGATTGCCTATGAAGAAAAAGAAGCTGCGTCTAAAGCTGCGCTCTCAAAGCTTGATATTGCAACTTCAGTGGATGGACAGAAAATATTAAGATTACGCGAAACAGCTACTTATACATGCAGATTAAAGGATGACATTCAAACTGGTTCGGATCAGATTTGTAAGAATCTCGGTTTCCCAAATGAGAAGAATAATAAGTTCCTCAAAGTAACCAGAGATAGAGATGCATTATCCTTTAGATTTATTAACTACCTTGGAAGAACACATTTAAAAAATTCTTCAGATGAAACTGTAGTCGATTTTGAAATAGTACCTCAGAAGATGAATTATGAAGACGACTATATTGAGTTAACTAAAAAGTTGGCTGAAGAGTGCGCAGAAATCTTGCTGGAGTATTCAGGTGTTACATCGAACAGATTTGAAACATCTGATACCAATAGTGCTAAGACACTTTTGGAACAGTTTATTTTCTTGAGGGAATTCTGTTACTCACATAACCTACAGGCTCTTTTCGGACATATAAAGCGTAATCCGGATAGAATGCTTATGAAGGATGAAGTACTTAAGCCAATTGGACAGGGTTCTCCAAGTGCAAGTTTTTATTCCAGCCCTTTCTCTCATAGTAGAGGCTGGCAGATGGTAAATGGAAAGCCTATGCCTCAAGAAGTTGCTGTAACAAGAAAGTATGACAGTCTTGATACGGTTGCAAACCGTTTTGTGAAGTTTGCTTTGAAAAAATTTAACCTGATATGTAGAGAACTCTGTTCAAGTCTTGATGCCGCAAAAGGAATAAATGCAGGACAGAATATGTATACGGAGTGCTATCGGGAGGCTGTAGAGATTCAAAGAATTACTGATGACATTTTGAGAGATCATTTCTTTGATGATGTAAGAGAACTTACGATTATGCCGCAGAATAATCAGGTACTTGAAAAGAGAGAAGGATATAGACAAATCTTTTATGCTGCAGCTATGGTTGATCTTGCTCTACAGTTAAACTGGGAGGGTGAGCAGGAAGCATATAGTGGCGAATCTAAAAATACGGCACTACTATATGAGTACTGGCTGTTTTTTGAACTTAGAAAGATTATCAGTTCAATTGATAACTGCCAATGCATACAGGCTGCAGAGAAGCCGTTCATTAATACTGATAATGGTTTGACTATTTCATTGAGTGAAGGTCAGACTTCTTGTCAGGCATTTCTTCTTCCTGATTTGGGTACTAGGGTAAACCTGTATTACAACAGGACTTTCTCAAGAGAAGAGTTTTCCAATACAAAGTATGCAGGTTCATATTCTAGACCTTTTAGACCGGATTATACGCTGGAAGTGTATCCTTCAGATTATCTTAAACCTGAAGATGCTGTCAGAGAAGGTGCGGTAAGTTATATTCATTTTGATGCGAAGTACAGAATAACTGATCTTAGATCTTTTATTGGACCAGATGAAAATGAAATGACAGAGGAACAGATAAAAGAAGAGGTTGAAAATGATAAGCAGGATAGCGTAACAAATACATACAAACGTGGTGATCTTCTTAAAATGCATACATACAATGATGCAATTAGAAGAACGGTAGGAAGTTACGTTTTATATCCAGGTGATTTTGATTCAAAAACGAAGAATTACAGGCTCTTTGAAGAAGTACTTCCAGGAGTTGGAGCTTTTGCAATCAAGCCAAGTATTCAAGCGGATAGTGAAAATGCACTGAAGGATTTTATTTCTGAGATTATTGAAGCTCGTAGTAGAAAGTACAGCAGACTTAACCGCATGTTGTCATATAGTAATCTTGTCCTTGGAGAACCGGCGATAAGTGAGCTTGATAAAAGAACTTCTGGAAAGGATAAGGACAACAAGAATATTCATAATGATCTGTGCGTGCTTGGTTACTTGAAACCTGATTATTATGAAGTGTTGAGTAAAGCAGGCCTTTTATTTGAAGGAAAATCTTTCGCTTTTTATTACTATGCAATCAAAGGTGAATCGGTGTATTCACATCATGAAGATATAGGAAAAGCAAAGTATATTCGCTTTTATCAGAATGATGTAAATGCTACGGGTAGATATGAAATAGAGCCGCTTAAAGGAATCATAAAATCAAGAGAATTGGTTTCAAAAAAGCAGCTTAATGATTTACTGACAGAAAGTGGTTCTAACGATGGTAAAGGAAGATCTGCAGATTTTTACTATGTTCTTAAGGTGGAGATAGTAAGCTGCACTGAGCCAAAGATTAGCTGTAATAATAGTGATTTGAATGGCGTGAATGGAAATGATACATTCAGTCCGCATTCGCCTAAGGTTGTAACAGAGAAATGGTTAGAAGAGTATTTCTAAGGGTTTACATAAAGATGATTTGAAACGAAAACGAGGGGATAAGTATTGGGTACATTAAATGAAAAGGATATGCAGATAAGAGAAATAAAAGAAGGATATAAGTTTCTAGATAGATTGTATGCTGCTTATCCTATTATTGGTAATGCCTTAATTAAGGAATCAACACAAGAAAAAATAAATGTTCAGGCAAAACAAGCACTAGATAAACTGGTGGAAAATCCGTCTTATTTTTCATCTGTGCCTATAAATTGGCATATGTTTATTACGTTGGCAACAATTAATTATGCTAAAAAATGGAATGCAAATGAAGAGGGACGATTTACTAAGTACATTACACTTCAGTTTGGATATAGAGATGATTCAGGCAAAATTTGGGGAATAATATCTAGATCTCTTGAGAAAACGTTTAATAATAAAAATAGGTTTTTCCTAAAAGACAAGAACGGAAGAGAATTCTATGAGACGGTGCTGGTGCATTCGTTTGCACCGCTTAATGCATGGGATTCTGTATTTGACTTGTTATATGACTTTTTGAAATATAACCTGCGATGGAATTACATTAAGGACGATCCTATCATCAATAAGATGATTTATGCGTTAAATGCAAAAATGAATGGAAACTCATCTGATGATGAGGATTTATTAATTAGTTCTAAGGAGTACCATATAAGACTTGGAGCAAAACGTCTATTACAAAATCGTCCAGAGTATTCAACAGTTCTTTTTGAACAAATTATTAGTAGAATAAATGATTTGGTACAGAATTCGGCCAAAGAACCTTCTACTTATGTTGAGCAACTTGTAGATCAGTGGTTTACAAATAGAATTAGCAGAATGCTGGAGGGTGAAAAAGAGCAGTTCACTAGAAAAGTGTCACGTTCAGGTGATACAGCTTTGTCATACTCAAGAATCAGAGCATCGTTATTGATTGATTCATCAGGTGTAGTTGTGAATATCCCTACCATACGACTGGAAAACACAGGGCATAAATATGCCGAAGTAAGGCTTTACGATGAAACTCGGCTGATATCAAAGGAAACACTTGAAATATATGGTAATGAGCTTGGAGAGACAGTAAGTGGTTGTAACATTCCAATTGCTATCTCAGGATTAAATTCCTGCAATTTAAAGATTGAAATAGTTTGTGATGGGGATGTTATCTACGATTCAGGAAAGAGCCTTTATAAGAGATTTTGGATATTTAAAAATGGTAAGGAAACCAGCATAAGTGGATTGAAGCCGGGAAGATATGAAATTTATGCTCCAGGTGTGGATGGCATATCTTTCGAAGAAGTAGATGTTCTTGAAAAAAGCAATAATTACCTCGATATTTGTCTGAATGATGATTATGCAATCTATTATAACGACAGACTTGTTGCCATGGACACGTCTAATATTAGAGAAGTGACAATTTCAGAACCGGAGTTTGTGGAAGGATGTCATTATATAACAGAAGATGACGAGTGCAAGATAACCCTTATTCAGGACAGCTTTTCCATTTATTTAGATAGAGACCGTCAGGGAAATAGTATTCGTATGTACTGTGGAAGTGAGGAAATAAAGCTTACTGATTATTGGAAGGATAGAGACGTATGTGAAATACCATTGAGCAGTTTTTCTACAGTAAATGATGTGGTATCGGTAAGTATTGTTAGTTTAGAAAGAAATGCGGTTATTTATGAAAAACATTTTCTCGTTCTAAAAGATTTAAGGGTGTCATTTAATAAAGATTGCTATGTTATGCGGGATGATTATGATGAAGCATTTGTTGATATTAAAATCAATGATGAAATGCAGAAGCATAATATTCAAATGGGCGAGAATGTCATTTCAATTGAATATGAGGCCGGAAACATTAGCGTTGATGTTCCTGCTATGACGTATCATTGGAACAATATTGATAACATCTATCCCGGAGAGAATATATGGATTGATGATATTAAGCAGGGGGCTGAATTAGAGATAAACTGTTCATCAGAATTAGATTTTGAAGTTGAAATCGGAGATGAGAGATTTTCAGATTCTAAAATAGATCTTTTTGCTATTGGAGAGCGGGAAAAAAGCAAGGCTTCTTATAATTATCCGGTTACCGTTTCAGTGCAGAATCATAGGTATACATTGGGACAAATTATCTTTTCTGAAATGTTCATTAGGATGCCAGTGTTTACATCTGATGAGAGTTTTATCTACTGGGATGGTGGCATTAGCTTTATAGGTAATAGGGATAAAAGAATTAGACTGGATTTGTATAACGAAGAGAATCATGCTTATTCTTTGGAATTGGAATTTGATGATAACAAGATTGAATTACCGCCAGACTTTGTAGATGGTGAATATACATATTCTATAGTTCTAGAATCTGGAGATGAGGAACTGATTCTCGCACAGGAAACACAGTTCTTTGGAAACCCCAATAAATACAGATTCGAGAATAAGATAATTGAAATTTTTGAAGTTACGGAGGATGTTGAAGAAGGGACAAAGCCACAAGAAATTAAGCCTGTTTACATTGAGAACATTAAGTTTTTAGAAAGAAATTATGTAGCATCAGAAGAGGGTACTTTTGATATTTATGAAGGACAGATGTTTTTTGTAAGGCCGGATGGAAGTAAAAAGTACTATTCACGTAGATACTATACCAACAAGCAAACGAATTTTTCGTTCTATAAAATTAACCCTGTAAAAATAATCTATATTAACGAAAAGTTGTTACGAATTGTCAATGAGGATGATGAAGGACTTTATTGCTATGACAATTTTGGAACATCGCCGAGATTGGAAATTACAGACAGAGAACCAAGGATTGGAGCAAAGAATTATAAGGATATACTTTTCTATTTGTATGGATCAAATGTAAAAAGGCTAAGAGCGCAGGCTACAACACCTGTTGTTTCAGCATACTCAAATGTGAGGAATGATTTTGAAAAGTATGTTGAGATAGATCAGTGTGAAGTTATTGAAGCGGAAGTATCAAGGAGAATGATAATCAATGCGGGTCCTGGAACGGGTAAAACGTGGACTTTGATTGAAAAAATTATAAATCTTGTAGATGTTCAGGAGGTGGATCCTGAAACTATTTTGGTGCTTTGTTTTTCTAAAGCTGCGGTTGAAGTCGTAAAGAATAGATTAAAAAAAGCAGCTGATGATGAACGAGTATCAGAAGTAATTAATCTTGTAGATGTCAGAACATTTGACTCATTTGCTTCACAAGTATTGTATTGGGTAAAGGATGAAAGTGAATATGATAACCTGCAATATTATGATATCGGCAAATTGAATTATGATGAAAGAATTAATTTGTTTACGAGTACCATAACGGAGTTGCCGGAGTTACTTGAACAGTGTAGTCATCTTTTTGTTGATGAGGTTCAGGATTTGGTCAAGGAGCGTGCACGTATGGTACTTGCTATGATACGAAAGATACCGGATTCTTCAGGAGTAACATTGCTTGGTGATGCATGTCAGTCAATATATGATTATCAGGCAGGAAGTGACCGCATGACTTCAAAACAGTTTTACGGCGTTATGGCAAATGATATGCCGAAATTTGCGCATTATACATTTACAAGAAACTATAGACAGGATGATGAACTTGCATCTTTAGGCGATGGTTATAGAACTCATATTTTAAGTGGACGAGTTAAAGAGTGTGATTCTTATTGGCATAAAGAAGTCGAAAAACAAATACCTCAGTTCAAGGAATATGATGCTGATAAGATAACACAAAGTAGTTTAAGAGAATTACTGGATGCAGGAACTGTGGGGATACTAACCAGAACCAATGGCCAAGCATTAAAAATATCTGCAGCATTAAGGGAAAAAGGAATTGATCACGTTTTAAAGAAACGATTAAGAGATAATACTTTAAATAAGTGGATTGCATTAGTCTTTAATGATTATGAACTAACTTCAATAGATGAAGATGACTTTACAGATTTATACAATGATATAGCAGATTCTGAAGATGCAGAATCGTATGAGGTATGGAATGCCATAAGGGAAGCATCTCGAACATCAGCTGAAAGAATTGGTGTTAGGGATATTTTGAAAGGTATTATGACTAATTCTAGATCATTGGCATTGTATTCACATGAAAGACTATCAAAGCTTACTGTTACAAATATACATAGAGGAAAAGGACGCGAATTTGATGCTGTATTGGTAGAAAATGATATTTTTACAGATGAAGAAAAAGAGTTGGAAGAGCATAAAGTATGTTATGTAGCATTAACCAGACCTAAGCAAGAAATCTATAGAATAAATGCTAAGGCTGATTTTATCCGAATTGACAAAGAAGGAGATAGGCGCTGTTTTAAATCTGATTATGTTGGATATAATAAGCAACGATTGACGTACTTTGAAGTTACAGGGGAGCCAGATATAGATTTGCGATCCTTTGTACGAGAAGGTGGAACACAACTTTATATCAGAGAAAACTACAATAACCTCGTAGGAAAGAAGATTGTTTTGCTTAAAGACAAACATAAGTCAGAGTTTGTGCGGTATAAGATTGTTCTTGCTGAAGGCAATTACATTCTTGGATATACAAGCAAGGAATTCTATGAGTCATTAAGTAGAGCATTGCACGTAGTGTATAAGCTGCCTTCAAGAGCAGAATTGTACTTTAATGTCTATCCGGAGCGTTTTACAGACATATACGTTGATGATGTAATTTCTGTAATTGATCAGCTTGATGGTTCAGAAATGGGTGTAAAAGCCTTTGGAGAAATGGTCACTTGGAATGCAGTTACCATTGTTGGTTATAGCAAAGCGGAATACTAATAGGAGAATGAGATGGCGGATTATAAAGAGTTCTATGAGGCTCGAAAGGAAATCATAGACATAGTAAAAAAAGACCTTATTGGGCCTGTATATGAAGATGAAATACTGGTTGAGCGTCCTACGCAATACTATGTTATGGGAAAACTATATCCAAGAGCAAAGGATGAGCAGGATAATGAAAGCGATACAGATGAGGATGTAACAACAAACTCTGGCATGGATCAGAATACTGATTCATATGATAGTGCATTGGCATCTACAAATGTTATTGATCCAAGTACCATGGGTGTTACTTTTACAGTTAAGCCAGGCGTTAAGCAAATAAAAGTGTCTGTAAGCTATGCACAGTATCATTCAAATACAAAGGAAGAGATAGATAAGCAAGGGCTTGATGTTAGTAAATATGAAAATGACGTGACGGATAAGACATTATTTTGGGTAAGAGAGCCGGGAAAACAAGAATATGTATTTGATATCGGAAAAGATAAAGAATACAGAATTGTTGATGAGATATATCTTAGGTCGTTCACTCACAAAACATTTGAGAGTGGGGAAACAGTTATTACCATAGTTCTCACAAACAAGTATGTAATTGATCAGTTTGATTTTGATGAAAAGAATAATCACTCTTTATTTCAACCAGAAATTACTATCGTCTCCGATGAAATGGAAGGAAGAGTGTTTACTTCTGTCCGCAGACAAATAGAGCTTACTGATGATGAAGAACTATCAGAGCTTGATATGTTATATGCAGCTAATGGTTGCTTTGGCCAAGGGCATGGTTGTGCTGTTGAATGGGATGTAGAGAAGGTAGAACCAGACTATATTAAGAGCTCGTTTATGCCTGCATTTAATCTTCTTCAAATGAAGGCACGTCAAATAGAGGATAACCCTGTGTTCAACATGAAATACTTACACACAGGAGATGCCGAAGAAATAATTGCTAATTTAGAGAGTTTTGTAGATGAATATAGAGACTGGATTAATAAGCTTAAAGAATCCATTCCCAAAGAGTATGCGGAAAGTGCAAATAATAATATAAATAAGTGTCTGACTGTTTGTGCGAGAATTGAGCAAACAGTTAAGACTCTCGGAAAAAGTGCGGCGAAAAATGGAAATGCATGGAAGGCTTTTAGATATGCAAACGAAGCTATGTACATGCAAAGACGACAATCAATTATAAAAGGTGGAAGGGAACCAAAAGATGAGAATATTAATTGGTATCCATTTCAGCTTGCATTTATGATGCTTGAAATAATGTCATTTGTAGATCCGACTGGGGATGACAGAAAGACGGTTGATTTGTTGTGGTTTCCTACTGGTGGTGGTAAAACCGAGGCATACTTAGGAATTGCTGCATTTTGTATTTTTTACAGAAGACTAAGCCATGAAGAAGGTGTAGACGGTGTAACTGTTTTGATGAGATATACCTTACGATTGCTAACGATTCAGCAGTTTGAAAGGGCAAGTATCTTGATTTGTGCTTGCGAATTATTACGAAAGAAATATGCTTTACCGGGCAGAGAAATATCAATTGGATTATGGGTTGGAAATAAACTTACCCCAGGTACGATTGAAGTGGCAGATACTACTTTGGCAAAGTTACATAACAATGGAAATGTAGATCAAGATGAGGCGGATCCATGTCAGATAAAGATTTGTCCTTGGTGCGGTAAAAGAATATATCCTAAGAATTATTCTATTAATGCTGCAAAAACACGTATGAACATAAAGTGTACAAATGGCGAATGCGTTTTTTCAAAAGAGGAAAGCCTGCCTATTCATTTAATCGATGAGGAAATTTATGGACTCCGACCAACATTTATAGTTGCTACGGTGGATAAGTTTGCTCAGATTACGTTACAAGATAAACCGGCGGCGTTGTTTTCAGTCGATAAACAATGCCTTCCTCCTGAATTGATTATTCAAGATGAGCTTCATCTTATTTCTGGACCATTGGGAACAATGACTGGAATCTATGAGGCTGCAATAACAAAAATATGTGAACGTGATGGGATACCAGTAAAGGTTGTAGCTTCAACAGCAACCATTCGTAATGCGGATAAGCAGATTAGAGCTTTATATGGAAGGAAATTTGCTCAGTTTCCGCCGCAGGGAATATGCGCAGATGATTCTTTTTTTGCTGTGAAATCAACTCCAGAGGAGAGACCGGCAAGACTATATATGGGAGTTATGGGAGTTGGCGCGACTTTTACCACAACTCTTATAAGAGTGTATGCGGCATGGCTGTTTGCCTCCAGATATCTGATTGATAAAGGATATAGCGATAAAGCAATCGATAACTTCTGGACGTTAACTGGATATTTCAACAGTATTCGAGAATTGGGTGGTGCACAGACACAGGTTGTAGATGATATTCAAAGTAGATATCAATACTTAAAGGATAAGAAATTTGCGGATTTTAATCCTAAATTTACCGGAAATAATAAATATGAGTATTCTGAAGAATTAACGAGTCGAATGACGAATGACCAGATTTCAGATATCATTCAGACTCGACTTAAGGTCCCATATACAAGTGAGCAGGGTGAAGATGTACCATTTGATTTTATACTTGCATCAAATATGATTTCAGTCGGCGTCGACGTGGGTAGATTGGGAACGATGGTTGTTGCTGGACAACCCAAAACAAATGCTGAGTATATACAGGCTACAAGCCGTGTTGGACGTGATAATCCAGGTCTTGTGTTTATGATTTATAATGCATCTCGTTCTAGGGATAGGTCGCACTATGAACAGTTTTTAAGATATCACGCTGCACTATACCGTTATGTAGAAGCTACAAGTTTGACACCTTTTTCAGATAGAGCCAGAGATAGGGGGCTTCATGCATTATTTGTAACGTTATGTAGATACATGTGCCCTGAGTTGCTCGAAAATGAAAATGCTTCAAGATTTGATCCGTCTCTTCCAGAAGTTAAAGAAGTTGAGGATATTATATTTAAATATGTTCAGATTGTTGATAAACGTGAGTTAGATAATGTCATCAAGGAAGTGAAGTTCATTGAAATGAAATGGGCAGAAGAGGCTCAAGGTGAACTGTGGTATCACAGAAAAAAGAAGAGATCTTTGTTAAAAGAAGATATCGAAGAAGATGATAGATTTAGATGTATGAATAGTATGAGAAGCGTTGAAAAACAGTCTGGATTATATTTGCTAGGAGATTAATTATGAGGATTGGACCAAAAAGCGCCAAAACAAAGAAAGACGCAATAGGAAAGTTAAGGAAAACGCAATTAATTACTACATTCGCACCGGGAGCAATAGCAGATATGCCGGATTATTCTGTTATTTTGGCAGCTACTGATTATTGGAATCATTACAGCCCTGTAATACATGAACCTAACCTTGAAAGATTGCTTGGTATAAAAGGTTTTAAAGAACCATATGCCACCGATTCAGAAAACCCTAAAGGAAATCCAGACGTACCAGCATTCCGGTTTCCGAGAATGCATTTTTGTCCGAAATGTGGAGACTTGAAGGATTATAAAATGTTTGGAGATGCAAAGCATAAGAAATGTCAGTGCGGAAGACAGTTGGTTCCTTCACGTTTTGTTTGTTCATGTATCAATGGTCATCTGGAAGATTTTCCGTATAAATGGTGGGTTCACTATGGAAACTATTCGGAATGTCCCGCTGGTGATAAGTGGGATCAGATTAGTATTGAGTTCAAAAATACAACCGGCGGATTATCAAGTATTGTAATCAAGTGTAAGGCGTGCGGTAAAACCAGAACCATGGAAGGTTGCATGAGTAAGGATGCGTTAAAGGGATATAAATGTAAAGGTAAAAGGCCATGGATAGGATTTGATAAACAGTTTGATGATGTGGAAAATTGCATGGCTCCGATGAAGACATTACAGCGAGGGGCATCTAATGTTTATTTTAGCGTAACGCAGAGTGCGTTAACGATTCCGCCATATAGTCAAAAGATACAAAGCGATTTAAGCGATAAGTGGGAAGAAGTAAAAGGGCTGTTTGATAACAAAATGGATGATGAAAATATAAAGATAGTTCTTGGAGCATCTATATTTCGTCAAACAATACTAGAAGGAAGATATTCTGCTGACGATTACTTCAAGGCAGCTAAGGAGCGTTATCAGATGGAAAACCCTTCAGAGGAAGTAGAGATTGAAGATAACTATACAGAGAAGAATCTTTATCTAGACGAATATGAAGCATTATGCGCAGGATATGAGCAAGATGAGGATGACGTGGAACCGGAACAATTTATTGCGGTTGAATCTGAGATTCCTGACATCTTGGATGGATTTGTAGAATCTGTAATGCTTGTAAAAAGGCTTCGTGAAGTATTAGCTGTCAAAGGATTTAGGCGCATAACCCCAGAAAAACCACACCCAGATGATAACAGAGCTGTTGGAATGGATGGAAGGGAATATCAACCTGTTTGGAACAAACCACATGATTGGATGCCGGCAATACAGATGCGCGGTGAAGGCTTGTTCCTAAAATTCGATGAAGAAAAATTAAGAGAGTGGGAAGACAGGAATTCTGCTAGGTATGATCTAATGAAAGAACGTTTGGGAGACTACAATATTGGCAAAGGCATGATGTCGCCAAGATATGTAGTTTTGCATACATTTGCTCATCTTCTCATAAGACAGTTAACTTTAGAATGTGGTTATTCAGGAGCTGCGTTGAAGGAAAGAATTTACAGTACATTCCCAGACTCAGATAAGCCTATGGCAGGAGTGCTAATCTACACTTCTTCTTCAGATTCAGACGGTAGTCTTGGAGGATTGGTAAGACAAGGTGAACCAGAATTGTTAGAAACAACAATTAGAAATATGTTACAGGAGGCTTCTTGGTGTTCATCGGATCCTTTATGTAGTGATTCAACGGCTCAAGGATTCAACTCTCTGAATTACGCGGCATGTCATGCTTGTACATTATTACCGGAAACCAGCTGTGAGGCTAGAAATTGCTTGCTGGATAGAGTTTCTATAGTTGGAACCTATGATGATAGAAGTCTTGGATTTTTCGGAGAACTACTTGAGGAGGAAGAATAAATGGCTAGGATGATACCAGCTACAATAAGCCCTGATGTTAAAAGTCCAGCCGAAAGAATGATTTATAGTTGGCTGAGTGATTTAGAATGGGAAAATTGCATTGTTTTACATTCGTTGGGAATGGCTGAACATGTTGACAAAATATTTGGTGAAATAGATTTTGTTGTCATCGCTGATGAAGGAGTTTTATGTATAGAAGTCAAGGGCGGTATTGTTAAACGCCAAGGTGGTGATTGGCATTTTATAAATCGATACGGCAAGGATTCTACAAAGAAGGAAGGTCCTTATCAGCAAGCGCAGGGAAATGAACAATCGTTAAGATTATACTTGGAAAAAAGGCTTAAAAATAAACAAGATCCTATTTGTAGATGTGCTTATGCCAATTGCGTTATGACTCCGGATTGTGTGATTGATGCGGATGATAATATAGAAATTATACCTGAAATTACTTTTGATAAAAGAAATACAAAAGAAGATTTGCCTAAGTTTTTTGAGAAAGCTTTCAAGTATTGGAAGGATAAGACGATGGAAAAACATCATTTTTCTGGAAGACACTTGCAGGATGAGGATAAGGAACGTTTAGTAAGTATTCTTCGTGGTGACTTTGCATTTGTTCCAGCAATGTCATTAGCGTTAAAAAGAACGGATGAGATGCTGGCTTCTTTAACAGATGAGCAGTACATAATCATGCAGGGATTTCACTCAAAGAGAATGCTGGTTTCCGGTCCTGCAGGTACTGGGAAAACGATGCTGGCTATGGATCAGTGCAGAAAACTGAAGGCAGAAGGATATAACGTGTTGTATTTATGCTACAACAAATTAATTGCAAATTATGTAAGAAAGAATTTTGAACTAGAGAAGCAGGATATAGATGTTTCTACTTTACATAGTTTTCTTATGAAGAAAACTGGTGAAACTGAAATCGAAGATGCCAATTTCTTTACAGAGATCTTGCCTAATAAATTTATAGATGGAATTGATGCGTATATGCCAGATAATGAGAAGTATGATGTTCTGGTTGTCGATGAAGGACAAGATTTAATGAATACAGTTTCTGTCTTGTGTCTAGAAGGAATGGTAAAAGGCGGTTTGAGCAAAGGAAGATGGACTATATATTATGATAAAAATCAGAATATCTTTGGAAAATACGAAGAACTTCAGGATATTTATGATGAATTAGAAGATTATGGTGCCTCATGCTATGAGCTTTCTGTAAACTGCAGAAACACCAAGCAGATTGCAACCGGAAACTGGTATGCAACAAATATCACACAGGCTTCAATAATGAAGGCTGATGGTGAAGTGGTTGGTTATCACAAATATGATAGTAAGACTGCTGAAAAAACTGATGTTCTGAAACTTATTAGACGACTTCTTTCGGAAGGAATTAGTAGAAACGATATCGTTATTTTATCTCCATATAGAATGGATAACGAAAATAGCTGTCTTTATAATGCATCCATTCCATCTGATATTGGTGAGATAAGATTAAATGAATTTAATAAGCTGGATAGCGATGAGTTTATAAGATTTTACACAGTAAAGGCGTTCAAAGGCCTTGAAGCGAGAGTGATATTGTATATCGATATTGAAGGTTTTGAGGAAGATGATGAAAGATTATTAAACTATGTAGCTATGTCTAGGGCAAGAACTCTTCTTGAAGTATTCTATAGGGCGGATTTAGAAGAAGAACGCCAGAAGATGATGCTGAATAGCTATAATCTTTAAAGATTGAGCATATGTTCTGAGATTAAGTGCGTTAAAAAGATTATTTGAAGAGATAGAGGTACATACGTATGAAGGTAAAAGTTGTATTACCATTTTTAAAAGAGAATGAATCAGATTTTAAAGTTCATTGTGGAAGAGGATCTACTGATACATTTTTACCTCTGCGTTTGTTTCTTCAGGATCAGTCAAAGTTTAAAATATGGCAAGAGGAACAGACACAAAAGAATTTTCAAAGAAAATATATTTTATCGCTGATCTATTGGCATAAGGATGAATGGATTTTTGCGGGTATATACGAGAGTATTTCTGTAAAAGAAACACCAAATGGTCCGTCAAAATATAGATATGAAACAAAACTCTTAGATGTTGGAACAGACCTGATTGGTAAGATGATAATTGGGTTTAAGAAAGATTTTAGAGCGTCATATCTTTGCCTGGAAAACTATATTGATGACTTGGAAGTACTTGAAATAACAAGAGATATATGCAAGACGGAATTCCCAGGTTACGACAAAGTTAATGTTTCTTGGGAAGAATTATCTGGATTAATTGATACAGATGCTTGGAAAACGGCACTCGCAAACCAAAAAGGTGTGTATTTGATTACTGATTCTTCTAATGGAAAAAAGTATGTTGGATCAGCTACCGGAGAAAACATGCTTTGGGGAAGATGGAAAGAGTACGTAGCAAATGGTAATGGTGGAAATATAGAGTTGAAAAATCTGGATTTCAGCTATATCCAAAAGAATTTCAGATATAGCATATTGGAGATATACAAAAGTACAACGGATGATGATTCTATTTTACAGAGAGAATCATGGTGGAAAGAAGTTTTAATGACTAGGGAATATGGATATAACAAGAATTAAGTATTAGGGGGCACAGTATGACGTGGGAAGAATACTACGATAAATTCTATGACTGGGCTGAAAGTACGCAAGTAAATAAGCTTTCATCTGTAGATTCTTTGGGCGCAGCTGAAGAAGTTGCAGAGGTTATGCTGGAGTTTGCTTTTAACCGGGAAGATATTGTAAATCGGATTGCAAGAAAAGCAATAGAACAGAAGCTTGTATTTTCAGCAGAGAATATAGGTGATCTCACAAATTGCATGGATGTTAATTTGCAGAACCAGTTAGCATTGCAATCTGTTCAAGCGTTTTCAAAAGACGATTTGGTTATGCTAGAAGGTCTATTAGATGACGATGTTCTAGTTCAATTATATAAGGTAAAGGGACTACCACTTCCGGAAGTTTTTGTAGAAGATGAAACGCCGCAGATTCATGAAAAGAAAAGCAAGAAGGTTGAAAAGGGGCCAAGTAGATTCTTTGAGAAAGTTGCTATGGCATTTGCTATAGGAGAAGGCATTCGACTTGGTATCAAAGACGCAAAAGACGGCAAGAAGGATGATTGGTTCAAGTTGTAAGGAGTCATGTGTATGAAAATAATCTATTGGTTTTTAATGGTTCTTCCGGGAATAGCTTTTTTCTTAGATGATTTTGGTACAGCGACAGTTCCACTGAGAATTTTTGGCGTATGCCTGATACTGATTGTTATTTATGACATTTGGAAAAACAAGGATATCTCGCAGTATATTTGTAAGACCATATATTTTCCTTTGTTTTTGATAATATGGGTTGCAAAGATTAATAAAGAACGAAAAGCAAAGAAGAGAGCACAAAGGCTGAAATATTACAGACCTTGGTATATCTTGTAGGTGTTGTTATTGTATAGGGGTATTTATGAGTTCTATCGAGATTAAGAAGATTGGGATAACAAAACTTGATACGGAAGCTATTGTAAATGCAGCTAATGAAGGGCTGTGGGAAGGTGGTGGAGTATGTGGAGCAATCTTCCGAGAAGCAGGATCAGCAGAATTGACAAAGGCATGCAATGCTATTGGTGGATGTAAGACGGGAAATGCGGTGATTACTTCTGGATTTAATCTTCCAGCAAAGTATGTGATTCATGCTGTTGGACCTCGGTGGACAGATGGCGAACACAATGAGCCAAAGCTTTTATATAGTGCTTATAAGCAATCATTGCTCTTAGCGAAGGAAAAAGGATTACATTCTATTGGTTTTCCTCTTATATCTGCAGGCATTTTTGGTTATCCTTTGGATGGCGCATGGAGGAAAGCTATTCAAGCTTGCAACGATTTTATCTGTAATAATTCTGACTATGATATTACTATCATCTTCGCTGTTTTAGATGAAAAGATTCTTGCGGCTGGAGAGAAAACTCTTAAAGCTATTGTAGGAGATGAGAAGGTTGAAAATACTGTAATTCAGTGGTGCAAAAAATATGAGGTTCTTTTTCATGCGATACATGAGGATGATGAGTTAAAGGAGTTTTTTGAAAGATATAATGTATATCAGCCACCTCAGGGACATCATGGGCTGTATCAAATTTTACATGTTTGCATGAAAGAGGCCTATGACAGCAATGTGGTAATTACCGATTATGGTAAGGTGGTTGAAGGTGGAAAGTTTTCTGATAGAGATTTAGCCAATCCTTCAAAGGAATGGTTGACTAATCTTACGGAAAAACAAATCTTAGCTGTTATTGCATGGCACTTTAGAAGAGATCATTTTTGCGAGGGCAGTTGGATTTGTGAATCTGTTGCGGATGGCCACATGGCGTTGTTGGTTGATACGTTGTTAGAAAAATGTGAGAAACAAGACTGAACGCAAAGGTGGATTGGCGGAATGTATTATCAATATGATAGTCAGTATAAAAATGTGATTATAAGAACTGCCCAAGGAAGATTTCCTGAAATCCTCCACAAAGGCGATAAACAATGGAGTATTCTGGCACCGAAGCCAAATGATCCTGATGATATGTATACCAGAGCTATTTATTTAGGCGGAGGTTGCTGGGAAAGGCTTGATGATATTGATGAGGATATGGCTGAAAATATCTTGAAGGAATGGGGATATGATGCCAATCCGCCAGAAGCGGATGGTGTTTTAATACCTGAAAAAAATGCCAATATTGACGGTGTAGATAGATTTCCAGAAGGGTACTTATTCAAAGGGAAACTGAAGAAGATCCGCATCGATTCTAACTGTATTTGCTATGGCCCATGCCCGATGCCAGAGGATGAGACGGAACAGCATCTTACTATTACTTTGGAGGGTGGTGTTTGGCTTACAAGATTATCTTTTGCTAATGGGCAGATAGAAAAGACAAACTTTAAGATAGACGTTGGAGTTGTCAATAATCTGTTTGATGTGATAGAAAATCGTTTTTCGCAGGAACATGAGCTTTATTGCGTGACTGATGTGGGCTCCTGGGAAATGATTTTAACAGATGAAGAAGGTAAGGAGTTTCAATACAACGGGCCTTTGATTGAAAATGCCGGAGACAGAGTTGAAGGGCTTTCTGATATGGTGAGAGAAGCTACTGGCAGAGATGATTTATTTGTATTTGATGGATGCCCTGAAAAGATTGACTACTTGAAACTTGAGTACAACCGTGAGACCAAGATAAAGCCCAAACATTTACCGGAAGATGCAGAGTATGAATTTGTGACCTGGAATTATGCTGAAGTTTTGACAATAGACAGGGCTACGGAGACGCTGACAAATCATATTCAATTTGCTGAGCAGTGTTCTGTTACAAATACTTATCATGTAGAGGAAGGTATCAGCAGCCTTCTGGATGAATTATGGCCAGAGATGTTTGATGATGTTACAGGCAATCCGCCTGATGCAATTGATGATCCAATGAATCAATGCAACTATAGGATAACTATTCGCACACAGCATGGAACCGAAAAGACTATAGAGGGTTCTTTTGATAAACTTGGACTGCCTGACGAGTATCCGGAGTTTATAGAAAAGATTTATGATTTTATGGCTTTCTATGGAATTGGTGAGCTTTTTAACGAAGCGTCTTATGGTAAGGCAAAACGCACATCATCAGATTATATATTCTGTGATGTAGAGTTTGAGCCGGGAGGTAAGACCTACTGCTATTTGGCAGATGATGATTCTTACGAAGTTGGGGATACGGTTCTTGTTCCTGCGGGACATGATAACCATGAAGCATTGGTAAGGATTGTAGATAAAAACTATTATTCTTCTGAAGAAGCGCCATTTCCTGTGGAGAAGGCGAAACATATTATTAAGCGTATTGATGAAGATGAGATAGAAGATTATCTAGATTTAAAATGATATTAAGGTTGGAGGGTTAACTTTTGGAATCATATGAATTAAAAGATACAGACGATAATATCTTGGATACATTACTTCATGATTCTATATCAAGAAATCAGTCTCTTTATAGATTTCTTGATATGTTAAATACTATCGATGGTAGTGTGTCGCTTGCAGTAAACGGTAGGTGGGGAACCGGCAAAACTTTTTTTGTTAAGCAGGCTAAGTTATTGCTTGAAGCGGAGAATCCTTTTTTTGAAAATAGACCATACTACAGTGAGGTTAAAAATAGCCAATCTTGGAAAAAACATAAGGCTGAAATTGGTCAGGAGTTTGCTCCTGTGCTGCCGGTTTATTATGATGCTTGGCTGAATGACAATGCTACAGATCCGATATTATCAATTGTTTATGAGATTATTAATCAGCTTGATTTAAAGGATGAGATAAAAGGCAAGCCTGAGTTTAAGGAGATTATTAAGGGCGTTGCAATTCCTTTTGTCGAGAAAAAGACCGGCGTTAATATTGAAAAGTTTTTAGATTCTCTTGAAAGCAAAGATTATTTAGAAGAAATCTCCACGCAGCAGCATGTTCATGAACGGGTTGAAGAATTCATAACAAATGTTATAAAGGAACGTGGAAATCGCTTGGTTATTTTTATTGATGAATTAGATCGTTGTCGCCCAGATTATGCTGTTAATCTATTGGAACGTATAAAGCACTATTTCAGCAATGAAAATGTTACATATGTTTTTTCCGTAAATATAGACGAGCTACAGCATACAATAAAGCGGTTCTATGGTGATGGATTTAGCTCTACTGAATACTTGGATCGTTTTTTTGACTTAACGATAGATATTCCGATGATAGATGTAGATAAGTATTTTAACTCTATTTGTTTTGCATCCAATGATTTAGCGTCATCTGTTTGTAAAATTGTGGTATCAAAGCTTGATTTTAGTATGAGGCAGGCTGAGAGATTTGCAAAAATCATAAAAATTGCAATTTATAATAATAGATTTTATAAAAATAATCCGGTTTGGTCAGAGGATAGAGCAAAGTTTTTTATGATGGCTAATGTTGCGCCTTTGATTATTGGATTAAGAATGGCAGACATTAAGAAATATAGAAAGTTTATTGATGGTAAAGAAGCATCATTTATGCTTGAAGTATACGAAGGTGATAATAAAGATTTAGTAGATCATTTTATGCTGAAACAAAATGAAGTCTTTAAAACTGGTAATAATGCCGCAAATGAAGTGGATTTTAACCAGCGATTAACAGAAATATATGAAGCGATTTTTGATTACGATAAATCCAATTCATATCAGAAGGAAATTGGATTAATGACTTTTGACAAGAACAGTAAGGCATGGTTATTGAATGTAATCAATTTGTTTTCATTGCAGATTGAGTTTTAATTCATATACAAAGAATTTTAAAAGAACAGCTAACCATAACGGTGAGCTGTTCTTCGTATATACGGTATTAGAATAAATCCTCATCTTCAGGCACAAATTTTTCTCTAAATTTTTGAGGCGCGCAATAAGGAGCTGAGTTCAATTCATTAAGGTACGTACTTATTACTATATTATAAGCTTCTTCCGGCATACCTTTTTCTGAATTGAAGCTCTCGATATCCAAGTATTTTTTTATGAAAGCGTTGATTGCAATATTATCATGATCGCTATTGTCATAGTATGCAGAATCGCCGTTAACCATTTTATCTAAATAAAATGATTGATACCTAGCACTATTATTATCAAAGTTTGGAAATAGCAGCGCTTGATATTCTGTAGAGGTTGGATAGCTATCATAGCGCTTATCTGTATCTGTTTCATTGAGTTCTATGGTTTTAAAAATTGCTCTTTTAGATTTGAATAATTCAATAATCCAAGAGCCGATGCTCCTAGCACTAATTTGAGATGAAGCAGTTTTACGTCCAAATAACTCATCCAGTGAAACACCAAAGTAGTCGGCTAATGCAATATATTGTTCAATAGTAAAGCGGCGTCCTTTTTTCTGATTAAGTGCTGAGCTGAAATTAGGCTGATTTGTTTCGAGAACTTTTTCAGCTAATTCTTTTTGTGTAATTTTGGATTCATTTATTTTATCCTTAATGAAATTGTTAGCATTCTCAATATATCCCATAACGCAACCACCTTTTCTGAAATGATATGTAATATTATCAATATATATCGAAATTACGTATATTGATATAATATCATTGAAATATTATAAACGCAATTAAATATATGACTTTTGATATATCGTATATCGTGAAAT
The DNA here is from genome assembly GCF_015057245.1 of Pseudobutyrivibrio ruminis. Classification (GTDB taxonomy): domain Bacteria; phylum Bacillota; class Clostridia; order Lachnospirales; family Lachnospiraceae; genus Pseudobutyrivibrio; species Pseudobutyrivibrio ruminis_E. The sequence continues at coordinate 125,023 of NZ_SVET01000008.1, forward strand.
ATAATTTAATCATAGGAACTAGTTACTATCGTTGTTATGAATGAGGTTTTTACATTAAGGGAAGGCGTAATAATGTAACAAAATGAAGGTGCGCTCACTTAATATGGAAGTCCCTATATTGGGACAGGCTTTTTGTTACCATTAGAATCATAAAAGGGGGAGTGCACGATTTTCGCGGCTGTCAGATATTTTCGTTATTTTGTAGATTAATATTGCAAACAAGTGTTCGCGATGATATACTTTCAAATAGGAAGTAACGAAAGCAGATTGCTTCCTTTAGAAAGGAGCGGCGTATGAGACATAAATCTACAGAGCTTATGGGTACTATTAAGGCATTTGTAGAGGAATACTACAAGAATTATCGCCACTCACCGTCTACAACAGAGATTGCGAATGCGGTCGGTATCGCTAGAGGAACTGCATATAAGTATCTGTTAGCCATGAGTGACAATGGCATGATCAGATATGATGGCCAGCAGATTTCTACTGAGCAGACCGAGAAGGTTCAGACAGAGTTTACAAGCGTAGCACTTCTAGGTGCTGTTTCCTGCGGCGTTCCCACACTGGAGGAAGAGTACGCAGAAGAATATGTGTCATTGCCTGTTTCTATGTTTGGCAACGGAACTTTTTTCTTATTAAGGGCAAACGGCGAGTCCATGATTGATGCTGGAATCTCTCCCGGAGATCTGGTACTTGTCAGAAAGCAGTCAGAAGCCATGGATGGCGATATTGTTGTTGCACTTGTAGGGAATGAGAACACGCTGAAGCGCTATTTTGTAGACAAAGAGAATCAGAAGATCAGACTTCATCCTGAGAATAAGGCTATGAAGGACATTATTGTTTCGGATTGTGAGATTCAGGGTGTAGCTGTTAAGGTCATTAAAGACCTCGCGTAATGTGTGCTAAACAGTTTTTACAGATCAGACCAGTCGTGCATTGATAATGGCAGTGTTGACTACACTACGGAAAGGCCATTATCGGGAGATTACAGTATGCTCATCATATCGGTTTCTTTCCCTTTTCCGAATGAGAGATATCAAGCTTGAAAGACAAAGGAGGCGTGATGTTGATGAGTTCAGCGGAGGAAAAAATTGGGGAATGCGTGGTTTGCTGCCACAGATGTGGTGGATTTCTTATGGAGTCAGCTAGTACAACTTCGTATATGGTCTGCCCGGAATGCGGTGCTCGCCTTGTTGTGTGCGTGAAGAAAGGCAAGGTATCCGTATTCGATGATAATAGATCCGAGGAGGAGCTTGCTAAGAAGAGGCATGCTCGTTTAACCGGATACGCTGCGAAGCTTAACAAGTTAGGCAAGTAGCAATAAGATTTACAATTAAATATTTATGAGGATGCCAGGGAGATTGCTGGATTGGTCGCTGGTATGGCGTTAAAAGACTTACAAATGAGTGACGTCTGGCATCCAAGAGTTTGTGAAGAGAGTCGTATTTACTACGGATAGATGCAGCAAGGGCGTAAGACATCTATTCAGATTAAAAAGGGCCTGCAAAACAGAAGCTTACTGGAAGATACGTATATGCGTATCAGAAGGTTTTAGCAGTTGTTTTGCAGTGCTCTTTTATTTTTTGCGCTCTTTTTCGGTTCGCTTCTGTTTTGGAAGGCACCGGAAAGGGTGTAGATGATGAAAAAAGTAAACAGAAACAATGGAGTAATTGATGTAACCACAGTCGGTGGAAGAATTAAAAAGTTACGAACTGATGCAGGATTTACCCAGGAGCAGCTTGCCTTAGAGCTTCATCTTGAGGGGAAGTCTGCTATTTCCAATTATGAGAATAACAGCAGAGGTGTTTCAGCGGAGATGCTTACCCAGTTGAGCCACTTATTTCACGTATCTGCTGATTATATATTAAACGGTGATTCACCGGATAATCTTGATCCAATTGTTAATGAAGCAATTGAGATTCTTAACAATCTGAAGACGGACAAGGCAAAGAAGTCTGCACTTGAAATGCTAAGACAGATTCAGATTCTTGAGGGCTAAGGTTCACATCACGTGTACCTTATGTTCACATCCGCGCTAACGATTATAAAGCGCATTCCAATTAGACTAGAACATGTAAAGAGTTACGAAGCGGCGCGCAGCCAAGTGACATAAACACAACTGAATATAGGAGGTGTATATGGCCACTATGGTTAATATCTATGAAAGCTACGGTGACAAATCAGCGAGGGAGAGGGCCGAACTGATTTATTCCAATTACTCTTCCTTCCAGGGAATCATCGAGGATTGCAAGATGAGACTGATCTACGAGATTAAGGCAGAGAAGGAAAGAAAGCGTAGCAATCACAAAGATGAACTTGGAGTCCGTATTCAGAATTTGGGTAACTATAGTAATCCTACAGCGGATGAAGCGGTTCTTGATGTAATGCTTGAGGGAGCTATCAAAGGACTGAATTCAGCAGAGGATGCTTTATCAGATCCGGCTCTGGTACAGGAATTCAAGAGAAGAGAGTATGTCATTGTAATGATGGCTGATGAATATGCTTCTTTCAAGAGACACCTGCATGCACTTAGTGTGAAGGAACAGGAACTTATCATTCCGCTTCTTAAGCAGGAGAAGGATTACTACACACTGGCAGAAGAAGCTGGTGTATCTGTTCCGGTTGTCAGAAGAAAGGCAAGCCGTATTCATTGTGAATTGATTTCCTACATGGAAAATTATTTCATTGAGAAGCTTTAGGAGGGATGGTCATGAAGGAATTAAAAGAGCTTACATTTCCTCCAGAGGCTGAGGAAATGGCTATTAAGTATGCTGCTTTTGACATTATGAAGCAGCTTAACAAAGAAGGAAAGATAACAGACGAAGAACTGCGGTATATCGCGAAAAAGCGTGATTTACCAATTGAGTAATTAGAGTAACCATTATATAATTAAGCTGTATGATGTACTCATAGTACTGACAGCTTAATTGGGAATGCGAGGTGCAATATGGCGCGAAAAGCTGCTATCTACGCCCGTGTTTCTACAGAGCATGAGGCGCAGATTTCTGCACTGGAGAATCAGGTGCAGTACTATGATGAATTATTACAAAGGCATCCTGACTGGGAGCTGGTAGATAGATATATTGATGAGGGTATCACCGGTACGTCTATTCACAAGCGAGAATCTTTTATGAGAATGCTTCAGGATGCAAAAGAAAAGAAATTTGATCTAATCATTACCAGAGAGGTATCCAGGTTTGCGAGAAACACAGTTGATACACTGCAGCAGACCAGAATCCTCAAATCTTACGGCGTGGAGGTGTGGTTCACAGAAGACAATATCTGGACAATGAATGATGAGGACGGAGAGCTTCGTCTATCAATCATGGCAACGCTGGCTCAGAACGAAAGTAAGAAGATTTCACAGAGAGTAAAAGCCGGTCAGATGATTTCATTTAAGAATGGAGTTCTGTATGGCAATGGTAATATCCTTGGCTACGATAGAGTAGGGGATAAGCTTGTTGTAAATAAAGAACAGGCTGAGACCGTGAAGAGAATCTTCGAGCTTTATTTATCCGGCAATGGTGTTCGTAAAATTCAGGACATCATGGAGCAGGAGGGCCGAAAGACTGCAACAGGACTTACCAGATGGCAGTCCGGTAACATTAACAGGGTGCTTAGAAATCCTTTTTATTGCGGAAGAATCGTTTATCGTAAACAATATGTTCCTGATTATCTGGTTCAAAAGAAAATCAATAATTTTGGAGCCGTTGAAAAGGTTTATGTGGAAGGCACTCATGAAAAACTTGTATCACCTGAAGATTTTGATCGGGCTCAGGAGTTAAGAGCAAAACATCGAATCGGAAAGCGTGATAAGAATGGCAGATCTGTTGGTCAGTCACCATGCAAGCATATCTGGGGTAACAAACTTGTTTGTACCTGTGGTCATGCTATGAATAGAAGAATTGCTCACAAGGCAAAAGATGGAAATCTTTCGTATATCTATCAGTGCTATGGACAGTTAAGAACAGGCACACCTGAAAGCAGACGGAAGAAAGGCCTTGAGGTTGATGGAATCTGTGACAACTCATCGTTTATGGAATGGAAGTTGGAAGTTCAGGCTGATTTCATTTTTAAAAAGCTTTTAAACAATAAGGAAGCAATTTACCGTGAAGCAATGTCGATGTTGAGTGATGTGGCTGAGGTTAAGGCTCCTGAAAGAAATGATAAGGAGAAGCTTGAACGAAATATGAAGCAACTGGATAAGCTGCGTAAGCAAATGGCTAATCTTGTTGATATGTGTGCTGACGGGGATATTTCCAGAGAAGTCTTTCGCAGTAAGAAAAAGAAACTTGAAGATCAGATTTCAAACATTGAAAAAATTAATAGTGAGTGTAGACAGCAGATTTTAGAATTGGAAGATAATGAAGCAAAGGATAGACGCATTGAAAGTCTTTCTGAGTTCATTAAGATGACTGCTTATGATGCCAGGGCGAAGATTCCAGAAACAGTGATTGATAACTTTGTTGATCGAGTGGTGTATGATCACGGGGAATTCATTTGGTATCTAAATCCTGCCTTTGGAAATGAAGCATATAAGCAGACCACTTCCGATTGGAAAAAAAAACAACTGTCGAGCGCTTCACGTGATATAAAAGATACGTCATGTGCATACACCAGCACAGGCAGCTATCGCCGAGAAACACTAATTGAAAATGCGCTATTTCTGGGAACATTTGAGATTCCAAAATCTTACATACAGAAAGCTGCAAAGCTCTACTATGGAGAGCACCGCAGATTTCGGTTCCCGGAAAAGCTTGAATTTAAGCTGTTTCTAGTATAGGGAGTCATTTTGACTCCCTATATTTTTACCTAAAAAAGTGTCGTAGTTAACAGTCCTATTTTTGAAGTTCCATACTTTCAAAGTAGGGCTTTTATTTTTAAAATATATTCAAAATAGGACATGAAATTTAAGGTGATTTTTTCAAAACCGGAGGATTTCTTACGGTTGAAGGAGGTTTTGGTATGGGACGATTTACAGCAAATAAACTTAAAGAAGTAAGAGAGAAAAGAGGATATTCTCAAAGCGAAGCGGCTAAATACATGCACATCTCAGATAGAACTTTGAGAGCAATTGAGGCGAATGAGCGTAAGGTCACTACAGATGAGATTATTCAGTTTTCCAGAATCTATCGCGTGGATGTCAGAGAGCTTCTATTAGAAGAATACGTAGAGCAGTCTGAAGAACAGATTTTATTTAATAGGTATATTTCGTTATATCGTCTCTTTGATCAGTTGGGTGATAAAGATAAGGAAGATGTAGCGTGGGTATTGAAACAGAGAATTGCGGGACTAATATAGATTTGGTATTTCATGAAGACTAAGGATTCTGTATAATTAAAGGTGGTGAAATTAACAAATCGAAAGTTGTAAGGATAAGTGTTACACATGGGTATTATGGAATTTTTCAATAAAAAGAAAATTGATAAAACAACTACCAATAAAGAAGTCTGTTTTGAAGATGAGTTTACTGATATACAATCAGGTTTAATTTCTCTCTGTTTAGAACTTACAGATAGTCAAGTAGATACGGTTTTTGCATATTGCGGTATCGAGGACCATAGTTTTATGTTTAATTCTTTCTTTGAGAAGGATGGGACAATTCTTTCAGCTAGACAAGCTGCTACAGATGTAAGTTTAGTGAAAGAATTCTTAAGGATTGGTACACATGATTTGGAAAATTTTAAATCAGTCTGCACTAAGTGGAATAAACCAATTCCTAGACAAATTAAAATGATTTATGACGTAAAAACTGGGAAATTTGATGCAAATATCAGTTATGAATCGAGAATTCCCTATGAATTAGAAGGTGGAAATGTTTTTAAGGAATGGTTTGATAAGGAATTGAGTGAAAGAACTCAGTAACTTCAAATTTGTCGATCTAATTGAATATTGAACGTTACATAGCAGTTATTTCAATCGAGATAGCTGCTATTTTTGTGCTCATTTTGAGCAGTAACTATTCACTATTCAAAGGAGGTAGACAATGGACTACGAGAAATTCAAACAGGACATGGAGCGGGATGTATTAAAGAATCTTGCAAACAGGGGAATCGAAGCGGAGACCGATGTTCGGCACATTGATAAGGTCAATGACTATGACCAGATGAAACAGACGCTTTCCATGGAAGTGGTATCAGCAGAGAGAAATGCTGACATGCTTGAGAAGGTTCCTCACAACAACATCGAAGACACGGTGGTGGAAATTCCACTGGATGAATTGCATCCCTTTCGGAATCATCCATTTAAGGTTCGTGATGATGCTGATATGGAAAAAACAGTGGAGTCCATTCAAGAGTTTGGTGTATTGCAACCAGCTATTGTTCGACCAGAACGCGATGGAGGTTATGAAATCCTGTCAGGACATCGAAGGCATCATGCCTCAGAAATAGCAGGTCTTCAGACACTTCCTTGTATTGTTAGAGATTTGGATGATGATGCTGCCACGATTTTGATGGTTGATTCGAACCTGCAAAGGGAAGAGATACTGCCAAGTGAGAGAGCATGGGCTTTCAAGATGAAGTTGGATGCGATGAAAAGACAGGCTGGAAGGCCTTCGAAAAATGTGTCCCAAATTGGGACACATTTTCCAAAGGAGCGAAGTGATGCATTGATGGCTAATGAAATAGGAACAAGTCGTAATCAAATTCAGCGATATATCCGCCTCACCAACCTCGACCCAGAACTTCTTCAGTTAGTGGATGATAAGCTAATGGGCTTTAATCCAGCCTACGAGCTTTCCTTCTTAAATCCAGAACAGCAGAAAGACCTTCTTTCAGCTATCGATTATGCCCAGGCGATTCCTTCATTATCTCAGGCGCAGCGAATTAAGAAGCTGGCATTAAATGGTGAGATTACCCAGGAAGGTATGAACATCATTCTTTCTGAAGAAAAGAAACAGGACTTAGATCGAGTGACTTTGAAACATGACACCTTAAAGAAGTATTTTCCAAAGTCATATACGCCAAAGCAGATGGAAGATACCATTATCAAACTACTAGATCAGTGGCAACGAAAAAGAGAGCGTGAGATGAGCCGATAATTTTAGGGAACATTTGCAATCAATGGGAAATAAAAAGTTCCCTAAAGACTAACTATTAAAGAAAGTCAATAAAAATGTTTTAAAACAGAAATGTTTTGAATATAGCGGTGGTGACTATAT
>NZ_SVET01000009.1 GCF_015057245.1 Pseudobutyrivibrio ruminis
TGGCTGTATAGTGTTTAGAATTATCACAAATTAAATGATATATTATTTTATAAATTATTTCTATCTAAATGACATTGCCGCCGTCCTAGCGGCAGCTGCCAATTCATATCAAATATCTCTTTTTATTTTTCTAAGTTCGCTCCAAAGCAAATAGTAATAAATACAAAGCTAGTTTAAGACTGATGATTACTAAGTGTAGTGTTTGTCCGTCTCCACCCATACCTTATCGATAGAATTGTAAAACTTTGTAAGAACACCTACTAATAAATATGGGCGACTACACATTTAGATAATCATAAATCTGCGACGTACCCTGGCTCCCTGGGGCTCTGGGCCCCGTTGGGGTGGCCTGGGGTACGTATGTTTTACTTAGTCTTTTGGTTTTCGGCAAGCTTCATGGCGCGGACCTTAAGTGGGAGGCCCCAAAGTGTGATGAAGCCTTCGGCGTCGTGGTGATCGTAAAGGTCGCCAGTTGTGAAGGATGCAAGTGACTCTGAGTATAGAGAGTATGGAGAAGTTGTTCCGGCTTTGATGATGTTGCCTTTGTAGAGCTTGAACTTAACTTCGCCTGTAACGTATTCCTGTGTTGACTTTACGAATGCCTGGATAGCGTCGCAAAGAGGTGTGAACCATTTGCCTTCGTAGCAAACCTGTGCAAGCTTTGCACCCATTTCTTTTTTCACTTCCATTGTCGCGCGGTCGAGACAAAGCTCTTCAAGCTGAGCGTGTGCCTCCATGAGGATAGTGCCGCCTGGTGTCTCGTATACGCCACGAGATTTCATACCTACTACACGGTTTTCAACTATATCTACAATACCAACCCCGTTTCTACCACCAATTTCATTTAATTCCTTGATGATATCTGATACCTTCATTTTCTTTCCATTTACTGATGTTGGAACACCCTTTTCGAATGTCATTGTGACATACTCTGGCTTGTCTGGAGCCTTCTCAGGTGGAGTAGTAAGCATAAGTAAGTGATCATAATTTGGTTCCTGAGATGGATCTTCAAGCTCGAGGCCTTCGTGACTGATGTGCCAAAGGTTTCTGTCACGGCTGTAAGACTGGTCTGTAGAGAATGGAAGATTAATGCCGTGAGCTTTGCAGTAGTCGATTTCATCCTGACGAGACTGAAGCTTCCATTTGTCACTTCTCCATGGAGCAATTACTTTGATGTCTGGCGCAAGTGCTTTAATGCCAAGCTCGAAACGAATCTGATCGTTTCCTTTTCCTGTAGCACCATGGCAGATTGCAACAGCTCCTTCTTTTTTGGCAATTTCTACAAGCTTTGCAGCAATACCTGGACGAGCCATAGCAGTTCCAAGTAAGTATTTATTTTCGTAAATAGCGCCTGCCTGTACACAAGGTACGATGTAGTTGTCGCAGAAATCGTCAACAATATCTTCTATATATAATTTAGAAGCGCCAGATGCTTTTGCTCTTTCTGAAAGGCCATCCAATTCCTCGCCCTGTCCGCAATCGATACAGCAGCAGATTACTTCGTATCCATAGTTTTCCTTAAGCCATGGAATGATAGCTGTGGTATCAAGACCACCTGAATATGCAAGTACAACTTTTTCCTGTGCCATAATGTATATCTCCTTTTGAATTTATTGTTCTATAGTCTGAAAATACTGTACTACAATAAAGTGATAAATTCAAGGGTTATTTATACATGAAAATAGCATAAAAATAAATTTAGTTAATTTTAACGTTGAAATACCGAAATATATAATGTATATTTATGCAATATTAATTCATATTTTTGCGCTACAGCACTTTACTTCGTGAAAGTAAAGTTATACAATGAATGCAGTTGTACAAAAAAAACAGAGAAGGAAATGCATAATTATGATTAAAGTAGGTATTATCGGTGCTACAGGATATGCTGGAGCAGAAATTGTAAGAATTCTATATAGTCATCCAGAAGCTAAAATCGTATGGTATGGCTCACGTTCATATGTGGATGAGAGATTTGCTTCTATATATAAGAACATGTTCACTTTGGTGGAAGATAAATGCTTGGATGATAATATTCTTGAGCTTTCAAAACAGGTCGATGTTATCTTTACAGCAACCCCTCAGGGATATTTAGCAGGTGTTCTTACAGAAGAAATTCTTAGCAATTGTAAAGTAATCGATTTATCTGCTGATTATCGTATTAAGGATGTTGCTACATATGAAAAGTGGTACGGCATTGAGCACAAGAGTCCTCAGTTTATTGAGGAAGCGGTTTATGGTTTATGTGAAATCAATAGAGATAAGGAAGTAGGAGCAAGACTTATTGCAAATCCTGGTTGCTACACAACATGCTCGATACTTACAGCTTATCCACTTGTAAAGGCAGGTCTTATTGATCCTACATCAATTATTATTGATGCAAAGTCAGGAACCAGTGGTGCAGGCAGAGGAGCAAAGCTTCCTAATCTTTATTGCGAAGTGAATGAAAGCATTAAGGCATATGGAGTTACATCTCATCGCCACACACCTGAAATCGAAGAGCAGCTTGGATATGCATGCGGCCAGGAGATTATGATTAATTTCACTCCACATCTGGTTCCTATGAATAGAGGTATTTTGGTTACAGAGTATGCAACACTTGTTAAAAAGGATGGAAAGCTTCCTACAAAAGAGCAGGTAATGAAGGCCTACCACGACATGTATGATGATGAATTCTTTGTGAGAGTTCTTGAATATGGCGAGTGCCCAGAAACTAAGTGGGTTGAAGGAAGTAATTTTGTAGATGTTAGCTGCAAGATTGATGAAAGAACAGGTCGAATCGTTATGATGGGTGCTCTTGATAATCTTGTTAAGGGTGCTGCAGGGCAGGCTGTTCAGAACATGAATATTATTTTTGGTTTAGATGAAAAGATGGGACTTGATTTTGCACCAATGTTCCCATAGGTAATAGGGGTAGTAAGTATGGTTGTACAGGAAAATTTTAAGATTTCAATGGATTTAGGTGTATATACAGAGTATCAAATTCGCACCATGGAAGAGTCTGATTATGAAGAGGTTTATGAACTTTGGACAACAATTCATGGATTTGCAATGCGAAGCCTTGATGATTCAAAAGAGGGAATCTTAAAGTTCATTAAGAGAAATCCTAACACATCTGTAGTGGCGGTTGTTGATGGCAAAATAGTTGGTTCTATTCTTGCTGGACATGATGGTCGCCATGGGAGCTTTTATCATGTTTGTGTTCATGAGGATTATCGCAAACACGGTATAGGAAAAGCTATGGTTACATCGGCAATGGTTCGTCTGAAAAACGAAGGAATCAATAAGGTTCAGTTGGTTGCCTTTTCTGGAAATGAAATTGGAAATCATTTCTGGCATGCAGAGGGATGGAGAGAGCGCGAAGATTACAACACATACGATTTCGTTTTAAATGACGAGAATATAATCAAATTTAATAGTTAAGGAGTACATATAATGAAGGTTATAGATGGTGGCATTACAGCGGCACAAGGTTTTGAGGCAGCAAGCACAGCAGCAGGGATTAAATATCAGGGGCGTACTGACATGGCAATGGTTTATTCGAAGGTGCCATGTGTATCTGCTGGAACATTCACAACTAATGTGGTAAAGGCAGCATGTGTTCAGTGGGATATGAAAATTGTAAAATCTGACAAGCCAGTTCAGGCAGTTGTTATAAATTCAGGTATTGCAAATGCCTGCACAGGTCAGGAAGGCTTTAACGCATGTGAAGCTACAGCAAGAGGTGTTCAGGAGGTCCTTGGTGTACCTTACGATACTGTAGCAGTGGCATCTACTGGTGTAATCGGAATGCAGCTTCCTGTTGATAAGCTTGTGGCTGGTGTAAAAGCTATGGCACCAAAGCTTGATGGAAGTGTAAATGCAGGAACAGAAGCATCAAAGGCAATCATGACTACTGATACTGTAAATAAGGAGATTGCAGTTTCATTTGAGATAGATGGTGTGGAAGTAAAGCTTGGTGGAATGAGCAAAGGCTCAGGAATGATTCATCCTAATATGTGTACAATGCTTGCTTTCCTTGGCACAGATCTTGATATTGAAAAGGAGCTTCTCCAGGAAGCAGTCAGCGATGTGGTCGCAGATAGCTTTAACATGATTACAGTTGATGGAGATACATCCACAAACGATACACTTATCTGCATGGCAAATGGCTTGGCCGGCAACAAGAAAATCACTGATAAAGGTAAGGACTACGAGACATTCAAAGAAGCCCTTTCTTATGTATGTACTAGTCTTGCTAAAACAATGGCTGCTGATGGAGAGGGTGCAAGCAAGCTTTTCGAGGCTACTATCGTAAATGCCAAGTCGAAAGAAGATGCAAAGACATTGGCACGTGCGATTGTTGGGTCTAATCTTTCAAAAGCTGCAATCTTTGGATGTGATGCGAATTTTGGTCGTTTCCTTTGTGCAATGGGATATTCTGGAGCAAACTTTGACCAGAATGACGTGGAGCTTTTCTTCAAAAGTGCAAATGGAGAGTTAAAGGTTTTTGATAAGGGAACACCTATTGTATTTGACGAAGAGGAAGCTTTAAAGATTATGAAGGCCGATGCAGTTACAGTTTATGTAGATATGCATGAAGGAAATGCAGAGGCTACAGCTTGGGGCTGCGACTTAACATATGACTATGTAAAGATTAATGCAGATTATCGCTCATAATAAAAACTGGGAGGACAACACAATGGACAAGAGCATGTTAGCTGTTATGGACAAGGCAGAGGTTTTAATTGAAGCATTACCATATATTCAGCGTTTTAATCGAAAGATAATTGTTGTTAAATATGGCGGAAGTGCCATGATTGACGAAGAGCTCAAAAAGCAGGTTATTCAGGATGTTACTTTGCTTAAGCTTGTTGGATTCAAGCCAATCATCGTTCACGGTGGTGGCAAGGAAATCAGCCGTTGGGTTGAAAAGACAGGAATGGAGCCTGAATTCATTAATGGTCTTCGTAAAACGGATGAAGCCACAATGGAAATTGCAGAGATGGTTTTAAACAAGGTTAACAAATCACTTGTTCAGAACGTCCAGTCCCTGGGAGTAAATGCAGTTGGTGTATCAGGAAAGGACGGTGGCCTTTTGAAGGTTCAGAAGAAACTTTCTGATGGCCAGGATATTGGTTTTGTAGGAGAAATCACTGAGGTGAATCCAAAGATAATTATGGATTTACTTGAAAATGATTTTCTCCCAATTGTTTGTCCTATTGGAATGGATGAGAATTTTGTTACTTACAATATCAACGCAGATGATGCTGCATGTGCTATAGCAAAAGCGGTAAATGCTGAGAAGCTTGCTTTTCTTACAGATATTGAAGGAGTTTATAAGGATAAGGATGATCCAGATTCACTTATTTCTGAGCTGACTGTTGAGGAAGCCAAGGACTTGATTGGTGATGGATATATTGGCGGCGGAATGCTTCCAAAGCTTAACAATTGCATCGAAGCTATTGAACAGGGAGTAAGCCGTGTGCATATTTTGGATGGAAGAATAGCACATTGTCTTCTTCTTGAAATCTTTACTAACAAGGGAATTGGAACAGCTATTATTGGAGATAAGGATACGAGGTATTACAATGAATAAGAAGGAATATATAGAGGCAGCAGATAATTGTTTATTACATGTATATAATAGATTTCCAGTTATATTTGATTATGGAAAAGGCGTGTTTTTATATGATGAGCTAGATGAGAAATATTTGGATTTCGCATCTGGAATAGGTGTTATGGCTTTTGGATATGGTAATGAAGATTATGAGGCTGCTCTTACAACTCAATTAAAACGCATTACGCATACATCAAATCTCTATTATCATGTACCTATGATAGAGGCAGCACAAAAGCTTACAAAGGCATCTGGAATGGATAAGGTTTTCTTTACAAATTCAGGTGCAGAAGCAATAGAAGGTGCACTTAAGACTGCAAAGAAATACGCATATACGAAGAAAGGACCGGGAGATTATGAAATCATTGCCATGGAAAACTCATTCCATGGTCGCACCGTTGGTTCTCTTTCAGTAACAGGAACAGAGCATTACAGAGAGCCTTTTTATCCTTTAATGGCAGGAGTTAAATTTGCAACATTTAATGATTTTGGTAGTATTCTTGCAAATCTTAGTGATAAGACATGCGCAATTATTATGGAAACCGTTCAGGGAGAGGGCGGTCTATATCCAGCTGATGAGACTTTCCTGAAGAAAGTGCGTGAGATTTGTGATGAGGAAGATATACTTTTGATTCTCGATGAAGTTCAGTGCGGCATGGGAAGAACAGGAAGCATGTATGCATTCCAACAGTATGGTATTAAGCCTGATATTCTCACCACTGCAAAGGCACTTGGTAACGGTGTACCAATTGGAGCATTTGCTGTTACAGACAAGGTGGCCCAGAGCTCTTTAGAGCCGGGAGATCATGGCACAACCTATGGTGGCAATCCACTTTGTACTGCAGCGGTTTCTCAGGTGTTTGACATGTTTGAGGATTATAAACTAATCGACCATGTAAAGGAGATAACACCTTATTTTGAGCAGGTTCTTGATAATCTTGTTAATAAATACGATTTTATTACAGAACGAAGAGGTATGGGCTTGATGCAGGGACTTGTGCTTACAATTCCGGTAAAAGAGGTTGTAAGTAAAGCATTGTTAGAGCAGCATTTGGTTGTACTTTCCGCAGGTGCTGATGTTTTAAGACTTTTACCTCCACTTGTAATCACAGAAAATGACATAGATTTATTCAAAGAGAAGATTACAAATGTATTTGATCAGTTTTAAAATCTAGCGTTAAACACCACATTTCCGTCAGAGGAATCAACCCATATTTTCCCGCCATGTTCGGTTACTATGGCTTTGGCTATTGATAGTCCAAGGCCGTAGTGACCGTTATTTTCTGTTCTTGATTGGTCAGATTTGTAGAATCGTTCAAAAATCATTTCTCGTTCATTATCTGGTATTATTTCACCTGTATTTGATGCTGATAAAAGTACTTTTCCATTATCTTCAGACAAGGAAATAAGAATGTTACCGCCTGCACTACAGTGGCTTATTGCATTGTCAGTTAAAATAGAAACAAGCTTTTCTATGTTTTGGCTGTTGCAGGTTTTGATGATGTTTTCCTCTATGGAATAGTTTAATTCTAGGCCACGTTCAAAAGCTGTAGCTTCGAATGGCATTATGTTGGCAAGGGCCAGCTCACTGAGGTTTATTTCATGCATGACTGGTTTTATATTTTCAAGTCGCGCCAAGTCTAAAAGCTGATGAACAATTGTAGACATTCGTTCATTTTCATATTTTATATTGTCAAGCCAAGGGTTATTTGCCATATCTCTGCTAAGCAGTTCAGCGTTGGCACTTATAGTAGAAATAGGTGTCTTTAGTTCGTGACCCGCATCTGATATAAACTGTTTTTGCTTTTCGTATACTGTTTCGATTGGCTTCATTACCCATCCAGAAAGAATAATTGTTAGGATTGTTAGGATCAGAATTGAAATCAAACCGAAGACTATCATATTTTTAATAAGATAAGAGATAGTCAAATCTATAAGTACAGTATCCATCATGGTAACTAAAATATAATCATCGCCACGGGTGATTAGGTAGGTGACTGTTTTTCCTTCTCCATAATCACTTTCAGAATCTAAAAGATTCTTTGCGTATGAAATAAGTGCCTCATCAGAGAAACCTGATGGTGCGTCGTTTAAGATATCAACAGCGTTTCCATTTAAATCGAATGCAACTGCATAAAATGTGGATACCTGAAAATTGTGAAAGGTTGTGCTAGGAGTTATATCAGAGGCTTCAGCTATATCCATATGATTCATTTGGGAGGCTTCAGGGAATCCGTTAGTGTCGTAAGAATCAGCAAAAATCTGTAGCATCTCTTTATTTTCTTTTGTAGTTTGTACTTTGGTTGTACCGTAAATGATGGCAAGTGTTGAAAACATAATAGCTATCAAAAATAGCATCATTATAAGGACTAAACGTAATCTTGATTTTGATTTCATTATTAACCTCGTAATTCGTATCCCATTCCTCTTATAGATTTAATTTCTGTTTTTGTGCCGAGAAATTTTAGTTTTTTTCTGGTAAATGAAATGTATACTTCCACATTGTTGTATTCCGCTTCATTGTTATAACCCCACACTTTCATGGCAAGCTGTTCTTTTGAAAGTATCTGACCATTGTTTGAAATGAGACATTCCATGATTTTAAATTCCTTTTCAGGAAGTCGTATTTCCTTATTAGTGGTAGTGCATATTAGGTTTAAGGATTTTGTATTTAGATTTAAATCGTAGGCAGAAAGTATGCCATCTGTATCCTTTATATTTCTTCGAATTAATGCTCGAAGTCTTGCTAAAAGTTCTTCTATTTGAAATGGTTTTGTAAGATAGTCGTCGGCGCCACAGTCTAGTCCAGTTACTTTATCTGTAATATCACTTTTTGCAGTGAGCATAATTACTGGAGTGGAAATACCTTCGCCTCTTGCCATCTTCACTATTTCAAATCCATTCATGCCAGGTAGCATCACATCACAAATGACTGCATCATAAGTATTCTGCAGGATAGCGTCGTAGCCTCCAAGTCCTTCATCTTTAACATCAACAGTGTAACCCTCTTGCCTTAGAAGCTCTGATACAGCTGCAGACATTCTTTTTTCATCCTCTATTAAAAGTATTTTCATATTTACACCTCATAATTACTCATATTAATTATAAGATAATCTTAATAATAAATGCTTGAAGAAACCTTGAAAAATCAATGTTCAAATAATCTTCACATTGTTTCAAGCTTTCTTCAAGGTTTCTGGACTAAATTACAATCACAATAGAAAACGAAAGCAATATGAAGGAGGCTTTTAATGAAAAAGAGATTTGTTTCTTTATTAATGGTTGCAGCTCTTGCTACTAGTATGGCAGCATGTGGAACAACTTCAGACACATCTGTTGAATCAACAACAGAAGCAACTGCAACTACTGAAGTAAGTGAGGAGCAAGCTTATATAGAGGAAACTCTTAACCTTGCAAACAATGACGAAGTTACTTGGAGCTATGATTCCGAAGCAGATGCATGGATTATGTCAATTGTATCAGCTGTTGCTTATCCGGAAATAGAAGATGAGCAGGGTGTTTCTGTTTGTGTTCCAGGGGCTTATGTAACTGGTATTGATACAGATGGTGATGGTGAGGCAGATGTTACTGCGACAGATTATACTGAAGCAGTTAACGGTTCACTTGTAATTGATTACGAAGCTGAAATCGTCAGTTCAAATGGTCAGGTTTATACAGCAGCAACTGCTCCTGTAATTGTAAATACAGGTGCTGCCGGATATAGCTCATCAACAAATACTGAGGCTGCTACAACATATGCATCTGAGGGTTATATCAACATGTCTTGTGGTAACAGAGGAAAGAACGATACAGCAACAGATGAAGATGGAAATGAGTATTATACAGGCGATGCACCTAGCTGTCTTGTAGATCAAAAGAACGCTATTAGATTTGTTAAGTATAATATCCTCCTAGGAAACCTTCCAGGAAGTACAGAATATTTTGTATCAACCGGTGGATCTGGTGGTGGAGCTCATGCGACTATGGTTGCGGCAACAGGCAACAATTCTGATTTCTATGATTATGAAATTGAAGCTGGTGCAGTAGGTGTTTACCAAAACGAGGATGGATCGTACTCAACATCAGTTACAATTGATGGAACAACATATGAGATTTCAGATGGTGTTTGGGGATGTATGGCATACTCAGCAATTACATCTTTATATGAAGCCGATATGGCACTTGCCTTTGAATACTATATGGATACTGATTATGATTTCGGTACAGAATTCAAGGAGCAGTTGGCAGAATACCTTTCAGAAGAGTATATGGAATATATCAATGAACAGAATCTTTCTGTGAATGAAGCAGATGTTGAGCTTGATATAAATGGCGATGGCGATATGACAGATACTATTTCACTTACTATCGAGTATGATGAGGAAAAGTATGCTGATACAAATGGCTATGGTGGAACATATGTAGATTTCTATCTAGCAGAATTTGTTTCAAACCTTCAGTGGTATTTGGATAACTTAGATTATGCAGAAGGATGGACATGGTTTGATGAAGATGGTAATGCACTTTCTGATGAAGAGGTAGAAAACATGACTTCTGAGGAAAAAGCAGAGGCATTTATTGAAGGTAGATATGCAAAGAGCTCTTCAAGTGACGATATGATGGGCGGCCCTGGCGGCGGTGCACCAGATGGAGCACCTACAGGTGAGGCACCTACAGGAGAAGCTCCTGGTGATGCTAGCGCAGATACAGAGTCTGCTTCAGAAGATGAAGATAGAAGCTTCGCTAATGATGATGTAGCAGCAAACTCTGCTGGTGACACAATGGATGTTGGTACACCTGATGAGGGAACAACTCAGTCTGCAGGTACAACTACTGATTCAGCTAACTACAGTACATATGAAGAAATGCTTGAAGCATACGAAAGCGATATTGCTGAAATTGAAGCTGGTGATAAGTATGGCAACAATATAGTAGATCTTTATAATCCACTTAACTACATTGGTGATGAAGATACTGATGACGCTACATGGGTAAGAATTCTTTGCGGTGCATCAGAAGGTGATATTTCAATGTTCAATTCTTTAAATCTTCAGATTGCAATGCTTTCTGCAGGTATTGATGCAACAATTGATTGGCAGTGGGATGGTGGACATGTTCCATCTGAAATCCTTGGAGATAGCCTTTCATACTATGTAGATAAGATGTATGGAGAATACGTAGATGGTGCAGTTTCTATCACAAAGGCAGAAGCAGAAACACAGACAGAAAATGGAGATGCTACTGAAGCAACAGGAACAGACATATCAAGTTGGGTTGATTACAGTGACATTTCATCGGTATCATTTAGTCTCGCTGATGCTGTAAGTTACAGAACAAATGGCGCTAGCAAGACAGTACCAGGATTTGATGTTATGGATTACGGTCAGGAAGATTATGTATTCGGTGACAGCGATTCTGATGCACGTCATTGGAGCGAAAAGCTTCTAGAGGTATTGGAAGAGCACGCAGACGTACTTTCAGAATTATTCAATTCAGGAGAGTAAATAATCTTGTATTAACAACATAAATTTCTAGAATTCGATTTTTAGCTTACAGTTTTTCTAGACCAAGCTGATGCGCCACATCTGGCACATCCATAGTATCTATAATATTTAGTGAATTTAGAGTCTCGCTTGCGGTAGATTGTGGCACCACAGTTGCCGCAAGTGAAGACATATTTTACATTCATTTCTTTACTTTCGTAGTTTTCAACGCCTTTTTCTATACCTTGAGTAACACGCTTTATATTGTAACCGTACACTTGATTTACAACTTCTGCGTAATATTTCCATTTTCCAGTATGACGCATGCATCCTTTGCAGGTATGAAGTAATTCATGAATTATAGTTTCTTTGCAGGCTGTTTCAGAAATTCTATCATCTTCTAAAAGCCTGGCAGCTATTTCTATGGAGTAGCTACCATCTGGATTCAATTTACAAAGTCCCCAGCGAGTTTTTGCTCTAGTATTAATTTTCCAAGATGAAATGTTTCCTAATTTAATTCCAAGATGAGTAACTTCATCTATGCACTTTTCTTTTAATGTTTCAAAATCCTTCAACGTTGTATATCCTTTGATTTTCATGTCAAGTCTGATATTGGAATTGTATCATATGTTATGATTATATATAAGGCAAGACAGCAAGGAGGGACTTGAATGAGAAAGAAAAAATTATATACGATTTTGATTGTATCAGTGTTATGCATAGCAGATTATTTGTACTATGGAACTAGCAATGCAGGTAATGATAATAATGAGATAGTAGAATCCATTGAAACTACTCAAGACACTGACAGTGATATTGATACAGTTCAACTTGATGAAGATTATACTGATAATCTTTATACAGTTGTAAACGACAATGTGCCATATTTTTCAGAGGAAGATTTGACTCGTACTGATGCTTTTGAAACATATAGTGAACTAGATTCTTTAGGCAGATGTGGAGTAGCTTATGCAAATATATGCCAGGAGCTTATGCCTACAGAACCACGAGGTGAAATTGGTAGTGTAAAGCCTAGTGGATGGCATACTGTAAATTATCATGAATATGTGGATGGAAATTATCTTTACAATAGATGCCATCTAATTGGATACCAGCTAAGTGGTGAGAATGCCAATGAGAAAAATCTTATTACTGGCACTAGATATCTAAATGTTGAGGGAATGCTTCCTTTTGAAGATAAGGTTGCAGAATATGTCGAGGAGACAGGAAATCATGTTTTATACAGAGTCACACCTGTATTCGAAGGCGATAACTTGGTGGCTTCCGGTGTTCAGATGGAGGCTTATTCAGTAGAAGATCAAGGGACAGGAGTTATGTTTAACGTATATTGTTACAATGTGCAGCCAGGAATAACTATCGACTATGCTACTGGTGAAAGCCAGCTAACTAGTGAGTCTAATGAATAGATTTATATCTATAAAAAACATTAAATTTTTGAAATTATGTCAAAATTATTTTGATTTTACAACATTTTGTAAAACTATTGTAATATATGAAAAAATTAGCTACAATAAGCAGGACGATATTGGAGTCTCCTACAGAAAATTATAGGAGATTACATGAAGAAATTTTTATTTATTGCTTGTTGTAGCATTTTTTTATTTACAGGATGCGGTCAAGCATCATATTTTCAATCAACGGAGCTAGTAGATTCCACAGAAGAAACACCTAAAGAGCAAGAGATGGTTGAGGAATTATTGCCGGAAACTATATTTGTTCAAGTTGCAGGTGCTGTTGAGAATCCTGATGTTTACGAATTACCAGTTGGCTCCAGAGTCTATGCAGCGATAGAAGCTGCAGGTGGTCTGTTAGATTCAGCAGACGATAGCGATATTAATCAGGCGTCAGTGCTTGAGGACGGACAGAAGCTATACGTATATACGATAGAAGAAGCCGAGGCACTAAAGCAAGAGATGATTGCATCGTCACAGCAGGACGACGGACTTGTCAATATTAATACAGCCAGCGCCGCTGAGCTTCAGTCATTACCTGGAATTGGAGAGGCTAAAGCAAAACAAATTGTATCCTACAGAGAGGCTAACGGAGATTTTTCTTCGATAGAGGATATAAAAAATGTTTCAGGAATAGGCGATGGTATTTTCAACCAAATTAATTCACTTATCAAAATTTAGAGAATAGTATAGAGGATTGTTATGGCTAAAAAAGTTTTAGTAGTTGATGATGAAAAACTAATTGTAAAAGGAATTAGATTTTCTCTTGAGCAGGATGGTATGGAAGTGGATTGTGCTTATGATGGACAGGAGGCTCTTGATTTAGCTTCAGCCAATTCATACGATATGATTCTTCTTGACGTTATGCTTCCAAAGCTTGATGGATTTGAGGTTTGTCAAAGCATTAGAGAGTTTTCTAATGTTCCTATTGTTATGCTTACTGCTAAGGGCGATGATATGGATAAAATCCTTGGCCTCGAGTACGGCGCAGACGACTACATTACTAAGCCATTCAACATCCTTGAAGTAAAGGCTCGCATCAAAGCAATCATGAGAAGAGCAGCTTTGGGACAGCCAGTGGCAACTGATCATAAGGCAGAGGAAAACATCGTAGAGAACGGTGATTTAGTTTTAGATAAGAGCAATCGCCGTCTTACAATTCTTGGTGTTGAATATAATCTTACTTCAAAGGAATTTGACATGCTTCTTTTACTTGTCACTAATCCTAAGAAAGTATTTTCAAGAGAGGATTTGCTCCACACTATTTGGGGAGAAGACTACCCTGGTGATGAGCGAACAGTAGATGTCCATGTCAGACGTCTCAGAGAAAAAATCGAGCCAAATCCAAAGGAGCCTAAATACGTTCGCACAAAGTGGGGCGTTGGCTACTATTATATGTAAAGTGGGTTGTTAATGAAAAAGTTATTTAGTCACGGTTATTTTCGCAGTATAGGTTTTAAAATAGCATTTATTATCATTTGCGTAGGCATCATTCCATTTGTGGTTTGTGTGCCTATTTCTATGCGTGCATATGAATCAGTTTCTATCAGAACTGATGCAACAAATCTTATGGCACAGGCCATTTCCTACAATAGCCAAATTGTAACAAGCGGTTATCTTACAGGGGATGATAATTCACTACTTGATACACAACTTAAAGCGGTAGCAGAAAGCTATAATGGTCGAATTCTAGTGGTGAATTCTGCTTTAAAGATAGTGAGAGATTCCTTCTCTGCTGACGTTGGAAAGACTGTTATTTGGGAGAATATTATATATTCGATGCAGGGACAGTCTTTGTATTACTATGATAAGCTTACCAATTATCTTATTGTTACAGTTCCTCTTACCAGCTCAGAGGGAGAGACCGTTGGTGTTTTGGTTATTAACAAATCAATGGATTACATCCTTACAAATGAGGACACGTTTCTATCCTATATGTTAATAGGCGAGATTATTATTGTTTCTTTGACACTTATTGTTGCTGTGCTTTCTCATATTCACTTTACAAAGCCAATGAAGCGCATGTCTAAGTCTTTAGATGCGATTGTTCGTGAATATACAAGTGAGATGCCAGAGGAAAATTCATTCACAGAGTTACAGGATATTTCTTCAAAATTTAACGAAGTAATTGGAAAGCTGCACTCTATAGATGAGTCTCGTCAGGAGTTTGTTTCAAACGTGTCTCATGAGCTAAAGACTCCACTTACATCTATGAAGGTTTTGGCGGATTCTCTTAATGGTTCAGAAGATGTACCAATCGAAATGTACAAGGAATTCATGCTGGATATTGGTGATGAGATTGATAGAGAA
Source organism: Pseudobutyrivibrio ruminis (assembly GCF_015057245.1). Lineage (GTDB taxonomy): Bacteria > Bacillota > Clostridia > Lachnospirales > Lachnospiraceae > Pseudobutyrivibrio > Pseudobutyrivibrio ruminis_E. The sequence goes on from NZ_SVET01000009.1 coordinate 14,865, forward strand.
AACAAGATCATCAATGACCTTCTTAGTCTTGTAAGAATGGATAAGAGTGGCGCACAGCTTAATGTTACAGCTGTAAACATCAATGAGCTTATTGAGCATATTCTAAAGAGACTTAAGCCTATTGCAGAAAAATCTGATATTGAGGTAGTTTACGAATCATTTAGACCAGTTGTAGCAGAGGTAGATGAAGTCAAGTTTACACTTGTTGTTACCAATCTTGTTGAAAATGCTATTAAATATAACAACGAAGGTGGATGGGTTCATATTTCATTAAATTCAGATCACCAATTCTTCTATATCAAGGTTGAAGACAATGGTCTTGGAATCCCTGAGGATTCAGTGGAGCATATTTTTGAAAGATTTTATCGTGCAGATAAATCTCATTCTAGAGAAATAGGTGGAACAGGTCTTGGTTTGGCCATTACAAAGAGTGCTATTGCTATGCACAATGGTGAAATAAAAGTCCGCTCAAAGCTCAATGAAGGCTCTACATTTGATGTGCGAATTCCTCTGAACTACATTGAAAAGGAGGTGCACTAATGAAAAGATTACTTAGCTTAATTCTTACAATTACATTAGCCCTTTCAATGGTTTCTTGTGGATCAAAGAATGAAGAGTCGGACTATCAGATTTATTATTTAAAATCTGATAAAGCGGGAATCGTTCCAATTGCTTATACTTTCCAGTCTGATAACACTGCAGAAATGGTAGAAGAGGCCATTAATGAGCTGGCTGAATCTCCAGATGATATAGATTATATCAATACAATTCCATCAGAAGTTGAAGCGAAAAGTTGGGAAATCAACGATGGTAATCTTAGCCTATATTTAGTTGGAGGCTATGACTCATTAGATACTTACACAGAGATTCTTGTCAGAGCTGCTATCGTAAAAACGTTAGTTCAGATTGATGGTGTGGAATCTGTTTCTATCTATGTAAATGATGCGCCACTTGCTGATTCAAATGGTGATAGTATAGGTGCGATGACGGCAGATACCTTTATTGAGGATTTTGGACAGGAGACAGACTCTCTACTTTCATCAGAACTGACTTTATATTTTGCTAGTGCGGACGGTATGTCTACAGTGGCAGAAACAAGAGAGGTTTATTACAGTCGTAATGTTACAATTGAGAGACTTGTTATAGAACAATTATTGAAGGGCCCTGATTCAGATGAGCTCCTTTCAGCGATTCCACCAGGAACAAAGCTTAATTCTATTTCTGTTTCAGAAAATGGAGTATGTATAGTCAACTTTGACGCTGCTATTGAGTCTACAGTAACAGGTGTCACTGAAAATGTTACTGTATACTCAATCGTAAATTCGTTGACAGAATTGGACAATATAAAGCAGGTACAGATTTTGGTTAATGGAGATACTCCACATATCTCTAACGTGGACGTAGACTTGTCTTCGTCTATTTCTCGCAATGAGGATATTATCAATGAACTTGCTGATCAAGATGAAGAAGACGAAGAGCTTTATTTGGAAGATGATAGCGATTTTGACTATACCGAAACAGAAGAATAATATTTAACAAGGAGGACATATGTTACGAGGCCGAAGACTTTGTAAGATTTCCTTGTTGATAATAATAACAATTGCTTTTAGCGTATATGGCCCCTGGGATTTCCTTGGGGTCTATACTAAAGCTGATGCAGCTGATTGTATGCCGGATGGCATCCAGGTGCAGGCTGTTGGCATGATTTATCATAAGGAAATCAAAAACGACAGTGTACTCTATTATGTAAGAAATGCTACCGTTGACTCTGAAATTGGTAGACTTTCAAATACATCTTTTATTTTCAAATTTAATTCAGATGAAATCCCAAATTATTGCAAACTAAATATAGAAGGTAATGTCAGTCATTTTTTGACGGCTAGAAATGATGGCGCTTTTGATATGAATAATTACTATCAGTCCATGGGGCTTTATTTTGAGCTGTCTAATCCTGAAATTTTAGGCTACAGCTGTGGCTTATTATCTGGCAAAGATATTTTATATAAGCTTAGTAAAGCTCTGGATTATGTTTATCATTTTGCCTTGCCAGGTGAGGAAGCGGGCTTTTTATCAAGCATCTTCATTGGTAATAAGGGGGACCTATTAGGCGATTTGCGCGAACTTTTCCAGATTGTAGGGGTGGCACATGTGTTGGCTGTCTCTGGACTTCATGTATCTGTGGTTTGTATGTCACTTTATAAGCTTTTGAGGCGAAGAGGAAAAAGCTTTATATGTGCCGGAATCCTTGCTGGAATTGTGGCTGTTTTTTACGGATTACTTACAGGGGGAAGTATATCTTCAGTGAGAGCGATTTTCATGTTCCTGATTTTTCTTTTGGCGGATATACTCGGAGAGGCATATGATTCTCTGACAGCGCTGGCTGTTGTGGCGGATTTTCTACTCCTGGGAAATCCATTGCTTATCAGAAATGGAAGTTTTATTTTTTCCTTTGGAGCAATTCTTGGTATTTGGTATGTAGCACTGCCTTTAAGTGGGATATATGGAAAGTATTGTAACGAAAGAAAAAAGCTTATGAAATCAGATGACGGCTTTGGAAAAGCAATTAAAAAGCCAATCCATAGAGTTATTGTTGAATATTTCGTATCTAGCTTTATTTTTTCTATTGGTATATACGGGGCCATGCTTCCCATTGTTACTCAAATGTATCATGAAACTCCGGTTTATTCTTCAATGCTTAATTTATTAATCTTGCCACTTATGCCGGTGCTGCTTGGGCTAGGTTTGCTTGGTGGCTTTCTTGGACTAATCTATTTACCACTGGGAAAGCTTATTCTGATGCCATGTCATTTTGTTATTTACATTTTTGAGATGATAGCGTCAATGTTTTCGAAACTACCAAATGCTAATGCAATCGTTGGGCATCGGGAAATTCTAAGAATTGTTATTTATTACGTATTAATATTTTTTGCATGGCGGCTTTCTGAATTGTTTAATAACCATATTGATGCTGAACTAATTAATCCAAGAACCAGAATATCGTATATACGAAGTAAAATGCTTGTTACAATGGCCCTTTTCATAGTTGTTATTTGCACATGGTTCATCCCTTCTAAACAATCATTCGAAGTGGATATCTTGGATGTTGGACAGGGGGATGGAATATATGTTTCTTCACAAGATGGAGTCAGGTTTTGCATTGATGGTGGAAGTACAAGCTCGGACGCTGTTGGAAAATATACCTTGATGCCTTTTCTCAAATATAAAGGAGCTAGTCATATTGATTATTGGTTTTTGTCTCATATGGATATGGATCATGTATCAGGAGTATTAGAACTACTTGAGTCTGGGTATAGAATCGATAATATTGTGCTTTCAGCAGAGATACCTAGCGACGATACTTTGAGCCAGTTACTGGAATTATGTAAAGCTAATGGCACCAATGTTCTATACATGAACCAGGGAGATAAGTGTGGCAGTAGACATCTCACATTTACTTGCGTATATCCTTTTGATGGAGTGGTCAGCGATGACATTAATGCACTGTCATTGGCACTGTTGATGGAGTATGACAAGGATGGTGACGGAACTGTTGATTACTCAGGATTCTTTGGAGGAGATTTAGGTGCTGAGCAAGAAATATCTATTGCCCAGTCCGGAAATTTAGGCCATGTTGACCTTCTAAAAGTTAGCCATCATGGCAGTCGATTCAGCTCTGATTCAGAGTTCTTGTCCCTATTGTCACCTGATGTTGCTGTTATTAGTTGTGCCAAGGTAAATCGCTACGGCCATCCAGCTGCTGAAGCCGTTGAACGCATTGAGGCCGCGGCGAGAAACATTTATTACACCATGGACTCCGGCCGCGTGAGAGCGAGGGCAGGGGGAGTTGATGTGTTTATACAGGAATCGCAGTGATATTAGATAGTTGGCTACTGCATTTTTGTAGCTTTGAATGTTTTACAGTAGAAGTATGGCGTGGTCTAGCGCATATTTGTATGGAAATCAGATTATGCAGTAGTGAATTGGGGAATGGCTACTGTAAGATATCATGGAAATCTGATTGTGCAGTAGTGATTTGAGGGATGACTACTGCAGAATATAAGAATCGGGTAATAGCGCAGTAGGGAGGACGACTGAGCCTACAGCAAGAAATTATGAATGATTATTTGAGTAGTAGATTGTTGAAATCCCTATACAGCATGTCGGATAGAAATGAGAAAAATGCTGTAGTAATCATTATGAGGACTACTGCGGGAGGAGCAAATGATGAGTCATGCAGTATTAAGTATACTATTAAGAAAGGTTATATATGAAAATAGATGAATTAAAGAAGGAATTACAAAGAATAAGAGAACAAAAAGATTATGTGAAGCAGCAATTGAAAGAATATGCCGACGTCAGTGGATATTCTCTAGTGGTCAGAAAATCAAATAAATGGTTTCAATATTACTATCGAACAAATGAAGGCAGCGTAGAATATATACCTGCGACAAATAGAATACTGGCAACTAGACTAGCGCAGAAAGATTATTATGTCAAACTGTTAAAAGAAATAGAATGCCAAGAAAAGGTAATTTGGAGTTTCGTGAACAAGTATAGTGACAGCTTTATAGGGGAATTACTAAAAGGATTATCGGATGGAAGAAAGCAGTTGATAGAACCAATAGTAATGCCAGATGAAGAGTTTATCATATCTTGGCGAGCAAAACATTTGGGAAACGAAAATTCTATAGAAATAAGCATGCTATATGCTACTAATAGAGGAGAACGTGTTAGGTCAAAGTCAGAAAAAATATTGGCAGATCTGTTTAATAGTTATGGTTTGGTTTATTGTTATGAACCTCATATAGTTCTTTATAATGGACAGAAATGTTATCCTGATTTTGCTATTTTAAACATTAGAGAAAGAAAGACATATTATTGGGAACACTTTGGACTAGCGTCAGACGATAATTATTCTGAGAAGAATCTTGAAAAGCTTGCTAAATATGAAAAATCTGGGATTATATTGGGGGAGAATCTCATAATATCGACAGAGTCAAGTGGCGTTAGTCTGGACATTTATTTGATTGAGAAAAAAATAAAAGATTATCTTTTGTAATAATACTGCATGATAGAAATAATGTTTTCAGTGCAGTAGTGATGTGCCAATGCAATACTGCATGTTTGTCAGGAAAATTGATTAAGCAGTACTTGTATTGGAGAAGCTACTGCAAAATTTGATGATTAGCAGTTTAAGCAGTAGTAATTATCAGCAAGTCTACTGCATAGATAAAGCTATCAGCATTAGAGCAGTAGCCAATATGAAAGAGACTACTGCATGATTAAAATTATTAGCATCTGAGCAGTAATCATCATATAAACGATTACTGCATAGATAAAAACAATATCATAAGTGCAGTAGGGACTACCGTGGAAATGAAATGAATTGGAATTGATGTGAAACTAGTAGAAGAAAAAATTAAAAGATATATAATGTAAAGTGACTTTGATATTAGAATAGGAAAAATATGACACTTACGACATTATGTTATTTAATAAAAGATAATAAATATTTGATGCTTCACCGCACCAAGAAGGAGCATGATATTAATGCTGGAAAATATATTGGTGTTGGTGGACATGTGGAAGAGGGGGAGTCTCCAACCGATTGCATTAAGCGAGAGGTAATGGAAGAGACTGGATTGACACTAAATTCTGTAAAAATGCGAGGCTATATCACTTTCGTTATGGGAGATGAGACTGAGCATGCTATACTTTTTACCAGCGATGATTTCTCTGGGGATTTGGCAGAATCTTGTAGCGAAGGTGAGCTGACTTGGGTTGATATTGATAAAGTGATGGACCTAAATCTTTGGGAGGGCGACAGGGCTTTCTTGAAGCTCTTAAAGAATCAGGACCAGGAGGGAAAATGTGAGTTTTTCTCGCTAAAATTGGTATATGATAGTGAGGATAACCTTTTAGATACTATCTTTGAAGGACAGTATGAAAACTAATCACAATCATTTGAACAATCGCCTAATCTAAGACAATAAAAATTAATTATAAGGACTAAAAATGAACGAAGAAAAGCTAAAAGAATTATACGACAAGATGATACAGGTGCATGAGAAGGTTGAGAGCATATACGACAAAGAGGGTGTGCCTTCCATGCTGAAAAATGAATATAGAAACAAGGTCTCTCAGTACAATGACATGTACGAAAACTGCCAGGATATGAAGCTTATGACGTCAAAACAAGAGACAATTGATAATCTTTTAAATCAACAGGCTGAAATTTTGAACGTAAGAATCAAATGGGAGCTTGACTGGGCAAAAAGAGTTATAGAGCGACTTTAATGAATATAATATAACCAAACTGTTTTATTGATTTAACAGTATTTTTGTGGTAGGATAAGACACGAAAAGCGATGACAGAAACAGTAGTATTTGTGAAAGCTAAGAGAGAGGACGCCTAGGCTGGAAGCGTCTAGCGGAAGCATTTATGAACACCATTCTCGAGCTGAGCGTAGAAGCCATTTGGTGAAGCGTCTCCGGGTAGTTCCGTTAAAGACAAAATGAGTGAAACACTAAGGTGGAACCGTGTATTAAAATGAATGATGCACCCTTAGGATTGCTAGAAGTAGCTTTCCTATGGGTGTTTTTTATTTTACACCCTTGGTAATGTACTAAGATTTCATTACATTTTAAAAGGAGAAAAGCAATGGTTAATTTTAAAGAAGATGAGGCATTAAACACTCTCAATCACTCATGTGCTCATATGATGGCACAGGCTGTAAAGCATCTTTATCCAAACGCTAAGTTTTGGGTTGGTCCTGTTGTAGAGGAAGGATTCTACTATGATATGGACCTTGGCGATGTTATGCTTACAGATGAGGATATCGCAAAAATCGAAAAAGAAATGAAGAAGGTCGCTAAGACAGGAGCTAAGATTTATCGTCGTGAGATTTCTAAGGCTGAGGCTTTGGAAGAGTTCAAGGACGATCCTTACAAGGTAGACCTTATCAATAATATGGACGAGGATTCAACAGTTATTTCTTGCTACGATCAGGGAGATTTCACTGATCTTTGCCGTGGACCTCACGTTGATAACGTAAAGCTTTGCCGTTACTTCAAGCTTGTTAAGCACTCTGGTGCTTATTGGAAGGGTGATGCTAACAATCAGGTGCTTAACCGTGTATACGGTGTTTGCTTCCCAACACAGGAGCAGCTTGATGAGCATCTTGCACTTCTTGAGGAAGCAAAAGAGCGTGATCACAGAAAGATTGGCAAGGATATGCAGCTTTTCATGGCTGACGATTTAATTGGTAAGGGACTTCCAATGTACCTTCCAAACGGTTATACAATTTGGACAGAGCTTGAGAATTACATCCGCAATAAAGAACGTAAGCTTGGTTACCTTCACGTTATGACACCATGCGTTGGTACAGTTCAGCTTTATCAGACATCAGGTCACTGGGATCACTACAAGGAGAACATGTTCCCAGCTATGGAAGTTGAGGGAGAGAACTTTGTTCTTCGTCCAATGAACTGCCCACACCATATGAGAATCTATGCTAACCGTCCACACTCATACAAGGAGCTTCCAATTCGTATCGCTGAAATCGCTCACGATTTCCGTTTCGAGTCTTCAGGAACACTTAAGGGTATTGAGAGAGGACGTCACTTCTGTCAGAACGATTCACATATCTTCTGTACACAGGAGCAGATTAAGGATGAGGTTAAGGGCGTTTGTGATCTTATCTTCAGCACATACGAAGATTTCGGTATCACAGATTACAGATGTGTTCTTTCACTTCGTGATCCAGCTGATACAAAGAAGTATCACCAGGATGATGAGATGTGGAACACAGCAGAGCAGGCTCTTCGTGAGACTCTTACAGAAATCGGTATTGAGTTCACAGAAGAAATTGGAGAGGCAGCATTCTACGGACCAAAGCTTGATGTTAACGTTAAGCCAGCTATTGGTAACGAGATTACACTTTCTACATGCCAGCTTGACTTCTGCTTACCAGCTAAGTTTGATCTTACATACACAGATGCAGAGTCTAACAAGCAGACACCTGTAGTTATCCATAGAGCTATCCTTGGTTCACTTGATAGATTTATGGCTTACATTCTTGAGGAGACAAAGGGAAATCTTCCACTTTGGCTTGCACCTACACAGGTTAAGGTGCTTCCTGTAAAGAATGATGATGAAGAGCTTAACGCATATGCACAGAAGCTTGTTGATGCTCTTAACGATGCCGATGTACGTGTTGAGTTTGATACTCGTTCAGAGAAGCTTGGATACAAGATGCGTGAAGCACAGATCCAGAAGGTTCCTTATCTTGCTGTACTTGGTAAGAATGAGGAGGCTGAAGGAACAGTTTCATACAGACTTCACGGCGAGCAGGGCACTACAACAGTTTCATTTGATGAGTTTGTAGAGCTTATTGTTAATGAAATCAAGACAAAGGGTCGCAATAAATAATTAAAAGATATGGTGCCTGGTTTTAATGCCAGGCACTTTTTTGTTTATTATGGAAATTATGAATGAATGTAGGCTTTGTCCTAGAGATTGCAAAGTTAATAGAGTAAATTCAAGAGGGATATGTCAGGTATCTGATAAGCTTAAGATAGCCAGAATCGCCTTGCATTATTGGGAGGAACCATGTATTTCAGGAGAAAGCGGCAGCGGAGCTGTGTTTTTTTCAGGATGTAATCTTCACTGCGTGTTTTGTCAGAATGAAGAGATAAGCCATGGAAAGGTTGGCAAGGAAATCTCTGTAGAAGAATTGGCAAATCAGTTTATTAAGCTTCAAAAGCAAGGGGCTAATAATATAAATCTCGTAACAGGCACTCACTATATTCCACAGATTGTTCAAGCGGTGAAGCTGGCTAAAGCAGGTTTAGATGATGGAAACCGCCTTGAAATACCGGTTATTTACAATACCAGTGGTTATGAGAAGGTGGAATCGTTGAAACTCCTAGATGGAATAGTGGATGTATATCTGCCTGACTTTAAATATATGGATGAATCATTGGCTGGTAATTATTCCCACGCTTCAGATTATCCGGAAGTTGCAAAAGCGGCTATTGCTGAGATGGTTCGCCAGTGTCCATCAGTGCAGTTTGACGAGCAAGGTTTTGTTAAATCAGGTGTCATAGTTAGACAGCTTTTACTGCCAGGTCATGTAAATGACGCCAAAGCAATTATTAAATATTTATTTGATAACTATCAGAATAGTGTTTTTATCAGCATGATGAGCCAGTATACACCTATGCCTCATATAGCTTCAAAATGCCCTGAATTAAATAGAAGAGTTACCAAACGTGAATACGATAGTCTTATTAATTACGCTTTGGATTTGGGCGTAGAAAACGCCTTTATACAGGATAGAAAAGTAGCAAAGGAGAGCTTTATTCCAGAGTTTTCTAACGAATGGGATTAGTTTATTGAATATTATTTCTTTTCAATATTCACTAGTAGTTAATCTGGATTTAGGCTATACTTTTACCTATGAGACGTATAGATGAGGATATTAGTTCAGGACAATTTCAAAATATATATTTGCTTTATGGTGAGGAAGACTATTTAAAGCTTCAATACAAGAATAAGCTTTTGAAGGCTCTTGTAAATGAAGGGGATAATATGAACTTCACCAAATACGAGGACAATGGCATCAACGTAGGCCAGGTTATTGATCAGGCTGAGACAATGCCATTTTTTGCTGAGCACAGAGTCATTCTTATAGAAAATAGCGGATTTGGAAAAAAGATGCCTGAGGATTTGGGCAACTATCTATCTAGTATTCCGGATTTCACTATATTTATTTTTGTTGAGCCTTCTGCAGATAAAAGAGGAAAGCTATATAAGGCAGCAAAAGCCGCAGGTCGAGACATAGAGATGAATATGCCTAATGAAAGTGTCTTGGCTAAATGGGTTGGTGGTCAGCTAAATGCTGCTGGCAAACAAATGAAACGGGATGCCTGGTCTCAGTTTTTGAACATGACTCACGACTCAATGGATAACATGGCTACGGAGCTTGATAAGCTTGTTTCTTATGTAGGGGATAGGAATCAGATAACTTTGGAGGACGTCAATGCTATCTGTATTGCCCGGGTCGAGACAAAGATTTTCGATATGCTAAATGCTATTTCTGCCAAGGATTTGAAAAAGACATTGGATTTGTATCAGGATATGCTTTCTGCAAAGGAACCTCCTATGAGAATCTTGACTATGATAGTTCGCCAGTTCAGGCAGATGAAGGTTATCAAGGAGTTGTCGGCATATGGCAACAATGCAGGAACGATAGCAAGCAAAGTGGGAATGCCTGATTTTGCTGTGAAGCGTACAATGCAGCTGGCTAACAATTTTTCTGCAAAGGAAATTACAAATCTATTAAATGATGCGGCTGATTTTGAGGAGCAGTTTAAGACTGGTCGCTTGGATGAAAAGCTGGCTGTAGAACTTATTATTATGAAATATGCAGGTAAATAAAAGGCTCTGTCCCTATGCATGGGACAGAGCTTTATTTTTTATTTTATACATATTTTGTTTTTGCCAGTTTCTTTGGCTTCATATAAAGCTGCATCGGCTCGTTTAAACACTGATTCAGCGGTGTCTCCCGCGATGAAAGCGGTGAGTCCAAGACTTACTGTAGGAGAGTCTATTCCATCAAATTTTATGCTGGAGACTCGTTTTCTGGCTTCTTCAATATTGGATGAAACTTCATCTAGCTTTAATGTAGGGGCGATAAACAAGAATTCTTCGCCGCCCCAGCGTCCGATAATTCCGCTAGGGAGTTTTTCAACTTCGTTATCCAGCTGCTTGGAAAGCTCTTTTAGAACGATATCACCCATGGTATGACCATATGTATCATTAATTTCTTTAAAATTATCAATATCCACAATACCGATAATCATATCAAAGCCGTTTTTATTCGCTCTATCAATAGCGTTTGAAACAAGTTTGTTGAGCATACGGCGGTTGTATAACCCTGTTAGCTCATCGGTATCTGCAATTTCCTGAAGTTTTTCGTTGGCCTCTTGAAGCTCAGCAGCTGTGACGTTAATAAAGTTGGCCAAACGACGTACCATAGAAACCTGACTGTGCATTTTTTGCTCTTCTGGTATAGGCAAAGCTTTGTCGCCATTAAATGATGGCTGAACAATAGCCTTTTCACCTTCACGCATGCCAATTGCTATCAATGTGACATGATGCTCAATGATGTGGTCACCCATGCGCATAATCTCTCCGCTTGAGTAGAATCCAGAAGTTGGAGAGATGGCTGCAAATGGTGCTGTTTCCTTGTTAATAAGGTATTTCCAGTAAAGTCGTCGGACTCCGCAGCTGTACAAGAATATTGCTTGTGGTGCGAAGGCCTTTACTTTTTTTACAAGAGCAATTACATCTTCTTTTATAACATCAGGATCACCGTAGGAAAGATTGATTGGAGTTCCTGGGTCGATATCAGCTGCAAGAATAATAGAGTTATCTTCGTGATTACATGAAAATGGTAATCGTAATACTTCATTGCCATGCTGATGAGACATTATTGGAAATTCTAGTATGTTTGAAAAGAAGTTTTCGTCAGCTTGAATATCCAAATACTTGCTATATACGACGCCGGCAGGGGTATTATTGATTTCAAACAGCTGCTTGCCTTTGATTTTTGTGACTTTTAATTCCTTACCTAATGCCTTCCAACCTATTGCATGATGTACATCGATATGGAAATCTGGGCCAGAATAGGTTATCACAAGGACACCATTAGGAGAGATGTCATTCTCATCTATTACACAGGTATTATCATCAGATATTGTGACGGCGGCACTTCCTCCGCCGAATACGAAAATATCTTTATGGCATTTTTCTACGTTATTTAAAATGATATGACTGTTAATCGATTTGAGGGTAATAAGTAATTCGGCGGCAACGATATTATTCGTTGAATCAATGAAATCAGAGATACTTTTGCCAATAGCGTCTTCATTTCCTGGAATGCATTTGAAAAGTTTTACTTGTGTTGATGTGCTTTCAAAAACTGAAACAGAAATAATCATTCCTTCGTCAACTAGATGGCCATCGCAAATACCACCGTTGGTGCTGGTTCCGCCAATTGACGCAGTTGGAAAGGCATCAAGAATTTCAGAAATAACGATGTCTACTTCTGACTTATCGATACCGTTTGTATAAATATGAAATAGAATTGATGAATAAGAATCATTGCCGATTTCTTTATGCAAAGAATTCAGTACATTTTCTATATGAGATGTATTCTCAAGTTCATAATTGTATTGTTTCAAATTATCGCCCTCATTGCGTTTTTATACTCCCTCTTTAATATACATAATACTGTGCGATAAATCATGCAAATTGTGTGAAGTATTTGTTACGAAAGATATTGGATATAAGGGCTAATTCTCTAGTAGTCAGGAACTTTTATCTTTGTTAAAATTAAGATATGAATAAAGAAAAGGCGATTACTAAATTACATATTTCAGATGTGACTGAAAAAGCGCGCATCTCAGTGCAAGCAACTCTTGAGAATAAAAAGTTGGAGTTGCCGACGGAGTATGCTGTTTTAGATGAAAAAGAGCAAGAAGAATTTGCTGCTAAGTTTGGTAATAAAGGTATCCCAATAGAGAACATTATTCAAATGTGGCAGGACTCTGTTAGAGAAGTAGATTTTACTGGAAGCGTTTCAAAACTTGATTTGATAGTAGTGAATGATCAAGGTGTTTTTATTTGGGAAAATATCAAAATATATAGATTCACTTTTTCGTCAGGGCGTGCAATCCACGTTGTATTACCCTTATTAGAAGAGGGAAATAAATATAATAGACGTCGTGGAGTGCGCATCAATATTGATAAGGTCATGGAGGTAGAGCAGGACGATATAATGTATTCGGTTATCGTTCGAGATTTATCATATTGCGGAGTTGGATTTGTAGAGCCTTTAGGTTCTCAAATTGATCCAAATCGAGAGTTTATATTACATCTTACAGAGAATAGTGAGGATGGTGAAAGGGAAGTAGGAAAGTTTTTTGGAAGAATTGTAAACCAGAAGGACGATGAGAATGGTGGCATTTTCAGTGGATGCACAATTTCATCAGACCATGCAGCTTTTCTACAGAGATATATCGCAACAAAACAAATTGAGGCTATAAGAGGCAAGAGCGATAAGTCAGGGATAAAACGAATTAAGACAGGAGAGTTCTGGAAAGAAGATATAGCAGAAGCTATTATTAAGTCTGAAGAAGATGAAGAGCAAGAATAAAAATAACAACAAAAAAGCATCGGCTGACGGGACCGATGCTTTTATTATTTCGTATTTAAATTAAGCAAGTGTGTTTACAAGCTTTGAAAGACGAGATACCTTACGGCTAACTGTGTTGTCGTGGTAAACGCCCTTAGAACCAGCCATCTCGATAACCTTGATAGCAGCCTTAAGCTCAGCCTCTGCAACAGCCTTATCACCAGCTTCTACAGCAGCCTCAACACGCTTAACGTATGTCTTAACCTCTGATCTGATTGCCTTATTACGCTCTGTTCTGATAGCTGTTACCTGAACACGCTTCTTAGCAGACTTAATATTTGCCATGTGTTGCTACACCTCCAATTTGTATAATTATAAAATGTTCAAATTAAATACGTTGTAGCCGGACACGGACAGTTCAACGCATACTCAAATATAATAGTTAATGAATCCCTGGTTGTCAATAGTTTGAGAATATTTTTATTGAAATAATGTAAATATTTCTACTTATCTAATAAAAATTGAGCAAGAACCTGATTGCTTACATCTATTCCTATGTCAGTAAGGAACAAGCGTCCTTCTTTAGCGTCCATAAAGCCTTGATTTCGAAGGGCAGTAATAATTGGACCATATATTGCTTCGATATCGATTCCAAACATATTGAAGAAGTCTGAGCGATTGACGCCGTCTATTTTTCTAAGGCCGAGGAACATGAATTCTTCCATAGCTTCCTTTTTGGAAAGGGCATTTTCATCGCAATAGAAAGGTGAGGATAGCTTAGTAGGAACTTCCTTGCCTTCTGCAATCTGTTCAGCTATTTCGCAGTATTTGTATATGTCACGAATGTTGTCTGCACGCCTGTTTTGATAAAGGGTAGCAGCGCCAAGGCCAAGTCCTAAGTATGGAACACGGTCCCAATAGCCTAAATTGTGGCGGCAAACCTTTCCACCGCGGGCATAGTTGGAAATCTCGTATCGTTTATAACCTTTCTTTTCAAGGTAGTCCATTGTGAATTTGTATAAATGATAAGATTCTTCGTCTGTAGGTAAATCTTCAGTTTCCATTCCAGCGTGTTGCTTAACAGCATCGAATTTGTATTTATCGTAGAATGGAGTACCTTCTTCAATAATCAAAGAGTAAGCAGAGATATGCTCTGGTCGAAGCATAGTGACTGCGTTTAGGGTACGTTCGAGTTTTTCCACTGTTTGGTGAGGTAATCCTGTCATGATATCCACATTTACATTGTCAAAGCCTGCTTTACGAACTAAATCAAAGGTGTGGAGAAAACGATTGTAGTCGTGGATTCGTCCAAGCTCCTTTAATTCATCGTCATTTGCTGATTGCAGACCAATGGATAGTCTGTTGATTCCAACGCTACGGTATACATTGAGCTTTTCAGCCGACAGTGTCCCTGGGTTACATTCAACAGATATTTCTGCTAATGGATTGACTCTGAAGGATGATTTTATGGTGGTAATAATTGAATCCATCAAATCTTCGGAAAGCCAAGATGGGGTACCGCCGCCAACATAAATCGTAGCTACTTCAACGCCATGGACCTGGTTTGCCATATATTTTATTTCAGTGCATAAAGCAGCGACATAACGTCGCTGCATTTTTTCATCAAACACTCCTGAAAGGAAGTCGCAATATAAACATTTTTTTACACAGAATGGTATATGTATATATAGTTCGATAGGAGTCATTTTAATCCTCGTCTAATTTAAGAACACTCATGAAAGCTGACTGTGGTATTTCTACATTTCCAACCTGACGCATTCGTTTTTTACCTTCCTTTTGCTTTTCAAGAAGCTTCTTCTTTCTACTGATATCACCACCGTAGCATTTTGCAAGTACGTCCTTACGCATAGCTTTTACAGTTTCGCGGGCAATAACCTTTGAACCAACTGCAGCCTGGATAGGTATTTCAAAGAGATGACGTGGAATTTCTTCCTTGAGCTTTTCGCACATCTTGCGGCCTCTCTCGTAAGCAGTACCAGAGAAGACGATGAATGAAAGTGCATCCACCTCTTCCTTATTAATAAGGATATCAAGCTTAACAAGCTCAGATTTCATATATCCCTTCATTTCGTAATCGAATGATGCGTATCCGCGGGAACGGCTCTTAAGAGCATCAAAGAAATCGTAAATGATTTCATTAAGTGGAAGAGTGTATTTGAGGAGTGCACGTGTTTCTTCCATATATTCCATTGAAATATACTGGCCACGACGCTCCTGACAAAGGTCCATAATAGCACCGATGTATTCGCTGGTAACCATGATTTCTGCTTCAACGATTGGCTCTTCCATGTATTCGATTTCACTAGGGTCTGGAAGATTGCTTGGGTTTGTAAGCTCAATCATTGTGCCATCTGTTTTGTATACTCTGTATACTACGCCTGGAGCAGTAGTAACTAAATCAAGATTGTACTCGCGCTCAAGACGTTCCTGAATTATTTCCAAATGAAGAAGTCCGAGGAAACCACATCGGAATCCAAAGCCAAGTGCGACAGAAGTCTCGGGTTCGAACTGTAATGCAGCATCATTAAGCTGAAGCTTCTCCAGGGCATCACGCAAATCTGGGTACTTAGCGCCATCTGCAGGATAAAGACCGCAGTAAACCATTGGGTTAACCTTTTTATATCCTGGAAGTGGCTCGGCTGCAGGAGCATTAGCGTGAGTGATAGTATCACCGACACGAGTGTCACGAACGTTTTTGATAGAGGCTGTCATGTATCCAACCATACCTGCTGGAAGCTCATCGCAAGGAATGAATTGACCTGCACCGAAATATCCAACCTCAACTACGTCGAATTGAGCGCCGGTAGCCATCATCTTTACGCTGTCGCCTACCTTGAGGGTTCCTTCCTTAACTCGGCAGAATACGATAACACCCTTGTATGGGTCGTAAAGTGAGTCAAAAATAAGTGCCTGAAGTGGAGCCTTTGGATCACCAGTTGGAGCTGGAAGCTGATGTACGATTGCTTCCAAAACATCGTGAATATTAAGGCCTGTCTTGGCTGAAATCTGAGGCGCATCATGTGCTTCTAAGCCGATTACATCCTCAATTTCTTCTATAACTCTATCTGGATCAGCAGAAGGTAAGTCGATTTTGTTAATGACAGGAATAACATCCAAATCGTGATCCAAGGCAAGATATACATTTGCTAAAGTCTGAGCTTCGATACCCTGAGCTGCATCAACAACAAGAATAGCGCCATCGCAGGCAGCCAGTGAACGAGAAACTTCATAGTTAAAATCAACGTGGCCAGGGGTATCAATAAGGTTAAAAATGTATTCATTGCCGTCATCAGCCTTGTAAACAATACGAACGGCTTGAGATTTGATAGTGATACCGCGCTCACGTTCAAGGTCCATATTGTCAAGAACCTGTGCCTGCATCTCACGATCAGTGAGAGTACCTGTCATTTGTATGATACGATCGGCAAGTGTTGATTTACCGTGATCGATATGTGCAACAATGCAAAAATTTCTGATTTTACTCTGATCCATAAAACACCTCTATATTAATGTAATTATTTTTGCAAATTAATGAAGATATTTACAAAAATGATTGCCTTCATATATTACCAAAGCTTAGGAAAAATAACAATTATATAACATTATAAAGAAAGTATAAAAAATATCTTAAGGCGGTTGACAAAAGGGGACCCTAGGTGTAAATTAACATCAGAAAATGATTAGCACTCCAATTAGATGAGTGCTAACAACAAAACGGGGAAGAGGTGAATGTATGGCTGATATCGAACTAGATGAGCGAAAAGTAAAAATCTTAAATGCGATTATTAAGAATTACCTTGAGACTGGCGAGCCAGTTGGTTCAAGAACAATTTCAAAATACACTGATTTGAATCTTAGTTCAGCTACCATCCGAAACGAGATGTCAGATCTTGAGGATTTAGGATATATCGTTCAGCCACATACATCGGCAGGTCGTATTCCTTCAGATAAAGGTTACAGATTCTATGTTAACAATCTAATAGCTGAGAAGGATAAAGAAGTTGCAGATATGCATGAGTGGATGATTGAGAAGACTGAAAAGATGGAAAGCCTTCTTAAGAACGTAGCAAAGACACTGGCAAACAACACACAGTATGCAACACTTGTTTCAGCTCCTTCAGTTGTTTCAAATAGATTAAAGTTCGTTCAGCTTTCAGCTGTGGACGAACATCAGGTGCTTTCAGTAGTTGTCATGGATGGCAACATTGTTAAGAATAAAATCATCAATGTGGATAAGCCACTTGATAATGAGACAATGTTAAAGCTTAACATGCTTCTTAACACAAACCTAAATGGTCTGACGGTTGATCAAATCAATTTGGCAGTTATTTCCAGATTAAAGGAGCAGGCCGGTATCCATGATGAGATTGTAGAGCAGGTACTTGATACCGTAGCAGAGACAATCACTGAAGGTGATGATTTACAGGTTTACACTTCAGGTGCTACCAACATCTTCAAGTATCCAGAGCTTGCTGATTCAAAGAAAGCATCTGAATTATTAGATACATTCGAAGAAAAGCAATCACTCATAGAGCTTCTCAATGACAGCTCAAGTGAAAGTGAGAACACAGGAATTCAGGTTTATATCGGAGACGAATCTCCAATATCTACAATGAAGGATTGTTCGATTGTTACAGCAACATATGAGCTTGGCGAAGGAGTCAAAGGTACAATTGGTATCGTTGGTCCAAAGCGAATGGATTACGAAAATGTTGTTGACAATATAAAAAGTCTTAAAGGTCAGCTAGATAAACTACTTAAAAATGAGGCTGACAGAAATAAAGGATAAAGAAATTAAGGAGATGTAAATTCGTGGCAGAGAATAAAGAAAACATGGAAGAGTTCTCTACTGAAGAAGCAGTTAAAGAAGCTATGGAAAATGCGGAAGCGATGGAAAATGCAGAAGCTACGGCTGAGGAAGCTGAAGTAACAGAGGCTTCTGAGGAAAACACTTCAGAGGAATCTTCAAAAGAGGAAAAGGATGGCAAGAAGCCATTCAAGAAAAAAGAAAAGAAGAAAGATAAGCGTGATGAGCAGATAGAGCAGCTTACTGATAGAGTTACTCGTCAGATGGCAGAATTCGAAAACTTCCGTCGTCGTACAGAGCAGGAAAAGGCTCAGATGTTTGGAAATGGCGCAAAGGCCATCATTGAAAAGGTTCTTCCTGTAGTTGATAACTTCGAAAGAGGTCTTGCTACAGTTGAGGAAGGGGCAGATCCATTTGCTGATGGAATGCTCATGATATACAAGCAGTTACTTACAACTCTCGAGGAAGTAGGCGTTAAGCCTATCGAGGCTGTAGGAAAGGAATTCAATCCTGATTTCCACAATGCAGTAATGCATGTTGAGGATGATGAGGTTGGCGAGAACATCGTCGTAGAAGAATTCCAGAAGGGCTACATGTACAATGATTCAGTAGTACGTCATTCAATGGTTAAGGTTGCTAATTAAAATGGCACTAAAAATCGAGCTTGCGAAGATTTCTTAGTGTCAGGAGGCCCATTGGCCGACGATACAAATTTAGACAGATTACACTAGTAAGAAAATAGGAGGAAATAAATCATGGGAAAGATTATTGGTATCGATTTAGGAACAACTAACAGCTGTGTTGCTGTTATGGAAGGTGGAAAGCCTACCGTTATCGCAAATACAGAGGGTGCTAGAACAACACCATCTATCGTAGCATTTACAAAGACAGGCGAGAGACTTGTTGGTGAGCCAGCAAAGCGTCAGGCTGTTACAAATGCAGAAAAGACAATTTCTTCAATTAAGAGAGATATGGGTACAGACAACGGTCGTATCATCGACGACAAGAAGTACAGCCCACAGCAGATTTCAGCTATGATTCTTCAGAAGCTTAAGAGTGATGCTGAGAACTACCTTGGTGAGAAGGTTTCTGAGGCAGTTATCACAGTTCCAGCTTACTTCAACGATGCTCAGCGTCAGGCTACAAAGGATGCTGGTAAGATTGCAGGTCTTGATGTAAAGCGTATCATCAACGAGCCTACAGCAGCTGCACTTGCTTATGGTCTTGATAACGAGCAGGAGCAGAAGATTATGGTATACGATCTTGGTGGTGGTACATTTGATGTATCTATCATTGAAATCGGTGATGGCGTTATCGAAGTACTTGCTACAGCTGGTAACAACAGACTTGGTGGTGATGATTTCGATCAGAAGATTACAGATTGGATGCTTGCAGAGTTTAAGGCAGCTGAGGGCGTAGATCTTTCAACAGATAAGATGGCACTTCAGAGACTTAAGGAAGCAGCTGAGAAGGCTAAGAAAGAGCTTTCATCTGCTACAACTACAAACATCAACCTTCCATTTATCACAGCTACAGCAGAAGGTCCAAAGCACTTTGATATGAACCTTACACGTGCTAAGTTTGATGAGTTAACACATGATTTAGTAGAAGCTACAGCAGGTCCTGTTAACCAGGCTCTTAAGGATGCTGGTCTTAACGCTTCAGACCTTTCAAAGGTACTTCTTGTTGGTGGTTCTACAAGAATCCCAGCAGTTCAGGATAAGGTAAAGGCTCTTACAGGTCACGAGCCAAGCAAGACTCTTAACCCAGATGAGTGCGTAGCTATCGGTGCTTCAATCCAGGGTGGTAAGCTCGCTGGCGATGCTGGTGCAGGCGATATCCTTCTTCTTGATGTAACACCACTTTCACTTTCAATTGAGACAATGGGTGGTATTGCTACAAGACTTATCGAGAGAAACACAACTATTCCTACAAAGAAGAGCCAGATCTTCTCTACAGCAGCTGATAACCAGACAGCCGTTGATATCAACGTTGTACAGGGTGAGCGTCAGTTCGCTAAGGATAACAAGTCACTTGGACAGTTCAGACTTGATGGTATCCCACCAGCAATGAGAGGTGTACCACAGATCGAGGTTACATTCGATATTGATGCTAACGGTATTGTAAACGTATCTGCTAAGGATCTTGGAACAGGCAAGGAGCAGCACATCACAATTACAGCTGGTTCTAACATGTCTGATGAGGATATCGATAAGGCAGTTAAAGAGGCTCAGGAGTATGAGGCTCAGGATAAGAAGCGTAAGGAAGCTGTTGATACAAGAAACGATGTTGAGAGCTTTGTATTCCAGACAAAGAAGGCTCTTGATGAAGTAGGTGACAAGATTGATGCAGCTGATAAGGCAGCAGTTGAGGCTGATATCGAAGCAGCTCAGAAGCTTCTTGATCAGTACCAGACTCCAGAGGAGATGAGCGATTCACAGATTGGTGAGCTTAAGGCAGCTCAGGAGAAGCTTACAGAGTCAGCTCAGAAGGTATTTGCAAAGATGTATGAGCAGACACAACAGGCACAGGGTGGAGCAGCTGGTGCAGGCCCAGATATGAGCCAGTTCACAGGAGCAGGCGCTGGTGCAGGCGCACAGTCTAACCCAGCAGATGATGTCGTAGACGCTGATTTCAAGGAAGTATAATTTGTAAATATGATATGCTGTGAAAAACACATTGTCTTGGCAAGCGCGAGTAGGAAGGCTAAACGTAAGCCAGTAAGCAACAAGCTCTTAGATCTCTCGAGCGAGACATTTTAGTCGAGCGGAGAGATACTAAGGCTTGTAGCTGTAACTGGCGACGTATGGAAGTGGTCTACGGAAGCTTTGAAGGTGTTGGAGTTTTTCACGGCATTTTAATATGTAAAGGATTGATAAACAATGGCAGAACAAAAACGTGATTACTATGAGGTGCTTGGAGTTTCTAAGACAGCCTCAGATAGTGAGATCAAAAGTGCATATAGAAAGCTTGCTAAGAAGTATCACCCTGATATGAATCCAGGTGATGCAGAAGCTGAGAAGAAATTCAAAGAAGCTTCTGAAGCATATGCTGTTCTTTCTGATGCAGACAAGAGACGTCAGTATGATCAGTTTGGTCACGCAGCATTCGAAAACGGCGGTGGCGGAGCTGGCGGCTTTGATTTCTCTGGTATGGACTTCGGCGATATCTTTGGTGACATCTTTGGTAGCTTCTTTGGAGGCGGCGGTGGTCGTGCTTCAAATGGCCCAATGCGTGGAGCAAACCTCAGAGCAGCAGTGCATATCACTTTTGAAGAAGCAGCTTTCGGTTGTGAAAAACAGATTGAAATCGTTCTTAAGGATGAATGTGCTGCTTGTCATGGTACAGGTGCAAAGCCTGGTACAAGCAAGCGTACATGTACAAAGTGTGGCGGTAAGGGACGTGTAATGATGTCTCAGCAGTCACTTTTTGGTATGGTTCAGAATGTTACAACATGTCCTGATTGTCAGGGAACAGGTGAGGTTATTGATACTCCATGTCCTGATTGTAATGGTACAGGCTATGTCGCTCGTAAGAAGAAGATTTCTGTATCTATTCCAGCTGGTATCGATAATGGCCAGAGTGTTCGTATCCGTGAAAAGGGTGAGCCAGGCAGAAATGGTGGCCCAAGAGGCGATTTACTTGTAGAAGTAATCGTAGCAAATCATCCTATTTTCCAGCGTAGAGATATGGATGTATACTCATCAGCACCTATTTCATTTGCACAGGCTACACTTGGTGGAGAGGTTATTATTGATACTCTCGACGGCAAGGTATCATACGAGGTTAAGCCTGGTACACAGACTGATACAACAATCAGACTTCGTGGAAAAGGTATTCCTTCCCTTAGAAATAGAAATGTTCGTGGTGACCAGTATGTTACACTTGTTGTACAGGTTCCTACAGGACTTTCTAAGGAAGCTAAGGAAGCACTTCGCAAGTTCGATGAGCTTACAGGCAACACAACAGTTGGCGGTCCAAAGTCAGTAAAGGCTGAGAAAAAGAAGAAGGGCTTTGCAGATAAAATAAAGGACGCTATCGACGATCTATAAAGGATAATAAATGATTATTAATACAGGGCAGCGCACAGATATACCTGCATTCTTTCCGGAATGGTTTGCGAACCGACTGAGAGAAGGCTATGTATGTGTGCGCAATCCTTACAATCAAAATTCAGTAAATAAATATATTTTAAACCCACAGGTGGTGGATGCTATTGGCTTTTGCACAAAGAATCCAGCACCTTTTTTTTCGTATTTGGATTTAGTAAAAGACTATGGTCAGTATTGGTATGTGACAATCACACCCTATGGCAAGGATATTGAGCCAGGTGTTCCAGATAAAAAAGAGGTAATGGAGTCCTTCAAATTCCTCTCTAAAACTGTGGGGATTAATCGCATTGGCTGGCGATATGATCCAATCTTTGTAAATGAAAAATATACAGTCGATTTTCATATTGAAGCCTTCACAAAGATGGCAGAAAATCTTAAAGGATATACCAATCATGTGGTAATCAGCTTTATTGATATTTACGAAAAGGTAAAGAAGAACTTTCCTGACGCAATGGCTGTATCTGCAGAAGATAAGCTTCGTTTGGGACAGGAGATTATTCGTATCGCGAAAGCCAACAATATGGTTGTAAAGCCATGCGCAGAAGGAGATTTTCTTGCTAAATTCGGAGCTGATTGCAGTGGCTGCATGACAGTAGATATGTATGAAAAGGCCATTTCTGCTCATTTGAATGTGCCTAAATCAAATGTTAAGCCTGCCAGGGCAGACTGTGCTTGCTATCTTGGAGCCGATATAGGAGCGTACGATACTTGTAGACATTTTTGCAAATACTGCTATGCAAATAATGACTTAAGTCAGGTAAGAATAAATGAAAAACTCCACGATGTGAATTCTCCATTTTTAATTGGAGGATTTCGAGAGGGAGATATAATCCATGAGGCTAATCAAAAGTCTTGGATTGACAATCAGATGAGCATTTTTGATTTAATATAGATTAGGTGGTTATTTTAATGTTTTTATGGATTTTAGCAGCGTTTTGCGCTTTCTTTGTTAAAGGGCTATGTGGATTCGCAAATACGTTAGTGTTTGATACAATACTGGGATTTGGAGTAAACAATGTAAATATTTCTCCAGTGGAGCTGGTACTGGGGTATCCAACAAATGTAATATTGACTTTCAAAAACAGGGAAAAAATAGATAAAAATATCGTTATTCCCTTGATTATTGTGGTTATAGCAGGAAGTCTTCCAGGGGCATTTGTACTTCGATACGTAAATGCGAATATCGTTAAAATGATATTTGGTGTTATGGTTGCACTCGTTGGCATAGATATGATGTATCGAGAGTATAAGCCCTCCGCTGGAAAGAGTCATAAATTATTTGACATAGTAATAGGAATTCTTGCAGGCGCTATGTGTGGAATGTTCGGTGTAGGTGTGCTTTTGGCAGCATTTGTAAGTAAAGTTACAAAGACTAGCACAGAGTTTAAAGCTAATCTAAGCCTTGTATTCATAGCTGAAAACACCTTTAGACTTGTCACATATATCGTACTTGGGGTAATGACATTTGATAGCCTTATAAAGGCAATATGCCTTGCTCCGGTGATGCTTTTCAGCCTTTGGCTTGGTATGAAGTGTGGGGATATCTTGGATGAGAAGCTGATTAAGAAGCTTGTAATATTATTCTTGATTATCTCTGGTGTTGCTATGATAGTAAATAATTTGAATGGTCGTTTTTGCAATTTTTCCTTGCAAGAATACTTGAAGTAGAAAACCGAAAAGGTGTAAAATAGTTTCCAGAAGAACAAGCTTCATATTAATATTTCAATAATTTCGGAGGGGAAATATGTTGCAGGAAAGTATAAAGAAATTAGTTCAGTATGGAATTGATACAGGGCTTACACCAGAGTGTGAAAGAATCTACACAACAAATCTTTTGCTAGAGTGCATGAAAGAGGATGAGTACACTGATCCTGAGTGTGATTTATCAAATATCGTTTTAGAAGATGTTTTAAAGGACTTACTTGATGAAGCGGTCAAAAGAGGAATCATCGAAGACTCTATTACATACAGAGATTTGTTTGACACAAAGCTTATGAATCAGCTTTGCCCTAGACCATCACAGGTTATTGATAAGTTCAATGATATATATAAGAATGAAGGCCCAGAGGCTGCTACAGATTTCTTCTATAATATGAGTCGTAATTCCGACTATATCCGTACATATAGAGTAAAGAAGGATTTGAAGTGGACCACAGAAACAGACTATGGAACACTTGATATTACAATCAATCTTTCAAAGCCGGAGAAGGATCCAAAGGCTATTGCAGCCGCTAAGAATGCGAAACAATCAGCATATCCAAAGTGTCAGCTTTGCATGGAAAATGAGGGATACGCTGGACGTACAAATCATCCAGCCAGAGAGAATCATCGTATTATTCCTATTACTATAAATGATAGTAAATGGGGATTCCAGTATAGTCCTTATGTTTACTATAACGAGCACTGCATCGTATTCAATGGTGAACATACACCAATGAAAATCGAACGTGCCACATTTGTTAAGTTATTCGATTTTGTTAAGCTTTTCCCACACTATTTCCTTGGAAGTAATGCAGACCTTCCTATCGTAGGTGGTTCTATCCTGAGCCATGATCATTTCCAGGGTGGTCATTATACATTTGCAATGGAAAAAGCTCCAATTATTAAGGAGTTCTCTGTGAATGGATATGAGGATGTAAAAGCTGGTATTGTTAAGTGGCCACTTTCAGTTATTCGTCTTCAGTGCAAGGATGAGAAGAGGATAATTGATCTTGCAGAGCATATTTTGAATGCATGGAGAGGTTATACTGACGAAGCTGCGTTTATTTTTGCTGAGACGGATGGAGAAAAGCATAATACAATTACTCCTATTGCTAGAAAGAGAGGAGAATTGTTTGAGCTTGACTTAGCTCTTAGAAACAATATAACAACCGAGGAGCATCCTCTTGGAGTTTATCATCCACATGCTCATTTACATCATATTAAAAAAGAAAACATTGGTCTTATTGAGGTAATGGGGCTAGCTGTTCTTCCTAGTCGTCTTAAAGGTGAAATGGAGCAGCTTGCAGACTACATTGTAAATGGCAAGGATTTAAGAAGTAATGAAATTCTTGAAAAACATGCTGATTGGGTCGAAAGCTTCTCAAAGAATTATGATAAGATTGATGAAAGCAATGTAAATGAAATTCTTCAGCAGGAGATTGGTAAGGTATTCTGTGAAGTTCTTGAATGTGCAGGTGTGTATAAATGCACAGAAGAGGGAATGGAAGCATTCATGAGCTTTGTAAATACTTTGTAAAGATATTAATAAAGCCATCTAGTTAGAAGCTAGATGGCTTTAGATTTATATATCTTTATAGTTAATTATTTGGTTACGACCGTGATTCTTTGCGTAGTATAAAGCTTTATCTGCTTTGTCAACACATTGCTGATAAGTATCATTTTTGTCGTAGCAGCAGAGTCCCATAGATATTGTTATAGGGCAGATTCCATTATTGGAATTTTCAACATCTGAGCGAAGCTTTTCTGCTAATTCTAAGGCGCTATCAGTTGTATGATTTACAAGAATCACAATGAATTCTTCACCGCCCCAGCGAATGATGTAATCATCTTTTGAAAGATGACTTTTTATTTTAGTAGAAACATATTTAAGAATTTCATCACCAGCTTCGTGACCGTAGGTGTCATTTACTTTCTTAAAGAAGTCAATATCAAACATGAGAACGACAATATCTTTTTGCAATGAAAATTTATCTGTTGCTGGGTCAATTATTTCATTTATAATGTATCGATTATTAACGCCTGTGAGCTCATCTGAGACAGAGCTGATTTCCAATTGCTTTTTTATAAGGTATTGATCTGCGTAGGAACTCTCCAAAATCCATAGCATAATGACAACACCGATATAGAGCGGAATAGCAAGTGCCAACATGATGGTATAATACTCATAATGATTCCACATATTTGAAATAATGATATTGGCCATCAAAAGAGCGTGCAAAACTATGTGGTATTTTAGTGGAGTAGCAAAACCGATAGCCAGGAAAGCAAAGTGCATGATTATGAAGCCTTCACGGGCATAATCCCTATTCTCCAGATGGTAAATGGCCCATATTGTACACCACATAGCTGCATGTGGCATCAAATAATATAGAAGGGTTCCCCATTTGTAATCAATTATTCTTGGATAAAGAATTAAAAACAGGATAAGAGGTATTACAATGGAAAATCGAGGAATTACTGTCTCAGTTGCAAATCTTCCATATAAAATGCAATCGGAGATGAAATAGGACATCTCTAATAGACCGATTAATATGGCAGAATATCCACTAACAACCCTGAAATAATCAAATTTAGATTGATAAAAACTATTTAATTCATCTTTTCTTATTTTTCGAGTTACCATGAATTTGATTATACGACAGGATATTATTTCACACAACGTTACATTGCATAACGTAACGGTATATACTTGAAAATTTACAAAATTAGTATAGAATAGTTTAGGATTGCATTTTTATGTAAGTCTTAAATTAATTTGATTTTATGCGAGGTATAAAATGAGTAAGGTTAGAACACGTTTCGCACCATCTCCTACAGGAAGAATGCATGTAGGAAATCTTCGTACAGCTCTTTATGCTTACCTAGTAGCAAAGCACGAGGGCGGCGATTTTCTTCTTAGAATAGAAGATACAGACCAGGAGCGTCTTGTTGAGGGTGCTGTAGATATTATTTATAGAACACTTGCTGCTACAGGTCTTATTCACGATGAAGGACCAGATAAAGACAAAGGCTTCGGTCCATACGTTCAGTCAGAGCGTCAGGCACAGGGAATTTACCTTAAGTACGCAAAGCAGCTTGTTGAAAAAGGAGAGGCATATTACTGCTTCTGCGATGACAAGCGTCTTGAAGAGTGCAAGCAGGTTATTGGTGGAAAGGAAATCCACATCTATGACAAGCATTGCTTAAACCTTTCAAAGGAAGAGGTAGAAGCAAATCTTGCTGCTGGAAAGCCTTATGTAATTCGTCAGAACAATCCTCGTACAGGTACAACTACATTTGTAGATGAGTTGTACGGAGAGATTACAGTTGATAACGCAGAGCTTGATGACATGATTCTTATCAAGTCTGATGGCTATCCAACATATAACTTTGCAAACGTTGTTGATGATCACCTTATGGGTATCACACACGTTGTTCGTGGTAATGAATACATTTCTTCATCACCAAAGTACAATCGTCTTTACGAAGCTTTTGGTTGGGAAGTACCAAAGTATATCCATTGTCCACTTATTACTAATGAGGAGCATCAGAAGCTTTCTAAGCGTTCTGGCCACTCATCTTATGAAGATTTAATTGAGCAGGGATTCTTAACAGAAGCAGTTGTTAACTTTGTTGCTTTACTTGGATGGTCACCTGAAAACGATAACGAAATCTTCTCATTAGATGAGCTTGTTAAAGAGTTTGATTATCACCGTATTTCAAAGTCACCAGCAGTTTTTGATATTACAAAGCTCAAGTGGATGAACGGAGAGTACATGAAGGCTATGGACTTTGATAAGTTCTATCAGATGGCTGAGCCTTATCTCAAGGAATACATTAAGGGTGATTATGATTTAAAGAAGATTGCAAAGATGGTTCAGACTAGAATCGAAATCTTCCCTGACATCAAGGACCATGTTGATTTCTTTGATGCAGTTCCTGAGTATGACAGTGCAATGTATACTCACAAAAAGATGAAGACAAATGAAGAGTCTTCACTTGCAGTTTTAAAAGAACTTCTTCCTGTTCTTGAGGCACAGGATGACTACTCAAATGATGCTTTATATGCGCTTCTTTCTGGATTTGCTGCAGAGCATGAGTACAAGAATGGATATGTGCTTTGGCCAGTACGTACAGCTGTTTCAGGTAAGCAGATGACTCCTGGTGGTGCAACTGAGCTCATGGAGATTCTTGGTAAAGAAGAGTCTATTAAACGAATCAAAGCAGCTATTGAAAAGCTGTCTAAATAATATAATACATGCAGATAGAGTCGGGAAACCTCTATAAAGAAACGCGGTTATCTATATTTTATGAATCTTAATGATAGCCAACAAACAGCAGTTTCACATTTGAACGGACCTTGCCTGGTACTGGCGGGTCCTGGCAGTGGGAAAACTGCAGTGCTTACAAGGCGTGTTATGGCCCTTATAGAATCTGGTGTACCGGCTCGAGAAATCCTGGTGATTACATTCACCAAGGCTGCGGCTTTAGAAATGAAGGAACGTTTCGAAAGGTTATCAGATGATATTCATCCTGTGACTTTTGGGACGTTCCATTCTTTATTTTGGGGTATTCTACAAAAAGAAATTGGTTTTAAGTCTACAGATATTATCATGGGAAATACTAGGACAAAAATAATTAGAGAGGCTATGGCGCGGGTAAATTTAGACCATGATGATAGTTTGCTTGTGAAAAGCTATTCATCAGAGCTTTCTTTTATAAATAATCGAGTTGGAGGGGTGGATAATTATTTGCCAAAGTCTGTAGACAAGAGGGACTTTAAAGATTTTGTATTAGCCTATGAAAATCTTAAAGCTAAATATCATGTTATAGATTTTGATGACATGTTAAAGAAAGCGTATGAACTTTTTAATAGCAAGCCTGAAATACTTGAAAAATGGCAAAATCGATTTTCTTATTTTCTCGTAGATGAAATGCAAGATATGAATGATTTGCAATTTCAGTTAATTAAGATGCTTTCTACTCGGACAAATAATATTTTTTGCGTAGGAGATGATGACCAGTCTATTTATGGATTCCGAGGAGCGAATCCGAAACTGATGGATGATTTTAGAAAACAATATCCGGATTGCAATGTTGTTGTTCTTAACTATAACTATAGAAATCCGACTAATATTGTGGAAAAAGCAGGTAATTTGATATCAAAAAACACCATGCGTTTTCAAAAACAAATAATGGCAACTGCTGATGATGGACAACTATGTGTTGAGGAATTAAAATCCGAAGGGGATGAAGCTGATTATGTTATATCAATGATAAAAGAGCTTAATAAAGGCGGTACATCCCTTGATGAAATTGCTATTTTATATCGTAATCATTCTGACGCGAGGTATATAGTTGACAAGTTATTAGAACAGAAAATACCCTTTTACCTAAAGGAAAAAATGCCTAACATTTATTCTCACTTCATTATTTCAGATATAGAAGCATACTTTCAGATTGCTATTGGAAATGAAACTAGAGCTAGGCTTTTATCAATTATAAATCGCCCTAATCGATTTCTGCATAGAAGAAGTGTGGAATATAGAGGAAATTTGCAAGGAATAAAGTCCTTTTATAAAGATAATCCAGGATGCCTCAGGGCTACAGAGGCGCTAATTGCGGATGTGAATTTGATAAGCAAAATGTCGCCATGCGCTGCTATTAATTATATAAAGAATGTAATGGGGTATGATAGCTTTTTAAAGGAGGAAGCTGTAAAACAGAATGCTGATGTAAACGAGTATTATGATGTCTTGGATTTTTTCATTGAAATGACAAAGGACTGTAAGACTATAAAGCAGGCGATTGATAAGCTGAATATTATGAGGCTTAAAGTGGATTATGAAAACAAAATGAAGGTAATAGATAAAAAGAATAAAATTGGACTTTATACCTTGCATTCAAGTAAGGGATTGGAGTTTGAAAATGTCTTTATTATTGGTGTAAATGATGGAATAATCCCGAGTAATAAAGCTGATTCCAAAGATGAGATGGAGGCGGAGCGCCGTTTGTTTTATGTTGGAATTACTAGGACTAAACGAAACTTATATTTGACTTATACAAATAAAAAGAACCGGGATAAATCCCGATTCTTAAATGAGCTGAATTATTCTTCATCTAAAGCTTCGCCGTAAAGTTCATCGAACTTCTTAGCTACTGCATCGTATTCTTCATCAGACTCGATGTTGTCAAGCGAAGGTGCGCCTGTTTCATCCTCGAAATATCTATAGATGTATACCTGACCTTCAGCATTTTCCTCGCCGTTTTCATCGAGAGGAAGAAGTACAATATAATCCTGCTCGCCTATGTCAAAGATTGTGAGAATTTCACATGTCACTTCTGAACCATCATCCAAACTTAAAGTGACAACAACATCATCGTCTTCATTGTCAACTGGAAATACTTGATTCTCGTCCATTCTATACTCCTTTTGTTTATTTTATTTGTTTAAGACATGTCCTTATGATATAATTCATCAGGAATATTGTCTAGTAAAATTAATTATTATTTGAGTTTAATATACAGCTTTTTGGAATCGAGGCATAGTTATGAAGGTATTAAGGGGCGATTTTAGGGAATATGGTCCAAGAATAAGAGCAAAGGATGGTGTTATTTTCACGGTAGCGATTAAACCTACTACGGAAAAGGCATCCATTCTTTTATTTGATAAAAAAACAAAAAAGCAGCTACAGGAAATAGAGCTTATACCGGATTTTGCTGTAGGAAGAGTATATTCTGTTGAAGTTACTGGTATAGATATTGATAAGATTTGTTATCTCATAAAAGAAGATGATAAAACTGCGCTTGATCCTTACTGCACAGCTGTTGTAGGTCGCGATAAGTGGGGAGATGTTAAGGAACGCCAGACAAAAGAGTTTGCTGTATATTCTGGTATTTCACATATTGAAAAAAACTGGAAGGACATAAAAGTAGAAATTGCTCCTTCTGATATGATTCTTTATAAGCTTCACATGCGTGGATTTACTGCAGGATTTAATATGGCAGCTTCGAAAGTGGGAAATTACAATGGCCTTCTTTCGAAAAAAACATATTTGAAAAACATGGGTATTACCAGCATTGAGCTTATGCCTCTTTATGATTTCGAAGAGTTATTTTTAGATAATAAAATGCTTATATCTACTAAAGGGATGATTACCGAGACAAAAGAGTTCTCTGGTAAGAAAAATTATTGGGGATTTGGCATTGCTAATTATTTTGCACCAAAGGCATCTTATTTTGGTGGGGCTTCCAATGCATGTGAAGGCCTGCGCAACATGGTTAGCAATCTTCACAACAGTGGTTTTGAAGTTATTATGGAGATGGCTTTTGCTGCTGAAACGCCAGATGACCTTATATTAGAGTGTTTAAAATATTATGTTAAGTATTTTCATATTGATGGATTCCATATAGTGGGATGCAATGCACCAATTCAGCGAATTGCAGCTGAGCCTTATTTGGCTGATACAAAGATTTTCTACGAATTTATTCCAGAGGAAATCCTTTGTAATGAAAAAGGTAAAAAGCATTTGTTTGTGTATAACGATTCATTTATGAATGTTACCAGACAGATTGAAAACCATATGAACGGAAGTATGGTTCAGTTTGCAAATCATATGCGTAGACAGAATAGTGCCTATGGTTTTGTAAATTACATGGCGAATGTTAACGGATTCTCATTGTGGGATTCATATTCATACGGTGAAAAACACAACTGGGATAATGGCGAAGATAACAGAGATGGTACTAACAACAATTATTCTTTCAACTATGGAGTTGAAGGAAAGACTACAAACAAAACCATCAATGCTAATAGATTCAGAGAGATGCGAAATGCTTTTACCGCGTTGATGCTTTCTCAGAGTGTGCCACTTTTTGTGGCGGCAGATGAAGCTGCGGCTACACATCTTGGAAATAATAACCCTTATTGCCAGGACAACAAAGTTGGATACACTTGTTTTACAAAGACAAAGAGCAAAGATTCACTTACTGGATTTGTAAAAAAATTGATTGAGTTTAGAAAGAACCATAAATGTATTAGAGTTGAAAGTCCATTTTTAATGAATGACTACAGACATTTAGGTCTTCCTGATATGTCATTTCATGGTACCGAGCCATGGATGATGTCTATCGGTGAGGAGCAAAAAGCGTTGGGTGTTCTTTATAATGGTGCCTATGTTGATGAAGAAGAGGAAGTATTTGTATGCTATAACTTCCACTATGATGCTGTTGATATGGCACTTCCACTTTTAGCTCCAGGAAAACGATGGCGTTTGTGCTTTAACACAGCTAAAGATACTGATGATTTTGAACCAAAGCCTATACATGACCAGCAGTCAATCAATGTTCCAGGCAATTCCATCAGCGTGCTTGTTGGGGTAAAGCCAGGAAAGAGGTAGTTATTTAATGAAGGCTTGGGAACATTTTAAAACAATCACCCATCATCGTCGTTTAGTTAGAAAGGGATGCTTTGCTGTAGGTCTATACATGCAGGGGCTTCTACATGATTTATCAAAGTATTCATGGGTTGAGTTTCGAGTGGGGGCTAAGTATTATCAGGGTACACAGAGTCCAAATAATGCTGAAAGATTAGAGACAGGGGTTTCTATGGCGTGGCTTCATCACAAGGGACGCAACAAACATCATTTTGAATATTGGATAGATTACAGCTTGGATGAGCATCATCATATGACTGGCATGGAGATGCCTGTAAAATACGTTGTTGAAATGTATTGTGACAGAGTGGCAGCATGCAAGACCTATCAAAAGGAAAACTATAACGATTCTAGTGCATTAGAATATTACAACAGGGGAAAAGGTAGATATATGATGCATCCTAAAACAGCGGCTTTGTTGGAGGATATGCTTACATATCTTGCTGAACACGGTGAGAGTGCAACAAACGAATATATTCGCAAAAATATACTAAAGAATAAAAAGTAATTTGGAGATAACATTATGGAAAAAGAGAGAAAAGTATTATATTCAGGTATGCAGGCAACAGGAAAGCTTACCATTGGCAATTATATAGGAGCATTAAAGAACTGGGTAAATCTTCACGAGGACTATGATTGCTTCTTTGGTGTTATGGATTTACATTCTCTTACAGTTAGACAGAATCCTACAGAATTTAGACAAAACGCAAGAAGAATATATACACAGTATGTGGCAGCAGGACTTGATCCACAGAAAAACTGTATTTATTTCCAGTCACATGTACCAGCACATGCTCAGTTAGGCTGGATTCTTGATTGCTACACATACATGGGTGAGCTTAACCGTATGACTCAGTTTAAGGACAAGTCTGCAAAACATGCAGATAATATTAATGCTGGCTTATTTACATATCCTGCACTTATGGCTGCAGATATTCTTTTGTATCAGACTGATTTGGTGCCAATTGGAGCAGATCAGAAACAGCACTTGGAAATCTGTAGAGACGTTGCAGAGCGTTTCAACAATATTTACGGAGATGTATTTACTATTCCAGAGGGATATTTCCCAAAGGCGGGTGCACGAATTATGTCTCTTGCAGAACCTACAAAGAAAATGTCTAAATCAGATGAGAATGTTAATGCAACAATCTATCTTATTGATGATAAGGATACAATCATCCGCAAGTTTAAGAAGGCTGTTACAGATTCTGATGCTGAAGTTAGATATGATGTTGAAAATAAGCCTGGTGTATCAAATCTTATGGAAATCTACGGTGTTGTTACTGGAAAGTCTATGGATGAGGTTGCTAAAGAATTTGAAGGTAAGGGATATGGCGATTTCAAGCTTGCTGTTGGTGAGGCAGTAGCGGATATGCTTGAACCATTCCACGTTCGTTGCGCAGAGCTTGAAAAGGATAAGGCATATATTGATGGCTGCATCAAGGAGAATGCAGAAAAGGCATCTTATTTTGCTAATAAAACTCTTCGCAAGGTACATAAGAAGCTTGGTTTAACAGAAATGATTAGATAATAATGATGTTGTATTTAAGACAGGAGTATGCTAAGATAGCTCCTGTCTTTTTCTATTTTCAATTTTAATTCCAAAAGGAGTTTAATTGTATAGTATTGTAAATACCGCGACGATTTTTGGTATTGATTCTAAGCTTATATCTGTGGAAGCAGATATATCTGAAGGTATGCCCATTTTTGAAATGGTGGGTTATCTTTCATCTGAAGTGAAAGAAGCTAAGGAGAGGGTGAGGGCTGCACTTAAGAATGCAGGCTATGCGCTTCCTATTAAGCGAATCAC
This sequence comes from Pseudobutyrivibrio ruminis, assembly GCF_015057245.1. Lineage (GTDB taxonomy): Bacteria > Bacillota > Clostridia > Lachnospirales > Lachnospiraceae > Pseudobutyrivibrio > Pseudobutyrivibrio ruminis_E. The sequence goes on from NZ_SVET01000009.1 coordinate 48,953, forward strand.
GGTCAATTTATCACCAGCAAGTATTAGAAAAACAGGAGCAGGCTTTGATTTGCCTATTGCTGTGGCTATTTTATCTGCTATAGGAATAATTAATTGCGAGAAGCTTTCATCTATATGTCTATGTGGCGAAATAGGCCTAGATGGCAAAATACAGCCTGTAAATGGTGTGCTATCTATGGCTATGGAAGCCAGAAGAAATAATTTGCAGATAATGATTGTTCCTAAGGACAATTTAGTTGAGGCTAGGCTGGTAAATGATTTGACTACAATTGGCGTAAGCCAGATTTCTGAGGTAATCGAGCTTTTAAATGAAGGCGTATTCGATGCCAAAGATGAAATAATTAATATGGAAGATACATCTCAGGAGGATATGGAATATGATTTTTCCATGATTAATGGACAACAGGCTCTTCGTCGAGCTTGTGAGGTGGCTATCTCAGGCATGCATAATATGCTTATGGTTGGACCTCCGGGAGCGGGAAAATCCATGATAGCGAAATGTATTCCTTCTATATTACCTGCTATGGATGCTGATGAGCAGTTAGAATTATCAAAGATTTATTCTGTCTGTGGTATGTTTGATGAACGGGGCGGTCTTATGAAAAAAAGACCTTTTAGAAGTCCCCATCACACCGTGTCTCCCCAGGGATTAGTTGGAGGTGGACAGAATCCAAAACCAGGCGAAATATCCTTGGCTCATGGAGGGGTACTGTTTTTAGATGAGCTTACAGAGTTCACAAAATCTACAATTGAAATGCTAAGACAACCTCTTGAGGATAAAAAGGTAAATATTTCAAGAGCTTCTGGAAGCTTTACATTTCCGGCAGATTTTGTAATGGTGGCGGCAATGAATCCTTGTTCTTGCGGGTATTATCCTGATTTGAATAGATGCCACTGTAGCAGAATGTCCATTCAAAGATATTTGGCTAAGATATCTCAACCATTGCTTGATAGAATTGATATTTGCGTAGAAGCACCTACTTTAAATTTTGCACAGATTGCATTGCGTCAGAAAAATGAGTCTTCTGCTGATATTAGAGTTAGAGTGGAGCGGGTTCATGAAATTCAACGTGAACGATACAAAAATTATGACTTTAAATTTAACAGCCAGATTCCAAGTAGCCATATAGATGTATTTTGCCCTCTAAAGGAGGATGAAGCTAAATATATGGAAGAAATGTATGAAAAGTATTCCCTTACTGCTAGAACCTATCATAAGGTGCTTAGAGTGGCTAGAACGATAGCAGATATGGATGGTTGCCAGGATATTAGCCTTGTGCATCTTCAGGAGGCAGTTTGCTATAGAGGGCTTGATAAGCATTACTGGGAGGAGGGAATCTGATGGACAAACACCTTTACCAGTACTGGTTTATGCGTAATGAAGATATTACTTATTCAAGAAAACATAAACTTATTGATTATTTCTACGATAGTTATAATATCTATTTTGCTACGAAAAAAGATTTGGTTGATTCGGGATTGATGGATGATAAAACAGCCGATACTTTTATACTTAATCGCGGTAAGTTTGATTTATCTAAGGAGTATGAGGAGTTTTCGCATTCCCCTTTTTCCTTTATAACAATGGAAGATGTGGCTTATCCTGATAAGCTAAGAAACATTTATGATAAGCCCTATGGTCTTTATTATGTTGGGCAAATTCCATCTTTCGAAAGGGCGGTTTCTATTGTAGGAGCTAGACGCTGTAGTGCTTATGGCAAAAGACTTGCTCTCCAAATTGGAGACAAACTTGGACAAAATGGATACACTGTTATCAGTGGTATGGCCAGAGGAATCGATGCATATGGTCATAAAGGATGTATAGATGCAGGTGGCAAAACTATCGCTGTTTTGGGAAGCGGCTGTGATGTAATATATCCTGCTGATAATAGAATATTATATGAAGAGATTCTTTCAACTGGCGGAGCTATAATTTCAGAATATCAGATGGGGACAAGTCCTGTTGCAATGAACTTTCCTAGAAGAAACAGGATAGTTTCGGCACTTTCTGATATTGTTGTTGTAATTGAAGCAAGGGAAAAATCCGGTTCTTTGATTACAGCAGATTTTGCGCTGGAACAAGGTAAGGATATTTACGTTACTCCTGGCAGAATAGGGGATTCGTTAAGTTCTGGCACAAATAAACTTATTGCCCAAGGGGCAGGAATCATATACGACATAGATCAGTTTATAGCTGATATACAAAATTTTTATGGATTAAATCCTGAAAAAATTAACGCTAAAAAGAAGCCAAAAATTAGTCTTACTGAAGAGCAGAAAAGGGTATACAAATTGTTTGATGATTATCCTAAAAGCATTTCCACAGTTATAGAGGAAAGTGGGATGGATTATCTTAATTTATTGTCTGTAGTGCTGTCTTTAGAAAGGCTTGAATTGCTTTCTGAAGTGTTCAAAAATAATTACGTAAAAACAGCGTGATTTGTTGATGGATTTTATATGAAAATTATTAAATTGTTTTGTCAATAGGTAAAATTTTCCTTGAAAAGAAAAAAATAATGTTGTATAGTGATTTTCGATTTCTTTGTGAATAGGAGCAAAAAAATATGGCAAAAAATCTAGTCATTGTGGAGTCACCAGCAAAGGTGCATACAATCAAAAAGTTTTTAGGCAGCAATTACGAGGTTATGGCATCACAGGGCCATGTTCGAGATATGCCTAAAAGTCAGCTTGGCTTTGACCCAGAAAATGATTTTGAACCTAAATATATAACAATTCGTGGAAAGGGTGAGCTTCTTGCTGCACTCCGTAAGGAAGTAAAGAAAGCAGATAAGATTTATCTCGCAACTGATCCCGACCGTGAGGGAGAAGCTATTTCATGGCATCTTACTCATGCACTCAACTTACAAGATAAAAAGGTATATAGAATTACCTTTAATGAGATAACAAAAACTGCTGTAAAGAATTCACTTAAGCATCCAAGAGAAATAGATATGGATTTAGTTGATGCGCAGCAGGCAAGACGTATGCTTGATAGAATGGTTGGATATAAAATCTCTCCACTTCTTTGGGCAAAGGTTAAGAGAGGCCTATCGGCAGGCCGTGTTCAGTCTGTTGCACTTCGTATTATTTGCGACAGAGAAAAAGAAATTGAACAATTTATTCCTCAGGAATATTACACACTTGATGTATTGCTTGATGCTAAGGATGCAAAGAAGCCAATCGTTGCTAAATATTATGGTGATACATCTGGTAAGAAGGATATTTCAGACAAGGAAAGCCTTGACAAAATCATGACTGATTTAAAGGGTGCTGATTTTAACATCGCTTCTATTAAGCGTGGAACTAGAGAAAAGAAGGCACCATTGCCTTTTACTACATCTACAATGCAGCAAGAGGCATCAAAGGCTTTAAACTTCTCAATTCAAAAGACTATGAGCGTTGCTCAGCAGCTTTATGAAGGTGTTAATGTAAAGGGCCATGGAACAATTGGTCTTATCACATATCTTCGTACTGATTCTACAAGAGTTTCAGATGAGGCGAGAGCGGCAGCGGAGCAGTTCATTACTGGCAATTATGGTCAGGAATACTTATCAGCTCCTGTAAATTCAAGCAAAAAGAACACTGGTAAGGTTCAGGATGCTCACGAGGCTATTCGTCCTGCTAATATCGAATTGATTCCATCTGAGATCAAAGAAAGTCTTACTAGAGATCAGTTTAGACTATATCAGCTTGTATGGAAGAGATTTGTGGCAAGCCAGATGTCAAATGCCATTTATGATACAGTTTCACTAAATGTTCAGGCAAAGAATCATGTATTTACAGCATCTGATTCTTCAATTAAGTTTGATGGATTTATGATGATTTATGTTTCAGCTGATGATGAAGCAGAATCTAAGACTCATCCGTTATCAAAGCTTACAGAAGATACAAAGCTTGGTTTTAATTCTTTTGAGGAAAAGCAGCATTTTACACAGCCAGCGCCTCATTTTACAGAAGCGTCTCTCGTAAAGACATTAGAAGAGCTTGGTATTGGTAGACCATCAACCTATTCACCTACCATTACAACTCTTTTAAAGCGTCATTACATTACAAAAGAGGCAAAGAACCTTTTTGTTACAGAACTTGGCGAAGTAGTCAATTCAATTATGGAGGCATCATTCCCTATAATTGTTGATGATAAATTTACTGCAAACTTGGAATTACTGCTTGACGGTGTTGAAGAGGGAACAGTTGAATGGAAATCTGTTGTAAGAAACTTCTACCCAGACCTTGAAAAGGCAGTTGAAGTGGCAGAAGAGGAGCTTGCAAAAGTTGAGATTCATGATGAAGTTACTGATGTTATCTGCGAAGAGTGTGGAAGAAACATGGTAATTAAATTTGGGCCTCATGGAAAATTCTTAGCTTGCCCAGGATTTCCAGAATGTAGAAATACAAAACCATTCCTTGAAAAGATAGGAGTGCCATGCCCTAAATGTGGCGGTGACGTTGTTATTAGAAAGTCTCAAAAGGGAAGAAAATTCTTCGGATGCGCAAATCATCCTGAGTGTGACTTTATTAGCTGGTCAAAGCCAACCACAGAGAAGTGTCCAAAGTGTGGAACATATATGGTGGAAAAGGGTAATAAACTTGTTTGTGCAAATGATGATTGCAGATTTGTAGAAAATCAGAATAAATAGTGGTAAATTTTCTGAAATTTATTGCGATTTGTTCTAATCGGTGCTATAATTGGTACAAATTTCACATTAGTTCGGGGACGACAGTTAGATTGATTTGGCACAATATAGTGTTTAGATTCAGGAGGAATACATTTTAAATGAGCGTACAGTTATTAGACAAAACAAGAAAGATTGGAAAACTTCTTCACAATAATAATTCATCAAAGGTTGTTTTTAACGACATTTGCTCTGTCCTTACAGAGATTTTGGATTCTTCAGTTCTTGTTATTTCTAAGAAGGGTAAGGTCCTTGGACTTTCACACTTACCAAACACTACAGAAATTGGTGAGTTAATTGTTGACGAGGTTGGCGGATTTATTGATCCACTTTTAAACGAGAGATTACTTTCAATTCTTTCAACAAAGGAAAATGTTAACTTAAAGACATTAGGTTTTGAAAAGTCTGATATTGATATGTATTCAGCAATCATTGCACCAATTGATATTGCTGGAGAGAGACTTGGAACACTTTTTGTTTACAGATTTGATAAGCAGTACGATATTGATGACATCATCCTTACAGAGTACGGTACAACAGTAGTAGGACTTGAGATGATGCGTTCAGTAAACGAAGAGTCTGCAGAAGAGAACAGAAAGCTTCAGGTTGTTAAGAGTGCTATTTCTACACTTTCATACTCAGAGCTTGAAGCTATCATCCATATCTTTGATGAGCTTGATGGAAACGAAGGCGTTCTTGTTGCTTCAAAGATTGCAGATAGAGTTGGTATTACAAGATCAGTTATAGTAAATGCACTTCGTAAGTTTGAATCAGCTGGTGTAATTGAATCTCGTTCATCTGGTATGAAGGGTACATACATCAAGGTTCTTAATGACGTTGTATTTGATGAGCTTAGTGAGATTAAGAAAAATAAATAATTAGGATTTTATTTAAAGGGACTTACATTTTGTAGGTCTCTTTTTTGTTATTATTCATAACTTTAACACAAAAATATTTTATGATGATAGTAATTATAAGATGGTGATTTGTATTCTATTTTTATGTAATTATGGCGAAATACAACACTAATAGTGGTAATTGAGTAAATGAATGTATGCCACTATTTCTTGTGTTTAGAATTAATAAAATATACTACATGATGTAAAAAAGCCTTGTGTTTTTTTACATATAATTTATAATTAAATTAGTCTAGGAGGATTGTATATATGATTAGTTCAGATGCATTCGGATATATCAACTTACTTGATAATACAGCAGATGTGAGCTGGCAGCGCCAGACTCTCATTATGAATAATATTGCTAATGCTACAACTCCTGGTTATAAGAGACAGGATATAGAGTTTGAGAGTGTCCTTAGAAAAGAGCTTATCAACACTCATGAGCGTTCTTTGGAAAGAGCAGTTAATGTCTTAGACGATGATGGAAATCATGTTGATGGCATTGAATATACAGATTATGAGAATTACTCATACAGACTGGATGGCAACAATGTTGACATGGATACAGAAAATGTGGAGCTTGCTTCTGAACAGATCAGATATCAGACTCTCACAACTAGTGTTAACAATGAAGTTGGGCGTTTCAAGTCAGTTATTTCATAATCGTGATTGTTAAATAAACGGAGGAAAGGCCATGGGATTATTTCAACCTTTTGACATTGCTGCATCAGGCATGACAGCACAGCGTTTCAGAATGGATGTTATCGCTGAAAATATTGCAAATGTCAGCACCACTCGTACAGAGAATGGTGGCCCTTATACGCGTAAAATAGTTACATTCCAGGAAAAGCAGTTGAAGGCAGGTACTCCATCTTTTAGAAATATTCTTAAAGAGAGCACAGCAGCTTATAATGGCAATGGTGTAAAAGTTTCAAAAGTGTCAGAAGACACTGAAACAGATTACATAATGGAATACGATCCATCTCATCCAGATGCTGATGAAAATGGATACGTTAGATATCCAAACGTAAATACAGTTACAGAGATGACTAACCTTATCGATGCCAGCCGTGCGTACGAAGCAAATACCACAGCATTCCAGGCTATTAAGTCTATGGCTACAAGCGGCATTTCAATTGGACAGGGATGATATTAAAGGAGAATTAAATGGACGTTAGTTCTATTCAGAGTTTATATGGTGCTACACCAGTCACATCAAGCGAGACAAAAGTAAACGCAGATACAGGATTTCAAAGCATGCTTAATTCTGTTATGAGCTTATTAGAGGATACAAACTCACAGATTCAACAGGCTCATAAAGAAGAAGTTGCTTTTCAGCTTGGTGAGACAGACAACACTCATGATTTGATGATTGCAGAGCAGAAGGCAAACATTGCATTACAGTATACTGTAGCAGTTCGTGATAGAGTGCTTGAGGCTTATCAGCAGATTATGCAGATGCAAGTCTAATTAGGTATTATTAAAGGGAGAACAATATGCCAGAACAAATTCAAGCTATCATTAATCGAATACTTGAATGGTGGAGAAAGTTTACTAGAAGACAGCAGGTGTTGATTGTATCAATTACTGCTGTTGTTATTGTGTCATTTATTATTTTAGGAGTCATTATTTCACGTCCAACCATGGTTCAGTTGATCCAATGCGAGGATGGAGTACAGGCAGCGGCAGTTAAGCAGTTGCTTGATGATGAGGGAATTGTATACGAGACAAGCGAGGATGGATATACTTTCTATATCGAGGATAAGGATAAGGCCAATGCCAATGTCTTACTCGGTTCAAATGACATTCCAAGTTCAGGATATTCCATCGATGATGTTGTAGATGGAAGTTTCTCAACAACAGAAGCAGATAAGCAAAAGAAATATAAGCTCTATCTCGAGAATCAGTTTGAGGATATGTTAGAGTCACAAGCTGCTGTCAATTCTGCAACAGTTATTCTTACTATTCCAGAGCAGGATGGAACTATCCTTGCTAGAGAAGCAGCTTCATACGCAAATGTTACACTTGATTTGAATGCGCAGATTTCTGGAGATACAGCTGCCGGCTTAGCTCGAGCTTTAGCTGTCAATCTTGGAAACGATGACACAGAGAATATCTTTATCATGGATACAAATGGTAATGTTTTGTTCTCTGGTGGTGATGCAACGTCAGCTGCTGGAAATGCCAGTGCTAATCAAGATGTGAGAGAGAGAGCTAGCAGTGAAATCGTAGATAGAGTGCACACAGTTTTGGAAGGAACTAATCTTTACGATGATATTTCTGTTGGTGTAAACCTTTCAATGAACTTCGATGAAAATAGCACTGTCACATACGATTATTCTGTTGATGAAGGTCGTACAGAAGGCTATTTAGATAGTGAATCTGGTTCTAACTCAACTAACACATCAGGCGCAGGCGGAGTTCCCGGAACAGATTCAAATGACGACGATACTACTTATGTAATCGAGGATGGTACTGAGTCTGAGAGCACAACAGAAGAATTCTATAGAGATTATCTTCCAGATGAGACTATCACAAATCATACAGATGAAATGGGTAAGAGAGAGCTTGACAATTCTTCAATCTCTGTTACTTGTAAAACATATGCAATCTATAACCAGGACAAGATGGAGAGCGATGGTACTCTTGAAGAACTAGGACAGACATTCGATGAATTCGTTAAAGAAAATTCTGATCCAGTTCAGCTTGAGGTTACAGATGATATCGTGGAAGTAGTAGCTCAAGCTACAGGATTTCCTTCGGCAAGCGTTAAAATCGTAGCTTACGAAATCCCAATGTTCCAGTATTCAGAAGGTTCAGGCATTGGACTTACAGATATCCTTCAGATTGTACTTGCAGCACTCATCTTCTTAATGCTTGGCTTTGTTGTATTCAGAAGCCTTCGTACAGAAGAAGAGGAGCCTGTGGAGCAAGAGCTTACAATTGACGATTTAATTGCTTCTACACAGGAAGAGGAAGAAGAGCTTGAAGATATTGGTTATACTGAAAAATCTGAGGCTCGAATATTAATAGAAAAATTCGTGGACGAAAAACCAGAGGCTGTAGCACAGCTTTTGAGAAATTGGCTAAACGAGGATTGGGGATAAGCTATGGCTACTGAAGATTTAAATGGAGTACAAAAAGCGGCTATACTTCTTATCGCACTTGGCCCAGAGAAGTCTGCTCAGATATTTAAACATCTCAAGGAAGAGGAAATAGAGGAATTGACTCTTGAGATTGCAAATACTCGAAGCATTTCTCCAGCCTTGAAGGAAGAAGTTATAGAAGAGTTTTATCAGGTTTGTCTTGCACAGCAATATATCGCAGAGGGTGGTATTGGCTATGCAAAGGAACTTTTGGAAAAGGCTCTTGGCGACGACAGAGCTCAGGACGTTATCACAAAGCTTACTGCATCTTTGCAGGTTCGTCCATTCGAATTCATTCGAAAGACCGAACCTTCTCAGGTGTTGAACTTCATACAGGACGAGCATCCACAGACAATTGCTATGATTCTTTCGTATCTGTCTGCAGGTCAGGCATCCCTTATTATTGGCGCGTTGCCTCCTGAAAAACAGGCTGATGTTGCAAAACGTATAGCTATGATGGATAGAACAAGTCCTGAAGTTATAAAAGAGGTTGAACGAGTGCTTGAAAGAAAGCTTTCTTCACTTATCAATCAGGATTACACTATCGCCGGCGGTGTAGATGCGGTAGTAAACATTTTAAACACAGTAGACCGTGGTACAGAAAAGCGTATCATGGAGTCTCTGGAAATCGAAGAGCCAGAGCTTGCTGAAGAAATCAGAAAGAAGATGTTCGTATTCGAGGATATCTTGCTTCTTGATGATAGAGCTATTCAGCGTGTTCTTAGAGATGTTGATAACTCTGATCTTGGTGTGGCTCTTAAGGGAGCAAATGATGAGGTTCAGGCAGCTATATTCAAGAACCTTTCTTCTCGTCTTGCTGCAATGATTAAGGAAGATATGGAATTCATGGGTCCTGTACGTATGAAAGATGTAGAGGAAGCGCAGCAGAAGATTGTAGGCATAATCAGAAAGCTGGAGGATTCCGCAGAGATTGTAATTTCAAGAGGTGGAGGAGACGAGCTTGTTGTCTAGTAATAATGTCATTTATGGCTTCCAGGTTGCACCTAACCTTCCAGATGAGGAAGGGGAATCTGAGCAGCTTGTAATTGACTCAAATGAATTAGCTAAGCAGCTGATTCTTAAACAGGAAAGAGAATATAAAGCGAAGCTTCTCGAGGAAGAGAGAGAGCGTCGTTTAGCAGCTATGCGTGAAGCTGGCGAGGAAATTCCTGATGGAATGGATGCTGATGAGTTCTTAGGCTTAGCCGATACTATCATGCAAAAGGAAGAACCTGATGTTTCTGCCCAGGTGGAAGAACTTTTGGAAGACGCCAGAAATCAAGCGCAGGCTATTATTGATGATGCAAATGCTCAGGCTCAGGAGATTCTTAATGCAGCACAGCTTAATGCAGATGCTATGAAGAATCTTGCCAGACAGGATGGCGAGAAAGAAGGATACAACGAAGGTACTCAAAGAGCTGCTCTTGAGTTGCAAGATTCTCAGCAACAAATGCGAGCAGAGGTTGAGCGTGTTCAAATTGAATATATGGAGCGTCAGCTTCATATGGAGCGTGAAATCGTTGAAATGTGCCTTCCAGTATTCGAGCATGTATTTGCTGCAGAGTTATCAGGCCGAAAGGATGTAATATATCATCTTTTAGACCATTGCATTATGAAAATTGAACGCACTGGTCAGATGCAGATTAAAGTCAGCGATGCTAATGCGGAATATATAAAGAGCAAAAAAGAGGAGATTCAAGGAAAGGTAGGAGCTGAGGTAGGACTTGATATTATCGCAGATCCTCTTTTGAATGATGACCAGTGTATTATTGAAACTGACGGTGGAATATTTGACTGCAGTATTGATACAGAACTGGACAATCTTATTAGAGAGATTAGAGCCTTGAACTAAGGAGAATGATTTGGACCAAAATTCACTAATGCAGCTTGTTGAAAAGGATTATTTTAAATCTCTTGGCAAGGTGGTTAAAGTAGTTGGACTTACAATTGAATCAGTTGGACCGGAGGCTAAGCTACGTGATTTATGTGAAATCATTGTAGAAGGCTCAGGGGAAAGAATAAAAGCAGAGGTTGTCGGTTTTAAAGATAAACGTCTGCTTTTGATGCCTTATGAGAATGTAGAGGGAATTGGTGTTGGATGTATGGTTGAAAATACTGGTCATCCACTGGAGGTTGCTGTTGGAAACGAGCTTTTAGGTCATCTGGTAGATGGACTTGGTGTTCCATCAGATGTAGATGATTTAAGTCAGTTTGAGAATATGGTTAATTATCCTGCAGAAGCAGACCCACCAGATCCAATGTCTCGTGTAATCATAAAGGAGCCTTTGTCTTTGGGTGTTAAGGCTGTTGATGGCTTGATTACTGTTGGTAAAGGTCAAAGAATTGGTATTTTTGCTGGATCAGGTGTTGGTAAATCTACACTTATGGGTATGTTCGCTAGAAATACTAAGGCCGAAATAAATGTTATTGCGCTTATAGGAGAGCGTGGACGAGAAGTTAGAGAATTCGTAGAAAACGATTTGGGACCAGAAGGTATGGCTCGTTCTGTTGTAGTTTGTGCCACATCAGATAAGCCGGCCCTTATTCGTAAAAAGGCAGCGCTTACTGCTACAGCTATTGCTGAATACTTTAGAGATCAGGGAAAAGACGTCCTTCTTATGATGGATTCACTGACTCGTTTTTCTATGGCACAAAGAGAAATCGGCCTTGCATCAGGTGAGCCTCCTGTTACACGAGGATATCCACCTTCAGTATATTCAGAGATGCCTCGTCTTTTGGAGAGAGCAGGCAATTCTGCAGTTGGTTCTATCACAGGGCTTTATACTGTACTTGTTGATGGTGATGATTTCAACGAACCTATCACTGATACAGCCCGTTCAATTTTGGATGGACATATTATGCTTAACAGAAAGTTGGCTCAAAAGAATCATTACCCAGCTATTGATGTGCTGCAGTCTATTTCCAGAGTTATGTCTGCTGTAGCTACACCGGAGCATAAGGCTGTGGCAGGTAAGCTTAAAAATGTTCTTGCTACCTATCAGGAAGCAGAAGATTTGATAAATATTGGAGCATACAAAAATGGTTCAAACAAATCTATTGATTATGCTATTAAGAAGATTGATGCTGTTAACGAATTCTTGTTACAACAGACACACGATAGATTTGAGTATGATGATATTATTGAGCAAATGACAGCTATATTCCAGGATTAATAAGGAGTGAATTATGGCGAAGTTTGTTTACAGAATGCAAAACATTCTTGAGCTAAAACAGAAAATCGAAGAACAAGAGAAGGCCAATTTTGGAATGGCTACTGCCAGGTTCAACGAAGAGCAGCAAAAGCTGCGAGAGTTGATGATTAAGCAGGCAGGCTATGAAAGACAGTTAAAAGAGCTTTCTATTGGTGATATTGATATTAGTAAAATCAAGACCTGTAAAAATGCAATTTCTTCGATGAAGGTTGCCCTTCGTGATCAAATGATAGAGCTTTCAAAGGCACAAAAGGCAATGGAAGTTGCTAGAAAAAAGCTTAATGAAGTCATGATGGAACGCAAGATGCATGAAAAGCTTAGAGAGCATGCATTTGAGGAGTTCTTGGATGAACTTGATTACGAAGAAAGCAAGATAACAGATGAGTTGGTAAGCTATTCATATTTTAATGCAGAGAAAGAGGAAGAGTAAGTTATGGCAGATGTAACAGAAGAAGTAGGAAACACAACTGAAGAAGATCCAAAGGCTGCAAAGAAAGCTGCAAAAGAAGCTAAAAAGGCTGAAAAGCAGGCTAAAAAAGATGCAAAGAAGAATGGTGAAGAGGGAGCTGATGATGAGGAGAGCTTAGGTATTGGCGGCAAACTTATCATGGGCTTTGTTGTGCTGTTAATCATTCTTATTTGGCTTGTTATTTTTGCCTTTCTTGTAAAGATGGATGTTGGCGGATTTGGTTCTACAGTACTATTTCCTGTTTTAAAGGATGTACCATATGTTAATCGAATCTTACCTGGTATTGAGGAATACATCCCAGCAGAAGAAGACGAATATGCAGCATATACTACAGTTGAAGAGGCTGTAGACAGAATCAAAGAGCTTGAAGTAGAAATCGAAGCTCTAAAAGAAACAGGCACTCAAAATAGTGATTATATTGCAGAATTAGAGGCGGCTTCAGCAGAGCTTGCTGAATACAAGGCTAACGAGGCGGCGTTCGAAGAAACTAAAGAAAAATTTTATGAAGAGGTTGTTTTTTCGGATAATGCACCCGATATAAATGAATATAAGACTTACTATGAGTCTATAGAGCCTGAGAATGCTGAAGCTATCTATAAACAGGTGGTTTCTCAAATCCAGACGGATGAAGAAATCGAAGATTATGTTAAGGCATATTCGAGCATGAAAGCCAAAGATGCAGCTGCCATATTTGATACTATGACAGATGACCTTGATCTTGTATGTGAGATTCTCTCAGCTATGGACGCTAGTACGAGGGCAGATATATTAGCTGCTATGTCCGAAGAAAATGCAGCTATTATAACCAAGATGATGGAGCCTTAGTCTTATATTTGCAATTTGAAAAGAGAATATAAGAAAGGAGGACAACACATGACAAGTAGCAATGTTTCTAACTTGCTGGTTCAAGTGGGAAATGTCAATGTGGATCTTGTGGATGCTAAATCGGAGCTTCCAAAATCTGGATTCGGATTCGACAAAACATTGCAGAATGCCATTAAGCCTAGCGATGCACCTGCACCTGCTGATAATTCTAATCAAGCAGATGTAAGCAACAAATCCTTCAGCGTATCAAAGGAACCAAAGGTTATCAAAACTGAGGAAAAGCCTGATACAGTAAATGAAGAAGTTGTTGAAAAGGTAAATGAAGCGGTAGACAAAGTTAAGGCGGTCATTGAGGAAGAGCTGGACGTTACAGAAGAAGACATTGAAAAAGCAATGGAAACTTTGGGGCTTACAGTTATTGATTTATTAAATCCTCAGGATTTAGCTCAGCTTGTAGCTACACTTACAGGCGAGAATGATTCTATCGCATTAGTAATGAGTGAGGAATTTAAAGGTATTCTTGATGTAGTTAATGAACTCACAAATCAGCTATTTGAAGAAACAGGTATTTCCTTTATTGAGGTAAAAGATATTGTTATTTCTTATGCTTCACAGGAAATGATTGATGTGGATGTGCCTAAGGAAGAAAGCCTTACCCAGGTTAATCCTGAAGAGGTTCTTGAGGTTGCTGAAGAGATGCCAGAGGAGCCGGTGGCAGTCCAGGTTGAAACAAATATTGTTAAGACTGAGGACAGCTCTGAAAGTACTGATGTTGTATCAGAAGATACAGAACCTAGTCAGCAAATCACATTAAAAGAAAATGTTGATGCAAAGCAGTCTGATTCAGAAGATTCATCTTTTGAACAGCCTAATGCTAAAACTCAAGAAAACGTAGTTTTAAAACAGACTACAAAGCCTTCAGAACCAATTATTCGAAATGATGGGATGATTTTTGGAGAGCCAAGAATCGAGATTCAATTCTCTCCGGAAGAACAGTTGGTATCACTTCCTACAGGTCAGACAGTTTCATCTGAGAAAATTGTTAACCAGTTGGTTGAACAGGCTAGAATTCTTAACGAGGCAGAATCTACAACAATGGAAATGACTCTTAATCCAGAGGGGTTAGGAAGAATTTTCATGGAAGTCACTCAAAAGGGTGATGAAATAACTGCAAGAATTTTTACTGAGAATGATGCAGTTAAACAGGCGTTAGAGTCGCAAATGGCAAATCTTCGTGTAGAGATGACTCAAAATAGTTCCGCTAAGGTTACTTCAATCGAGGTTTCGGTTGGAACACATGAGTTTGAAAAGAATCTTGAAGAAGATGCTAGAAATGAGCAAAGACGTGATGAGCAGGCGAATCAGTCAGAGAGACGAAGCAACAGAATCGATCTCAATAGCATGGATGATTTGACGGGGCTTATGTCAGAAGAAGATATTCTTATAGCTCAGATGATGAAAGATAATGGTAATACATTAGATTTCCAAGCATAACGGGAGGAGGAAATAAATGGCGGAAGATTTATTAGTTGGTGCGCTTACTAATGGGCAGTACAAAAAGACAACTGCTTCAACAGAAGCAACTAAAAGCGAAACTACAAATTCTACTTCAAAGACAGCATCTAAAAACAATGGTACTGAATATAATCAGGAAATGTTTTTAAAGCTTTTGACAGCAGAAATGCAGTATCAAGATCCTTTGGAGCCAACAGACAACAGTCAGTACGTTACACAGCTTGCATCATTTACACAGATTGAAACACTTCAGACAGTTAAATCTAGTATGGAAAGCCTTCAGGCTAACAGTATGGTTGGTAAGGTTGTTTCACTTACAGTTGATGGTAAAACTGTTGAGGGAAAGGTTGATTTCGTTACAAAAGACGATGATGACGTTATGAAGGTTTCTGTTAACGGTAATCTTTATGATATGTCAAAGATTGACTCTGTTGTTGATGAAGAGTACTACACTGCGAAGTATCTTTCAAGTCTTTTGACAGATGCAATCAATGCACTTCCAAAGGCAGAAGAAGTTACTCTTAAGGATGAGGAGAAAATCGGTACAGCAACAAGCTATATGAATGCAATGGATGCATATAGTCTTTCGTTTGTTAGTGAAGATTTAATTACAAAATACAACGCAGTAGTTTCACAGTTTGAAAAACTAAAATCTGCAAAGGAAGCTGCCGATAAAGAAAGTGAAGAGGCGGCAGTAGAAGAAGCTTAATTAGGAGGGATAAAATGAGCAATTTAAATATTAATCCAAATTTCACCTCCATTGAGCAGGTAGCTGGAACTTATCTTAATCCAGCTCAAGAGTCCAGACCACTGGGCAACCTTGACAGTGCATCCTTTGAGGATATTTTTAAGCAGAAGCTTGAAAGTGCTTCTGAGCTTAAGTTTTCAAAGCATGCAACTCAGAGACTTGATGATAGAAATATTAAGCTTTCTGAGGAACAATCCCTTAGACTTGAAGAAGGCGTACAAAAAGCCTCTGAAAAGGGAATTACTGATTCTTTAGTATTAGTAGATACATTGGCATTTATAGTTAATGTGCCTAATCAGACCGTAGTTACAGCTATGGATCAGACTGAATCAGACGAAAACATTTTTACAAATATTGACGGTGCTGTTATAGTTTAGCTGGACCTTATGGAAGCTAATTGTTCCCGACTGACAGAAGGAACAAACAGTCACCTCAATAGCATTATGCTTTGAGGAGGTCATTCATTATGATGAGATCACTTTTCTCTGGTGTTGCAGGTCTTAAGACACACCAGACAAAGATGGATGTTATTGGTAATAACATCTCCAACGTTAACACAGTTGCGTTCAAATCATCTTCAACCACTTTTTCTGATATTATGTATCAGACAACTTCACAGGCATCAGGCGCCACAGAAAATCGTGGTGGTACAAATGCTAAGCAGATAGGTCTTGGTGTTACTAATGGAGCTACAAAGATTTCCATTACTTCATCAGGCGCTGCTCAGTCTACTGGTGATGCTCTTGATATCAGAC
Source organism: Pseudobutyrivibrio ruminis (assembly GCF_015057245.1). Classification (GTDB taxonomy): domain Bacteria; phylum Bacillota; class Clostridia; order Lachnospirales; family Lachnospiraceae; genus Pseudobutyrivibrio; species Pseudobutyrivibrio ruminis_E. The sequence continues at coordinate 65,195 of NZ_SVET01000009.1, forward strand.
TTTCTGATACAAATTCAACAAATTTCTTTATCGTTAATAACGGTTCTGAAAACGTATTTACAAGAGCTGGCTCATTCTATATCGATGGTAATGGTAACCTTGCTATGACAACAACAGGTTATCTTGTAATGGGATGGCAGACAGATACTTCTAGTGGTACACCTGTTATTGTACAAGATACAGTTTCTCCACTTAGGGTTATGGCTGCTGAGAATCTTACAAGTGCACCAGAAGCTACCACTCAGGCTAATTTCAGTGGCGTTATCGATAAAAATGATACACAGTTTAGCTCTACAAATGGTTATGTTCGTTCATTTACTATCTATGACAACCTTGGTTATTCTTACACAGCTAAGTTCTCATTTAAGCTTGTAAATGGAACAACTGGAGAATACACTGTAGAGCTTACTAATTTATACGACCAGGATAATAACGATTTGCTTGCAAGCTATGTAGCAAATGGTGGAAATAAGTCAGATATCTTTGGTACAACAAATCCTGTAGATCATACTTATTCAGCAACAGATGGTAGTAACTACACTTTTGGAACTACCACAACTGGCGATTTAGCACTTTATATAAATGGAGATACAACAGCTCCATATCTTTACGACGCAGCTTCACAGACTTTTAGTGATGGAACGACATCAATTCCGCTTACATCAGCAGTTTCAGGTTTATCCACAGATGATACTGTAACAGGTGTAGCATATGCTAGTGATTCTACTTTAACTATTACAACTACAACTATAAGCTATGACCTTAAGTTTGATACAAGCAAAGGAAATCTAACATATGCTGGGGAGAATGGACAGACACAGCTTGTGATGAATACTTCATTATTGGGCCCTAATGTAGCCGATGCTGCATTGTCTAACATCACAATTGATTTTTCATTACTTACAATGTATGACAATGGCGGAACATCCACAGCTGTAGGTAATAGAGGAACAACAACAGATGCTTCTAATGGAGCAGGTAAGAAGCTTGGTACAATGACAGGTCTTTCTGTTTCAAGCAATGGTGAAATTTATGGTTCATATAGCAATGGTAATACAGTTCTTTTAGGACAGATTCCAGTAGCACAGTTTGCTAATGCATCTGGTCTTGAGGAAATGGGTGATAACTGCTATAAGACAACACTTAACTCAGGCGAGTTCGATGGTATTGGACTTGTTGTTTCAGCTGATGGTTCTGCAATGAACACCGGACAGCTTGAAATGTCTAACGTTGATTTGTCTGCAGAGTTTACTGATATGATTACTACACAGCGTGGTTTCCAGGCAAACTCACGTATTATCACAGTATCAGATACAATGCTTGAGGAACTTATTAATCTTAAGAGATAATAGAAAATGATAGTCTCTAAAAGCCAAGTCGTTAAGGCTTGGCTTTTTTATTGAAAATCTAAAAATTCTGTGAAGAAACTATATTTAGTGGTTTGGACATGGAAAAAACACAATAATATGAGACGATTTTACTGATAAAAGTAGACAATAATTTATAAATCTAGTAAAATAATCACAAAAGTGTATACCGTGTATTTCTATACATTTTACTAGTTTTTACTCAATTTTTTATAGGATGGTGATTGCTTTGGATATAGCTTCTTTAGCTGGTTTAGTACTCGGTGTCGTAATGGTTATCTTCGGTATCGTGTCTTCTGGTGGTGTCGCAGCCATGGCAAACTTCATAGATGTTCCATCAGTTATTATTACTATTGGTGGTTCTTTGTCCTCTTGTATGGCATGTAACAAAATGGCAGACTTTATTGGAGGATTAAAGAGTATCACATTAGCTATCAACGAACCAAAGGTTGGTAGCCCAGCTGATAGTATATCTCAGATTATAAATCTTGCGAATATTTCCAGAAAAGAAGGTATATTGGCGCTTGAAGAAGCTGCCAATGGAATAGAAGACGAGTTCCTTAAAAAAGGAATTAACCTGGTAGTAGATGGTACTGATCCTGAATTGGTTCGTGCTATTCTTGAAACTGATTTGGACTGTATGGAGGATCGACATAAAGTATGTACGAACTTCTGGTCTAAATGGGGTGAAATGGGACCTGCCTGGGGCATGATTGGTACACTGGTTGGTCTGGTAAACATGTTAAAGAACCTTGAGGATGCATCAACAATCGGACCTAACATGGCGGTTGCTTTGCTTACAACTTTGTACGGTTCACTGATTGCAAACTGGCTTACAGGTCCAGTCGGTACAAAGCTTGGTGTTAATCATTCTCTCGAGGTTATGACTAAGAGTATTACTGTGGAAGGCTTACTTTCAATTCAAGCAGGCGAAAACCCACGTGTAATAGAAGAAAAGCTTAAATCCTTCTTGCCACCTGCATCTCGTGGTGCTATCGGCGAAGGCGAAGGAGGAGGTGAGGGCTAATGGCAAAGAAGCAAAAGCAAGAGGAAGCTCCTGCTGGTTCTCCTGCCTGGATGGCCACCTTCTCAGACTTGATGAACTTGCTGCTTTGTTTCTTCGTATTACTTTTCTCTATGTCTAGTACAGATACTGAAAAGTTCCAGGAAGTAATTGCAAGTATTCAGTCTAGCTTTAGTATTTTTTCTCAGGGTGGCACCTCAATTGGTGAGGGACAGATGATATCATCAGGTATCAGTCAGCTTGAGATGTTTGACGACTATTTCAATAGTGTTCATGACGGTGATGATGAACAGTATGAAAAAGAAGGCGCAAGTGAAAATGAAAACGAGGGAGAACAATCAGAGGACGGCTCCGCTACAAACGAAGGGGATGTTAGTTCTAATGGAGTTTCTGTAGAGGAAGCTCAGGAAGCCCTTGAACAAGCTGGTGCAGGCGAAAGCGAATCAATCGCAGAAGAAATCGAGTCTCAGCTTAGTGAATATGGTCTTCAAGACCAGGTAGAAGTAGATTTTAATGCAAACTATGTAATGATTACCATCAATGGTGCGTTACTGTTTGATTCAGGTAAGGCAGTTCTTACAGATGATGCCCTTACTATTGTAGATAATCTTTCAAAGATACTCGCTCAGTATGATAACAATATCATCGAGGTAGAAGGTCATACAGATAATGTTCCAATGTCATCTGGAACATATGAAAACAATGATGTGCTTTCAATGTATCGTGCACTTTATGTTGCAGATAGAATCAGAGAAGTCACAGATTTGAATCCAGCATACATTAAATCAGCTGGACGAGGAGAGTATGTACCTATTGCTGACAATAGTACAGCAGAAGGACGCGCTAGAAATAGACGCGTTGAAATCAAAATATATAATTCATACTCGTCAGATATAGCCGAGTAGAAAGGCAAATCATGAAAAAGAATTTGATTACAGTAATTATACTGGCACTGGTTGTTGTGAATCTTGTTCTTACAGCGGTTCTTACAATTACTATTATTCCTGAGACACAAAAGGCCAATGAGCTGATCACAAAGGTGTGCTCTGCAATCGATTTGGATTTGCAAGCAGGAGATACAGCTGGATCTCTTAGTATTGATGTGGCTGATATGGTAGATTATCCTGTTAATGGTGGTGAGACACTTACAATCAACCTTGTTGATGGATATGCAGTGCTTGGTATATCATTATCACTTGATAGCACAAACGAAGATTACGCTACATATGCAGCTGATGGTACTTTGACGGCCCAGGATAATATTATTAGCGATAAAATAAATTCAGTTATTAAAAAGCATACGGTTCAGGAAATGATAGATAATGAAGATGAAATCAAAGAAGAGATTCTTGAAGAGCTTCAGACCCTATTTAAATCTTCATTTATCGTTAGAGTGAACTTCTCTAGTGCTACTTATCAGAAACAGTAATCTGTAAGTAGAAATTATTGGGACGAATGGTGGTGAGAAAGCTTGGGAGACGTTCTTTCACAAAACGAAATAGATAATCTGCTTAATGCGTTGACCAGCGGTGAGCTTGACGCCGAGGAGATTAAAAATAATAAAGAAAAACCAGTAAAGAACTACGATTTTGCTAGACCTTCTAAGTTTTCTAAGGAACACCTTAGAACAATGGAAATTATTTTTGAGCATTATGGCAGATTGTTATCAACAAACTTGCCTATATTCCTCAGAAAGAATATACAGGTAGAGGTTATGAACTCGGAAGCTGTTACATACATGGAGTTTTCAAACTCTCTATCAAATCCAGTTCTTTTAGGTATTGTAGATTTTTCTCCCCTTGAGGGAAATATTATCGTAGAAATGGCTTCTAATCTTGGCTTTGCCATGGTAGACAGAATGCTTGGCGGTGAGGGCGAACCTCTTGATAAGATTAGAGACTTTTCAGAAATAGAGCTTCTCATTATTGAGAGAGTAATGACATCATGCGTAGACTTGCTTAGGGAACCATGGGAAAACGTTTTGGATGTACATCCAAGACTTGAGCGAATTGAAACAAACTCACAGTTTGCTCAGATTATATCCCCTTCAGAGATGATTGCTATTGTTACAGTCAATATTAAAATTGGCGATGTAGAAGGTCTTATGAATATTTGTTTACCTTTTATTACATTAGAGCCAGTTATGGACAAATTGAACACAAAGTTCTGGTATAGTAGTCAGAAGGAGAAAACAGGTGAAAGCTATTCAGATGCTGTGGAAGCTTTAATTAATCATGCTAAGATACCTGTAAAGGCAGTTCTTGGTAACAGCACAATTACCGTTGCGGATTTTTCACAGCTTCAGGTTGGAGATATAGTCAGACTTGATACAAAAGTCGACGATGAGTTGGATGTTTTCGTGGGAGATATTAAGAAGTTCCAAGCCCTTCCGGGAGCATCAGGCAAAGATTATGCGGTTAGAGTGACACAAATTATAAGGGAGGAACAGTAGAATGGGCGATGGTGTATTATCACAGGATGAGATAAATGCACTACTTAGTGGCGGAATCCCCGATGCCCCTGCTGGCGAGCCATCATCTGGTGGCGGAGAGCTTTCAGAGCAGGAAATCGATACAATCGGTGAAGTTGCCAACATAAGCATGGGAAGTGCGGCCACAACTTTATTTTCTCTTGTTAATCAAAAGGTTGAGATTTCAACACCAGTTGTTAGCGAAACAAACTGGCAGGAATTAGCATCTGGTTACGACAACTCTTGTGTAGTTGTTCGTATTGGATATACAAAGGGTATTGATGGTAGCAACGTTCTTGTATTAAAAGAAAATGATGTTAAAGTCATTACCGACCTGATGATGGGCGGAGATGGAACCAATACAGATGGTGAAATTTCTGATCTTCATTTATCAGCTATTTCAGAAGCGATGAACCAGATGATGGGAGCTAGTGCAACCTCACTTTCATCAATGCTGAATAAAATGGTAGATATTTCACCACCAACAGCGCAGCTTACAGACTTGGCTACGATAGACGGTGGAGAGATAGATGAATTCTTGAAAGGCAACTTCGTAAGAATTGCATTCAAGATGGAAATTGGAACATTGGTAGACAGTGAGATGATGCAGTTGTATCCAATCTCACTTGCCAAGGAAATGTGTGGTTCTGTTCTGAATAATATGGAATCAGACTCCAATTCGACAGTTGATGACGGTGTTGCAGAAGCTGCGCCAGCACCTGCTCCAGAACCGGCACCTGCTCCACAGGCTGCACCTCAAATGCAGGCGCCACCTCAGATGGACCCAAATATGATGCAGGGACAGCCAATGCAGGGACAACCTATGATGCCATATATGTACGCTCCTGGACCTCAGGTAAATGTACAACCGGCACAGTTTACTCCATTTGGACCAGGCTTTGCAGCTCAGTTCGCTCAGGAGAATATCGACTTGATTCTTGACGTTCCTTTGGAAGTTACAGTAGAATTAGGTCGTACAAACAAAACAATCCAAGATATTTTGGATTTTGCACCAGGTACCATCATCGAGCTTAATAAAATAGCCGGTGAACCAATAGATGTACTTGTTAATGGCAAGTATGTGGCAAAAGGCGAGGTAGTAGTTATCGAAGAGTCTTTTGGCGTACGAATAACAGAAATTATCAAAGAATAAATATATTTAAGGAGATGAAGACATGGCAAAAAACATTTTAATCTGTGATGACGCTGCTTTCATGAGAATGATGATTAAGGACATTCTCACAAAGAATGGCTACAACGTAGTCGGAGAGGCTGAGAACGGAAAGATTGCTGTTGAAAAGTATTCAGAGCTTTCTCCAGATCTCGTTCTTCTTGACATCACAATGCCAGAAATGGATGGCATCGGGGCTCTTAAGGCTATCAAGGAAAAGGATCCTAATGCATGCGTTATCATGTGCTCTGCAATGGGACAGCAGGCAATGGTTATCGAGGCTATTCAGTCTGGTGCCAAGGATTTCATCGTTAAGCCATTCCAGGCTGAGCGTGTTCTTGAGGCTGTTAAGAAGGTTATCGGTTAATCATGCTATTTCTTTCAGCGGTTGGAGAGAGCATCTTTCAATTGATTTTTGCTTTAGTGGTATTCGTAGGAGTGCTTGCACTTACTGCGTTTGTCACTAAGTGGATTGCAGGTTATCAAAAGTCCCAGGGGCTCAATAGAAATCTTGAGATTGTAGAGGGCATCAGACTTGCAACCAATAAATATGTTCAGATTATTAGGGCAGGTGAGGATAGATATTTCGTGGTTGCAGTTGGCAAAGACGAAGTTACCCTTTTAGGGGAATTATCCTCATCTGAACTTAAAGAACTGGATACTACTGATACATCTGTACAGATGCCAGTAGATTTTAAATCGATTTTAGATAATCTTTCAAGAAAGAAAAATTAACTGATTGGGCAGAATGTTATGAGTAAATTCAAGAAGGCGTACGTAATCTTTAGCTTGGTCATCACAGCTATGGTTGGTTGTTACGCCCTTTTTATGAACAGTACAACTGTACATGCAACTGAATATAGTGCAGAATATGGGGCAGACAATGAGGATTACGGTGCAACAGATAATGCACCAAATGCTTCAGACGAGGTTGTTGGAGGCGGAGGATTTACGCTTAGCTTTGATGGCGAAGATGGAAACTTTACGGCTACTCTTAGAATGCTGTTAGTTCTTACAATCATTACGTTATCCCCTTCGATTCTGATAATGCTAACATCCTTTACCAGATGCGTAATTGTTTTACATTTTGTCCGCGCTGCTATTGGAACCAATACAGCGCCTCCAAATCAGATTTTGATTGGGTTGGCGTTGTTTTTAACTTTGTTCATTATGTCGCCTGTGCTTACGCAGATTAAGACAGAGGCGATTGATCCATTTGATGCAGGTGAAATCACTCAGGACGAAGCAATAGACAATGCAATTGCACCTGTTAGGGAGTTCATGTATGGTCAGACACAGACAAAGGATTTGGATTTGTTCTGTGATATTGCTGGCATTTCGTATGAGGTAGATGACTACGATTCTGTACCATTTACTGTCGTTGTTCCAGCTTTTATTTTATCTGAGCTTAGAACAGCTTTTATTATTGGATTTCTAATTTATGTTCCATTCATTGTTATAGATATGGTTGTTGCATCTGTACTTATGTCAATGGGTATGATGATGCTTCCGCCTACCACAATATCCCTACCTTTCAAGATATTGTTGTTTATATTGGTTGATGGATGGAATCTTGTTATTGGCGGGTTAGTCAAGACATTCTATTAGAATTATTAAGGAGAGAATAGGTTATGACTGAAGGACAGGTCTTGGACATTATCAGGAATGCTATATACATTCTTCTGATTACATCATTACCACTTTTACTAGTGTCTCTAGTAATCGGTCTTATAATCAGTATTTTTCAAACGGTCACATCTATTCAAGAGCAGACTCTCACCTTTATTCCAAAGATAGTAGGAGTATTTGCTGCGCTTATGTTTTTCGGCCCATGGATGCTTACAGTTTTGACGGAATATATCACACAATTATGGGCTAATTTTAGTATTTACTTAGGCTAGATGGATGTTTAGTATTGATTTTACATTACAAAATTTTGAATACTTTTTATTGCTCCTTACCCGCATATCCATGTTTGTAGTAGTGGCGCCTTTTTTCAACACAAGTAATACGCCGGCCAGAGTAAAAATTGGTTTTTCGGCACTTGTTTCACTGCTTCTTTATTTTGTAGTTGATTTTAGCGCCTTGGATTATTCTACTGTTACAGGATATGCTTTTTTAGTTGTTCAAGAAGCAATAACAGGGCTATTAATTGGATTCAGTACATATTGCTGCAATTTCATTATCCTGTTGGCTGGTAACATGATAGACATGAATATAGGTCTATCCATGGCTCAGGAGTACGATCCGACACTTCAGACAGAGGTTTCTGTTACAGGTACCTTATACAACAATTTCATTATGATTTTTCTTGTATTGTCTGGAATGCATAGATATATCTTTAAGACATTTTGTGATGCGTACACACTGATTCCAATTGGTGGAACGATTTTTAGATGGGATTCCCTTCTTAGTTCTACCATTATGTTTATTACAGAAATCTTTGTAATAGCATTTAGAATTATTCTTCCAGTATTTGCTGTAATTATGATACTTAATGCAATACTTGGAATTATGGTTAAGGTTGCTCCACAGATTCATATGTTTTCTGTTGGTGCACAGCTTAAAATTATCGTTGGTTTTGTAGTATTGTTCTTAACAATTTTCCTATTACCAGACGTTGCTGCATTTATTTTCAAAGAAATGAAAAAGATGCAAACTCTATTTATTCAGGGGCTTTATTGATGAGGGATAATTATCAGGTTTTAATTCCATATAATCTTCAATTCTTTGCTCCAGATGGTGAAGGCGGAGAGAAGACTGAACAACCTACCAGTAAAAAGCTTTCTGATGCTAGAAAAGAAGGCAAGGTTGCAAAAAGTAAGGAAATTGTTAATGGTATTGCGTTGCTGGGATTCTTTTTGGGACTAAGATTGTTCCTTGGATTTGCAGGAACTCGTATAGAAGATATATTTGCATGGATATATGCTATAATACCAGATATAGTAGCTATGAATGGTGATGGTATGACTATTTCCACAATAAGTGGAATATTTAGAATCCTTGTAGCGAAGACTTTTATTGTTCTTTTACCATTTTTAGCTATAGGTTTTGTGACAGGATTTGTTGCTAATCTTGTGCAGGTAGGATGGAAGCCTACTATGAAACCATTAGAGCCAAAGCTTAATAAATTTAATCCTGTCAGTGGATTTAAACGTATTTTTTCAAAGCAATCAATTGTTAACCTTTTGATGGCATTGGCAAAGATATTTTTAATAGTTTACATTGCTTATACCAGTATTAAGGATCAGGCTAATAACTTATTTATTTTATATGATGTTGCTTTAAAACAAGCGCTGAGCCTTATTTTCCAGATTATCGTGGATACTGGTATGAAGATTAGTATAGTGTATATAGTTCTTGGCTTTGCTGATTATGCATATCAACGCTGGAAATTCAATGATGATATGAAAATGACCAAGCAAGAAGTCAAAGATGAGTATAAGAATTCCGAGGGAGATCCTCAGATTAAAGGACAGCAGAGACGTAGGATGATGGAAAGCTCGCAAAGGCGTATGATGCAAAATGTGCCTCAGGCTGATGTAGTTATTACAAACCCTACACACTTGGCTGTTGCAATTTTATATGACAATGAAAAGGATGAAGCTCCGAAAGTTGTTGCTAAAGGTGAAGATTATTTAGCAAAACGAATCAAAGAAGTGGCAGCAGAAAATGATGTTCCAATCATGGAAAACAAGCCACTTGCCAGAGCGCTATATGCAACGGTAGATGTGGATGAGGTTATTCCTCCTGAGCTATATCAGGCTGTTGCTGAAATCCTTGCAGTTGTATATACACAGCGAAATAAAGCTGTTTAGAAATAATTTTTGAGAAAGGGGGATGCTTATGGATTTAACTGCTTCAGTTAAAAAGGCTGACGTTGGTATTGCATTGTATTTGCTAGCTGCAGTTACATTCTTTGTAATTCCTATCCCCAATTTTATCCTTGATATAATGATTGCTTTCAACATTTCAATAGCACTCATTATATTGATGAATGTATTGTTTGTGCAGGAAGTTTTGGATATGTCATTCTTCCCTACACTATTACTTTTTACAACTATTTTTAGAATTTCCCTTAACGTTTCATCTACCAGATTGATTCTTTCAACTGGAGATCCAGGTAACGTTGTATCTACATTCGGTAGTTTCGTTGGTGGTAACAACCTGGTTATTGGTGCCATCATTTTCCTTATTTTGATTATCATCCAGTTCATGGTTATCAATAAAGGTTCTGAGCGTGTAGCTGAAGTATCAGCACGATTCACTTTGGACGCTATGCCTGGTAAACAGATGGCTATCGATGCGGATTTGAATACCGGAGCCATTGATGATGCAGAGGCCAAAAGACGAAGAGACAAGATTCAAGAAGAATCAGCCTTCTTTGGAGCTATGGACGGTGCTACAAAGTACGTAAAGGGAGATGCTACAGCAGGTCTTATTATTACAGTTATCAACCTTGCTGGTGGTACAGTCCTAGGAATTATAAATCAAGGACTGCCATTTGCTGAGGCGATTCAGCAGTTTGGTATTCTTACAATCGGTGATGGCCTTGTATCGCAGATCCCTTCGCTTTTGATATCTCTTTCAACAGGTATTCTTGTTACAAAGGGCTCAAAGGCAGCAGATTTCTCTGGAACTTTGGTAAAGCAGTTATTTGGAATACCAAAGGTTTTATATATTGTCGGTGGAGCTATGGTTTTCCTTGGAATAGCCACACCTCTTAACTGGGTATTGTTCCTTGCTTTTGGTGCAGCATTTATTATCACAGGATATTCTATTTCAAAAACTCTCGGCGAGGAGGAGATAGAGCAGGAGGTTGCTGCAGAAGAAACCGAGGCAGAGGAAATTCGAAAGCCGGAAAATGTTGTTTCATTGCTTCAGGTTGATCCGATTGAGCTAGAGTTTGGTTACGGTATTATCCCTCTTGCGGATGTTAATCAAGGCGGCGATTTGTTGGATCGAGTTGTTATGATTAGGCGACAGATTGCACTTGAATTAGGTACTGTAGTTCCTATTATTCGATTGCGAGATAATATTCAGCTTAATCCAAATCAATACATTATTAAGATTAAGGGTATACAGGTAACAGAAGGAGAAATCCTTTTTGATCATTACATGGCCATGAATCCAGGTTACGTTGAAGAGGAAATTACAGGTATTCCTACTTTTGAGCCTTCATTCCATCTTCCAGCTATTTGGATTACAGAAAGTCAGCGTGAAAGGGCAGAATCACTTGGATACACAGTAGTAGATCCACCATCAATTATTGCTACACACCTGACCGAAGTTATTAGAAGTCATATAGCAGAATTGCTTACTCGCCAGGATGTTCAAAATCTTATTGATAATCTTAAAGAGAGCAATCCAGTTATTGTTGAAGAGCTTATTCCTAAGCTGCTTGGATTGGGCGATGTTCAGAAGGTATTGCAGAATCTTCTTTCAGAAGGAGTTTCAATCAGAGATTTGCTTTCTATTTTCGAAGTATTGGCAGATCATGCAACAACTACTCATGACACAGACGTACTTACTGAGTATGTTCGTCAGGGATTGAAACGAGCAATATCAGGCAGATATTTTGCACCTAATGAGGTCACTCAAGTAATTACTGTTGATCCTAAGGTTGAGCAGGATATTATGGCATCAATTAAACAGACGGAACAAGGAGCATATCTTACACTTGATCCAGAACGTATTAAAGCAATTATTGCTTCCCTTGAGGAAGAAATCAAAAAACTTGAGGATATGGGAAAAACACCTATTGTTGTTACATCTCCAATAGTTCGAATGTATTTCAAAGGTTTAACACAAGATTATGTAAAGGATCTTATCGTTGTTTCCTACAATGAAATTGATTCAAATGTTGAACTTTCATCTGTAGGCATGGTAACAGGGTAGAATAAATGACTATTAATAAGTATACGGGAAAAACTGAAGAAGAAGCTATGGAAAAGGTCCGCAAGGAACTTGGAAGTGCGGCTGTCATAATGAATGTAAAGGTGGTAAAGCCTAAAGGACTTGGTGGTCTTTTTAAGGGAAACACATATGAGGTTACAGCGGCTGTAGAAGACGATGGATTCTCTAATGATGCAAAAGCTTTTGCAGTTCCTACTCAGCAAGAACCACAGGTGGAGGCTACTGCGGAGCCTAAGACAAGCACCTTTGAGGCTGTTGCAGATGATGCGATCAAACTTAAGGACGCTTTTTCTGCTGTAAATGAAGTACTTGAGAAACAGGAAGCTGCAAGTAAAGATTTTGAGCCACTTTTTGATACTGCACCTAGAGCTCAGGTTTTTGAACCTACTTACTCAAAGCCAGTGGGAGCTCGCCCAGTGCAGCCACAGCCAAAGCCAGCAGCACCTACATACAGTGAGCCGGCTCCAAAGCCTACCGTAAAAAGAGAAATGCCACAGAGAACTGCGGTTAATGACTTTGATGATAGCATTCAGGTAAAGCATGGAAATTCAAAGCCATCTATTGACGGCGATAATCATGTATTTGTTAAGATGCTTTACAACGTTCTTCTTGAAAATGAAGTTCAAGAAAAATACATCAATCAGGTCCTTGAGGATATGGATAAGGTGCTTCAAACAAGCCATTCTTTAGATAATTTGCTTTCAAATGTATATCAAAAAATGGTTCTGAAGCTTGGCACTCCAACAAAGATTGAGCCAGGAGAGAGAAGACCAAAGGTTGTATTCTTTATTGGACCAACAGGCGTTGGCAAGACTACAACAATCGCTAAAATAGCCTCAAAGTTTAAGGTTGAAGAAGGCAAAAAAGTTGGACTTATCACAGCTGATACATATCGTATGGCTGCTGCAAATCAGCTTCAGACTTATGCAAATATTCTCGGTGTTCCTTTAAATGTTATTTACTCTGCTGATGAGCTTCTTGATACAGTTAAAAAGCAGAGCAGAGAATACGAGGATTTGGACGTTATTCTTGTTGATACCATTGGTTTTTCACATAAAAACGAAGAGCAGCGACAGGATACAAAGAAGCTTATAAATGCACTTGATGGTTTCTATGATACAGAAGTATATCTTGTGCTTTCAGCTACAACAAAGCATAGAGATTTAATTGATATTGCCGATTCCTACATGGAATTTGCTGATTTTAACTTGATTTTTACTAAGCTTGACGAAACAAAGTGCCTTGGCAATATTTTCAACATGAAACAATATACAAAGGCTCAGTTATCTTATATTACTGTAGGACAAAATGTACCAGACGACATTGAAATCCTTAACACCCAGAAGCTGGTAAAACAGTTATTGGGAGGAAATTAAATGGATCAAGCTGAAAATTTACGAAATGTTATAAAAGCTCAAAACATACGAAGTGTTGAGAGAACTAAGGTTATCACCATCACATCTGGAAAAGGTGGCGTTGGCAAGTCCAATATGGCAGTTAATCTGGCAGTTCACTTTACACGTATGGGCAAGAGAGTAATCATTCTTGATGCAGACTTTGGCCTTGCAAATGTGGAGGTTATGTTTGGAACCTTGCCTAATTACAATCTATCAGATGTAATTTTCAAGGGAATGAGTATCCGAGACATTATAACTACAGGCCCAATGGGGATTGGCTTTGTATCAGGAGGTTCAGGAGTTGTGGGTCTAAACAACCTAAATCGTGAACAAATTGCGTTTTTAGTCCACAACCTATCACTTTTAAATGATTTATGTGATATTCTTATAATAGATACAGGTGCGGGGGTTTCAGATCAAGTTCTAGAATTTGTTCTTGCATCCCCTGAAGTGGTTTTAGTATCTACACCAGAACCAAGCTCACTTACAGATTCTTATTCTTTGATGAAGGCACTATACAAAAGCCCTAAATATTCAAAGGAAGGCACTAATGTTCATTTGGTTGCCAATAAAGTTGAAAGTGAAGCCGAGGCAAATGCGGTCTATACCAAATTGCGTTCAGTGGTTCAAAAGTTCCTGGGGGGAGATTTGGATTATCTAGGATATGTGCCTTACGATAATCAGCTGGAGAAGGCTGTTAGAAATCAAAAGGTAGTATCTCTTGAATATCCATCTTCAAGAGCTGCGAAGAATTTTGAATCATTGGCTGCGAAGCTATTGAAAAAGGATGATAACACCCACTTTAGATGGGGTGTTTCTCATATATTTAACTCATTGTTGAAGGATAGGGCATAGCTTATGGAAATTATAGATCTAAGACCTGGCACACCTATTGAATTTTCAATTGCCAGCACAAATTCTGACATTGAAAACAATATCGAAGAGGATCGAAGTATTTATATCTCTAGTGTTTTTGGCGTTACAAAAAAAGGAGAAATAATATTCCACATTCCTACTCGAAAGGGACACACTGTAACAATACCAATGAATGTCCCATTTAATGCAGTTTTCAATACAAAAAAAGGATTATTTCAGCTTTCCGGTGAAATTACAAAACGTGGAAGGCTTGAAAACTTTCCAGTATATGTTTTTGTTCCTAGCACTAAGCTTTCAAAGGTTCAAAGGCGTGACTTCTTCAGATTTCAGTGTCTAATTCCTGTAAAGGTTTTACCAATACCGCAGGATGTGGCAATTCTTCCAAACATGGATTTAGTAGAAGATGATTTGGAAAAATATGGTAATACATATGGAGCTCCAGTATCAGGAAATATTCTTGATTTAAGCGGAGGGGGAGCGAAAATCAATGCAAAGACCGATATAAATACTGATAGATATATGTATGTGTCTTTTAAACTCAAGACTCGCACGATAGACCAAACAATTAATGTTATAGCAAGACGCATCAAAACTGAATTTAAAAGCGACTCTGGTACATACGAACATCGTATAGAATTTTTGTTCAAAGAGCCGGAAGATAGGGAGACTATTATAAAGTACATTTTTGACGAGGACCGACGTTTAAGAAAAAAAGATCAGGGGTAAAGAATGTATAAGATTTTAGTTGTTGATGACTCTGCACTCATGAGAAGGATTATCTGTGATATTATAAACGCGGATAATGATTTTCGTGTAATCGACGTTAGTGCAGACGGCGAGGCCGCTTACAACAAAATAAAGAACAATTCTTACGATTTGGTTGTGCTGGATATGGTATTGCCAAAGCTTCCAGGTGTTGCACTCCTTGAGAGGCTTTACAATGAAAAAGTACCATGTAATGCAGTTCTAATCAGTTCTTCCTTAAAGGAGGATGCTGACAGCACGATGAAAGCTATGGAATATGGTGCTTTAGATTTTGTAGTTAAGCCTATTCGTTCTAGTGGTGAGACAAGAGAAATCTTTGGCAAACAATTAGTAGAATCTCTACACAATGTTATTAAATCTAGAGCTTTCAAACCATCATCTTCAAAGACTGGGTTTGCATCAGCTACCCAAGCTATTGGAGAATCAAGAAGGAATACTGTTGAAAGGCTTGCAGGAGTTCGTAGTAGGCTTGCAGAGACAAAGGGAGTTGGTAGTGCGCAAACCAATCCACCAGAAACAAAAGCTCAGCCTATAGCAAAGCCATTAGTATCTAATGATAGACCAACAGTACCAAAGGGCACCGGAGTTAGAACCAAAAAGATTATAGCTTTGGCTTGCTCAACAGGAGGTCCACAGGCGCTACATACTTTTGTGCCAATGCTTCCTGCAAACCTATCTGTACCGCTTGTTCTGGTTCAGCATATGCCAGAAGGCTTTACAGCTTCACTAGCTGCGAGACTTGACCAAATCTCCGGCATCAAAGTGAAAGAAGCGGAAGATGGAGAATTCTTTAAACCAGGTGTTGTTTATATCACTCCTGGAGGTAAGCACATGAAAATCTGCGAAGACGGAAGTCACGCAGCCTATTGTCAGCTTGATGACAGTCCACCTGTAAATAGCTTGAAGCCATGTGCAGATGTAATGTATCAGTCATTGGCAAAATCAAGCTTTGATGAGATTATTTGTGTTGTGCTTACAGGTATGGGCGCAGATGGTTCAGAGGGTATTAGATATTTGAACCAGTACAAAAAGACTTACGTTATTTCGCAAGAAGCTTCCACATGTGTTGTGTATGGAATGCCGAAGGCGGTGGAACAGGGCGGATTATCAAATGAAGTTGTTCCACTTAAATCAGTAGCAAATTCAATAGTAAAGAAACTTGGAGGTTTGTAAGATGGATGTAAGTCAGTATTTAGATATCTTTATCGACGAGACAAGTGGTCATATTCAGAGCCTTTCCGACAATATTATGGAGTTGGAAAAGGAGCCAGATAACAAGGATGTTGTTAATGAAATCTTCCGTGCAGCTCACTCTTTAAAGGGTATGGCTGGTACAATGGGATTCAAGAGAATGCAGCATCTTACCCATGATATGGAAAACGTTTTCCAGGAAGTTAGAAACGATAATGTAAAGGTTAATTCTTCACTTATCGATATTCTTTTCAAGTGCTTGGATGCTATCGAAGCATACTTGGATACTGTTAAAGCGACATCTAATGAGGGTACAGAAGAAAATGAAGCCCTTATTAAGCTTTTAAATGATTACCTTACACAGGCTGAAGGTGGTGAAGCACCAGCAGATGCAGCTCCTGCAGAATCAGCAGAGCCAGCAGCTGAAGCATCATCAGACGCAGCAGATGGCCCATTATTCAAGCAAATTAAGCTTGATCCTGAGGCTATTGAAAAGTTAAAGGGCGAAAAGCAGTTATATGGATTTACAATCCATATCAACAAAGAATGTTTGCTTAAGGCAGCTAGAGCTTTCCTTGTATTCAAAGCAGTTGAAGACTTTGGTACAATTATGGCCTTTGATCCTAGTTCTTCAGATATTGAAGATGAGAAATTCGAATTTGATTTCTCATTTATCTTATCTACAGAAGCAGAATTAGATCCAATTCTCGAGGCAGTTAAGGCTGTTTCTGAAATTGAATCTGTAGAGGCAGAAAAAGTAACACCTGAAATGTACGAAAAGAAGGAAGAGGAAGCAGCACCAGCAGAAGCAGCTCCAGCAGAGGCGGCAGCACCTGCAGCACCAGCAGCACCTGCACCAGCACCAGCTGCTAAGCCAGCAGCACCTGCAGCTAAGGCAGGTGGCAAGAATCAGCCTGCTAACAAGCCAGTTACTTCTCGTACAATTCGTGTAGATATTGAAAAGCTTGACGCTTTGATGAACCAGGTATCCGAGCTTATTATTGCAAAGAACTCACTTGCTTCTCAAAGCAATGCATCTGGCGAGATTGATGGCCAGACATTACATGAAAATATCGAATACCTCGAGAGAATTACAACAAACCTTCACGAGTCAGTTATGAAGGTTCGAATGGTTCCAATCGAATCTGTAGTTGCTAAATTCCCTCGTATGATTCGTGACCTTGATAGAAAACTCAATAAGCCAATGGAGCTTGTTATGACTGGTGAGGATACAGAGCTTGATAGAACTGTTGTTGATCAGCTTGGTGATCCACTTCAGCATTTACTTCGTAACTCTGCTGACCATGGTATTGAGTCTCCAGAGGATAGACGCGCAGCTGGCAAGCCAGAAAAAGGAACAATTTTCCTTAACGCTTTCCAGGAAGGCAACAACGTTATCATCGAAGTTGGTGATGATGGTGGCGGAATTAACACAGATAAGGTTCGCGACAAGGCTGTTGAGCGTGGATTAGTTACACCAGAAGAAGCAGAGAACCTTTCACAGAAAGAGATTATCGACTTCCTGTTTATGCCTTCATTCTCTATGGCAAAGCAGATTACAGATATCTCTGGTCGAGGCGTTGGTCTTGACGTTGTTAAGAGTAATATCGAAGCACTTGGCGGTGATGTAACTGTTAAATCAGTTATGGGTGAGGGATCTACATTTACAGTTAGACTTCCACTTACACTTGCTATTATTCAGGCTCTTATGGTTGAAATCAGAGATGAAAAATATGCAATCGCACTTGCTTCAATTATGAACATTGAAAATATACCTAAGTCTGAAATCAAGTACGTTGAATCTAAGGAGGTTATCCACCTTAGAGGACAGGTTATTCCTCTTATTCACTTGGATAATATTCTTGATTTGGAGCCAAAGGAAAGCGACGAAGATACAATGACAGTTGTTATTTGTAAGAAGGGTGATACTCTTGGCGGTATTATCGTTGACAACCTTATTGGCCAGTTAGAAATCGTTATTAAGTCACTTGGTAAGCTTGACAACAACAAACTCATCAGCGGTGCTACAATCCTTGGTGATGGTGAAATCGCTATGATTCTTGATGTCAATGCGGTTATTTAATAGGAGGTGAGACCATGTCAGATTTAGCTATGTATGATGTAGTTGAAAAAGAAAAAAAGCAATACATTGTAGTAAAAATAGGTGGCGAGCATTATGGTATCGACATTTCCTATATTGATAACATTGTTCGTATGAGTAAAATCACAAGAGTTCCAAAGGCTCCTTCTTACTACAGAGGAGTTATCAATCTTCGAGGCGAAGTTGTTCCAGTTATGAGTCTCCGTAGAAGAATGAATCTTGATGATGATGAGTTTACAGATGCATCTAGAATTATTATCCTTAAGCTTGATGGCGGCGGATTAATGGGTGTTATCGTAGACGAGGTTAAGGAAGTTCTTTCATTATCAGAGGATGATATTGAGGCTCCATCATCTACACTTAAGAGCAAGAACTCATTCATTAACGGTGTAGGAAAGAATGGAGATGAGCTTATTTCTATTTTCGAAATTAGCTCAATTATTGGGGAGAACGATGCTTCTTAAAGGGAGGTAAGTATGCTCACATTAGATGAGGTTAATTCAAAATATTTTGACGTTCTCAAGGAAATAGGTAATATTGGCGCTGGCAATGCAACAACTGCCATCGCCAATATGCTTGGCCTAAGAATCGATATGAGCGTTCCAGAGGTGGCTTTTTTGCCAGTGGAGGATTTAGGCTCAGCGATTGGAGCAGAGGACGAAATTATAGTAGGCATTATGCTTGGTGTTGAACAGGACATCGATGGTTCCATGATGTTCCTTATGGATATGGCATCAGCTCATCATATTGTTAACAAGCTTATGATGAGAGATGATAGCTATGCTGAGCCATTCGACGAGATGGATTTATCTGCTATTAAGGAAATCGGTAACATTATTGCAGGATCTTATTTGTCCGCACTTTCAGGACTTACAAATCTTACAATTGTTCCTTCAGTACCTTTTGTAGCAGTAGATATGGCAGCAGCTATTCTTTCTGTGCCTGCAGTACAATTTGGTATATTCGGAGATAATGCGCTGATGATCAATACAGAATTCTCTGATGATTTGGGAATCAAGGGGCATTTTATTTTGATGCCAGAAGAAGATTCTTATGCGAAAATATTAACGGCACTTGGTGTACCAATCTAAGGAGAGTGAGAGTATGGGGCAGATGATTAAAGTCGGCATGGCCGATCTAAAAATATGTAAAGCTCCGGATGCACTGACTACTATTGGTCTCGGTTCGTGTATTGGAATTGCATTATATGATCCATCTACAAAAATTACTGGCTTGGCACATATAATGTTGCCTGATAGCACAGCTATTCGCAACAATTCAAATATTGCGAAGTTTGCAGATACAGGCATACAGAAACTTTATGATGATATGCTTAAAGCTGGGGCAAACAAAATGAAGCTAGTGGCAAAAATAGCAGGGGGCGCTAAGATGTTTGAAATGCCTGGCGCGTCCGCTGCTGGCATTAATGTCGGGGAGAGAAATGCAGAGGCTTCAAAAGCGAAGCTAAAGGAGCTTGGAGTTAGGCTTGTTGCAGAAGACTGTGGCTTGAATTATGGTCGTACAGTTGAGATTTATAGCGAAACTGGAGAGTACTATATAAAAGCAGTTGGCAAAGAGCTTAAGATTATTTAAAATATATAATAAGTGGTTGGAGGAACAAATGAATACTAAGCCTATTCCTATAATAATTACGCTAGCAGCAGCGCTTATATCTTGTGTTGTTTCAATTGTACAAAGGGCTGGCTTTTCAGTTTTCCTCAGCCGTCTAGTTATTGTAGTTGCCATTTTTTTAGTAATGGGAACTATCATTAAAATGGTGCTTGATTATTCCTTCCGCACATTAGAACCACCAGCTTCCATTGATGATCAATTGGACGGCGTAGTTCCAGACGCAGGGGATATAGAGCAAACAGAAGAAATCGACACCACAGAGGACAACTCGTTAGAATCAGAGGAAGGCTAAATATTTCTGATTAAACGTTACTAAAGGGGGCATAAATGAAGGCAGCTGACAAGGAAAAGCTTTGGGACAAATATAAGGTTAGCCCATCCCCAGAGCTTAGAGAGCAGTTAATACTTGAATATGCATCGCTTGTAAAAATTGTTGCAGGACGTCTTTGTATGTACTTGGGTAACACCGTTGAATACGAGGATTTATGCAGCTATGGTATCTTTGGCCTCATTGATGCGATTGATAAGTTTGACTTAGCAAAGGATGTTAAATTCGAAACATATGCAAGTCTTCGTATCAGAGGATCCATTTTAGATCAGATTCGTAAAATGGATTGGATTCCACGTACAATCAGACAGCGTCAGCGTATGATTGATGATGCAATCAAGACAATTGAAGCTCGCACTGGACACAGTGCTTCGGACGAGGAAGTCGCAGCAGAATTAAATATATCTTCTGATGAATTTTTGAAATGGCAATCACAGCTTAATGTTACTAATGTTGTTTCATTGAATGAATTTGTTGAAGCTGGAAATGAACCGGTTATGGAAGCAGAACACAATTCTCATTTCATTCAGCCAGAAGACAACATTTCTAAGCAGGAGCTTACTCAAAAGTTACAAGAGGCATTAGATAAACTTACAGAAAAAGAAAAACAGGTCATTCTTTTGTATTACTACGAAGATATGACTTTAAAAGAAATAAGTGCAGCTCTTGAGGTTTCAGAATCAAGAGTATCACAACTCCATACCAAGGCCCTTCAAAAGATGAGAGGATCACTTGGAGAATACATGGGGATACTAATAAAATAGTGTTGGCAGTTTAATTGTGTGGTATTCCATAGGGAGGGAATGTTATGTCAATTAGTCCTATTAATTTTAACGGAATGATCCAAAACACCAACGAGATTAGCCATACTAAGGCTAATGAGGATCAAAAGCCAATGCTTCAGCAGGAAGTTTTGACGCAGACCGTCGAAAAGAAGCAGGAGCAGCAAGCCAAACAGGTCAATGATCTCTACAACGCAAAGCGTACTGAAGACAAATATGACCGTGAAGGCAATGGCAAAGGTTATGAAGGAAATAAAAAACGTAAACCCTCTAAGATTAAACAAGAAGAAAAGCTAGAAGGTGATGGAAAGATATCTGAGAAACCTACACCTTCATTTGATATGAGAGTTTAACAGGGGGACTGAAATGACCGTTCTTGAAATTACACTCCTAATCATAGGCTTAGCCTTTTGTATTGGGAGTTTTTTTGTGTCTGAAAAGTTATCAAGCAAAGACAAAGAAAATCTTCAAAAGCTTACAAAAGAGCAAATAGAAGAAATCATAAAAGACAAAATGGCTGATGCAAAGGTAGAAATGGAAGATAAGCTTTCTGCCACAATTGATGAGGCCATTGAAGAAATGGATCGAAAAACAGATAAAGAAACAAACGAGAAGATTATGCAAATCTCTCAGTATTCAGATACAGTTTTGGAATCTGTTGACAAGTCTCATAAAGAAGTTACATTCATGTATTCAATGCTTAATGAAAAGCAGCAGGATACAGTTGATATGACTAAAAAGCTTTCAGATTTAGAAGATACACTTGTTGCTTTGGATTCATCTATTGCTAAGAAGCTTGATTTACTTCGCGATAGAGAAATCGAAATATCCGAAGAAAAGCAAAAGCTAGAGCAGGCCAAAATCGAATTTGAGGCTCAATCTACTGAAAGCAAGGCAACTGAGCCGGTATCCTTTACTGAGGCTTTGGCTGAAAAATTTGCAGACGAAACAGTTCGTCCAAAACAAAATGACAATCTTGAAATTTTAACTCTTCACGATGAAGGTCTTAGCGAAGTTGAGATAGCTAAGAAGCTGGGTAGAGGTCTAGGCGAGGTTAAATTTGTTCTCGGATTATATCAGGAGGGCAAATAATGAGACTTAAATATTACATGAGAGGTATAGGCATAGGTGTAATATTCGCGACACTTTTGCTTACTATTAGTTTTTACTTTGGTAGTACTGGTATTTCTTCAAAGGAAATGACTGATGAAGAAATAATCGAAAAGGCAACAGAGCTTGGCATGGTTATGCCAGAAGATGATTCTGAAGAACAAGAAAATCAAGAAGAAGCTACTGAAGAACCTGAAGATGCAAACTCAGAAGCACAATCAACAGAAGAAGAGAGCGCAGAAGAGTCTACAGAAGAATCTGCAGAAAAATCTGAGGTTGAAAATGAGCCTGTTGTGGAAAGCTCTGAGACTACCGTCAAATATATTCCTTTTACTGTAAACAGTGGCGAATCATCTGATACGGTTGCAGCAAATCTTTATAGTGCAGGACTTGTTGATTCTGCTTCAGAATTCAATGATTACATGAATACACTAGGCGTTGATAATAGAATTCAGTCTGGTACATTTTATGTAAGAACAGATAGTACATATGACGACATAATAGTTTTACTTGTTAATAAAGACCATAGAACAACTACACCGCCCACCGAGTAACACCTTATATTAGGTGTTGCATGGTGGGTTTATTTATGGTAAACTTTTAGAGCTGTTGAAAATACACGCATAAGGACTGACATTGGTTCCCAACCTACAGTAGGCGGGGTGGTTGTCAGGAGGAATTATGCGGAAGAAACAAACCAGGAGGTATTAAAATGAGTGTTATTTCAATGAAGCAGTTACTCGAGGCAGGTGTTCACTTTGGACATCAGACACGTAGATGGAACCCTAAGATGGCTCCTTACATCTACACAGAGCGTAATGGTATCCACATTATCGACCTTCAGAAGTCTGTAGGTATGGTAGACGATGCTTACGATGTTATCTTCGACATCGCACAGCAGGGTGGTACAATCCTTTTCGTAGGTACAAAGAAGCAGGCTCAGGATGCTATCGCTACAGAGGCAGAGCGTTGCGGTATGTTCTATGTAAACGAGAGATGGCTCGGTGGTATGCTTACAAACTTTAAGACAGTTCAGACAAGAATCGCTCGTCTTAAGGAAATCGAGAAGATGGAAGCAGACGGAACATTTGACCTTCTTCCAAAGAAGGAAGTTACTCAGCTCAAGAAGGAGCAGGAGAAGCTTACAAAGGTTCTTGGCGGTATCAAGGAAATGAACCGTATTCCAGATGCTATTTTTGTTATTGATCCTAAGAAGGAGCACATTTGTATCCAGGAAGCACACGCACTTGGTATTCCACTTGTAGGTGTTTGCGATACTAACTGTGATCCAGATGAGCTTGATTACGTTATCCCAGGTAACGACGATGCTATCCGTGCAGTTAAGCTTATCGTTGCTAAGATGGCAGATGCTGTTATCGAAGCAAAGCAGGGTGAAATGAACGAGGTTGCTGAAGAGTCAGCAGAAGCAGAAGAGGAGGCATAATTATGGCAGCTATTACAGCAGCAATGGTAAAAGACCTTCGCGAGCAGTCTGGCGCAGGTATGATGGATTGTAAGAAGGCACTCACTGAGTGCGATGGTGATATGGATGCAGCTTTCGAGCTCCTTCGTAAGAACGGTGCTGCAAAGGCTGAAAAGAAAGCATCTCGTATCGCTGCAGAGGGTATTTGCAAAGTTGTAGTTGAAGGCAATACAGCTGTTGTTCTTGAGGTTAACTCAGAGACAGATTTCGTTGCTAAGAACGAGAAGTTCCAGACATATGTAGAGAAGGTTGCAAACCAGATTCTTAAGTCTGATGTTACTACAATCGATGAGTTACTTGTTCAGCCATGGGCAGAGGATTCATCAAAGACAGTTAACGACGTACACGTAGAGATGGTTGCTACAATCGGCGAGAAGCTTTCACTTCGTCGTTTTGAAAAGGTAGTATCTGACGGATTCGTTGTTTCTTACACACACGGTGGTGGACGTATCGGCGTTATCGTTGATATGGCTGGCGCTGAGAGTGACGCAGCTAAGGAAGCAGCTACAAATCTTGCTATGCAGATTGCAGCTCTTAATCCTAAGTATGTTAGCCGTGATGAAGTATCAGCTGATTACATTGCTCACGAGAAGGAAATCCTTCTTGCTCAGATTATGAACGATCCTAAGGAATCACAGAAGCCTGAGAAGGTTATCAATGGCATGATCGAAGGTCGTGTATCTAAAGAGCTTAAGGAAATCTGCTTACTTGATCAGGTATACGTTAAGGCTGAGGATGGAAAGCAGACAGTTGCTAAGTACTTAGAGCAGGTTTCTAAGGAGACAGGTTCTGAGCTCAGCATCAAGAGATTCGTTCGTTTTGAAACGGGCGAAGGTCTTGAGAAGAAGGTTGAGGATTTCGCAGCAGAAGTTGCAGCTCAGTTATAATTTTGTTTTCATTAAAGAGTCCACATTTAGTGGGCTCTTTATTTTTTACCCCCTTTATATTGAGAAATCGTTGTGATAAAATAAAAGAGAAATTTTTATGGGGAGGATTTTGTTTTGGAGAGTTCATTTGAGGGGCTTGAGAGACAAAGGGCAAAGCGCAGACGCGTTGCCAGAATGAAAAAATTTATTGTCACTACTGTTTTAGTATTTATGCTTCTTACAATTTCTGTAATGAGCTTCCTTTTGTTTGAGGTTTTCTCTTTACAGAGGCAGTTGGATAGCCTTGCTAAGCAGG
Source organism: Pseudobutyrivibrio ruminis (assembly GCF_015057245.1). Classification (GTDB taxonomy): domain Bacteria; phylum Bacillota; class Clostridia; order Lachnospirales; family Lachnospiraceae; genus Pseudobutyrivibrio; species Pseudobutyrivibrio ruminis_E. The sequence goes on from NZ_SVET01000009.1 coordinate 89,990, forward strand.
TTTATGTTACTACTGATGTAGAGAATGAAAGCGAAATGGTGGATGACAGTATATTGGATGATGTCTACCAAGTTGATAACGTTGATAATATTGCTGAAGAGGGTGATATACCTATGGTATATCTCACATTCGATGATGGCCCTAGCAGCAACACAGATGAAATATTAGATATTTTAGACGATTATAATGTAAAGGCTACATTCTTTGTTTGTGGCAAGGATTTAGAGCTTTACGGTGAACAATACAAACGCATCGTGGACGAAGGTCATACTATTGGTATGCACTCATATAGCCATAATTTTGGCGAGATATATGCGTCTGAGGATGCTTTTGCACAAGATTATAACAAAATTCATAATTTAATATTAGAAACTACTGGTGTTGACACTAAATATTATCGTTTTCCAGGAGGAAGCAGTAATAAGGTCAGCACTACAAGCATGTCTACATTCATTAATTACTTAAATAATCAGGGCGTTGTATACTACGATTGGAATGTTGCTTCGGGAGATGCTACATCTTCTGCGTTTACAACAGAACAGCTTATTGATAATGTAATGAAGGATGTGGTAAAATACAAAACGTCTGTAGTATTGTTGCATGACGCTTCAAATAAAAATGCGACAGTTGAGGCTTTACCTGGATTGATTGAATCTTTACAAGAGCAGGGGGCCATGATTTTACCAATCACAGATGAAACAACCGTTATACAGCACGTAAACGTTGTACAATAAAATGTTATGGAGGAATTGTAATGGGCTTTTTTAAGGATTTCAAAGAGGATTTTAATGACGCTTTAGACGAAATGGCTGGCGCAGAAGAGACATCTACAGAAGAAGTTATGGTTAATACCTTAGATGGCGATATTGACGTTGAGTCAGAGCTTAACAAGCTTGATGGTCTTTTAGAGCAGGTCACTAAAAAGGTTGAAACACCAGCTGAAAAGCAGGCAGAGGCTCCTGTTACTACAGAGCCAGTAGAGGAGAAAAAGTCTTTCTTCTCAGAGACAAAGAAAGAAACTAAGATGGAGGCACCAAGAACAATGGATGTTATGGGAAATGCTGCTGATACTAACAGAGCAGTTGCAGATGAGAATGCAGTTATTACAGCAGGAATGAAAGTTACAGGTAATGTAGAATCAATCGGTTCTATCGAAGTACAGGGAGAAATTGTAGGAGATGTTGCATGTAATGGCAAGCTTGTTGTTACAGGTAAGGTTAATGGTAACTCATCATCTTCAGAGTTCTTCGCTGACGCTGCAAAGATCGAAGGCGAAGTAGTTACAACAGGTACAGCAAAGGTTGGCGTTGGTTCTGTTATCATTGGTAACATTACAGCTACATCAGCAGTTATCGCAGGTGCTGTAAAGGGTGATATCGATGTTAATGGTCCAGTAGTTGTTGATACATCAGCAGTTGTTATGGGTAACATTAAGTCTCGTTCAGTACAGATTAACAATGGTGCTGTTATCGAAGGCTTCTGCTCACAGAGCTACTCAGATGTTGATGTAAACAGCGTATTCGCAATCTAATAGATAAAGGATTATTACAAATGAAGAGAGTATTACTTAAGCTTAGTGGAGAAGCACTTTCAGGTGATAAGGGGTTTGGATTTGACGAAGCTACATGTATGATGGTAGCAAAGCAGGTTAAGAAGCTTGTAGATGATGGTGTTCAGGTTGGTGTCGTTATCGGCGGCGGCAATTTCTGGAGAGGCCGTTCATCAGAAAACATTGATCGTACAAAGGCAGACCAGATTGGAATGCTTGCTACAGTTATGAACTGTATCTATGTATCTGAAATCTTCAGAACAGCAGGCATGCGTACAGCAGTACTTACACCTTTTGAGTGTGGCAATTGCTCAAAGCTATATTCTAAGGATAGAGCAAACAAGTATTTCGAAAGAGGAATGGTTGTATTCTTTGCAGGTGGTACAGGTCATCCATATTTTTCAACAGATACAGCTACAGTACTTCGTGCAGTAGAAATCGAAGCAGATGTTATTCTTCTTGCTAAGTCGATTGATGGTGTATATGACAGTGACCCAGCTAAGAATCCTGATGCAAAGCGTTATGATAAGGTTAGCATCCAGGAAGTTATCGATAAAAAGCTTCAGGTTGTTGATATGACTGCTTCTGTTATCGCAATGGAGCAGCAGATGCCAATGTATGTATTCTCTCTTAATGAAGAGGATTCTATAGTAAAAGCAATTTCAGGCAAATTTAATGGCACAGTTGTGTGTGTTAAGGAGGATTAATGGATAATATACTTTCAACTTACGAGGAGAAAATGACAAAGAGCTACAATAATCTCGAAAGCGAGTTTACTACTATTCGAGCAGGTAGAGCTAATCCACATATTCTTGACAAGATTACTGTTGATTATTATGGAGCTCCAACTCCACTTCAGCAGGTTGCTAATATCTCTGTTCCTGAGCCTAGACTTATTCAGATTCAGCCTTGGGAGCCATCATTGGTAAAGGAGATTGAAAAGGCAATTAATATGTCTGATATTGGTATCAATCCTACAAACGATGGTAAGCTTATTCGTTTGGTTTTCCCAGAGCTTACAGAAGAGCGTCGTAAGGAAATTGCCAAAGATGTTAAAAAGCATGGCGAAGATGCAAAGGTTGCTATTCGTAACATCCGTAGAGATGCTATCGATCAGTTAAAGAAGCATTCAAAGGATGAAGGCGTTTCTGAGGATGAGATAAAGGACCTTGAGGATAAGTGCCAAAAGATGACTGACAAGTTCATCGCTGAGGTAGATAAAGCTGTTGAGGCTAAGACAAAAGAGATTATGACAGTTTAAACTAGTCTATTTATGGGGCACAGTTATTGTGCCCTTTTTCATTATATTTTATTTTGGAGGTGCTATGAACGTACCAGAGCATATAGCTATAATACTAGATGGAAATGGCAGATGGGCCAAATCAAAAGGAATGCCTCGTACATACGGACACACTGTAGGGGCAAAAAATGTCGAAACCATTTGTAGAGCGGCACATGATTTAGGAGTAAAATATGTTACTATGTACGCTTTCTCTACTGAAAACTGGTCTAGACCTGACGACGAAGTTAAAGCTCTTATGAAGCTTTTAGGGGAATATATAAAGACTTGTATGAAGACCGCCAAAAAGGATAACTTACGGGTTAGATTTATTGGTGATTTGACAAAGCTGGATGACAAACTTAGAGCAGCTATTGCTGAGCTTACAGAGTATTCATCACAGTTTACAGGTCTTACACTTACTATTGCTATAAATTATGGTAGTAGAGACGAAATGACTAGAGCAATTCGAAAGGTTGCTGAGGATGTTAAAGCTGGTAATATCAATTCAGAAGATATTACAGAGGATGTTTTTTCAAGCTACTTAGACACAAAAGATATCCCTGATCCAGATTTTATGATTAGAACATCTGGCGAGCAGCGTCTTTCAAACTATCTATTGTGGCAATTAGCATATTCCGAGTTCTACTTTACACCTGTTCCATGGCCAGAGTTCACACCAGAGGAGCTTAAAAAGGCAGTAGAGGAATATGATAAGAGAAACCGTAGATTCGGTGGTATATAGGAAGGATTATATATGTTTATTACTAGATTAATTAGTGGAATTATTCTTGTAGCTCTTGCACTTTTATTTATTTGCACAGGTGGAGATGTTCTTTTAGCAGTAATGCTTGTTTTGTCTCTCATCGGCATGTTTGAGCTATACAGAATCTTTAAAGTTGAAAAGAGTCTACCTGGAGCACTAGGTTATCTTGCTTGCATTACATACTATTTAGATTTAAGATTGCAATTTTGCCAGGATGTTATGGTAATTGTCCTAGCATTTTTGATTCTGCTTTTAGCTGTATTCGTGTTTAGCTATCCTAAGTTTCATAGTCATCAGATTATGGCAGCATTCTTTGGTTTATTCTACGTAGGAGTGATGCTTTCATTCCTCTACCAGACACGAATGCTTACAAATGGCCAGTTTATTGTATGGCTTATTTTCCTTTGTTCTTGGGGATGCGATACATCTGCATACTGTGTAGGCGTATTGTTTGGAAAGCACAAGATGTCTCCAATTCTTTCTCCTAAGAAATCTGTTGAAGGAGCTGTTGGTGGAGTAGTTGGTGCAATGTTATTTACAGCGATTTACTGCTATGTTATTTCAGCAGTATTCAAGATGGATGATTTTGCAATCCTTCCACTTGTAATTATTTCAGGAGTTGGTGCTTTAATTTCCATGGTAGGTGATTTAGCTGCTTCAGCTATTAAGCGCAATTTCGAAATAAAAGATTATGGAAAATTGATTCCAGGACATGGTGGAGTGCTTGATAGATTTGATAGCGTAATTATCACAGCACCTATTATTTTCTTCTTAGCTTATTATTTTTACGTATAAAGAGGTAGTAAAATGTCACAGAAGTTAGCTTTACTTGGTTCAACTGGTTCTATTGGAACTCAGACATTGGACATAGTTTCACAAAATCCAGAGGATTTGCAGGTAGTTGCAATGTCCTGCGGAAAGAATCTAGATTTGTTTGAAAAGCAAATCAGAAAGTATCATCCTACACTTGTTTCTGTGGGAACAGAGGAGCTTGCAAAGGATTTAAAGACAAGACTTTCTGATATGGATATAGATATTCATTTTGGAATGGAAGGACTTATTGCTGTTGCCACTTGTGAAGAGGCTGACACTGTAGTTACTGCCGTAGTTGGAATGATTGGAGTTCAGCCTACTATCGCGGCTATCAACGCCAAAAAGACAATTGCCTTAGCAAACAAAGAGACACTTGTTACTGCAGGTCATATTATTATGCCTCTTGCAAAGGAAAAGGGGGTTTCTATTCTTCCGGTTGATAGCGAACACAGTGCTATTTTCCAATCATTAAATGGAGAAAGACATAATAAAATTTCAAAGATTCTTCTTACTGCTTCAGGCGGTCCTTTTAGAGGAAAGACTCTTGAACAGTTAGAGAATGTTAGAGTAGAAGATGCATTGAAGCATCCAAACTGGTCTATGGGCGCAAAAATCACTATCGATTCTGCCACAATGATCAACAAAGGTTTGGAAGTTATGGAAGCTAAGTGGCTATTCGATGTAAATCTTAGCCAGGTTGAGGTTGTGGTGCATCCACAGAGCGTGCTTCATTCTGCTGTTGAATTTATGGATGGAGCGGTAATTGGCCAGATGGGCACACCAGATATGAGATTGCCAATCCTTTATGCTCTTTTCTATCCAAACCGTAAGACTCTTTATGCTGAGCCTTTGGATTTATTCAAAGTAGGTTCACTTACATTTGAAAAGCCGGATATGGAAACTTTCTATGGCCTTTCTTTGGCTTATGACGCAATGGATGCAGGTGGAAATGTTCCTACTGTTTTCAATGCTGCCAATGAAAGAGCAGTTGCAAAGTTTTTAAATAATAAAATCAAGTTTTTGGAGATACCAGAAATCGTATCAGAAGCAATGATTAATGTTGATTTCATTGAGAATCCTACAATCGAACAGGTTCTTGAAACTGAAAAGATGACTTACGATTTCATTGAGAGCAGGTGGTAAAAAATGAAGATTATTCTAGCTATACTAATTTTTAGTTTTATTATTATTTTTCACGAGCTAGGACATTTTCTTTTTGCAAAGAAGTGCGGGGTTAAGGTTAATGAATTCACTTTGGGTCTTGGTCCAACTCTGATTTCTTGGGGAAAAGGCGAAACAAAATATTGTTTAAAGCTTCTTCCATTCGGTGGTTCTTGCGTTATGGAAGGAGAGGATGAAGAAAGCGACAGCGATAGAGCATTCAATAAGAAATCCCTATGGGAGAGATTCCAAATCGTTTTTGCTGGTCCTTTATTTAACTTTATTTTAGCTTATATTCTTTCTGTTGTTTACATATCAGCATTAGGAGTAAATGATGCTACCATATCTGATGTTATGGAAGGCTATGCAGCCGAGGAAGCAGGCATGGAGGCTGGAGATACAATCATTAGCATTAATGGATATAATGTTCATTTTTACAATGAAATAAGCATCTACACATTCCTACATCCAAACGCAGAAAGCTACGACATTGTCTATTCACGTGATGGTGAAAAGTATGAGACTAAGTTAGTGCCAACATACTCTGAAGAAACCGGCAGAAAAATGATTGGCATTATCAAGACTGCTGATTACAAAAAGGTATCACCAATTGGTGTTTTGAAATACGCAGCTTACGAAATCAAATATCAGATTTACGTTACATTATCTAGCTTAAAGATGTTATTTACAGGTCAGATTTCTGTAAATGAAGTATCAGGCCCTGTGGGAGTTGTTACTACCATTTCTGATGTTTATGATCAATCAATTAGCAGTGGCTTGTTTTATGTATTTATCAATCTATTATCAATCGCAATTCTTCTTACTGCCAACCTTGGCGTTATGAACCTATTGCCATTCCCAGCCCTTGATGGGGGAAGAATTCTTTTGTTTATTATCGAAGGAATTAGAGGCAAGAAGATGAAGCCGGAAATTGAGAACGGCATAAATCTTGTAGGATTTGCATTGTTAATGGTTTTAATGGTTGTTGTTATGTACAACGATATTCTTAAGCTTATGTAGAGGTAATATTATGAAGACTACTGAAGTTAAAATTGGAAATAGAGTTATAGGTGGAGGAAATCCTATCCTCATCCAGTCTATGACAAACACAAAAACACAGAATGTTGAGGCAACTGTTGCGCAGATTCTTCAGCTTGAAAAGGCTGGCTGTGATATTATTCGCTGTGCTGTTCCTGATATGGAAGCTGCACAGGCTCTTGGCAAAATCAAAGAGCAGATTCACATTCCTTTGGTTGCAGATATTCATTTTGATTATAGACTTGCTATTGCAGCTATCGAAAATGGAGCTGACAAGATTCGTATTAATCCTGGAAACATTGGAAGCGAAGACCGAATTAAGGCTGTTGTTGATGCTGCAAAGGCAAAGAATATTCCTATTAGAGTAGGAGTTAATTCAGGTTCACTAGAAAAGAATCTTGTTGAAAAATATGGCGGCGTTACAGCAGAAGGTCTTGTTGAGTCTGCACTTGATAAGGTGGCTATTATCGAACGCCTTGGATACGACAATCTTGTAATCAGCATCAAATCATCTGATGTTATGATGTGCGTAAAGGCACATGAATTGATTGCCGACAAGACAACACATCCACTTCATGTTGGTATTACAGAAGCTGGCACGATCAAGGCTGGAAACATCAAAAGTGCATGCGGCTTATCCATGATTCTATCACAGGGAATTGGTGATACTATCCGAGTTTCGCTTACAGGTGACCCTATCGAAGAAATTAAGACAGCAAAGCTCATTCTTCGTACACTGGGTCTTAGAAAGGGCGGAATTGAAGTAGTCTCATGCCCAACATGTGGACGTACACAGATTGATTTAATTGGACTTGCAAATAAAGTAGAGAATCTTGTTGAAGAATTCTCAGATTTAGATATAAAAGTAGCTGTTATGGGCTGCGTAGTTAATGGACCAGGAGAAGCAAAGGAAGCTGATTTAGGCGTTGCTGGAGGCATTGGAGAAGGCCTTCTTATAAAGCACGGCGAAGTTGTTCGCAAGATGCCTGAGAGCGAGCTTTTAAATGCATTACGTGAGGAGCTTACAAACTGGCCACGGAGATAATGATATGGATCAAATGAGTTTTTATGAAGTTTTCCCTAATATGGAAGCGGGAAATGATCTTGATACTGCCCTTAGTGACGCTACTGTCACTAAGGTAAGTACCGGTCGTTCGAAGGATGATATTCGTATATACGTTACATTCAATACCCTTATTCCTAAGCGCCGCATCTGGCATTTGGAAAAATCTATTAAAAAACAATTCTTCCCTAATAATGGTGTTACAATTCGAATCCTCGAAGAATTCGATTTATCAAGTCAGTATACACCTGAAAATCTTTTAAGTTCATACAATGATAGTATTTTAGAGGAGCTAGAGGATAGAAGTGCTCTTCTTTTTAACATATATAAAAAAGCGGATTTAGATTTTACTGAGGATGGTCATTTAAAGGTTACTATCGAAGATACGATAATTGCTAGAGAGAAAGAGCATGAGCTGTTTGATATCCTTCATTCAATCCTTTGCAAAAGATGTCATCAGAATATCGTTATTGACTTCGACTACAAAGAGCCTGTCAAAAGTAAATATCTTGAGAATGCAATTCTTGAAATTGAAAATAAAATTGCGGCTATTAACGCTCAGAGCGTCAGTCACGAATCTTCTGATGGTGAGAATAGCGGCGATGACAATTCTGACAAGAAAAAGGATGCAGATAGCAAGAAGCCACAAGAAACTGAGACAAAAGTTATCAAGCCTCTTACTAAATCTGATGATCCAGATTGTATCTATGGAAATGAAATCTTCGATAATGCTACTCCTATGGAGGATATTAACGGAGAGCTTCTTGGACCAATTATTATCCGCGGACAGCTCACATCTCTTGAATTTAGAGAGACCAAGAAGGGCGGATATTTTGGAACTGGTGCAATGACCGACTTTACCGACTCTATCTCTATCAAGCTTTTCTTCAGTGATGCAGATCAGGGACGTGAGCTTGAAAAAGCACTTAAGGTTGGAGAGTTCTATAAGATAGCAGGTAAGCTTGATGAAGATATTTATTCAAAGGAGCTTACTGTTGGTCGAATCAATTCTATCAATAGAATTCGAGATTTCAGAGTTACCAGACAGGATACTGCAGTAGACAAGCGTGTTGAGCTCCACTGCCATACAAAGATGTCGGATTTTGATGGTGTATCAGAAATCACTACAATTATCAGTAGGGCAAAGGAATGGGGACATAAGGCACTTGCTATTACAGACCACGGTGTTGTTCAGGCGTTCTGTGATGCGGATCATATGAAGGGCCTTGGAGATTTCAAGGTTATCTACGGATGCGAAATCTATCTTGTAGATGATACAAGGCTTATTGTTACCAATGATAAGGGCCAGACTTTACGTGATGAATTTGTAGTATTTGATATTGAGACTACAGGCTTCAACCCAAAGACATGTAAGATAATCGAAATTGGCGCTGTTAAGTTTGTAAATGGAGAAATCGTTGATAGATTTTCTGAGTTTGTGAACCCACAGGTTCCAATCCCATTCAACATAACAGAGCTTACTTCCATAAAGGACGAAATGGTAGAAGATGCCCCTACAATCGATGTCATTCTTCCAAAGTTTATGGAGTTCTGTAAGGGTTCTGTTTTAGTTGCACATAATGCTGGATTTGATACCAGCTTTATTAGATACAATTGTAAGCAGCTTGGCCTTGAATACGACTATACTCACGTAGATACAGTAGAGGTTGCAAGATACTTACATCCAAATATGGCTAGGTTCAACCTTGATGCTGTATGTAAGGCAGAAAATATTGTAAACGAGCATCATCATAGAGCAGTTGATGACGCAGAGGCTACAGCAAAGGTATTTGAGAAGTTCATTACAAAGCTTGAAAATGAAAAGATTTTCACTTTATCCGAGCTTAATGACCATAGTAAACCAGGCCCAGAGCAGATAAAGAAAATGCGTACAAATCACTGTATTGTTCTTGCAAAGAACGATTTAGGCCGTATTAATCTTTATAGATTGGTTTCAGAATCGCACCTTTATTACTTCAGCAGATATCCTAGAGTTCCAAAGAGCTTACTGATGGAATGCAGAGAGGGACTGATTATTGGTTCTGCCTGCGAGGCTGGCGAATTATACGATGCCATAGTAGATGGAAGAGATGAATCGGAGATTATGCGTATAGCTAATTTCTACGATTACCTAGAGATTCAGCCTGTCGGAAACAACGAATTTATGATTCGTTCTGATAAACGTAAATACGAAAACATCAATTCTGTAAAGGATTTGCAGGAGATTAATAAGCAGATTGTTGCATTAGGAGACGAGCTTAAAAAGCCTGTTGTTGCTACTTGCGATGTGCATTTCCTTGATCCAGAGGATGAAGTATACAGACGTATTATCATGGCTAATAAGGGCTTTGATGATGCAGACCAGCAGGCCCCACTTTATCTTCATACTACAGATGAAATGCTTGAAGAATTTGCATACTTAGGTCTTGCAAAAGCACATGAGGTTGTTGTAGAAAATACAAACAAGATTGCCGATATGGTGGAGCGTATTCACCCTGTTCGACCTGATAAGTGTCCTCCTGTAATCGAACACTCGGAGGAAGATTTGCGTCGTATTTGCGAAACAAGAGCACATGAGGTTTATGGACCTGAGCTTCCTAAAATAGTAGAAGAGCGACTTGAACGAGAGCTTAACTCTATCATTGGTAATGGATATTCCGTTATGTACATTATCGCTCAGAAGCTGGTTTGGAAGTCTAACGAGGATGGCTATCTGGTAGGCTCCCGTGGTTCCGTAGGTTCTTCCTTTGCAGCTACAATGGCTGGTATCACAGAGGTTAACCCATTGCCACCTCACTACAGATGTCCTAATTGCTATTATGTAGATTTTGATGGTCCAGAGGTGCAGGAGATTGTTAACCAGGGACTTTCTGGGGTAGATATGCCAGATAAAATCTGTCCTAAATGCGGCAAGCCTCTTGCTAAGGATGGATTTGATATTCCATTCGAAACCTTCCTTGGATTCAAGGGTGATAAGGAGCCTGATATCGATTTGAACTTCTCAAACGAATATCAGTCAAAGGCTCATAAATATACAGAAGTTATTTTTGGTGATGGCCAGACCTTCAAGGCCGGTACAGTTTCTACACTTGCGGATAAGAACGCAGTTGGTTATGTTTTAAAATATTTCGAAAAGCGTGATATAAGAAAGCGTCGTGCTGAAAACGAACGTCTTGCTAAGGGAGTTGAAGGTGTTAAATCTACAACAGGTCAGCATCCTGGTGGTGTAGTAGTTCTTCCAAACGGTGAGGATATCTATTCCTTTACTCCAGTTCAGCATCCAGCCAATAAGGATACTGATATTGTAACTACCCATTTTGATTACCATAAAATTGATGCTAACCTTCTGAAGCTTGATATCTTAGGACATTTGGATCCTACCATGATCAAGAGACTAGAGGATTTGACAGGAATTGATGCTACAAAGATTCCTCTTGATGACAAGGACGTTATGTCGTTGTTCCAAAGCACAAAAGCTCTTGGTATCACTCCTGATGATATTATGGGTACACCACTTGGAACACTAGGTATTCCAGAGTTTGGTACTGATTTTGCCATGCAGATGCTTGTTGAGGCTAAGCCTCGGTACTTTACTGATTTAGTTCGTATTGCCGGACTGGCCCATGGTACTGACGTATGGTTAGGTAATGCTCAGGACCTTATTCTTAGTGGAACTGCCACTATCACCGAGGCTATTTGTACCCGTGATGATATCATGGTTTACCTTATTCATAAGGGGCTTGACCCAGCGGAATCTTTCACTATCATGGAACGAGTTCGTAAGGGTGTTGTTGCTAAAGGAAAATGTGATGAATGGCCAACCTACAAGCAGCACATGCAAGAGCACGGCGTGCCAGACTGGTACATCGGTTCCTGCGAAAAAATTAAATACATGTTCCCTAAAGCCCATGCTGCTGCATACGTTATGATGGCTTGGCGTGTTGCTTATTGTAAAATCAATTATCCATTGGCATACTATGCAGCATTCTTCTCAATCAGAGCCGGTGGTTTTGATTATGAAAAGTGTTGTCAGGGAAAGGCTAGATGCGAGCAGGAGATTAAGTACTACAAATCTCAGCCAGATTTATCAGCAACCGATAAGGATATTTTGATTGCACTTAGATTGTGTCAGGAAATGTATGCCCGAGGATTTGAATTTTTACCTATGGACCTATACCAATCTGACTCAAGATATTTTAAAATAGTAGATGGGAAGCTTCTTCCACCATTCAATGTTATTTCCGGAATGGGTGATAAGGCTGCCGAGCAGCTTCAAATTGCTGCTAGTCAGGGCAAGTTCTTATCACAAGACGAGATTCGCGATAGAGGAAAGGTATCACAGACTATTCTTGATAAAATGATTGAGCTTGGAATCGTAAAAGATCTTCCAAAATCAAATCAGCTTTCACTATCAGACTTTTTTAATATTTAATTTTGGGGAGGGCAGTTGAATGAAGGTATTAAAAAGAATCATCATTTTAGTTGTAGCTATTGCCATTGTTGCTGGCCTAGGATTTTACAAGTATATAAATACTGTAACCTACTACAATGATCCAGGAACAAATGGAAATACCATCGGCAATCTATACGGAAATGGATTGTTCTGCGAAACAGATGGAGTTGTTTATTTTTCTAATCCAAATGATAGCGGCAGAATCTACAAAATGAATCCAGACGAATCTGATATAGAAATTGTTGCAAATGATAGCGTTTATTTTATTAACGCCGATTCACATTACCTTTATTACAGTCGTAATCACAACGATAATGCAGATTTTGTGCTTGATGTAAACACAGAAAGCTTGTGTAGAATGACAAAGAAGAATAAAAAGGTCATTATTCTTGATCAAGCTAATTGCAATGCGGCTGCTCTCGCTGGAAATAGAGTTGTTTATTTTCACTATGATTCCGAAGATGCCACATCTCTTTACATGGTTGGTATCGACGGTGAAGAAAGAGTTCAGCTTTCAAAGGCTGCTATCGACCCACGCTGTATGGTAGGAGAAACATTATACTATTCTGGTGTGGAGCGTGATCACAATCTCCATAGCATGAATCTTGATACAAAAGATTCTACTTATGTTTCATCTGAAAACTTGTGGCTTCCAATTATTGATGGAAACACTTTGTACTATATGAATTTGGATGAAAATAATCGAGTTTTCAGAAGTACTCTTTCTGGAGACAACAAAACTGGTATCACCACTTATGGTACATCAGGATATAATATTTCTGGCAATTACCTGTACTATCAGTCCATAAAGGGGAATCCTGATGGATTGTATAGGGTCGATTTGACTACAGGCGCAGAACTTCTTCTTGCCGAAGGTGAATTTAACAACATCAATGTAACTAGCAAATATGTTTATTTTGCTGATTACTATTCAGGTACAACGTTCCATGTGGCAAATGGTAGCACAGAAGTTGGGCTATTCAATCCACCAATTTTAGCATTAGACAAGTAACAGAATAGGAGTAACATGAGAGACTTAGGAGACATCAGGGTAGAAATCGATCAGGTAGACAAGGAGATTCTTAATCTTTTCAACAAAAGAATGGAGCTTGCCTGCCAGGTAGCTGAGTACAAAATCGCTACAGGTAAAAAGGTTTACGACAAAGAGCGTGAGGATGCAAAGCTAGAAAAGCTTTCATCATATGTTGACGATGATTTTAGCGAGCAGGCTGTCAAAGAGCTATACACACAGATAATGTCCATCAGCCGCAAAAAGCAATTTGCTATTTTGCAAGAGCGAGGAGTATCTTTTGACACTGGCTTTACGCAGGTAGACAGATTCGATTTTTCAGATGCAGTTGTATGTTTCCAAGGCGTTCAAGGGGCTTATTCTCAGCTTGCAATGCTGGCATTTTTTGATGACGAAATGAAAGATAGCTTTCATGTAGATTTATGGCGCGATGCTATGGAAGCAATCAGTACAGGTAAAGCTGATTATGCAGTTCTTCCAATCGAGAATAGCTTGGCTGGTTCTATTGAGGAGAACTTTGATTTACTTTCTGAATACAATGTTGCCATTATTGGCGAACAGATTCTTAAGGTTGATCACGCCTTACTTGGTGTTAAAGGTGCCACTATAAATGATATAAAAACAGTATATTCTCATCCTAAGGCGATAGCCCAGTGTGAAAACTATATTCGCAAGTATCACATTGATTGGGATGTTAAAAACCTAAGAAATACAGCTATGAGTGCTCAGAAAATCCAGGATGATGGAGATAAGACTCAGGCTGCTATTGGTAGTAAATATAATGCGGTTTTATACAACCTTGATATTCTTGAGGAATCAATTCAGGATGATAAAAATAACGAGACACGTTTTATAATTGTTTCTAAGGATAAGAAATATAAAAAATCTGCAGATAAAATTAGTCTTTGCTTAGAGATTTCTCACGAACCAGGAAGTCTTTACAGGATTCTTTCAAACCTCATTTTCAATGGTATCAATATGAACCGAATCGAATCTAGACCAATTAAAGGCGTAAATTGGCAGTATAGATTCTTTATAGACATAGATGGCAATCTGAACGATGAGGCAGTTAGAAATGCACTTACTGGTCTAAAAGAGGAATGCGTAAGCATTAGAGTTTTAGGAAACTATTAATTTCGTAATGGGGGGAACATGAAATTATTTGCAAGCATTTACATTGGCTCTTATGAGACTACAATGAAAGTTTTTGAAATCAGTAAACAGAAGGGGATTAAGACTGTGGACACTCTTAAAATCCCTTCTGATATTATCAGAGATGTGCTTGAGCATGGCCGTATCTTACCTCAGACTACGGACAAGCTTTGTCGCGTTTTAAATGATATGCGCCGCACTATGGAAGGCTATAAAGTGGATAGTTATTCTGTAGTAGCAGGTCCTAATATCAGGCAGGCTGAAAACGCTATCATCTTTTTAGAGCAAATAAAAATGCATACCGGATTTACGGTAAATGTTCTCTCTAATTCTGAGCAGAGATTCTTAGGCTATGAAGCTGTGGCATCCACAGAGGGCTTCGAAGAGCTTATTAACGAATCCGCTGTTCTTGTTGATGTGGGCGGTGTCTCACTTCAAATCACACTTTTCTCAAAGGGAAAAATCGTTACAACTCAACATTTATCAATGGGTACAGTTTCTATAAGTGAGAACCTTAGAAAGCTGGGAACTATATCAAATAATTCTTTTGAGCAAACCTACGAGATGATGTATAAGGAACTGGAAGTTTTTAAAACCATGTTTTTGAGAGATATGGTTCCAAAGTACATGATTCTTTTAGGGGTGCAGGTTAGTACCATTGCTGAGAGAATATCCAATTTTTCCTCAAAACAAATTAAAACAAAGGACTACCTTGAATTCCTAAACAAGATTAATAAGAACTATATTAAGGCGTTCGAGCTGAAGCATGATGTTTATCTGGACAATGAAAATCTTATCGAACCAATGGTAATGCTTTATAAGGTTTTGGCTGAAACACTTGCTCCTGAAATTGTGTATGCTCCGGGAGTATCTGTAAGTGAGGGTGTTGCATATAATCATAGCTATTCCAAGAAATGGCTTACGTCATCCCATGATTTTGATAACGATATTATTTCAGCAGCTTGGGCTATTGCCAAACGCTATGATAGCTATCAGCCACATTTAAAGGCTTTATTCAAGCTTTCCAGCGAAATATTTGATGCTATGAAAAAGTATCATGGGCTTGGTAAAAGACAAAGAGTTCTTATGCAATGTATAGCTATTCTTCATGATTGTGGAAAATATATTTCATTATCAGAAGCATCAAGCTGTTCATATACCATTATTATGTCTTCTGAAATCCTAGGACTTAGTCACAAGGAAAGGGAGATAATAGCTACAACTGTTGAATTTAACAGAAAGCCTGTTGAACCATATGAGAACCTTTCGGACAAGTTCACCCAGGATGAGTACGTAACTATCCTGAAGCTACTTGCAATTTTAAAGGTTGCCAATGCTCTTGATAGATCGCATAAGCAGAAAATCAAAAATGTTTCAATGCGAGTAAAGGACAGAGAGCTTGTGATTTCAATTGAGGCCAACAGCTCACTTGCCCTTGAAAAGGGATTATTCAAAAAGAATGCAGATTATTTCGAGGAAATCTTTTCTATAAAACCAGTTCTTAGAGAAAACTAGATTTTTAGGAGGCGTTATGGGAAGCAAAATCAATATTTCAGATGCAAAATACTATGATAATAGAGAACTTAGCTGGTTAAAGTTCGAGCTAAGAGTATTGAATGAAGCTATGGTTAAAGAGCTTCCTATTTTGGAGCGCATTAAATTCGTTAGTATAACTTCTTCTAATTTGGATGAGTTCTTCATGGTTCGTGTAGCTTCTCTTAAAGATATGGAGCATGCAGGCTACACAAAGCCTGATATTGCAGGAATGACACCTACAGAGCAGCTCATTGCAATTAACGAAAAGACAAGAGAGCTAGTAGAGCTTCAGTACAACATATGGGGCAAGCATCTCAACCCGGCATTAAAAGAAAACGGAATCATCCTATACGATAAATACGAGGATTTAAATGAGGAGCAATTGAAATTCGTGGATTCATTTTTTATGAGCCAGGTTTATCCCGTTCTTACTCCAATGGCCTTTGATGCATCTAGACCGTTTCCACTTATAAGAAACAAATCTCTAAATATTGCAGCGCTGATTGAAAAGAAAAAGGGGTCTACAGTAGCAGGTAACGACAGTGACGATGTTGAGTTTGCCACTGTTCAGGTTCCATCAGTTTTACCTCGATTTGTATCCCTTCCATCAGACGAAAAACATCACGATTGCTTCATCCTTTTGGAACAGATTATCGAGCGCAACATGGATAAGCTCTTTTTAAATTATAATGTTGTGGCAGCCTCTCCATATCGAATCATGAGAAATGCCGATTTTTCAATCGACGAAGAGGGCGCAGAAGATTTGCTTTTAGAAATCGAAAAACAGATTAAATCACGACAGTGGGGCGAAGTAATTCGTCTCGAGGTGGAATCTACAATTAACAAGAAGCTTCTTTCAATTTTAAAGAAAAACTTAGGTGTAAATGAGATAGATATTTATAAAATCAAGGGACCTATTGATTTAACCTATCTTATGAAGCTTTATGGAATCGATGGTCATAGTGACCTTAGAGCTCCTAGTTTTAAGCCTCAAAGTAACCCTCGCCTTAAGCCAGGTGAAAAGCTTTTTGACGAGATTAAAAAGGGAGATATTTTCCTCCATCATCCATATGAAAGCTTTGACCCTGTAGTAGATTTTATTGCACAGGCCGCCTTTGATCCACAGGTGCTTGCCATCAAGCAGACTTTATACAGAGTTAGCGGTAATTCGCCTATCATAGCAAGCCTTGCCCATGCTGCTGAAAATGGAAAGCAGGTTACAGTACTTGTTGAGCTGAAGGCTCGTTTTGACGAGGAGAATAATATCATCTGGGCAAAGAAGCTTGAGAAAGCTGGATGTCATGTAATTTATGGATTAGTAGGATTAAAGACCCACTGCAAGATTGCTCTTGTTGTTAGAAGAGAAGATGATGGCATCCGCCGCTATGTTCATCTTGGTACCGGAAATTATAATGATTCCACTGCTAAGCTATACACCGATTGCGGTATGTTTACCTGCAATGAAAAATATGGCGAAGATGCTACCGCTGTATTTAATATGCTTTCCGGATACTCAGAGCCAGCAAGCTGGAATAAGCTTGTTGTAGCCCCACTTTGGCTAAGGGACACCTTCGTTACTTTGATTAATAGAGAGATTCGACATGCCAAAGAGGGAAAGGAAGCACGAATTATTGCAAAGATGAATTCCCTTTGCGACAAAGAGATTATCGAAAAGCTTTATGAGGCAAGCAATGCCGGAGTAAAAATAAATCTTATTGTTCGAGGCATATGTTGTCTTAGAACAGGCATTCCAGGAGTTAGCGAGAATATTCATGTGTCATCCATTGTTGGCACATATCTTGAGCATGCTAGAATTTTCTATTTCTATAACAACGGATTAGAAGATATCTACATGGGTTCAGCGGACTGGATGCCACGTAATTTAGATAGACGTGTTGAAATAATTTTCCCAGTTGAGGACGTTATTTTAAAGAATAAAGTTAAGCATATTCTTGATGTCCAGCTTGGAGATACCCTAAAGGCTTACGAGATGACAGCGGATGGAAACTATGTTAGAATAAAGCCTGTTCGTGGCAAGAAGCCTGTGGGTGCACAGGATACCTTCTGCCGAGAGGCAAAGAAAAATAACGAGCCAGAGATTGATTATTTCAAAAAGCGTACCTTTACGCCTATCTTTGGCAATGAGGTTTAAATGAGTAAAAAAATACTTGCAATTGATTTGGATGACACAACTTTCGATGACAATAAGGACATCTGTAAGGCCAATCTTGATGCTTTAAATGCTATGCTTGATGCAGGGCATGTGCTTGCTGTAGATACAGGCCGTCCCACACACGTCATGAAAAAGCTTTTAAAGCGATTTGAAGTTTTTGATAGAGAAAATGTTTATCTTTTAGGTTACCAGGGAACCGTTGGTACTAGAGCCACCGATGATGAAGTATTGTTTGGACATTTCCTTGATAATGAAGCAGCAATAAAGCTTATGACATATTCAAAAAATGCTGGCTTAACCACCATTATTTTTGAATTTGGACAGATTTATTCTTTTTCGCTAAATGCTGACACAGACAGATATTCTGAGATTTCAAAGGAGCCAATTACCGTAATTGAATCACCTGAGGATCTTAGGGGCCATAATCTTACAAAGATGATGGTAGTAAATTTCGAAGACCATGAGAAGCTGTTCCAGTTTGAGGAAGCTCATAAGGCCGAAATGGAAGATTCATTTGTCAGCATGTTTTCAAATGTTGCTTTCCTTGAGTATGTTGGAAAGGATTCTAGCAAAGGCGCCGGGCTTACAGAGCTTGCATCTATTCTCGATGTAGATATGAAAGACACAGTAGCATGTGGCGATGAGAGAAACGATATCAGCATGGTTCAGGCTGCCGGTGTAGGAGTTGCTGTGGCAAATGCCAGAGATGAGCTTAAGGCAGTGGCAGACTATATTACAGTTTTAGATAATAATAACGGAGCAGTAGCAGAGGCAATCAACAAATTTATTCTTAATTCGTAGAAAATTGTTGACTCTGCGGGGCTTACGTGATATATTATTCGTGTTGTGAAAACAAAGTAGAGTATCCACTCTCACCTTAGCACGTATATTTACAGTGACTTGGGTCTTATATTTCACACAAACCTTGTTTGTGATGATTTATGGTGGATATTCTGTATCCACTATTTTTTTTATTATTTGGAGGTAGTACCATTAGCGAATTAATGATTAATGAGCAGATTCGCGACAAAGAAGTTCGTGTAATTGGCTCTGATGGGGAACAGCTTGGCATTATGTCAGCACGAGAGGCACAGAAGCTTGCCGATGATGAAGGATTAGATCTTGTAAAGATTTCACCAAAGGCTAATCCACCAGTGTGCAAGATTGTTGATTACGGTAAATACCGTTATGAGCAGGCACGCCGTGAAAAGGAAGCTAAGAAAAAGCAGCATGTTGTTGAGGTAAAAGAGATTCGTATGTCTCCAAACATTGATGCTAATGATATGAACACAAAGGTAAATGCAGCTAAGAAGTTCATTTCAAAAGGCGATAAGGTTAAGGTAACACTTCGTTTCCGTGGCCGTGAAATGGCTCACATGCAGTCATCAAAGCATATTCTTGATGATTTTGCTGAGGCACTTGCTGATGTTGCAGTAGTGGAAAAGGCACCAAAGATTGAGGGTCGTAGTATGAGCCTGGTGCTTACAGAAAAGAAATCGTAATACAGGAGGAAATTTATCATGCCAAAGATGAAGACAAGAAGAGCAGCTGCAAAGCGCTTTAAGGTAACAGGAACAGGAAAGCTTAAGAGAAACAAGGCATACAAGAGCCACATCTTAACCAAGAAGACTACAAAGAGAAAGAGAAATCTTCGTCAGTCAGCAATCGTTGATTCAACAAACGTAAAGAACATGAAGAAAGTACTTCCATATCTCTAAAATAGATTTGGAAATGTTATTTATTTGGTTAGGAGGAATTTAAAATGGCAAGAGTTAAAGGCGGATTAAACGCTAAGAAAAGACATAATAGAACATTAAAGTTAGCAAAGGGTTACAGAGGCGCTAGAAGCAAGCAGTATCGTGTTGCAAAGCAGTCAGTTATGCGTGCCCTTACATCATCATACGCTGGTAGAAAGCAGAAGAAGAGACAGTTCAGACAGCTTTGGATCGCTCGTATCAACGCTGCTGCACGTATCAATGGACTTTCATATTCTAAGTTCATGTACGGTCTTAAGCTCGCTGGTGTTGAGATGAACAGAAAGATGCTCGCTGAGCTCGCTGTTAACGATGCCGAAGGTTTTGCTAAGCTTGTTGAAGTTGCAAAGTCTAAGGTAGCTTAATTTCAAAACAAACGATTAAAGGAGTAAATCAGAGATGATTTACTCCTTTTTTGTTTACCTAAGTTTATCGTTAAACTGAAATCAAAAATATTTTGCAAAATAATTTTTAACAAAATTTAATCTAGTATGATGTGCATATCTAATAAAAAGCCAAAATATCAATAAATTGTATTGACTTTCTGATTTAATAAAACTAATATTTCATCAAGGTTAAGCGCTAAACTTAATTAAAGGAGGATTTTTATGAGACTGAAAAAATTAATGTTAAGCTCTGTTCTTGGGGGAACAATGATTATGAGTTTAATGATCGGGTGCGGACAGGCTGATAGCGGCTCTGAGGCAGCGACAAGTGCAGATGGAACAGAATCTATTCAACTTAAGGTTTGGGTTCCAGAAACTGAGATGGAATTAACAAAAGGATTTTGTGAGGAATTTGATGAGAATCATGCTGAGTATGATATCGAATTTACTTATGAAGCGGTAGAGAATGCTGATTCTATTACTCAGTTAAAGAACGATCCAGAGGTTGCGGCAGATGTGTTTGTCTATCCAACTGGCGGTGTTCCAGAAATGATTGAGGCAGGACTTATTTATCCAATCACAGTAAACGAGGATCAGGTTAAGTCAGCTTATGGCGAAAATGCTATTGCATCATGTTCAGCTGATGGAATTCTATACGGCATTCCTCAGACTCCAAATGCATTCTTTATGTATTACAACAAGAGCATGTACACAGAGGATGAGGTTAAATCATTGGAAACAATGATGGCTAAGGACTTGGGAGATGGAGTAAAGAACTTCTCTTGCTCTATAAATGACAGTTGGTACATTGAGTCATTCTTCTATGCAAACGGTGGAACATTATATGGTGAGGATGGAACAGATCCAACTGATTGTTCATGGAATGATGAGAAGGGCTATGCTGTTGGCGAGTATCTTATCGATTTAGTTAACAATGACAAGTATGTTGAGAATATTGATGATGTTGCAACTGCTATGTTTAAAGATGGAGAGCTTGGTGCTATGTGTTCAGGCACTTGGATTTCTGATGATTTAAAAGCAGCTCTTGGTGATGATTTAGGTGCAACAGTTTTACCTACAATCAATATCGATGGTAAGGATTGCCAATTAAGCAACTTCGCAGACTTTAAAGCATACGGTGTGAAATCATCTACTCAGTATCCAAAGGCAGCTCAGGAGCTCGCTGAATGGCTTGGCGGAGAGGAATGTCAGCTTGCTCGTTTCCAGGAAATCAATATGACTCCAACAGCTACAGCACTTTTATCGAATGCTGAAGTTCAGGCAAATGTTGCTGCATATGCATTGATTGATATGACTGGAAATTATTCAACTCCACAGCCTACAACATCTCAAATTGCTCAGTACTGGGATCCAGTAGCAGCATTTGGTATGGGCGTTGTTAACGGCGATGTTACAAAAGCTAATCTACAGGAAAGCTTAGATGCAATGGTAGAAGGATTGACATCAAAGCTATCAGAATAAGAAGGTGAAGGCAATGAAAAAAGAGTTACGAAGGAATCCTATTGGCTACATATGCATGGGATTATGGAATATACAAGCTGGGCAAATTACAAAAGGATTATTGTTCTTAGCATCTGAGATTGCATTTATATTGTTTGTGATACTTAAAGGTGTGGATTCAATAATCGGATTAATTACACTTGGCACTAATCAGCAAGGAATGGTGTTCAATGAAGAGACAGGAATATATGACCGTGTTGATGGTGATAATTCCATGCTGCTATTACTAGGAGGAGTTATAACTCTTTTTGTAATTGCCTTATTTATTATTGCCTGGTGGTTGTCAGTTAAATCTGGAAAAGATGCGATTGAAAGATATAACTTGGGCAAAAAAGTGGAGTCCTTTAAGGATGAGATAAAAGCACTTTTTGATAGAGACGTACACAAGTTACTTTTATTTATTCCACTTTTGGGATTACTTATTTTTACAGTTATGCCATTGGTGTACATGATTCTTATGGCATTCACGAATTATGATGTAAATCATCAACCACCAGGAAATTTGTTTGATTGGGTAGGCTTGGATAACTTTAAAACACTTCTGGGTTCCACTGAAAAGCTTTCCCAAACATTCTGGCCAATTCTTGGTTGGACATTAATATGGGCAATTTTCGCTACATTCACAAATTATTTTGGAGGAATTTTCCTCGCAATTCTAATTAACAAAAAGGGGATTAAATTAAAAAAGGTTTGGCGAACAATATTTGTATTAACTATTGCCATTCCTTCATTCGTAAGTCTTCTAGTAGTGAGGACGATGCTTAATAAAAATGGAGTTATTAATACTCAACTGATTAATATGGGATTTATCACAAGTCCGTTGCCATTCTTGACAGATGCAACCTGGGCTAGAGTAACTGTTATTGTAGCTAATATGTGGGTTGGTATTCCATATACCATGCTTATTGCAACGGGCATTTTGACCAACATTCCTGCTGATTTATATGAGAGTGCCAGAATTGATGGTGCAAGCCCATTTAAAATGTTTACAAAGATAACATTCCCATATATGTGGTTTATAACAACTCCATATTTGATTTCGAACTTTATTTCAAATGTAAATAACTTTAATCCAATTTATTTCCTTACCCAGGGTGGACCACTTACTTTGGACTATTTCAAGGGAGCAGGAAAAACGGATTTGCTTGTAACCTGGCTTTACAAGCTGACAAAGGACAGTATGGATTACAACTACGCAGCGGCTATTGGTATTGTGATATTTATAATATCAGCGTCAACTTCGATATTTGTTTATACTCGTTCAAATGCATTTAAAAACGAGGAGGGATTGCAGTTATGATTAATGTTAATGGTTTAAATAGAAGATATGTAAAAATAGCTGGAATTATAAATATATTGGCTGCGTTATGTGTTATTTGTCCTTGGATAAAAATAGAAGATAGCAATATGAATGGATTCGGATTCATTTCATATATTGTTTCGAATGGTATAGATACTTCTTCTTTCTTCAGGGGACTAGCCCCAATTATACTCCTGGTTCTTTCCATGGGAATGGCCATTGTTTTGATGGCGCATCCCATGAGAGGGACTGCATACGGGCTTATTGGAGTTGACACGGCTACAATTCTTTTCCTGATACAAGAAATGTTTGGTATGAGAAGCTTATTATCTGCCAATTATAATTATGATAGTTTTTTGATAAGAAACTTTAATATAGGATATTGGTTCACATTGATATTGATCCTTTTGGGACTGATTTATTCTATGAAATCAGCAAAGATTGATCCTGGCTATATTGTACTAGTTGTTATGTCGGTGGTTTGGCTGTTTCCTATATTCTATATCGTAATGAATTCTCTCAGAGGCGAGGGAAACTTTTATGTAAATTATTTAATACCAAAGGAATTTAGCTTGGATAATTACAAGCAATTATTGTCTTCATCTAGTAAGTTCCACTATGGTAGATGGTTCCTGAATACATTTATTGTTTCAGTTTTCTCGTGTGTTATTAGCACACTGATAGTTCTGGCTACCGCATATACGATATCTAGAATCAGATTTAAGGGAAGAAAACTGATTATGAACCTTCTGTTGGTGCTTGGAATGTTTCCTGCATTTATGTCTATGATTGCTGTTTATTACATTTTAAAGGGAATTGGCATAGCTCAATCATTGCTGGCTCTTGTAATAGTTTATTCTGCAAGTGCTGCGCTGACATATTATGTTGCTAAGGGATTTTTCGATACTATTCCTCGCGCTCTTGATGAGGCGGCATATCTTGATGGCGCATCAAAATGGACTGTGTTTACGAAGATAACAATTCCAATTTCAAAGCCAATCATCATTTACACAATACTGACGTCTTTTACAGCACCATGGGCAGATTATATCTTTGCAAGTGTAATCTTAGGAGATAAGTCAGATAAGTACACAATCGCTATGGGCTTATATGGAATGCTTACACAGGACAATATTGATAAATACTTTAAACAGTTTGCTGCGGGAGCTGTTTTAATATCTATTCCTATTGCAGCTTTATTTATTAGCTTACAAAAATATTATGTTGAAGGACTTTCAGGTTCTGTAAAGGGATAATTATGAATAAATATAGAATATCGGTTTTAACAGATAGGCTGGTGCGTCTTGAGTATCAGGCTGATGGACAGTTTGTTGATGAACCGACTCAGATTGTATCAAATAGAATGTTTCCTGCAGTTTCATACAAGCAGTGGAAGACTGAAAAAGGAATTTGCATTGAAACTGATGGGTTGATTATAAACTATGATGAACAAGAATTTTCAGGATTTGGTTTATCCATAACTTTAAAAGCAAATAACAACACATGGACTTACAATGAAACAGGCAGAAATTTTCTTGGAACTGCCAGAACATTAGATGAGGCGGATGGCCCAGTTAGACTTGAGAATGGATTATTTTCTGAAGAGGGTTTTGCAGTTATTGAAGACAGTAAAAGTGCGTTGATAGTGGATGGGCAAATTCGACCAAGAGTAAATGTCGGCATTGATATTTATTTCTTCGGTTATGGTAGAGACTTTAAGGGTGGGCTGAAGGCCTTCTACGCCCTTACAGGCAAGGCTCCTATGATTCCTAGATACGCTTTGGGAAATTGGTGGAGCAGATTTTACAAATACACCGAGGCAAGCTATCTAACACTTGTTGATGATTTCAAAAAAGAGAAGGTTCCATTTTCTGTGGCAGTTATTGATATGGATTGGCACATTACAGAGGTAGATCCTAAATATGGCAATGGATGGACAGGCTACACATGGGATAGAAAACTTTTCCCAGATCCAGCTAGATTTTTGAGCAGACTTCATGAGAATGGCTTGGCAGTAACTTTAAATGTTCACCCGGCAGATGGGATTCGTGGATACGAAGAAATGTATCAAGATATGGCAAAAGAGCTTGGAGTGGATTATGAAAATGAAGAGCCTATAGCTTTTGACTTTACCGATGCCAGATTTCGGGAAATCTATTTTAAATATATCAACCATTTCTATGAGGATATGGGAGTTGATTTTTGGTGGATTGATTGGCAACAGGGGACTGAAAGTAATATGGAAGGAGTGGATCCTCTCTGGTTATTGAATCACTATTATTATTTGGATTCCAAAAGAGATAATAAGAGGGGAATGATTTTTTCGAGATATTCAGGTCCTGGTAGTCACAGATATCCTGTGGGTTTTTCAGGAGACACTTTTGCTACTTGGAGAAGTCTTGATTATCAGCCATTCTTTACTGCAAATGCTGCCAACATTGGCTATGGCTGTTGGAGCCACGATATATGTGGACATATGCACGGTGATAAAAGTGATGAGCTTCAAATAAGATGGCTACAGTTTGGCGTATTTTCACCAATTATGAGATTGCATAGTTCGGCTAATCCATTTTTTGTCAAGGAACCATGGAATCAGCCTGGAGAATATAGGGAAATAATGGATAGATTTATGCGCCTTCGCCATCGTTTGATTCCTTATATGTATACGATGGAATATTTAGCCTATAAAGAGGATTTACCAATGATTAGGCAAATGTATTTTGATTATCCAGAGGATGAAAGAGCCTACGGATTAAATAGCGAGTATGCATTTGGCGACCAGCTTATTGTTGGCGCTATAACAAAAGAGGTGGATAAGGTATCTAGAATGGGGGCAGTAAATATGTTTGTGCCAAGTGGCAGATATTATGATTTGTTTACAGGCATATCTTACAATGGCGATTTTAAAGGTAACATGTTTAGAACCGTAAATACGATACCAGTTCTTATGAAGGCCGGTGGAATTATTCCATTAGAATCTGAAGAAACAATCAGCAATGCCACAAATAATCCAACCTCTCTTGATATCGTGATTGCTGCAGGTGCTGATGGATGCTTCGAATTATATGAAGATGATGGAATAAGCGATAATTATGTAGATGGACAGAATTGCTTATTTACAAAAATCTGGGTCAAGCATGATTTAGAAAAACATATTATGGATGTGGGGATTGATGCACCAACTGGAAATCAGGATTTGATTATTCAAAATCGAAAAATATCATTTGTAATCTATGGCTTAAATGAAGATTGCCAGGTCCAGAAGTATGAATCTAGCTACGATAAAAAGAAGCATACTCTGAAGATTGATGTAGAGGATGACTTAAACAATGGCGGTTCTATAAGAATAGTTAATGCTATGCTTGCAAATAATGATACCTTGGATGATATTTTTGAAATCCTTCATAGGGCCTATATCACATATGACTTAAAGGAGAAAATCTATAATATTGCCTTGTCTGAATTTGCCAAGAATGATAACAAATTCTGGGATATTTTAGAAGAGCTTGATGCCCCATCTGTTTTAAAAGAAGCATTAAGAGAATTGAAATGGTGCTGTTGAATCTTAGGTTCAAATCTCTTATGATTAATACATAAAATATAAAGGATGAGGAACAATAATGGTTACTATGAAAGAGATAGCAGAGGAAGCTGGAGTCAGCATTGTAACAGTTTCCAATGTGATTCATGAAAACTACAACAGGGTTTCTGCTGAAAATATTGAAAAGATTAATAAGCTTATAGAAAAGTATCATTATGTGCCTAATTCAAACGCCAGAAGCTTGGCAATGAAAAAGTCAAGGATAATAGGCGTTGTTATCCCAAATGTAAATGATGATGAGAATTTTATGAAAAGTCCTTTTAATGCTGAGATTATTGGCATTTTGGAAAAAGTCATAAGAGAAGCAGATTATTATTTAATGGTACGAAGTGTCAACAAGACTATCGATGCAATTCCATTGATATCATCTTGGAATGTTGATGGGGTGGTATTTCTTGGAGCCTTTAAAGAGGATGTAGTTGCTATAAAGAAAAGACTTACTCTTCCTATGGTTTTTGTTGATACTTACGGCGAAAATTTGGATTTTGTAAATGTTGGCAGTGAGGATATGCAAGGTGGATATTTGGCAACAGGCTATCTCATTGGAAAAGGTCATGAGAATATTGCCTTTGTAGGACCTTCTATTAGTGGTGAAGGTGTTATTAATGAACGATATTTAGGATACGAAAAAGCTATGAAGGAACATGGCTTTGAGGATAACATTAAGGTTGTATCTGTTGGTTCCACTTCTTTTGAAGCAGGAATAGAGGCGGCAAAGAAAATAGCCTTTTTGGATGCAGATATAACTGCCGTATTTGCTACAGCTGATATCTTGGCTATAGGAATCATGGAAGGGCTTCGCCAGCTAGGCAAGCAGGTTCCTGATGATGTTTCTGTTGTGGGCTTTGATAATCTGCCGGAAAGCGTATATTGTTGTCCAAAACTAACTACAATATCTCAGAACATGGATTTGAAAGCAAAAACTATCGGAAAGACAATTCTTTCTATGGTAAATGATAAAGAAGAGCGTACTTCGGCAACCTCCATAAAAGTTGATGTTGATTTGATAGAACGAAATTCAGTTTCCTCTCGTAAGTGATTTTGCAAATTTTTGATTTAAAACTGCTTTTATAATTTGGCACTTTCTGCTAATCTATTATGTGGTAACGAACTTTAAGGAGGTGCTTTTATGGCAATATTAGTTACGGGTGGTGCTGGTTTTATTGGTAGCCACACATGTGTAGAGCTTCAGCAGGCAGGCTATGATGTAGTCGTATACGACAATCTTAGTAATGCATCTGAAAAGTCACTTGAGAGAGTAGAAGCTATTACAGGAAAGCCAGTTAAGTTTTACAAAGGCGATATCTTAGATAGAGATAGATTAAACGAAGTATTTGCAAACGAAAAGATTGATTCATGTATTCATTTCGCAGGTCTTAAGGCTGTTGGTGAGTCAGTTCAGAAGCCTTGGGAATACTATGAGAACAATATCGCAGGTACACTTACACTTGTTGATGTAATGAGACAGCACAACTGCAAGAACATTATTTTCTCATCTTCAGCAACTGTTTATGGTGATCCAGCAGAGATACCTATCACAGAAAACTGCCCTAAGGGACAGTGCACAAACCCATATGGATGGACAAAGTCAATGCTTGAGCAGATTCTTTCTGACATGCAGAAGGCTGACAATGAGTGGAACGTAGTTCTTCTTCGTTATTTCAATCCAATTGGTGCACATCAGTCTGGTACAATGGGCGAGAATCCAAACGGTATTCCAAACAACCTTATGCCATACATTACACAGGTTGCTGTTGGAAAGCTTCCAGAGCTTGGTGTATTTGGTGATGATTACGATACTCCAGATGGTACAGGCGTACGTGATTACATCCACGTTGTTGATCTTGCAAAGGGACATGTTAAGGCTCTTAAGAAAATCGAGGAGAATGCAGGTCTCAAGATTTACAACCTTGGTACAGGAGTAGGATACTCAGTTCTCGATATTGTAAAGAACTTTGAGAAAGCTACTGGAGTAAAGATTCCATATTCTATTAAGCCACGTCGTCCTGGCGACATTGCTACATGCTACGCAGATGCTACAAAAGCAAAGGAAGAACTTGGCTGGACAGCAGAGTTTGGCATCAAGGAAATGTGCGCAGATTCATGGAGATGGCAGAAGAATAATCCAAATGGATATGAAATGTAAATAGGAGGGGCCCGTGTACGGGAGGAACCTGTTTGCTACAGCACGCCCCATTGCCGAAGGCAATTTAAAATGGCGTGCTTTCCAGAAAACTTTAAAAATGTGCTTGACTTATGTCTGGCTACATAGTAATATATGTCTTGTCGCTGATAGCGACAGGGCAATATGGTTCCTTGGTCAAGCGGTTAAGACGTCGCCCTCTCACGGCGAAAACAGCGGTTCGATTCCGCTAGGAACTGCGAAAGAAAGACACCTGTATCAGGTGTCTTTTTTGTTATTCTTATATATTTACTAAATCAAATTTACGAGTATATTCTGTTGGATATGTATTGCCTGTTTTTGAAGTTAGGATAGTGCGATAAATATCACTGGAAATAATATCGTATTTATTTATTATTTCATTTGGCGATGTTATTAAAGGGGTATGTGATTCTTCTTTTATTCTTCCAAGAATATTACTTCCATTTTTGCTGAATCCAAGCATTCGTATATACGATATATATCCGGCTTCTTTTGCTTCCTTAAAATCATTTTCTGTAATACCTAAAAGAATATGACAGAGCACTCGGCTGATTCTGGAATATTCAAAGTTTTTCGTTTTTAAAACTTCACAGAATTGGCTGAATGAAACGAATGCAGGTAGCTTGTTTTTGATTCTGTCTGAAAGGTCATTGTTGCAATCTAAGTATTGCTCGTAGTTTTCTGTGGTAAGGAGCTTGTAATGAAGTAGCTCTGAAATATCATCTGAAGCAACGAACGAAATACTTTTATACAATGGAGCTACTTCTTCAGGGACTGCTTCAAAGGATTTTGAAAGCTTGTAATGCTGGCGTATTGAACTTGCGGAGCTAAGCTGTCCAGATAAGCTTAAATCGTTGTATTCGTTTCCTTGGCGCTTCATAACTGCAATATCCATATTTAAATGATTTGCATGGATATAACGGCAGTATTCGATTCCTAGTATATTATTAGGAGATGAGATGATATCTTCCGATAGAAATGCCTTTAAAGCTTTTGCTCTGGCAGTGGCATAGCTTATCCCTTGAGAAACGAGAGCATTAATTTCGTTATTTATTTCTCCGGAGTTTTCTAGTTCGACTAGCTTTTTGCTTTCATCTATAAATAATTCCTTGCGGTCACATTCTGCTGAAAACAGTAATGTATCTACAACTCCAGTGGCATTAAGCAAAGCTACTCCAGCTGATGCGTATTCTCTAGCAGAGCTGGTGGCGAAAATGGTAGGAATTTCAAGAACTACATCTGCACCACAAAGAAGAGCGGCCTTGGCTCTTGAATATTTGTCGAAGCATGCGATTTCACCACGCTGAGTGAAGCTGCCGGACATAGCGATAATTATTTGATCAGCGCCAAGCACATTTTTGGCGTATTCTATTTGCAGTTTGTGGCCATTGTGAAAGGGATTATATTCCGCAACTATTCCAATTACCATTTTGTTCCTCCGAAAATACTTTTACATTAGTATTATACATTAAAATTTGGTTGAGAAGACAAATTTTAGTGATATAATTAAAATGTTGTTTAAGTATACAATTATTAAAGAAAGAAAAACATATAAAGAAAGGAACTTTATTATTATGAAGATCTTAGTTATCAACTGTGGTAGCTCATCTCTTAAGTATCAGGTTATTGATTCAGAGAGCGAGCAGGTACTTTGCAAGGGACTTTGCGAGAGAATCGGCATTGATGGACGTATCGTTTATCAGAAGGCTGGTCTTGATAAGGAAATCACAGAGATCCCTATGCCTACACACAAGGAGGCTGTTGCAGCTGTAATCAACGCTATTACAAACGAAGCTACAGGTGCTCTTAAGTCTCTTGATGAAATCGATGCAGTAGGTCACAGAGTCGTTCACGGTGGTGAGAAGTTCGCTGCTTCTGCACTTATCACAGACGAGATGATCAAGGTTGTAGAAGAGTGCAACGATCTTGCTCCACTTCACAACCCAGCAAATATCATCGGTATCAATGCATGCCGCGAGCTTATGCCAGGTAAGCCACAGGTTGGTGTTTTTGATACAGCATTCCATCAGACAATGCCTAAGGAAGCATACATGTATGCAGTTCCTTACAAATATTATGAGCAGTACGGCGTACGTCGTTACGGTTTCCACGGTACATCACACAGCTATGTTTCAAAGCGTGTAGCTGAGATGGACGGATGCGACCTTAAGAACTCAAAAATCATCGTTTGCCACATTGGTAACGGTGCATCTTGCTGTGCAGTTCTCAATGGCGAGTCAGTAGACACATCAATGGGGCTTTCTCCACTTGAGGGACTTGTAATGGGTACACGTTCAGGTGATATCGATCCTTCAGCTGTTGAATTCATGGCAAAGAAGGAAGGTCTTGATTTCGCTGGTGTTATGAACGTACTTAATAAGGAATCTGGTGCACTTGGTGTTTCTGGTATTTCTTCAGATTTCCGTGATCTTATTGCTGCTTCAGCAGAAGGCAATGAGAGAGCAAAGCTTGCTATGGATATGATTGCTTACCGCATCGCTAAGTATGTTGGTGCTTATGCAGCTGCTATGAACGGTGTAGACATCATCTGCTTCACAGCTGGTCTTGGTGAGAACAATGCAGGTCTTAGAAAGGCTGTATGTAACCATCTTGGTTTCATGGGCGTTGAAATCGATGACGCTAGAAACGATGTAGCTGGCGAGGAGAGACTTGTTTCTTCTGACTCTTCAAAGGTTAAGGTATACGTTGTACCTACAAACGAGGAAGTTATGATTGCAAGAGATACAGCAGCTATCGTATCTGGCAAATAATTTCATCAAATTTTTGTGAAATTAATGCACTTTTTTATCAAAAGTGTTTGACAAGCATATTAAAGCTTAGTATAATTGGCAAAGTGTGGATAGGAGATTTTATATGAAGATTTCTATTAAGGATATCACTTCATTACCTGATCAAAATAAGAAGTTTACTGGAACTTGCGACATACATGATTTTTCTTATCTTGGCAGTAAGTTTACTATCAATCGCACAGAGCCATTTGATGTAGTTTTGTCTATGATTGGTTCTGGAAAGCTTCATATCACATTTAACACTAGTGCTAATATCACTGGTTCATGTGACAGATGCTTGACAGATGTTTCATTTGATGTACCTGTGGCTGTTGATGAAACTGTTGAAGTTTCAGAAGGACAGGTAGTTCCAGATGAAGAAATAGGTCCTTACTCATTTGTTGATGGTGAGGAAATAGTTGTAGATGAACTCATATTAAACGAGATCTTAGTGAATTTCCCGGCAAAGATATTGTGCCAGGACGACTGCAAGGGTATTTGCCCAGTCTGTGGCAAGAATCGTAATATCGAGTCTTGTGGATGCGACGACACAGTTTTAGATCCTAGAATGGCACAATTTTTAGATGTCTTTAATAGCTTTAAGGAGGTGAAATAGCATGTCTATTTGTCCAA
>NZ_SVET01000002.1 GCF_015057245.1 Pseudobutyrivibrio ruminis
GTAGATGTACGGATGCACACTGCTGGGAATGGCTTGCCGATGCTTGTAAAGAAGCTTGACTCCTCAGGAAGTGTACCTGAATCTGAAACAACTGCGAATGCATTCATCTGCAAGTGGTTGTAGTCGTGGAAGCCAAGTGGCTCGTGCATGCGAACACGTGGGTCGAGCTTGAAGCCGGTAGCTTCGAGACGCTTGCGTGAACGTGGGTGGCAGCTGTAAAGGATTGGCATGTCGTACTTTTCTGCCAATGCATTGATAGCTGTGAAAAGGCTTGTGAAGTTCTTTTCTGTGTCGATGTTTTCCTCGCGGTGAGCTGAAAGAAGGATGTACTTCTTTGGCTCAAGGCCAAGTGTCTCAAGAACGTTGCTAGCCTCGATTTGCTCAAGGTTTGCATGAAGAACCTCTGCCATAGGAGAGCCTGTTACGTATGTGCGCTCCTTTGGAAGTCCGCACTCTGCCAAGTAGCGGCGAGCGTGCTCTGAGTATGCCATATTTACATCTGAAATAATATCTACGATACGACGGTTTGTCTCCTCTGGGAGGCACTCATCCTTACATCTGTTTCCAGCTTCCATGTGGAAGATTGGAATGTGAAGACGCTTTGCAGCAATAGCTGAAAGGCATGAGTTTGTGTCGCCAAGAATCAAAAGGGCATCTGGCTGAATTTCAACCATGAGCTCGTATGATTTTGCAATGATGTTACCAACTGTCTGACCAAGATTGTCACCAACAGCTTCCATATAAACATCAGGATCATCAAGCTGTAAATCCTTGAAAAATACTCCGTTTAGATTGTAGTCATAGTTCTGACCAGTGTGAGCTAACACACAGTCGAAATACTTGCGGCATTTCTTGATTACAGCTGCAAGTCTGATAATCTCAGGTCTTGTACCTACTATAATTAATAACTTTAATTTTCCATTATTCTTAAACATTTATACATCCTCTCTATATGTATCTGGTCTGTCTGATTCTAACAGTTCGTTGGCCCACATAAGGGTTACCAAATCCTGAGAATCGGAAAGATTGATGATATTGTGGGTGTAGCCAGGAAGCATGTGTACTGCCTGAATCTTTTCCCCTGAAACTTCGTATTCAATCACTGGGAATGAGTTGCCGTTTTCATCCACACCCACGCGGCGCTGCTGGATAAGACCATGGCCGCTGACAACGATGAAGAACTCCCATTTTGTGTGATGCCAATGCTGGCCCTTTGTTATGCCAGGCTTGCTGATATTTACCGAAAACTGACCGTGGTCAGTAGTCTTTAAAAGCTCTGTGAATGAGCCGCGGTTGTCCACGTTCATCTTTAAATCGAAGCACGCCTTTTCCTTTGGAAGGTATGAAAGGTATGTGCTGTAAAGCTTCTTTGCAAAGCTGCCATTTGGAATGGCTGGCATGATGAGTGAATGAGGCTCTTCCACAAAGCTATCAAGAAGCTCCACGATTTCGCCGAGTGTCACTGTGTGTGTGACTGGCACGTGGCAATAGCGACCGTCTGCCGCCTCTACCACCTGGCCCTGATCATCGTAATTGCAACGATGCTCCTGGCCGCGAAGTGCTGCAACCATTTCGTTAACCAAATCATCAATGTAAACAAGTGTAAGCTCTGTGGCTGGGTCGTTTACTGTGATGTCCAAGCCGTTTGCCTTGTTGTGGCAGAATGTGGCAACTGCTGAGTTGTAGTTTGGACGGCACCATTTTCCAAAAAGATTTGGGAAGCGGTAAACCAAAACCTTTGCTCCAGTCTCCTGCTGATATTTGAAGAAAAGCTCCTCACCTGCAAGCTTGCTTTTTCCGTAATCACTGCCGGCATATCTGCCAAGAAGTGTGGCCTGGATAGATGATGAAAGCATAACCGGGCAAGTGTTGCCGTGCTTTTTCAAAGTATCCAAAAGAGTGCTGGCAAAGCCGAAGTTGCCTTCCATAAATTCCTCTGTGTTCTGAGGACGATTGACACCTGCAAGATTGAAAACGAAATCGCAATCGCTGCAGAATCGATTCAACTCCTCTAATGAAGAATTTCTGTCATATTCATAAATTGTCAGGTCCTCATCAACAAAATGGAACCTATCTCTTCCATCTGCTGCACACTTAAGAGTCTCTACAAGATTCTTTCCAACAAAGCCTGCAGCCCCTGTAATTAATATTTTCAAAATTGTTCTCCATTTTTACATAATTAAACTCATTAATTATAGCACAACAATAAAATAAGTGCATTAAACTAAAAAGAGTTCGAAGACAAACTTAATCTGCCCTCGAACTCATGTAAATTAGATTGTAAAGAACTGTACGCTTTCGTTGATTGAATCTGCTGCAACCGCAACTGATGAAGCTGCGTTTGAAACAGTGTTACTTGATTCTGCAACGTTTCTTGAGCTTTCAGTTAACTGGTTAACTGTCGCTGTGATTTCCTGGCTTGTAGCTGACTGTTCTTCTGATACGGCTGCCATGTTTGCTGCCACATCGTTTACAGTTCCCATTCGCTCAGCCATCTTTGATAATGTGTCACTTGCATCTGACAGTGCAGCTGTGATGGTCTGGAATGTTGTTGCCGCATTATCAACTGCCTCTGAGCTATCATGAATCATCTTTGTGTTAGATTCTGAACGCTCTGCAAGGTCGCGAACCTTCATAGTCATCTCATCGATGATTTCACCGATTTTTCTAGTTGCCTCGGCACTATCATTTGCAAGCTGACCGATTTCGGAAGCAACTACTGCAAAGCCTCGGCCGTATTCTCCTGCACGGGCTGCCTCGATTGAAGCGTTCAATGAAAGAAGATTTGTCTGGGATGCAATACCGCTAATCATATCGATAATCTGATTGATTTCTGCTGCTGCCGCATCTACGGACTGAACTGCCTCATTCATACCGTTCATAGAAACAACTACATCTTCCATTCCCTTGCGAACATTTGTCATGTCCTCTGCGCCAACATTTGCTTTATCAACAAGCTCAACCATGCTTGTCTCAATCTGATTTTCAGACTCTGTAAGCTCTGAAACAGTCATTGAGAGAGATGTGGCATTTTCAGCTACCTCTGTAACTGACTCTGCCATGCTTTCCATGTTTGCAAGAATTGTTTCCATGGATCTAGACTGCTCGTTTGCTTCTGTATTTAAAACTCCAGCTGTGGACTGAGAATTCTTTGAATCAGTTTCAAGCTGAGTTGAAATGCCCTGAATGTTGCTGATAATTCCGCGCATGCTTTCGATGAATTTGTTCATGGACTTGTTCATGTAAGCAATTTCGTCGTTACCTCTGTCATCGATTGTAACTGTGAAATCACCCTGGCTGATATGCTCGATATTATCTGTCAAAGCAGCCACTGGCTTACGAATCATTTTATTCAAAGTTACATTGAATAAAACTGCTAGGATAATCATCATTGCTACTACTGCCCCGATGACAATAAGAAGCATGTATAACACATCTGCTAAAACATCTGTTGCCTTAGCATAATTTATAACTTTCCAATCAGTGCCTTCTACTGTGTAAGTTGAAACGAAGTATTGTCCGTCTGCACCATTCACCTTGGCAACCTGACCATCCTCATTTTCAAGGACAGCTGTCATGTTGTTAAATAATTTATTATCAACATCTGCTAAATTCTGACCGCACATCGCTGTATCCTCAGCACTTAGAATCAAGCCCTGTGAAGTAGCCATCATGGCACGGCCGGTGTTGTATAATGTGACGCTGTTTAAGTAATCCTGAGATGCAGACATCATAAGATCTGCGGCGATTACACCTTCTCTTCCGTCTTTTAAATGAACATGACGAAGAACCGTTGCACACAAGTTTCCTGTGTTCAAATCGAAATATGGAACATCATAGAAATAATAGTATGAATCCGTATATGCGATACCTTCTTGATACCATGGCTTTTCACGGATATCCATTCCTGGATCCCAACCTGTCAATTCAATGAAGGCGCCATCTGATAAAGATAGATATGCACCAGTTGGAATCATATCGTAGCGTCCCTTTGTCTGCTGCAAAAAGGCGCGAATCTCAGTATCGTCCTCGAATTGCTGAACCTCAATTGAATCTGCAATAGCATTCAAATAATAGAAGGTCGATTTTAACTCGCTGTTGATTGCCACAGCATCTGATTTGACGGATTTTTCAAATGATGTGTAAAGAAGCTCATGGATGAGTTTCGTATCAAAAACACCTACAAGTAGTACTAGTAATGCAATTCCGCCTGCCACAACAGGTAGAAAGATTGAAATCAACTTCGTACTTAGTCGTTTAATTTTGTTGCCTTTTCCTATACCATTCGTTTTCAAGTTCTTTCCTCCAGTCAGTAAATCTTGATGTCTCACGAACTCCCCGGTATAAAAAACTAGTTGATTATTCTACAGTTTCCACACAAAAAATTAAGTTACCACTTTAGTTTTCAAATTTCAACAGCAATTGCTCTATAAATTTATATGTACTGGCTTTTGTTCATAATCTGCCACGTTGATTGTGTAAGTTCTGTTGCCTTCAGCGTCCTCGCTTTCTAGAGTGAAGCCATAGTCTCCATAGAAATTCTTCACCATTGAGTTTTTAGCAGTTGGATAATAGTGGGCCACAATTTTATCAACGCCTTTTCCCTTGCAGCGGCTGACAAATTCGTTCATCATCAAATCTTCCATGCCACGCTTTAAAACTCGACAGCTCATAAGCCACAATTTGATATCTACAGTGCTGCCATCAATCTCTCCTGCAACAACTGTGACGATACCGTTGTCGGCGAACTTATCAACAAGCTTGCCTGCCATGCAGATGTGTTTTCCACCATCCTGCATCTGACGGATGTCGTCCTCGCTGCAGCGAAGTGTGGTGAGATTGAACTGGTTGGATTTATTTGTAAGCTGTGCCACGCGCTGAATCATGATTGGCTCGAAGCCTGTGATGTAGGCTGTCATATCCAGGCTATCAAGATACTGGCCATAGTCGGCGAAAGCTGCCTGAGCTTTCTTAGCCTCAGCCTTGGCGTGGTACATCTGAGTCTTTTTCATATCCTCGCCGGAGAAGTTGGTAACCTCGAAATATCCGCCGTGGTCAAGAACCTTGATGTAGTTTTCTGCCCCATCCATAGCAGGAGTCTCCACACCAAGCTGACTGTGGACAATCTCTCGCTCCGCAGGATTGTCATCCGCAAATACGAAGCTATCCACACCAAGTGTGAGCTCATCAGCCATCTGAGAAAGATTCAAATCCTTTGGGTCCCAGTTGGCCTTGATTGAAACGAAATCATCTGGGCGAAGAATGCCGTCTGGATGATTGAGGCCGGCGATTGCATTTGCCTCGTCGTTTTTAGAATCGATGGCAAGGACTACACCGATGTCCTTGAGATTCTTGCAGTAGCTTTGGAACTCGGCATACACCTGTCCTGCTGGAACCTCTGGGCCGATGGCAATTCCTTCCACTCCGTCGTCACCTACAATGCCGCCCCAAAGGGTGTTGTCCAAATCAAGGGCAAGAACCTTTTTGTTGCGTCCGTAGATGGACTTTATAATAGAAGCAACGGACTGAGCCACGTAAGGAATGGCGTCCATATTCATGGCGCACTTGTACATGTGCCAGTATTTGGCGTCATTCCACTGAGAAAGGCCGTAGTCCTGTGCCAGATAATCAATATCGTTGATATAAAAGCCAGTGTGATTATTTGCATAATCATAGAAACGCTGATTCAATCTTGAGATGAAATTGCTGCGACCTCTGTAGTCCCAGATGTCACGGTTGCCCATCAATCTGTAGTTTGGTCTATCGAAATTGTTCTGGATGATTGGACAATGGAACTTCTCCTCAAGGGCTGTCCACATAGCCTCAAAATGCTGATACTGATTCTCAAGCAAATCATCAACTGTGGATTTGTCCATATCCATCTGTGGAAAATCAGTGATATTTCTCCAGCTTGTGTGGATATATATGATGTCCGGATTCATTGCATCAAGCTCAGGGCTGCCAAACATGGCATCCTGCCAGTACTGACCGTACTCAGACTGATAGAAGCTGGCCTTGATTCCATGATTCAACAAAAAAATAGAAAGCATATCTACCACATCGTTTGTAGTGGAACCGCCCAGCACTGCAACCTTCTTTTCGATGAGTCCTGGCTTTTCAGATAGCTCTCTGTAAATCTTGGCGCGCTTTCTGCGCAATGTTTTTGTATCTAAAGGATAATTAAAACAATCCATTTTTACTCCTTTGTTTATACACCTGTTTATTAACGGCTAGCCACCACATCCACAATGCTGCCTACATTTTTAAGACCAGCAACTTCGTCCATTGTGAACTGGAATTCAAATTCATCCTCGATCATTTCGATGAGGTTCATCTGCATAAGTGAATCCCATCCTTCGATGTCGTTTGCTGTA
Source organism: Pseudobutyrivibrio ruminis (assembly GCF_015057245.1). Lineage (GTDB taxonomy): Bacteria > Bacillota > Clostridia > Lachnospirales > Lachnospiraceae > Pseudobutyrivibrio > Pseudobutyrivibrio ruminis_E. The sequence goes on from NZ_SVET01000002.1 coordinate 6,375, forward strand.
GTAGATTCACTGATTTCAAGGCTTTCGTCATCGAAGGCATCCTGAAAGATTTCGTTTATTTTAGATAAGATTTCTTCTCTGTTCATGGTAATCTCCTTTATTCTAATCCTTTTACTTCGTAAGGAAGGGTCTTTGGCTTTGACCAGTCCAAGGTGTAGTTTTCGAATTTCAATGTGTTGGCACCATCGGCACGCATATCTGCAACGATGACTGGATAAGCTGCACCAAGGTCGCAAACGCAAAGGCCAAGGCTGTGGCTTTCGCCGGCTTTTGCTACACCATTTGAAACAAGCCATTCGTTGGTGATGCTGATTTCCTGGATGACGTCCAAATCACGGACGTACATGCAGTAGCAACGCTTTTCTGTGACGCCATTTTTATCTGTGTAGTCCCCAAAGAAATACTTTGGATGACGATAAGGAACATCAACGCACTGCTCTACATAGTGACCAAAAGTGATACCCTGGTGGGCTTCAATATCAAAGAACAGCTGCTTGCCGCCGTTGTCACGAAGATAGGTGAATGGGCCTGCATCGCCCCAGGCATCCTGATTGCTCATAGCTGCAAGACGATGTGCGTTCTTGCCCCAAACCATGAAGGAATACATTGGGTGCTTGGTGCGGATAAAGTCGGTTCTGTTTTTAAGAATCCAATTGTTTAGAGCGCCAACCTCACCTGGTGTGTTTAGATAATCGAAGCCATTGCCTCGGCAAAAGTCCCAGGAGAAAACTGGAAACAGAAGTGTGCCTTCCTCTCCAACTAAATCCTGTAACGTATTTACGAATTCATTTAAGAAATCATTTCTCTGCTTAACCTTAACCTGGCATTCGTTTTTGGCAACGAATAAAAGGTTTGTGATATCGCTGGCAACGTAAACCATGTCGCCACGGGCAATGCCAAGAGATGCGATTTCATTTTTTATATCATTTAATAATTCTTGTGATGTCATTTTATCCTCTTATTTTACTTCTACCAAGCCATTTTCATGAAGCTTGTGGGCGATGTCGATTAGCTCTTTTACTGGAACTCCTGTGATTTCGGAAATGCCAATCAAATCGTTGCGACCATCGGCGTAAGTCATGAAATACATCATGGCCATGACTGCATCGTAGCTTCCCTTTTTGCTGACTGTTGGGAAGAGACCACGCTTGCCAAGCTGTGGTTCGCAAGGTACTGTCATGACAAAAGTCTTGTTGTTTTCAAGAGCATCTACCACCTGAGTGACAACATCGTATGCTCCCTGAAATCCCTCTGGGCTAACGAGAGTCATATCATCAGCACTGGTGTGGTACTCTGGGTACTCGCCAAACTTACTGCGGCAGAAGCAAACCACTGGAAGGTCCACGCCTGCGGAATTGTACTGACGCTCGTCTGAACCGCGCTTCAAAAAGCTATAGTCGCTATATTTTCCTTCTGTATGAGTTTTTAGAACATTCGTAAGAACTCTGTCAGCAAGGGTATCTGCGTATTTACTATGTACAATTGAATAATCTCTGTCGTCGCCAACGCAAGAAAGATTAAATCCTGCAACGATATGCTGCTTCATGTGCTGCAAATGGTCGTCTGTGGCGATGTATGTGATGGAACCGATTGTCTCTGGAATGATTATGAATCGGTATGTGTAATGACGATTCTGTATCGTTTTTACGTATTTGATAAGCTCACACATCAGCACTGGGCCAGAGACCTCGTTGTTGGCCATAGATGGGTGGCAGTCATATGTGGAGAAGAAAATCTCCTCATCTGATTCACCTGGAAGGACCAGCTCTGCGTATGTAAGGTTGCCTTCGAAAAGCTCAGAATCGATGTACATGTGATACTTGCCAGGCTTGAGGCTATCCAGCTGATTCTGGCTCATGCAAAATCCGTAACGCTCCTTGTAGTAGCTGGTTACGTATGGAACGATGTCCGGCTGATCTGGCAAAGTGAAAATGTGCTGCTTTAATTCTTCCAAATCAACCCACTCATCAATTGGGGTAGAATAGCCCATCACGTGGAGATTGCTAACAGCCATATCTACGATGTGATTGCCTGCCTCATCCTCGATGTAGGCTGCGTTTATCTTCCATTCCTTTGGCACATTCCAGTCGAAAACCTGGGTGCCGCTGGCAACATTTTTTATTTCGAAGGTGATGCCATCATCGCCTGCAATCCTATCGGAACACATCTTTAAAGTCTGGCGAACGCCCTCGCCGGTGATGCTTCTGTTGATAGGAAAAAGCTCTGTGGCAAAATCATACATGCTCTGTCCGATTGAACTCATGAATTACTCTCCTAGCTTAACAATTACTTTTCCGTCAATCACTGCGATTGAACCGTCATTTGGATATGTTGGCATAGCCTGAACCTCAGCACTATCAGCGTATGTGCCGTCGTCCTCAATGAGGAGGTCGTTGCCAAATCCAAGGTGCTCCTGCATGAAATATCTTGAGCCGCCGTAAGTGATGATGTCGGTGAAGCGAGGATATTTTTCAAGCTGAACTGTCTCAAGCTGGTCTACTGGATCCACCTTTGCATTGGTGCCGTCGGAAAGATTTTCCCAACCAACGAAGACGATTTCCATATCATCGGAAAAGCCCTCTGTAGCTTTGATGTTTGCTACAAGCTCTGTGTAGTAGGCAGTGGCCTGCTCCTCTGCGATTTCTGCCTTCATGTAGGCAGCGTTATCAAGATATATATAACCCACAGTGAGAACTGCAAGTGAAAGAATCTGAATCCATGTGGCGATTGATGTAATGCTGCGGATGACGCCTGCCTTAAACTCCTGGGCATCCAGCATCTCAATCAAAAATACTGGAAGAAGGAATACGAAAATGTTGCCGTAAACCATAAGTGAATCTACGTGATATTCCTCACTAGTAGAAAGAAGGTAAACCACGTTCATTCCAATTGGAAGGAAAATGAGACCTACTAATGAGACGATTTTTACGGCTGCTTTGTTGGAGCTACGAACAAGCATCACTACAAGCTGGATGATAGTTACGACAACAACTAGTGCTGTGAAAGCTCTGAGATAAAGGAGCGCGTTGATGCCAGCCTGACGGAATCCAAAGAAAGCTGAAATGCTTTTGATAATCTGGTTTGGAAGAAGTGAGAGGCTATAGCCATCGTCCATTCCCTTGTAATTAACAGCTTCGATGCCCTTGATGTGCTGAGTGATGAAGCGCATTACGCCCCAGATACCAAGTCCTGCTATGAGCTCTGCCAAATATGTGAAACCGCGTTTTGCATACTCACCGATGGAAGTGATTTCATTTTTCAAAACGCCAAGTGTAAGTGACACAAGAAATGCTGCGATTGTAACAGCAAAAAATGCCTGGTAGATACCAAGGCTAAGTGATAAAACAACAGCGGAAAGGATGAAGTTTTTCACCGATAAAGACTTAAGCAAGATTTTTGCTGCAAGAACCGCAAGAAGGAGCGCCAGGAAGTATTCCCATGCTGTAAACATGAATGAGAAGATGCTGGTGACTACCGGATATACGGACATGATTGCGCCGATGAAAGCAGCTGCAACCTTTGACTTAATCTGGAACATATCCACAATAAGCATCGCTGCAAAACCGATGAAAATCAAAGACAAAATGCCATTGAATACAGGCACTGAGAAAAGCTTTGTGGTCATCATCTGAATGTCGTAGATGAATCCAAGAACCCATCTACCGGATTCGTATGTGCCGCCAAGTGAAAACAGGCAGGCTGCATTGTCATGATATGAAATGCGGTTGAACAAAACATATCCATGGGCCACAAGACCAGCCACCAAAACTGAGATTAGGGCTGTGATTTGTGTGCCAGTGAAATGATTTTTGATTTTCGAAAATGCTGTCTCTATCTGAGATGTGAAATTCATATTATTGCAATTCCTCTCCATCTTTTGTGATTATGCTATCAACGATATAAATTGGACGATTCTTCACCTCGGCAAAAATGATTGCAAGGTACTCTGAAACAAATCCAAGAATGATGAACAATACACCAAACATAAAGCAAAGTAAAACGATGATTGTTGAGTATCCATCAGGTGCAGTGCCAAGGAAGTACTGAACGATGGAATAAATCATAAGGATGAACGCAGCCACAAGTGATATAAGGCCTGCGTAAATTCCCATCTTAAGTGGCGCATCTGAAAAGTTGCAGATAGCATTAAGTGAAAGGGCGATGAGCGACTTAATGTTGTAGTTGCTTTCGCCGGCGATACGTGATGACGCCTCAAACTCAAGTGTTGTCTTTCTAAAGCCAACATTCTGAACATATCCACGAAGGAAGCGAACTCGCTCGCGGTAATCCTTCTTTAAAACAAGGGCAACTCTGCGGGAGATGCCGAAGAAATCTGATGAGTTGTTTTCGAACTTTGTCTTGCCTGAAAGCATATTCATGACTTTGTAGAAGCCCCAAGATGTGACGCGCTTGATAAGACCTGCGTCCTGGCGGGCTGTACGAATCATAGAAATAACATCATATCCCTCATCAAACTTGCGAGCCATATCTGCAAGAGATTCTGGTGGATGCTGCAAATCTGCATCCATGCAAACAACTGCATCGCCGGTAGAATAATCGATGCCGGCAATCATAGCAGCTTCATGGCCACGGTTGGCTGCAAAATTTACAACCTTCACATGATCATCCTGGGCAGCAAAATCACGAAGGATATTGATGCTGTCGTCACGACTGCCATCGTTTACAAAAATGAGCTCGTAGTCCCAGCCAGTCTGAGCAAAATCAGTGGCAAGGACCTGATTGGTATGCTCATAAAACTGATGCAAACCAAGGGCCTCATTATATACTGAAACAACAATTGATAATTTCTTAGCCATTTTGGATTAATCCTTTCAGCCTTTGAATGTAGGCACTGTTTCTCTAATCTTCTGTACAACCTCTGGAGCCTCGTTGCTGTATGCAAGAGTCATGAGGCACTGAAGATTCTTTATGAATTCCTCTGAATCAAACTTGATTGGCTCTGCCACGTGAATCAGATGATTTTCTGTTTCTTTAAGACCTTCCTCGCTCATAAGCTTTTCTTCGTAAAGCTTCTCGCCTGGGCGAAGGCCGATTTCTTCGATTTCAATATCAACGTCTGGACGAAGACCTGCAAGCTCAATCATGTTGCGGGCAAGGTCCAAAATCTTTACAGGCTCACCCATATCAAGGACGAAGATTTCGCCGCCTGATGCATTGGCGCCTGCCTTAAGTACAAGGCTGACAGCCTCTGGGATAGTCATGAAGTAGCGGATGATGTCACGGTGTGTAAGAGTGACAGGGCCGCCCTCTGCTATCTGCTTTTTGAAAAGAGGCACAACGGAACCGTTGGAACCAAGCACGTTTCCAAAACGTACTGCAACGTACTCTGTGTGGCCGCTGCCTGCTGGCACCTTTTCAGAATCTGCTGTATCGATATCAACCTGGTGAGTGATAAGTGTTGGAAGCATATCCTCGTGGTTGTTGCGAACCATGTTGTCAAAGGTCTGGATGATCATTTCGCATATACGTTTTGTAGCACCCATTACGTTTGTAGGGTTAACAGCCTTGTCTGTGCTGATAAGAACAAAACGGTCGCATCCATATTTCATGGCAGCATAAGCTGTCTTGTAAGTACCAACTGCATTGTTTTTGATTGCCTCGCAAGGGCTGTCCTCCATGAGAGGCACGTGCTTGTGAGCTGCAGCGTGGTAGCAGATGTTTGGTCTGTATGTTTCAAAAACTGACTCGATACGACGGGCGTCGCGAACCGAACCGATAAGTGTAACTAAATCAAGCTGTGGATATTTGTGCTTGAGCTCAAGCTGGATATCGTAAGCGTTGTTTTCATAAACATCAAAAATGATAAGCTGCTTTGGACCGTACTTTGCAATCTGGCGGCAAAGCTCTGAACCGATGGAACCGCCACCACCTGTAACAAGAACAACCTTTCCCTGAAGCTGAGCTGCAACATCCTCCTGGTGAAGGCTGATTGGATCACGGCCAAGGACATCCTCGATGGTGATGTTCTGAAGATTGCCAGCGCTGATGATGCCGGCCTTTTCAGCGTACATATTTGGAAGCTGCTTGATGCGGCAGTTTGTTTCCTTGCAAAGATTGATAAGGTTACGCTTTTCGCTAGGTGCAAGTGTTGCGATGGCGATGTAGATTTCCTTTATCTCGTACTTTTCAACGGCATAAAGGATTTTGTCGCGGCCACCGATAACCTCTACTCCATCGATGTAGCGTCCCCATTTGTTAGGGTTGTCGTCGATGATGCAAACAACCTTGGCAGAACCATTTGCTCCGCCATTTACAAAATTGACGTCGCGAAGAATCATACGGCCTGCTGAGCCAGCGCCGATAAGAAGTACGTTTGTATCAGCATTGCCTGCCTCGCGGCTGTCGCGAAGAAGCAAGATAAATCGATATGAGAAACGGATAACCACGCCAAAGAAGAACTGGAATCCGATTCCGAATACGTAGTATGAAATTGGCATTCTGTAGATGAATGCTGTGACGATAACTGCGTTTGCTATAAGTGTTACGGCTGTAGAAAGAACCAATTTCTTGAGCTCGTAGAAGCTAGCGAAACGCCAAATGCTTCGATACAAACCAAAGAGCTGGTAAATCACAACTGTAAAGATAGCGTATGGAATGATGATAAGATAATACTTTTCAAGATAATATGGTTCGATATGAGAAAACTGACAATCGAATCTAAGCCATAGCGCAAGAAAATACGAAAGCACAACGGTTATAAAATCGTAGGCAAGTAAGAAATATGCCACCTTGTGCCAATGCTTCATTTTATTCATAATCTCCATTTAAGATTAATCCTCCAGTAAATAAAAAATACGATATCTGGGCTCTAAGCCCATGATATCGTATTATAACATAAATCGAATTTAATAATATAGGTAATGACTATTATTTCAAACCAGTTACTTCGTATTCCTGAGTCACAGGATCTGGAATCATTCCGTAGTTCTGTGCACAGTATGTCTGAAGGTCCTTACCAAAGTTTGGACCGTATGTAACTGTAATCTTATCTCCATTTGAAAGACCAGATGATGTATCTGCACGGAATGTGATTCCTTCGTAAATATCATCATCGGATGTGATTTCAAGCTCTACAACACCCTCTCCATCGTTTCCTGAGAATGTAACCTTTAGGTCGTCGAAAGGATTGAATGTAACAACATCTGCAAGGCCAACTACTGAAAGCTCCTGAGCATCTGCCTCAAGCTTGATGCCGTAGTGCTCTGCGATGTAGTCCTCATCGATGCTCCATGAAAGCACAACCTCATCACCGTTTGAAAGGTCTGTAGATGTGTTGAGCTCGTATGTGATACGTGACTGCAAATCAAGATCTGCAAATAAGCCTTCCTTAAAGATATCCTGTGTGTCTGTAAGGCCAAGCTTGTCAGCCTCGCGCTGAATCTTTGAATCAAGCTTTGCATTCTGTGAGAAATCATACAAGAACTCATCATTATCAAATGTGACTGTAGCTGTTCCCATTGAATCGTAACCTGTAAATTCAACTGTAACATAGTCGTTGATATTCATCTTCTTTGGAGCGTTGAGGAAATAGAATACACCACCTGCAACTGCTGCAATTACAACTAATATCGCAATTATAATAAATTTCTTACTTCCCTTTTTCTGTTCATTTTCTGCCATAATAAACCTCCTTAAATTTGGTTTTAGCACTTCAAGAATGATACTACAAATCCACGGGTGAATGCAAACTTATTATGTGGGCTTTAGAAAGTTTTAGAATTGGATTTTAGTGCTGGTGCTCGCTGCCAGGCATTGGGCGGCGCTTTGCTGTGAGCTCCTCCACGTCAATTCGCATAACCGTTACAATAGAAACCATTCGCTCGTCAAACTGGAAATCATCCTTGCCAGTTTGTGTCTTCATGAGGGCTACCAGGGCATCAATTTTTTCCTGTGGGTCTTCTACTATTTTCACCTTGCCAAAGCCCATGGCACATTCGTAAACCATGCCATACTGACAAGCCATGCGCCCCTCGAATGGAGCTACATTGCACTCCATTGTGAAGCAGCAGTTTGGGTTCTTCCTAATTATATCCAGCTTGCGGCCTTCGTGAGCACCGTGAAGATAGATGATGTAATGGCCATCTGCCGGGTCCTTCACCACTCCATAGTTGAGTGGTACCACGTATGGCATGCCGTCATCCACCAGCCCCAGGTGAAGGTACTGGCTTGTGTTTAGGATTGCGTCTATTTCTGCTGGATCTGTGATTTCTCTTTCTCTACGTCTCATTGTGGGTCTCCTTTTTGTGTTTTTTGGTTGGTACGTTGGCTAGTTTTTTGGTTTGAATCTTGCGGGTGTTGGTTTTGGGTCTTAGTTTGGGGGCTTTTTCCCGGGATTTGTATGGGAATTAGGTGTTTTTGAATGATTCCCATACAGGTAGTTTTTGAAAATGTATGGGTTTGGGATAGTTTAGGTCATTTCCCATACAGCTTGTTTTTGGAAGTGTATGGGTTTTGGGCTGTTTAGTGCATTTCCCATACAGTCAATTTTTTTCATTGTATGGGTTTTGTAGTTTTTGAGCTATTTCCCATACACTTAGAAAAATTAGGTGTATGGGTTTTGAACAGTTTTAGTCGATTCCCATACAGTTCTAAAATCTAGGTGTATGGGTTTTCAGTAATTTGAGTTCATTCCCATACAGTTTGAAAATCTAGGTGTATGGGTTTTCAGTAATTTGAGTCCATTCCCATACACTTTGAAAATCTAGGTGTATGGGTTTTCAGTAATTTTAGCTGTTTCCCATACATATTATTCATTATTTGATAATTCAGAAGAGCTTTCTACCGGCTTAATCATGAGATTATCAGCTATCGCAGACTTCTTTGAAAACTTCAATGTAGTGTAACCAATAATGCTAAAAGCTACCGCCCCAACTAGATTAACTAGCAAGTCCTTCATGGTGTCTATGATGCCTATGTCGAGATAGCCACCAAGTACTGTGTAGGATTGGCCATCGGCTGTGTTGATTACTGTATCTGTGATGTTATTAATGACAAATGGCATGCCGCTGTCGTTTGGATCAAGTGTGACTGAGCCGATGGTCTGGACGACGAAGTCCTTTTGCATATCAACATAGAAAAGCTGATCCATGGCGAACTCAAAGAATTCCCAGATTACACCTACAGTCATAGAGAAGCAAAAGGCGACAAGCGTCAAATAGAATGGAGACAGATTGAAGTGCTTACTACCTCGGTTCAGCAAATAAATCAAGGAGAATCCTATAGCAGCACACAGGAATCCATTCATTGTATGAAGCATTGTGTCCCAGCCAGGAATGATTACATAATAGTGATTCACTTCACCAAGGATTTCTGCAGCGTAGATAAAGCCAAAGATGATAGCCTGGAACACAGCAGGAAATTCAATCTTCATCTGCTTCTGCAGCACTGCTGGCATCAAAAACAGAAGTAATGACAAGATACAGATTGCAGCGCTTTCATAGTTCTGTGTGATGATGCATCTGATGAGAGTAAGTATAACCAGCCCACGTAAAATCAAATAAAAGATGAAAGTTCGCTTATTCTTTTTATAGCTATCCACTAGGGAATTCTTATAATCGATTATCTTCATGCTGCCGCCTTTCTCCTTGTTTATATATTAAAGTAAGGATAGCAAACTGGGTGGGCAATATCAATCGAAGAAATCATCTCCCAATCCCATAATCCTAGAAAGTATTTCTATGTTCTTCTCACTTTTCCCTTCGATAAAACGAATGTCTTCTTCCGCCATTTGATACATTATTGAAGCCGGGCGAATCTGTACTTCCAAATCCTCATAATGCTCTTTCCAAGGTCTTGACATCACCTCATATAAAGCTTCAATATGAAAATCAGTTCCGTTTTCTAATTCAACTCCAAATCTTAAATCATTGTTCCTGATGGCATTTTTTAATTCTTTAATTTCTTTCTTTGTAAAGCCCTTTTTCCTTAAGATTTCGCTATTTATTGTATAACCCCCTTTTGTATTATCAGCTCTTATTAAATCGAGAACAACATCCCAGAACAATAATACTTCCCTTATTGTATTCTGTATTAGATGCTTAGAATTCCATTCCTTTTTCTTTATATACTCATCCCAAGTTGGCATTTCAATAGCCACATAATCATACCTATGAATTCTGTAATAAAGAACTTTTTTATCTTTAGAATTAAGCAATGAGTAGAAGCTTTCCATCTCAGATTCTACATTGATTTGATCATACAACTCTTCCGCATCACCATCATAGTTTTCAATATATTTCATATAAATTACATCAGCAATTTTTAGTATTTATTTTGCATTCTCAAATTCTTGATATTCATCGGTTTCGCCATATGAAACATCTTCCCAAAATCTCCTTTCTATTTCATTTTTTAATACTTTTTCATACTGATATTTTGCTTTCGCCATAAGAAATTCTCTAAGTGCTGCATCTGATGATTCCGCACTAACAAATATCATGTCATCCGCTTTTGTATTGAACGAATCAAAATCATAATCCCAATCGTGTAGTTTCAAATCATATTTTTCCGCTATCATAAAGCTCTTATTTTTAGGATAATATCGTTCATGTTTTTCTCTAAAGTGTGATACTCCTTTATAGGTTGCTTTTTTCTGTAGACGTGGATATCCTTCTCTCCTATACGCTTCATCCGCCATTGCAAACCTCACTTCATCAATTGTGTTTGAAATACTAATTCCTTTTATTGCTTTAAAATATTTTCTGTCATAATAGTTTATGTCCTTAATCTTCAATCCATTTTTATTGAGTGTTTCAATAACCATATCCTTGATATAATTGTTGCGTTTTTCTTCCTCAACACATTTCTCAATAATTTGTACGGCTAAATAAATTGTGTCTTTATATTTTTTCTCCATTTAAAGCCTCCTTTCATTCTTGCAACGAATATACTATGTATTAACGCCAAAAACTTGTTTTTATTAATTATTTTTTTGGAAATCTAAAAGAAACGATGTCAAAGAAGGCTAAACAATCACCTGCGATTAAGTGAATACTTAATGACTGGATTTTCTCACTTAACTTTTTATAAGTGAGGATAGAGGAAGCTGATTTTACACTTAACTTTGCAAAATCTAGTTAAGTGGATTTTGCAAACACTATTTTTTCACTTATATGATTTGCGAAAATGTTAAGTGTAAATCACTGTTTTCATATTTTCACGCAACAATTTGAGGATTTTTGTTAAGTGGCTTTTCCAACTCAGAAATTCCCACTTAAAAGTGTTAAGTGTTTTCATTTTTTTCTTTTTTTACACTTAACTATTCTCCAAAAAAGTGCGTTTTTCTGGAGATTTTTGAAATACACTTAACTATTTTCAAAAATTGGTAAGTGTATTATTGAAAGTAAGTTTTTCCACTTAACTTCTTTAGCCAAGATACAGAGGAATCATTTTTACACTTAACTACTCTATCCAGGAAACAGAGTAAACACCTTAACAGCAATAAGCCCTGTCTATTTTTTTACTCTCAGTTAAGTGAAAATCACAGGCTTCTGGTTTGCCACTTAACTTTTTATAAGTGGGGATAGAGGAATCTGATTTTACACTTAACTTTGCAAAATCCAGTTAAGTGGATTTTGCAAACACTATTTTTTCACTTATATGTTTTGCCAAAAAGTTAAGTGTAAATCACTGTTTTCACATTTCCACGCAACAATTTTGGGATTTTTGTTAAGTGAATTTTCCAGTCCTAGATTTCCCACTTAAGAATGTTAAGTTTTTAAAAAATTTCTTTTATTACACTTAACTCTCCTCCCCAAAATTGCGTTTTTCTTAGCATTTCAAAATTTCACTTAACTATTCCACATAAAAAAGGCCATGCCGGCGGAGCCGGGCATGGCCTTGATAGTCCAAGAACTGTGTCAGTTCAAAGACTATGGTTATTCAAAAACTTATTTTATTCAAAGCAAGCACGGATAACTTCGATGATTCTATCCTGCTGCTCTGGAGTCATTTTGTTGTCGCTAGGGAGGCAGAGGCCGCGGGCGAAGATGTCGCTGCCCATGTCAAGTGGCTGGCCGTCGGTGCCGAGGGCGCCGCCTGCGATGTAGGCGTTGGTAACGGCGCGGCCGTTGCCTTCGCGAGTGATGAATGGGTTCAAGCGGTAGATTGGCTGCATGTGCATTGGCTTCCAGATTGGGCGGCCTTCTGCGTTGATGCTTGCGATGGCATCAAGAATTTCAGTTGGGCAGCTCTTGCCGTGCTCTGGTGTGTAGAGTACATCCTGCTCACCGCGAACCTGTGGGCACATTGCTTTCTTATCGATGATCATGCATGACAACCAGTAGTTTGGCTCAGACTTTTCAAAGTCGATAGGGTTCATCTGAACTGGAAGTCCCTTGAAGCCATCGCGGTATCTTTCGTAAATAGCCTTCTTCTGAGCGATGTGTTCCTCAAGGTGAGGGAACTGACCACGGACAACACCTGCGATTACGTTGCTCATGCGGTAGTTGTAGCCAAGCTCCTCATGCTGGTACCAAGCTGCAGCTTCGCGGGCCTGAGTAGACCACTTGCGAACCTTTTCAGCAGCCTCCTTACTATCTGTAAGGAAGCATCCACCAGCTGAGCCAGTGATGATTTTATTTCCGTTGAATGAGATGGTGTTGAACTGACCGAATGAACCAGTCTGGACACCCTTGTATGTAGCGCCAAGAGATTCGGCAGCATCCTCAACAAGGATAGCGCCGTGCTTTTTGATGATAGCGTTTAATTCATCAAGCTTACCAGGTGTGCCGTAAAGGTGAGCGCAAACTACAACCTTTACCTCTGGGTAGATTTCGAATGCCTTTTCAAGGGCAACTGGATCCATGTTCCAAGTGTCAGCCTCAGTGTCGATGAACACTGGAATACCTCCCTCGTAAACCACTGGGTTTACAGTTGCATCGAAGGTCATATCTGTACAGAAAACGTGGTGGCCTTCGAGAGCGCCGTGGCCTACCTGTGGCATGCCATATGCTTCAATACCTGCGAGCTTGCAAGAAAGATGAAGTGATGCTGTGCCGGCTGAAAGAGCAACGGCATATTTTACTCCTACCTTTTCTGCAGCAAGGCGCTCAACCTCTGTGAGGTTTGCTCCTACTGTGGACATCCAGTTTGTATCGTAAGCTTCCTGCACGTATTTGATTTCCTCACCGTGCATTGTTGGCGATGAAAGCCAAACCTTATCTTCGAATTTATCAAATGATTTTGTAAGCATTTTTATCTCCTTGTTCAAAAACAAAAAATAGCTGTGGCGAACCACAGCTATCATTATACTACAAAATATTTATTTTTCGAGTAGCTTATCCTTTGACTGCACCACCGGTTACACCCTCAACGTAGAATTTCTGCATGATGATGAACAAAATAGAGATTGGTACGGCAATCATAAGTCCACCGCAGCAGAAGTATGTGAAGTACTGGTTAACAAGTGCTCTCTGGAGCAAATTGAAAAGACCGAGGGCCATTGTCCAGTCTGATGCATCCTTTGACTTAATCATCAAACGAACCATGACGAAATCCATCCATGGATTCAGGAAGGAATTGATTACGGTGTAAACAATCATTGGCTTTGAAAGTGGCACAACAATCTTTGCGAAGATAGTAGCTTCCGATGCGCCCTCAAGCTTAGCAGCTTCGTGCAATGACACTGGAATGGTGTCGAAAAAGCCTTTCAAAATCAGATAGCCAAGTCCTGATGCTCCTGAGTAAAGGATAATCAAACCTACCACGCTATCTGTCAGGCCAAGCATCTTCAGGATGAAGTACATGGCAATCATTGAAAGTACACCTGGGAACATGCCGAGGATCAATGAAAAGCTCATGAGTTTCTTTCTACCTTTGAACTCGATGAATGAAAACGCATATGCGGTCATGATTACAAAGATAGATGAAACAAGGCAGCTGAATACACCGATTATCATGGAGTTTTTGAACCATGCTGGGAAGTTAGCAGTTGAGTCTGGTTCGAAAAACAGCTGGTGATAGTTGGCAAGTGTCCAGTGAGCAGGGAAAAAGTGGTTTGTGTTGATTCCCTTTTGTGTGCTGAAAGTGGTGACAACCAGCCAGAAAACTGGTATCAACCAAATGAAAGCCAAGATAGCTAAAAATACGTGTCTTCCGATAATTTTACCTGTTTTTTTCATTATCTATATACCCCCTCTTTATCTCCACCTATCATTCTTGAGAAAGTAAGAAGTGAAAGGGCTGCACAAACTATGAATGTTATGATACCGATAACTGATGCCATCTTGAAGTTTGAGTACTCGTTTGTCAGTCTGAATAGCCAGGTGATGAGCAGGTCGACTTCGGTGGCATGTGAGTTTGCCATAGACATGTTTGTTGTCTTGTAGTTGTATGTAAGCAAATAAATAACATTGAAGTTGTTAATATTTGCAATTACTGACTGGATCAATGATGGGCCGGTGATGAACATTACGTATGGCATTGTAATCTTCCAGAAAATCTGGAATTTGTTGGCGCCATCGATTTTTGCTGATTCAATCTGGTCTGATGGGATGTTCATAAGGATACCTGTTGCAACAAGCATCTGATATGGAATACCAACCCAGATATTTACCAGGATGATGGTCACGTGAGCCCAGCCTGGTCGTGACAAGAATGGGATGAAGGCATCGCCTGCGTTAAGAAGTCCGATATTCTTGAAGAAATCGAGAATACCTACGTTTGCACAAAACGTATTTACGATACCATAATCACCAAACATCTTACTGATAAGAAGCAATGTTACGAACTGTGGAATACCGATTGTGATAACAAAAAGTGTTCTCCACATGCCCTTAAACTTTGTGTCGTCGTGATTGATGAACTGAGCTAAAAGAATTCCACCAAGGAATGTTGTAGCTGTTGCAAGAACGGCCCAGATTAATGTCCAAATCAAAACTCTTACAAACGCGTAGCCAAATGTGATGGTCTGGCTGGTTGTAAAGAGGTTTACAAAGTTCTTAAATCCAACCCATGTGAAAAGATATGTTGGTGGCTGGTGATTCTCATCGTAATTCGTAAATGCGATACCTACCATGAATAGGATTGGAATAATGTTGATGAGAATTACTCCAATACTTGGCAATGTAAGAAGAGTGATGTGGAAGCGCTCGTTTTTGAAGCTCGCGATATCTTCCTTAAATGTACTTAAGTGTTCTCCCTCTTCCTGCATCTTTTGAAGGCGATAAACGGCCTTGATATTTGCAATATATAGTGCCAGAAATGCTATGATAACAAGGATTCCGATGATTCCGTAAAGTAGAATCAAAAGAGAATTATCATAATCATTTACTGTTTTTTGCATAGTTAATGGATCAAAGATTTCCTCTCTTTGGACTGTACCAAGAGTTGAAAGCTTTGACATGTATGGTGCGAAAACGCGAAAAATTGAGGCTAGCACTCCTACCTCAAGTAAAGTCATAAGTATTCCGCGGATGAATTGTTTTCTCCCAAAATATCCAGCACCCATAATCAAAAGGGAGAGCTTGACCCAGATGTCACCTTTGGCTATGGATGTGAAAAAGTCTTTGAAATATACGCCAATTTTCTTCATAGAATTATTCCTCTGATTTATAAAAGCTCATGAGCTTGAGTTTCAAACCCATGAGCTTATTTATAAGGACAGTCGCAGCCATTAGAAGTTTGCTTTCAGCAAAGGCTGCTCCAGTAATACTTGTTCATGAACTTACAGTTCAGAACAAGCATTATTTTTATTCAACAGGTTGAGTGATTCCAGCTACTGCATCATCAAGAACTTCCTGGCTTACTTTGCCATCAAGGATGTTCTTTCCAAGTGACTCTGCTGGTGTCCAGTAGTTTCCGCCAACTCTCTGAAGCTCTGCGAATTCTGACTGAGCTGCAAGAGCGTCAAGTGCTACTGAAGAAGCCTGTGCAAGTGCCTCTGTGTTTGAAGGGCCTTCGCCTGTAGCTTCGTATACAGCTTCCTGTGTCTCAGCGTTTGTAAGGTACTCAGCAAGAAGCATTGACCAACCTGTGTTCTCTGCGTATGCGTTAACACCTACGAACTTGTATCCTGAGTATGAAGCCATCTGCTTGTCTTCGCCGTTAACCTGGAATGTAGGAAGCTTTGTAGCTGCATAGCCATCGCCATAAGCCTCTGAGAATGCGTTAACATTCCATGTACCAGAAACGTATGCTACAACCTTGCCATCGTTAAGGTTTGCAAGAAGATCATCGTTGCCATAGCTCTTGAATGCGCTTGAAGATGCGATGCTCTGAAGTGATTCTGCAGCTGCAAGACCTGTCTCAGAGTTCCAGTCGCAGTTGTTTGACTGATCTTCATTTTCTGTAAGTGTACATCCAGCGCCCTGGAAGAAACCGTAGAGATACCAGCCGTTTGCTACCTCACATCCAACTTCCTTGCCAAGCTCCTCAGCCTTAGCTGTAAGTGCTTCCCAAGAAGCTACATCTTCCTCTGAAAGCTGTGTTGAATCATAGTATAAGAAATAGCCGTTTGAAGCTGTGAATGGATAGCCATACTGCTTGCCGTCGTACTGTCCAGCCTCAACTGTTGCTGGTGTGTCTGTTTCGTTCATGTCATATGTGTACTGAGCTGCTACTTCATTAAGAGCGCCTGCCTTAACAAGTGCCTCAAGCTGATCATCTGGGAATACATAAACATCAGCTGCTGCCTCAACATCCTCAAGTACACGGTCCTTCATATCAGCTTCTGATACAGCACCGATTGTGATGTTGAAATCTACGTCAGGGTACTCTGCTTCGAAAGCGTCGCAGCGTTCCTTCATAACTGTCTGGTACTCTTCTGTCTCTGAGCACCAAAGCTCGATGTTTACTGTACCTTCTGTTGAAGCGATAAGATTTGCGATAGCATCATCAGATGATGCTTCCTCTGTAGCTTCTGTAGATTCCTCTGTTGTTGAACCTGTCTCAGCTGTAGTCTCTTCTGCTGCCCCCCCGCATCCAACAAAAGCTGATGTAGCCATTGCTGAAACAAGAAGTGCTGATAATAACTTCTTCTTCATTATTACTTCCTCCATTTTCTTCATTTTTTATACTCCGGTGATTGCGACTTTGCGCAATCGGTTGTTCTTCATACATAATCGTAATGCTTATATCGTTTTTCGTCAATTAAGCATTTCCGACAACTATTTTATGACATTTTTGTGAATATTACTAATTTGTGCTGTCTCTCATTTGGATATTAAAGTCGCTTAAGGTGAGATTTGTGACATCTTCCCCATCTAAGTTGCGCATAAGCATAGACAAGCCTTCGGCGCCCAGCTTCTTTGCATCGAAATACAAGCTAGTGATAGATGGTTTTGATGTAGAAAGTAAATTTGAATCGTAAAAGCTGCACAGCTTGATGTCCTCTGGAACAGATAGACCATCGTTGTGCAAACAATTAAGAACTGAATTGCAGAGCATGTCATCCATGCAAACAATGCACTCGGCCCCCTCTGCGATGGCAGTCTTCAAGACTTTGTCCATGCGGTCGCTTTTGTGCATATTGAGATAAATCTGATTTTCGTCAGCCTTCATTCCACGATTAATAAAGCCCTGGCGGAAACCTGCCAAACGGCTGTGAGTAACGTTGATATTTTCACCACCGCCAATAAGGGCCATGCGAGTGATGCCCTTGTCGATAAGTGTTTCAATCATGCGTGTGGCTGCCCCCTCATTATCGTGATCGATAAAAGGAACACCTGGCTCCATTGGGTCGCCCACTACGATGTATGGAATTGATGCTTCTTTTAGGAAATTGATAACCTTAGAATCCTGCTCGCAACGGCTGACCATAACAGCGTCGATTTTTTTGTTCCGCACTGCGTGCTTCAACGCTGATATGCCGTCGTTATCTGCAAGAATGATAAGAACGTCGTATTCGTATTCCATGGCTCTGTCGCAGACACCTGTCATGAGAGTCTGGAAATATGGCATCTCGCCGAGAGCTGAATCGGCAGGAAAAACCAGCCCCACGTTGAATGTGCGGCTAGCTGCCAAAGACCTGGCAACGGCGCTAGGTCTGTAATTTATTTCTTTTATGAAGGCATTAACTTTTGCCCTGGTTTCCTCGGAAATTCTGCCTTTGCCAGAGATAGCTCTGGATACTGTTGTTTTGGAAAGCCCCAATTCTTTTGCTATTTTATCTAATGTATAACCCATAGTTTCCCCCTAATACTGTGGTCTTCTATCAAGCTATCACAATAGAATCAGTTTTGCAAACGGTTGCGCACATTTTGTTAAATAGTAACAAAATTGCATGCCACTATTCGAACAATGCGTCATAATCATAGTTGCCGTAGAAGTCTTCCATGAAGTCGAAGTAGTCCTGGACGTTGTCCTCAGTGAGCTCGTCCTTGCCGGCCGCAATCATTTCCAAAATCTCTGTATTGTATTCTGGAACGAAGTGGCTCATATCCTTGAACATATCCAGATTTTCTGCAACATCTGTTTCCTGAAGGAATGAGTAAAGGTGGACATTGTCGTAGCCAAGGAGCATGCCGATTGTGTAGCGCTCAGCTGCCATGTATCGCTCCAGGTTGCCCTGCTGATTTAGGTAGTCGAAATAGTACATGCTGAATGGTGGGAAGAAAATGTAGAAATCCACATCAGGGTGCTCTTCTATCTGTCTGATGAAATTTGTATTTATGTTCTCTTCCACGATGGCCTTATCTTCGTCTGTGAACTCCAGAGTCTCTTCGCTTTTTTCCTCGCGGATGTAGCTGTCATCCAAAACATCCTTGCCGAACTCAGAGTACATGCCCCAGTTTGAATAGTCGTCAAAGGATGTGCCGGAATAGCCAGCGCGTGTAAGACGCAGGTCGTCGTAGGCATCCTGGATTGTGTATTTGTTTAAAAGATATTCCACATCATCGAATGGATCATTGTCGTAGAGATATGTTGGGTAGAGGCTTTCGTCGTAGCGCATCTGCTCCGCAGTGTTGAGAAGTCCCAGGTAATCCACGGATCTAAAAACCATTTTGATGTCGTTGCCACTTTCAAAAACTGCATCTAAAGTGTCACTGATTTCCTTGTTGGAACCGCCCAGGTATGTGAGCTTGATAGAGTTGGTCCCAAAAAGGCGGTCGATGTCGCTGGTCTTGTAGTTTGATGCCATGGATGTGCCCACAAGTACGGCATCGTATTGAAAATGCTTTGCGATACCATTATTCTGGTAGCGCTCCTTGCTAAGGATGTAGGAAATGTGCTGATTCTGTCCGTGATAGTGAAAATATGGGTCGATGTAAATAACGACGGCACTAACCGCAACAAGTCCCAATATTATTACAGCCAAATAGGCGATTATCCATTTTTTAAATTTCCCTTCCATTATTACTTCCCCTAAAAATTGAAATATAAAAATGTGCTGATTCCTGAGAATGAAAGAATACACCAAATCATCAGGCACGACATGACAAGCATGTTGATGACATTTGGCTTGAACTCCTTCATCTTTTCAAAGCCGTTCTTTGGAATCAATGCGATAAATAGCGCAACTGCAAACATGCCTACCACATCGATGTAGGCGAAGTTTTTGATTACTGGCAGCTTGTCTAGAATCAGGTGAAGCTCCCAGAATGTAAACTGAGATGTAAGCTCCGCGCCAATTGGATCAAAGTGTCCGCCGAAGGCACGGCGGATAAGCTCTGTGGCAGTGGCGATGGAATCTGCTCTGAAGAAGACCCACATGATGTTTACAAAGAAAAATGTAACGGCCCAGCCAATAATCTTTGGAACCTTGTCGAAAAACCTGCGTCCCATTCTGTGGATGATGGATGCGATGCCGTGGCCCACGCCCCAAAGGATGAAGGTGAAGCCGGCGCCGTGCCAGAATCCGCTGACAAGGAATACGATGAATATATTCACATAGGTGCGTACCTTGCCCTTGCGATTTCCACCAAGTGGGATGTAGATGTAGCGTGTCAAAAATCTGGTGAGGGTCATGTGCCATCTGTCCCAGAAATCGTCAATTGAAACAGCTTTGTATGGGCTGTTGAAATTCAGTGGCAGGTCGATGTTGAACATCTGGCCAATACCGATGGCCATGTCGCAGTAGCCACTGAAATCAAAGTAAATCTGAAGTGTGTAAGCCAGAATCACAACAATTGCCTCGGTAGAGTTGATATTTAAAATCTCGTCGTAGCCGTAGTTTACTGCGCAGCCGAGGGTGTCGGCGATTAGCACCTTTTTCGCCATACCGATGGTGAAAAGATAGATGCCGCGAGCAAAGTTTTCAGCATTGATGTGCTTTTTACTGTCGTCCATAAGCTGTGGAACCAACTCGTCGTGTGTGACGATTGGTCCAGCAATCAGCTGTGGGAAAAAGATGACATAGCAGGCATACTCCAAAAATGAGTAGCAGGCCACATCTCCCTTGTAGCTATCCACAATGAATGAAATCTGCTGAAATGTGAAAAAGCTGATGCCAAGAGGCAACACGATGTAGAGCAAATTGAACTCTGTCTTGAAGATCATGTTTACAGTGCTGATGAAGAAGTCCATGTATTTGAAATAGAAAAGGATCGCAACATTGAGGCATACACCAATAACCATAAGGACTTTTTTCTTGTCCTTATGGCTATGCATTAAGCGGTATATTAAATAATTAAAACATACACTGGAAATGATAATTATGAGATACCATGGATTGAAATATCCGTAAAACCAAAGTGACATGCCAAGCAAAAAGACATTTGCCAGCCTGTACTTCTGGAAAAATCCCAGTCCATAATAGCCTGCCAAGCAGAGTGGTAGGAAAAGTAAAACAAAAATATAAGAATTGAATAACATTATAAACCCCTAATACTACCCTTATTTCTTTTCTATAGAGATGTGCTGCACCCGAGCCTCCGGCTGATCCGGATTTTCCAGAACAATGCAAAAATCCTCTACAGTATTATTTAATTTTAAATGCCAAACCTGTTTATCCGCATCAGTGCTGACATTTTTGCTGACTATGTCGTGAGCATTTTCCTCTGAAGTGAAGCTTGCCTGCATAGTCGAAATATTCTCACCCTCGATGGTGATTGTGTATTCGCCCTTCTCAGCAATGGAATATGGACCTTTGATGAGTCCGCCTGGATAGAATGTGAATTCATCCTTTTCATCGTCCGCCATAACAAGACCATTGTTGAAAGTATCCTTGGCAGAAAGTCTACCGTCCACAATACCATCATTTATTTTCTTTGCTAAGTCAAAATCGTAGCAGTAAACAACAAGATTTGTCAATTCATATGTGAATGAAAATCCGTCAAAATCGTAAACTTCTGGAATGATGAAGCTGTCGTATGCCTGAGGTAGGTAGCCAGTCAATAGTTCCTGGGCTGCCTCGTTTTCATCTGCTGTAAAAATCAAAGCTGTCTTGCAGTGATCATCCTTGTATCTATCCCGGTCATTGTTCCACATCCAAGCGTCCAGCTTGATTCCGTGGGCATCGATTTCTCCAAACTTGATATCGCCATTTGAATAAGCTTCGAACATGTATGATGTCCAGTAGGTACCGTAGCCCTTGTGGATATCGTGGTTTTCGAGCTCAGCAACCACGCGCTGATGTGATGCAATGATATCCTTGTAGCCAACTGTGAGGCGAAGGATGAATGCTGATTCGATGATTACCGCAATTACGAAGCAAGCTGCGACAATGGCCGTAAGCTTGCTTTTGTTTTCAATCCAATAAGTCCAAATGTATCTGCTGGAAATGATGATGCAGACATAGATGGTGCTAAGGCAGTAGCGCTCCTGGCACTTGCCGAAAAGGATTACTACGGACATAAGTGCAACGTTGTGAGCAAGACCAAAGAGGCTGAAGAACTTTACAGCCTTTGATTCATGCGGCATCTTTATAAGCTGAAGCACCGGAATCACGAAGCAGATGAGTGTGCATGTAACGATGGATACTATGTTTCTAGCATTTGTAAGGCCTAGCATGCTGACGCCACCTGTGTAACCAAAACAACGATAGATGGTGATGAGCGCTGACTGGATGAGTGTTGGAAGCAAATCAAATCCTACAAAGTGAAGAGAATCGGTTCTGCCTGAATTCATCAAATGCCAGCTGCAAATCCATTTGTAAGTGACGTAGCCTGCAATGGATGGTGCGACGATGATGGCGCATGTGATAGCAAGGCGCTTTAAGGCTTCCTTGAATGATAGCTCATGACGCAAAATCCAATCAAAGAAAAGAATGCCTGCGCATGCACAAATCATTGGAAGAACCTGCTCTGCAAAATAGCGGGAGCCGCCAAGTGTCATGATGAAAATCACGATAGCGTAAGCGATAGTTTCTTTAATGGCAAGCTTTCTGTTTATTGATTCGTATATGCGATACATCAATGTAGCACCAAGTGTGATGCCTAGCATCTCGCTCATGTATGTACCTTCGGTGAGAATCATATTGCGAGATTCTGTACCAGTTAGGAACAAGATGAACAGTGGTGCAGCAATGAAAAAGAAATTGCTTTTAAACATCTTTCTGCTGCAAAATGCAATGCCTGCAAGAACAATTAGCATGAAAATAAAAGTGGCAAGCATTCTGGCAAAAATCTGATTGTGGAAAAATGGCGTGATAAATGCAGCCAGAGACGTAACTCGAAATGCGTAAATTTCCGAATTTACAAAGTTCCATGTACGAGGAAACAGGTTTTTATTTTCCACCATGGACCAGCCATAGCGATTTGCGATGGCGGTGTCGGAATGGACATAGGCCTGCCCATAAGTGAATATAAAAATAGTAACTGCAATCAGCGAAACTGCAGCACACAGAATAAATAAAATGTTTATTTTTTTGCTTTTCATATATCTCTCTATCCTCAATATTGCAATTTGTCTCATCAAAATTGCAATTTCATTCGTCCCAAATTGCAATTAATTGCAATT
The DNA here is from genome assembly GCF_015057245.1 of Pseudobutyrivibrio ruminis. GTDB lineage: Bacteria > Bacillota > Clostridia > Lachnospirales > Lachnospiraceae > Pseudobutyrivibrio > Pseudobutyrivibrio ruminis_E. Next base: position 29,232 of record NZ_SVET01000002.1, read on the forward strand.
TCTGGTTAAGCCCTTATAATGGTGTAAAATTGAAAATCAACTAAAAAGAGCCATGTGCTCTGCCTTTAGGTATAATGTAATTGCTACAAAACATAATACTAAGGAGGCTCACACAAATGGCTCAACTCAATATTACATTAAATCAAGAAGAAATCCTACAATTACTTTCAGCAGATCGGGATGAAGCATTTAAGTCTTTGCTTCAAAATAGTCTTAATTCTATCTTAAAGGCTGAATCAACCGCCCAGCTAAAGGCTGAACCCTACGAAAGAACTGAGGCTCGCGAAGGAAGCCGAAACGGTTTCCGTGAGCGTCAATTAAGTACTCGCATAGGCACAATCACTTTATCTGTTCCAAAGCATAGAGATGGTGAACCATTCTCTACGCTGATTTTTGATAATTATTCGCGAAGCGAAGCTGCGCTAATCGCTTGCATGGCTGAAATGGTTGTTGAAGGTGTATCAACAAGAAAAGTATCAAATGTAATTGAAACACTTTGTGGTACATCATACTCAAAATCTACTGTTTCAGAAGCTTGCAAGGAACTCGATAAAGCGGTTGATGAATTTCGTAATCGCAAACTCGATGATAGCTATCCATTCCTTACCGTTGATGCAACATATTTCAAAGCCAGGGAAAATCATAGAGTTATTTCCAAAGCATTCATGGTTGCTTATGGCACTAATAGTACTGGGCTACGCGAAATAATAGGTTTCGGTGTTTATAAATGTGAATCATTTGAAACCTGGAAAGCTTTCCTTCAGAGCCTTAAAGATCGAGGCCTGAAAGATGTATTGATGATTACATCAGATGCTCATGAGGGCTTAAAGCAAGCATTAAATAAAGTCTTTCCTGATTCGCCATGGCAAAGGTGTCAGTTTCACTTTGCTAAAAATATTTCTGAACAAGCTCCTAAAAAATATCAGGCCGGTTTACGTTCAGAGTTAAATCAAATGTTCAACTGTGAGACAATCGAAGATGCCCGTCGTAAGCGCGATGAAATAATCGCTGATTACCAAGATATAGCTGAAGCATCAATGAAGTGTCTTGATGAAGGCTTTGAAAGTGCCATGACAGTAATGACTTTGCCTAAGCGACTTCGTCTTTATTTCAGGACTTCAAATCATCTTGAGCGTATTAACAAAGAGTTGAAGCGCCGATCAAAAGTAATTGGAGTCTTTCCAAACGAAGACTCAATCATTAGATTAATGGGCTCAGTTCTAATTGAACTTAATGATTTAAGATCATCTCATCAATCAATTTTTACTAGCAAAGGCTATCAAAAACTTTTGAATTCTGACACTCCTAAAAAGCTAGTAAATATAGCAATAGAACAAAGAAATATGTTGGCTGCTTAATAAAAAGTTCTATAGACATCTTTAATCAGTTATAGGGATAGTATGCGCTCTTTTAGCTGCTAGACAATAATATAACTGGCATAAAGGATGTCACTTTATATTCATCAGCAACTACATCATCTTCCTAAAGGAATTTACACCTAAATTTGGACTTTACTCAATTTCTTATTGAAGTATAGCAAAAAATTGCAATTTCGTTAACCGAAATTGCAATTTATCCTTAGTCATCTATTATATTACACCCAGAGACTCAATATACTTTTTTACACCCTTGTCGGTGTTTAACTTATATTTACTATCTACTTTTTCAAAATAATCTTTTATAGATTCGTGAGTGATTTGTTCTTCGCATCTTTCATCTAGTGCATATCCCTTGTGCGCATCTATCCATGGTGATTCAGCATGTGTCAGTTCTTTTAGTGTAAATCCATTGAAAATAGCAAAATGTTTCAGAACATAATCAACTAGATTTCTGTGTTTTTCATCAAGAATTTCAGATGTATCACTTTTATCTATAACTATTTGGCCACTTCCAAAAACCTTATATTTCTCATAAATATCTCTATATACTGGGCCCAGCTTCCACGCCTCACATCTATTGTTAAAAAGCTGCTCACCAAGGAGCACTTGGCCAAAGGCCTCAATGTAATATAGGATTTTCTGTAAAGATAGATTTGTTATCTCATAACTAGAATTTAAGATATAAACTGCATATCTTTCGATTGATGAATTATATTCATTAATTGATTTATAGTACTCAAGCTTTTCCTTTATTTTTTCAAGTCCTTTTGGAGTAAGCTTTTCTTTATTCAATTCATAATAATATAGCATTACTCGATAGTCTCGATTTGCTTTTCTTAATAAATCTGAGTACTCTCGGTTAGGCAATTGACCATCAAGATATTTTTCTATAGTATGCTCGCCAAATCCAAGTAATTTAGATAAAGGGCGTTTTTCTATGTTATATTTATCAATTATTTCTTTTATTTCTTCAATCTGTATATAGTCATTTTCTTTTCTAAATATATATTCAAATGATGCTTCGTTCTCATCCTCCATACCAGGAACCATTACTTCGCATCCACATTTCTTACAATAAGCCACGCGCTTATTAAACTCATAATCCTTCCCATTAACTCTTCGAATTTCACGTTCCGTCTTAACATAAAACTCCTGTAAGCCTCTACAATTGGCGCACAGGACTTTGTCATAACGTTCTCCCCCACGTGTTTTCGTACTCATATTAAAATCCTCATTATTCAAATTTATCTATTCTAACTCTAATTAATAGTGAAAGATATTCACTAATTGACATCATTTTTATATTAGTATTCTTTTTCATGAAATGAAATAATAAATAACAGGTTATTGCTTTTCTTATCCCATGAAACTTTGATGTATAAATCTACATCTGTTTCTGAAGCATCTTCAACGTATCTAGGTATCAATTTAACTGTCTTTTCAAAAAAATATACTAGTGAATCATAATCCGGATTATCACTAGGCTCCCATCTTTTATAATCATTAATTGTTAATGACTTAAGAATTTCTCTACGTTTTGCTGAATTGATAACGTAATCTTTAAACAGTTTTTCATTCTTATCTCTTGGAATAACTGTATAATTAATTCCTTCACAGCCCGATGAAATACAATTAACTAATCTATTAACTATATCACTCGGGCTATATCCATTAGGATCTCTCATCATATCTTCCATAACGATACGCCTCCACTTTTATGTAAGACCATAATATCAAAAGAGTACACTTATGTCAATAAGTGTACTCTTTCCTTTTCAATATTAAATTCTCATGGCTGCATAGCCTACAGTCATTATGTACATGAAGATCATTATCAGGCCTTCGCGCCTTGATATTTTCTGCTCTGTGAATGCGTAGCCCCAGGAGACTATGGTTATTACAAGTAGAATCAGAATGTCATATACTGAGGCGACATTGACAGCTACTGGTGAAATAATCGCTGAGACTCCGAGGATGAATAGCAAGTTGAAAAAATTTGAGCCGAGGACATTTCCCAGGGCGATACCTAGCTGGCCTTTTCGGGTGGCGATGATGGAAGTGACCAGCTCAGGGAGGGATGTTCCGATGGCTACAATTGTTAGGCCTACTAAGGTTTCTGACATGCCAGCCTGAAGAGCTAGCGTCTTGGCGCTGTATACTACAAGCTTGCCTCCGGCGATTATCATGATAAGGCCTGCGATTATAAATACTGCACACTGCTTGTTGGAGTATGTTTTGACACCGGTCATATCCTCCAAAGCACTATTCTTTTCTTTCATAAATATCCAGGCGACGTATAGGATGTATGAAAGTAAAAGCCCAGCTCCGCCAAGGCCTGAAATAGTTGCAACATTTTCTGTTACAACCTGGCCAGTAGATTTAAAATTGCTGATTATCGATAGGCCTCCAATAGCTACAAACAGTGCAAGCGTTGACACTGCTGCAATAGTAAAATCTCTTTTTATGATTCCTTTCTCTACCACCAGTGGGGACATTACAGCGCAGATGCCAAGGATTACAAGCATGTTGAACATATTGGAGCCTATGATATTGCTCAGTGCTATCTCGCTAGAGTGCTCCGCCGCAGCTGTGACACTTACTGCTAGCTCTGGAGCACTGGTTCCACAAGCCACAATTGTAAGGCCTATAATCAAACCTGATACTTTAAAATTCTTCGCCAGTGCTGCGCTGCCATCTACAAATTTGTTGGCGCCGAACACAAGTAGTGCGAATCCTACTAATAAAATTAAAATTGTAATTATCATCATGCTGGCATTATAGAATGACAAACTAAAGTTTATGTAAGATGTCTAAAATCAATACCACTTTACATAGCTTATACCTGACAAGTTCATATTAGAACTGTACCTATTAATGCAAAAACTAGGAGGTTTTTATGAATGAGGAATTAACTTGCCCACAAAAAATATTAAGATTTGTTCCTATGGTTGCTTTGCCGCTGATTGTAGGAGGGATCAGCGCATTACTTACAGGAAATGCCATGGATTCGTATCAAGTGATGATACAACCGCCTCTTGCGCCCCCTGCCTGGCTATTTCCAATAGCATGGACAATTCTTTATATACTGATGGGGCTCGGGAGCTATTTTTTGTTGCTTGCACCTGCAGATACTACAGAAAAGAAAAGCGCCAAGTGCATTGCCATGATAGTTTACTTTATCCAGCTCTGCTTCAACTTTGTATGGTCGCTGATATTTTTCAACGCAGCGCAGTATACACTAGCATTCATATGGCTGATGATTCTTTGGGTGATGATTATCGTGATGATATGGAAAACTTCTAAAGTATGTTGGAAAGCCACATTGATGTTTCTCCCTTATCTACTGTGGTGCACCTTTGCAGCTTATCTTAATCTGATGATTGCAATACTAAACTAAAGAAAAGTGGGAGCCTTTTGGCTCCCACGTCCTTGTTACATCAACACAGTAACCTTAGTTCCTACGCCCAGTTCACTTTCGATTTGGATTTTGGCGTCGTGGATTTCCACGATGTGCTTTACGATGGCAAGGCCAAGGCCTGTGCCGCCGGAGGCTTTGGAGCGGCTTTTGTCGACGCGGTAGAATCGTTCGAAAACGCGGTCTAGGTCGCCAGCAGGGATGCCGATGCCGTCATCTTCTACGATGAGCTTTTTGTAGCCGTATTCTTCCAATACTGAGACCGCCACATGTCCACCATCATTGCCGTAGCGGATGGAGTTTTGCACAAGGTTGTCGATTAGCTCGCGGATAAGATCTGGGCGGCATCGTACCGTGGTGGCGCCGCCAGATAAAGTGATATCGATATTTCGCTGGCTAGCCGCCATAGCTAAGGAATCAAGCTCTTCGCTAGCAAGCTGATACAAATCCACCGTTTCAAACTGCTCATCATTGTCGTCACTATCCAGCTCGGAAAGCTTGATGATGTCCTCTATCAGCGCCAACAAGCGATTTGCATTCTTGTCTATCTCGTCAGCAAAGTGCTTTCTCTTTTCTGCAGGTGTATCATCTGAGCCTAGTAGCTGGGCGTAGCCAGAGATGGCAGTAAGTGGAGTCTTTAGCTCATGGCTGACATTGGCTGAAAAATCCTGGCGCACCTTTGCGGCCGCCAACACTTCCTCATGCTGCTTGCGGATTTTGCTGATGAAGGGATAAAGCTCAGGATATGGCGAGTCTACAAAATCATCGTTGAGCTTGACAGCTACATCCTCGATTGGCTTCATTAGCTGACGTGTAAGGATTCGGGAAGCCAGCACGCATACAAATGATATAAGCAAAATCAGGCCGAGGCAAAGTGGCAAGCCGCTGGCAAACACCACCCACACCGCGTCCACTTCCTGGGCGATGCGAAGGATTCGACCGTCGTTTAGGCGAAGGGCATAGTAATAGTCCTTTAAGCCCATGGTGTCGGACTGCCTTTCAATCTCTCCGGAACCAATCTCCATGGCGCTGACAATCTCCGGCCTGTTGGCATGATTATCCATCTGCTCCGCATTTACGGTATTGTCAAAAAGCACTGTACCGTCAACATCTATCAAGGTAACACGCAGATTTGCGTCCATCAGCTTTGGATTGTCCTCCAAAGCTGCCACATCTGCGGTGTCAAAAAATTCTGTATCTTTAAAAATCTGAGCAGTGACCTGCATATCCTGGTGAACCTGCCGCTCGAACAAAGCGTAATAGGCCAAGGTCACGCAGAGGGATGTGCAAAGCACCGTGGCGATAATCAGCGCCAAAAATCTAAGGTAAATTTTCTGTGCCATGATACCTCCCTATCAATCAATGACGTATCCAACGTTTCGTACTGTGCGAATCAGGCTGCCGCAGCTGCCAAGCTTGGTTCTGAGAGTTTTGATGTGCATGTCCAGGGTGCGGGATTCCAGCTCGTAATCTATGCCCCAGATTTTGTCCATTATCTGAGTACGTTTCAAGACGATACCACGGTTCAACGCCAAATATTTCAGTAGCTCGTACTCTTTGTATGTGAGCTCGATAGTCTGGCCAGCCACAGTCACCTGGTGCCTCTGGTCATTTATGGTAAGGTCTTCGATGGTAATGATTTCCTGAGAAGCCTCCATAGTGCGGCGAAGAAGAGCCTTCACCCGAGATGTGAGCTCCATCACCGAAAATGGCTTTTTGATGTAGTCGTCGGCTCCAGTTTCCAGGCCGCGAACCAAATCGATTTCGCCAGTTTTTGCGGTGACCATAATCACCGGAATGGCGGCAGTAATTTCGCTGGAGCGAAGCTGCCTTACTATTTCAAACCCGTTTTCATCAGGAAGCATGATGTCCAGCAGGACAAGGTCGGGCAGATTATGTTCCAAAATATCAAAAAAGTCTGCCCCATTGGCAAAGCTTTCTACATCGTAGCCAGCGTTTGTCAGAGCAAACTCCTCTATCTCTCTAATATTTTCATCATCTTCAACAATGTAAACAAGAGCCATAGTGACCTCCTTCATATGTACATAAACAATCAATCTATGTGATACTATAGTATGATTATCTAAATTTTATGTAAAGAGGAATAACCATTGCTCACACGATCATCGGGGACCGTATATTCCGCCAGGCGCACCAGATGCTTCGAGAATGGATAAATTATAATGGTGCTTCCTACATTGAAAACTGAATGAATAACCGCAATGGCCACCGGGCCAACAGCCGCCGTTAAGAATTCAAAATTAAAAATCATGTTTAATCCATAAAAAGCTAACGTAAATACGGTAACACCGACTACATTGAAGTATAGGTGAATCATGGATGCGCGCCTTGCATTTTTGCTAGCTCCCACTGAGGATAGCAACGCTGTAGAGCATGTTCCGATATTCTGCCCCAGGATGATAGGAAAGGCTGCGCCAAAGCTGACTGCTCCAGTCAATGAAAGAGCCTGCAGTATTCCCACCGATGCCGATGAGCTTTGGATGATGGCCGTAAATACCATACCCACAATAATTCCAAAGAATGGATTGGAAACTGCTACCAGCATATTTTCAAAAAATGGGCTGTGTGCAAGTGGCTCCATAGAAGCGCTCATTGCGTCCATTCCAAATATCAACACCGAAAAACCAATTAGCAGATGTGCAATGTTGGTCTGCTTCGCATTTTCCTTTGCCTTCATGTAAAGCACAACGCCAATCATAGCAAGTATAGGCGCAAAAGATGTAGGCTTTAGCATTTTGATGAGCACCGCATCGCTTTCGATTCCCACCATGGATAACATCCAGGATGTGACTGTGGTGCCGATATTGGCGCCCATGATTACGCCAACCGCCTGACGCAAGCTCATGATTCCCGAATTCACAAAGCTTATAACCATTACTGTGGTGGCCGATGATGACTGAATCACCGCAGTGACGCCAGCGCCTAACAGCACACCATAAATAGTTTTGTTGGTAAGACGCTCCAGTATCTGAGCCATCTTCCCCGAAGCTAGCGCCTGTAGGCCATCACCCATGAGCTTCATGCCGTACAGAAAGAGGGCCAGCCCACCCAGCAGCTTCAGAATCATAAAAATGTCCATTTCATGCCTCCTTAATACAAGAAATTTTCCAAATGTTTGCACTTGTATTATGGAGGGGAAATGTAAAGGGTGGGTAAAGTGGGGAATTCAATAAAAATGCCACTTTATTCTCTTGCCTTTCCTGCTTTTCCCACGTAGGCAAGTCTCACTCCAGATAACATTTTATCTGCCACATCTTCAATTGCCATTTTTTCAAAAGTGTTCTGTACTAGGTTATCCTCCAGCGAAAGTACTACGATAGATGGAGCCATTGTTTTTCTTAGCACCTCAATCAGAGCTTCCTTATCAGTTATATTGCCTTGCTCCACCATATAATTGACAAATGTGAAAAAGGAAACAGCCTTTATTGATACTGTCATTTCATCAAAGCTAGTTTTGCTTACCTTATTCAATCTATCAATTGCTGGCAAATCGTGTGAACAAAAGAATACTGCATTTCTGTTTGAATCTTTTATTAGCTCCATTATAAAAAACAATGACACCGCCACCAATTCTTCTGCAAGACTATCCTTATCACTTTTTCTTTCTTTTATGGAGCCTATCAAATTAACTATAAAACTGGTATCTCGATTGTTCTTTACACGACCATCGTATATAGCCTCCTGCAGCGCATCACCACTATTAGCCATAACAGAAAATAGTTTGCTTAGATTTGCTTTGTTTTCGATTAATCTATTGGTAAGTAGAGCATTCCACTCTACTTTAGTTTTTCCCAAATAATTATTAATGTTTTCACAGACCAACTCTTCATCAATGACAACAAGTGTGAATCCATTTGTATTCATACTTTCAAATAGTTCTAGATTTTTGCTTTGTAGTTTGGACTCTCTTGAATCTTTTAATTCATATAACACCAGTCCTGTTAAAACAAATACAATATGCCATTCATCGCGTCCTTGAGCCATAGTTTCGAAAGCTTTATATATATCAAATTTCTCTGCAAGAGTAATCAGCCTTGTTATGAAACATGTATCTAAAAAGCAAATATTATTTGCCCTCAATATTTTTTTGTAGCACTCTTCTTGATTAACAACAAAAAATCCAGGCAACGAATTTTTTATTCCATTGATAGCCTCATTAATCAATCTGCTGCACCTCCACGACTTCTTGATATGCAGCCTTTAGGCCATTCAAGCGATATTCTAGATCATCTTTTGTTATCCAACCAAGTTTTAATGAATGCTCACCTTCCTGCTTCGCCTCTTCATATAGCATCTGAAAATCATCAATATATGATGGTTCCATTTGAACGCTAACTGGGATACGAGTAGATACAAGACGAAAGATTGTACCAATTTCCTTCTCTTTATTATGTTTTAATAAGAAATCCATCTTCTTGACATCTTTTATATCAAATAATCCACATTCGTAACATCTAATTAAAACTGACATGTACGTAGTTTTGTAATTATTTACAAGAGTTAGAACTGTCAGCAAATCATTTGCATATTCATGAATTCTCGTAATATCATCTGAATTCATCCCTGTCACAAGTTTACTTGTTACAATGAAGTCTTCCTTGGGCATCAAAATTGAGCCTGAAAAGGCATTAGCTTTCTTCTCAATTGGATTGTCTTCATAGTTTTCCATATAAACTTCTGCACTATTATATTCTTCGTTCCTCTGAATCAATGTATGATATAGTTCGTGTCCAAGTGCAAAATTATTATTAGCACAGCTTTTAGAAGTATTGAGAACAACATACTTTGCATTATTTAATTTGAGTAAAAATGCTCCAATTTCTTTATTCTTCAATGGCAATCTAATCAATTTATATCCTGCATTTTCAAATAGTACTCTAGAGATGGTCTGTATATCTGATAACACTACAGCAGAATTTCTCCCCATCATTTCGTAAAACAAATTACAATCCATTTGTATTTCTCTGGCATTCTCCTCATTAAATTTAATAATATTTAATAACTGCTCTCTCTCCATATTTTCATACTCCTATATATTAAAAGTGCTCCACTCTATTTATGAGTGGAGCCACTTAAAAGTTTTTTGTTGTCAATGCATCATAAAATCTGAACATTTCTATCAATTTATCCGCTGTCTTTTTATCGTCCGAGCTCAAATGTCCCGCAAAAAATGATATTGAACCATGTGCTTTATTCTTCACACGCATCTGTTCTTTATCTCCCAAGAAGAATATAACATCCTGTCCGAGAGCCTTGGCTAGTTGCTCCATATCATCATACTTAATATCCGTTTCACCATTTAACAATCTACTTATTCTGCTTTTTTCCCAACCAGTCATCAATTCGACATAGCTTTGTTTAATGCCTCGCTCTTTTAAGTATAAACGAACATTTTCTATATAATTTCCCATTTTATTACACCTCTAATTTCCGTCACAATATAAATATATACTACATCGCAGATTAATTAGCAAGCGCAATTCCCATTTTTTGCATTTTTTCTTCCTCTTATATGTAAATAATACTATTTTTTACTAATTTAGACAATAATATTCTCAGTTTTTGCAGTTTTAAGAGTCATCTTTAATTAATACCTGTATAGAGGGTCAATTGAAAATATAAACTTTTTATCTCCCACAGCACTTCTTATACTTTTTTCCAGAACCACATGGGCATGGATCATTTGGATAAACTTTCTTGCCCAATTCTACAGGAATACCCATGGCAGATAATTGAGGTTGAAGCTCCCCAAGTATAGATGCTGCCTTAGAACTACCAGGAACAATTGTTGGAATTCCTGTGAAGTTATTCGAATGAAGCTCCACCGGTTTGTGACCACGATTTTCGATGAGGCGAGTGTTGTTGTGGGCATCCATTAGGAGATTCATAAATTCACCTATCTGGTCTTCCCCATCAAAAACTTCATCATGCTCATTTAAATCTTTTATAATCTCGCTTGGGCTGTCTCCATTGTAGCTATTCATCCATACATTAAGGCACCATGTTGTAGCTAACTCATTTTCCATATGTAGTTTCTTCATGAAAAATGTGTGCAGCTTCTTATATGCCAGTGAACTAGATTCATAGCAATCGTGTGTGATTTCCTCTATTTGAGCAGCAGATGGAATATAGAAATCCTTGCCAACCTGGCTACGTAGCAGAGGATAGACTTCTCCACTTTCAAATATATCAAAATGTACTAGTAGCCCATACTCTGTATGTAAATACTTATCTATTCCAGCTTCATTATCCTGCAATTCATCTTCCTGAAAAACAGTGCAGCCTCGGATATCCAGTGGAATCTCTAAGATAATTCCGAGCATGTCCTTTATGCTATCTTTCACTTTGAGATGATATAGTTTATAGATTACCTCCAGCGGTGCCACACCATAGTACTCTCTGAAGAATCGAAGGCACTTTATGAACCAGCCCTTTTTCTTTCGCTCTGAAAGGAAATTTTCATCTTCAACTTTGGCATATACTTCCTTGATTTCATCATAGATTACAAGATTGTCTGTCTCTTCCTCGAACTCTCCAAGGAAGTACATATACAGCTGAAAGCTGTCCATAATTCTATCAATCCCTGTATCCTGAGACGATTTGATTGCCTTTTTAAGCAATGCTAATTCTGAATCGGTGAGACAAGCCAAACGTGGACGCATTATTTCTGGATTGCTCATCCCAGCAACCAGTTTATCAATCATCTCTGCCTTCTTAAGCCTAGAACTAAGTTTGATTTTGAAATTGTCTGCCAGCACTAACAAATCATCTTTGGTGTATTCGTTTAGACGTGATTCTAGTTTCATTGGTTCTCCCTTTTGTATTTATTTAAAAGTCGCTCCTATACAAAAGAGCCAGCTGCATAAATAACAGCTAGCCCCTTTAAAAAGACAAATTTTAATTTCCTAAATTATAGTTTAAATTCAATATGTTTGCAATAGCGTCCTGAAGAACTCTGGAGTAATTTAGTCGACATCTACCATTGTTTGCAAACCATCGGAATAGTCAAAAATATCATTATTTTTTTTGGCTTTTTTTACAGCCTCTTTATATGTAGAAGCTTCAGGTAAATTGTTTTCCTGCCCCATGCAAGCTAAGCCAATATAATCTCTAGCCATTTCTATAGCGTCTGCTAAATCTGCCCCCTCAGTGTAGCCATCTAAATCAGGAATATAAACCAAAAAATCATCGCCAGATTGTTTAATTAATACCGGATATGCAACCTTCATAATAGCCCCTTTCCACTCTTCCCCTACATCTCTTCCTCAAAATCCTTCTCATAAAACAGATACTTACGGCAAGCCAACAGAATCGCAATACAAACTATACGTATCAATGTTTCTAACGGAGCTTCGTGGCCAACCACTAGTCCCCTGGCGATGGCAAATATCAAGACTTAGACTATGGTGTTCATGGAATGCTTTATAAGCATCCTGATAAACTCGATAACAATCACTGCATTAAATGCTGTGACTAAAATATCTTCGATATATTCATCAAATGCCAGCTCAGTCAGGGACACCACATGTATTCCCAATTGGATGCAGCTGTACGCAACACCCACTAACAATATGGCTGCCACTATCTTTTCTAGGAAGCTTGGCATTTTTAGGATGAAACCATGTGCTTTTTCTATGATAGATTTTTTCATGTTGATTCTTTTACCTTTGCTCTATTTTCTCAAAGTCTGCCTTAGGGTGTTTGCAGATAGGGCAGATGAAATCGTCTGGTAGTTCCTCTCCAACCCACTCGTATCCACAAATGCGGCAACGCCAGATTGTCTCTCCTTTTGGAGTGGTTCCAACTGCCTCAGGCTTTGGTTTAATGTTGCTTTGATAATATTCATATGTTGCAGACGCTGCATTCGAAAGAACTTCCATAGCTACTGGCTCGCAGATAAATAGAGTATGAGACCCCAGGTCTACAGTCTTTTCTACCTTCAGTGAAAAGTACGCGTTGGTTCCTGCTGTAATATATGGAATGCCATTTTCTGAGGTCTGGTAATTCGCGATTGGATAGGCAGCAAACTTATCTACATCTCTACCGGATTGGAAGCCGAAATGCTTGAATAAATCAAAGGTAGCATCCTGGCTAATGACTGAGATATTGCACTGGCCTGTGGCTTTCACCATATCGTGAGTATAGTTTGCCTTGTTGATAGCTACTGAAATACGGTTTGGCTCTGATGCAATTTGAATAGCTGTGTTGACAATACAGCCATTGATCTTGTCGCCTTGTACTGCCGTACACACAAACAGCCCATAAGATAATTTGTACATTGCCTTTGTGTTCATTTCACTCATACACTGCCTCCTTTTACATTAAAGAATATGTAATTAATATAGTTATCTAGTGTAAAGTTGATGTAATAATAAACCCTAATTCTCCCACAACACATTCTCACCATGTCTCAGCGGATATGTACTCAGCTTTGTTCCATCCAAATCCGCTTTATGCATATCCACTGCAGTAATCTGGTGGTTTTCATATGTGTTGTAATAATAGATTCCCTTATCCAAATTACAGCAAGATGTGTAGATGGTGATTTCATACGCATCATCACCTAGGTGTACGCATCCTCTCTGCTGGTCCACTGAACCAAGGATATGAAAGAATTGGCTTACACTTTCCAGCTCTGATTCACCTGATACAGAATTCATTCGAGTGAAAGCCGCTTTTACAAAGCGAGATGTGGATGATAAATCCCCAGGCAAGCCAATGGCTCCCATGCCACGGCTATACTGTTGCAAGGATAAGTTTTTAGCAAAAGTATTTTGAGCCGGCTCAGTAGAAAGAGACATGTATTTGTTCAGCTCAAATAACTGAATATCAAAGGTAGGATTGTTAGTCATTACACCAACAGGATTATCGTAAATGCGAAGTCCCTCTTTAGTTTGTTCCACTACTATAGACTCTGTTTTATCAGATATCATCCAGTGAAGTGGCGATAGAGGAAGCTGTTCGCTAAAGTTCTCATTAATGAGATTGATTCTTTCAAGTAACGCTCTAGCTTCATTCACAGAAGCACACTGCCCCAATATCCATGGAATAAACTCGAATGGAGCAACGTTATCTTTATCAGGATTCATTTCCTTGTAGTCTGCATTGCCAGGGAAGTTCAGCCCAGCCATACCAACACCTTTTTCATTGATAGCATCATAGAAAAGAGGATAGTCGTCCACCACAAATGCCATTCCTATTAGCGCATAATGGCTATCCAAATCATTCTGATGCCTAATAGGGAACCTGTAGTTCCTAGGCATGATGGTTACTGTCTCGTGATATGAAAACTCCAAATCAAGGTTTCTACCAAAGTAATGATCTTTGCTATAGTATGTTGCTGCAGTACACATAATAACCTCCCCAAATATTGTTATTCTATCTCTACCTAGGTGCCTTCCACTGGCTCACCACCCCATCCGGTGTGCCCATGAACTCTTCCATGGTGGCAGATGTTTCAGAGCTGATTCCATCACGTTTCACAACAGCCTTTACTGTGTCTACGATGATTTGGCAATCCAGCGCAAATGAAATGTTGCGGGCGTACCAAACGTCCATAGCGAATTTGTCTTCCCAACTAACTGAGTTGCGGCCGTGGGCCTGAGCGTAGCCAGTGAGGCCCGGACGGACGTCGTGACGGTGACGCTGTTCTTCGTTGTAACGTGGAAGATATTTTACAAGAAGTGGGCGAGGGCCGATAAGGGCCATATCTCCTACTAGGATGTTGAAAAGCTCTGGAAGCTCATCAAGCGATGTGCCTCGCAAGAAACGGCCATATTTGTTCAAGCGAACATCATCCGGTAATAGATTGCCATCGGCATCCTTACGGTTATCCATGGTTCTAAATTTCACCAGCTTGAATACTTTTTCGTGCCAACCAGGACGCGCCTGTGTGAAAAATGGATTGCCTCCCATAAAAATAGCACCAAGTATGATTAGAACAAGCAATAATGGAGATAGCACCACAATTCCCACTAACGCTAAAATAAAATCAATTAATCTTTTTACAAATTTCTCGTACATAATTTTCATTCCCTTACAAAAATAAAATAGACAGCCCAAATGGACTGTCTAAAGTATATCATATTATTCAGCGAGTTCACCCTGCTTTTTGATTACTACGCTATCATACATCATCATTACGACGCCTTCTTCGTATTCGCCGATGATGGATTTATTTTCATTGCCTTTAAGGTTATTATCGATAAGTTTGATGAAGTCCACTCCTGCACCATATGCATGAAGATATGCTCCACCAAAACGTGGGTTTACTTCTGATAGATAGTACTGACCATCTCTATAGAAGAAGTCAGCATCGAGTGGTCCATTAAACTTGAATAAAGGCAAAGCTTTCTGGATAAAATCAAATAGCTTGTCATCCTTAAATGAAATTGTCTTATTTGCTCCGCCGATTGTTGTAGAAATCTTTTTCTTAGAGAAGATAGCTACTGGAAGATGAGTCTTTGTATCTACATATACATCTGCATCCAAGTCGAGGCAATCCATCATTTCCTGCGCAATAAGTGTTGGCTCTTGCTCAAATGCTGAACATAATGTTTCCTTATCGAAAACCTTTCTTGCTCCGACGCTACCGCTTCCGCATCTAGGCTTTACAAATACAGGGAATGATACTTCACCAGCTTCAACAGCTGCCATTGTTTCTTCGTATGTTCCCCATGTCATTGGTGTATTGATTCCATTCTTCTTTAAGAACTTGAACATCTCATACTTATCAAAGCAAAGCTTTGCTGTCTCCAAATATGGAGCTAAAACCTCTACCCCAAGAGCCTCAAACTTTTCACGATTCTCAGCCAATATCATGATTTCTGGATCGATAAAAGTTGTAACCGCGTTAATCTGTTCCTTCTTGCAAATATCAAGCAATGTATCGATATATGTTGGATCATCGATTCTAGGTACAAGATATGTTTTGTCTGCAAAATACAAAGCAGGTGCGTAAGTACTATTGTCCGTTGCAATAATTCTTGATCCTTCTTCCATTGAAGCTCTGAAATCTTTCATGAGCTCTCCACGTCTACCAACACTACACATTAAATAATTCATTTTTATTACCTCGAATTCACTAATTATATGTTTAAATATTTTATTGTGTCTGCCACAACTGCCTTTTTCTCAAAGATGCGAATCATTCTTTCGCGGCCCTTCAAACCCATTTCACGTCTTTCCTCTGTAGACAGCTGTAAAAACTGTTTCATGACTTGATATACGCTTTCAGGATTCTTGCATTCTACCAGATAGCCTGTGACACCGTCTTCTACTGCTTCCAAACATCCATGGATGTTTGATGTGATAACCGGTCTGCCTGATGATGCTGACTCTAGATTGGTATTGGCCATTCCTTCATGCCAAGATGGCAAAACAAAGCAGCTACTTTCTGCAATGAATGGACGCACATCAAGCTGATAACCATGATAATGTAGCCAACCTTCAGCCTCGTATGCATCAATCATGTCCTTGTATGATTCCTCATATCCACCAAGCACATGAAGCTCAACCTTTTCTCCGTCTGCAATCAATCGCTTCATGGAATCCAGAAGCTCATCAATACCTTTTTCCTTCATGATACGACCGATGAAAAGAAACTTAGTAACATCATTTTCAGGATAATCCTGTAAAGCAAAGTATTCTGTGTTTACTCCTGCTCCACTAAGAACATGGGTCTTTTCCATATCTACGATTTTATTATCGATGAAGATGTCTCTGTTACCAACATTTTCAAAGAATACAATCTTAGCTTTTTTACAAGCAATGCTATAAAGAGCTGTGGCAATCTTCTTTACCATGCCATCATTCTGGAACGCTGTTCCTAGGCCAGTGATATTGATAGCATATGGTACCTTGCAGAGTCTGCAGGCCATACCACCATAAACGTTTGGCTTGATAGTGTAAGTGATCACCAAATCTGGCTTTTCACTTTTTACAATTGATATGCACTTCATAAGAAGCTTTAAATCCTTAAAAGGATTGAGCCCGCGTCGGTCAACCGGCAACTCTCTCAAATCCACACCTAATGCTTTCAAATCCTCAATGTTTGTATCAAAAGGTGTATATGCTATTACATCATTATTTTTTGCTATTAATTCAGAGATAAGGTTATTTCTAAAATCGTATAGCCCACCTGAATTGTTTGCAAGTATTATTATTTTTCCCATTTATTTTTCCTATATCTACAGACAATCAAAAACTCTACAGAAGCCCGCCTGTAGAGTTTTCATAACAATATTTGTATTATATAACAATTAGTTTGATTGTGGTAGTGCATATATCTTTATAGCTCTAAAAATAAGCCACCTATATCGAATTAAAATTTTGTAAAACATATTGATTTTCTCTTGACTTATGTGTAATATGACACATATTAAATTTTAGGAGGTATTATATCTTATGTCAAATATTATCGACATCATTAGCAACATTGATCCCACTAACATTTTTACAATTATGCCATTTGTAATAATCGCATTAACACTTAGTCCTCGTTTACTGTATATGTTTAAACCCAGCTGGGAAGTAATTATACTAGGTAAAAAAGCACAAAACACCCAGTATATTGCAACTGTTATTTTTTTGTATCTTGTTATGCTGTTATATAATTTTTCGCCTATTTTCATAGCAGATAGCAATTATATCAAGTTTTTAGCAGGTGCTATATTAATCTTATTTATACTATTACTCATCTCGTTATCTTTCTGCTTTTACTTTATGCGCAAAGGTTTAGAGCCACAAAATAAATTTACTATATTTTTTGTCAAAAAATACCCACTTTTTTTATTCCTTATTGCTTTCCTTCTTTGCACTGTTGCTATAAGTCAATTAGATGAAACCAACACAAATGGCTTCCTTTACACCATCATCTTATTAGTATCTCTTGCAGAATTATTTTTTACGTGCTTAATATTAGAAGTTTATATGCCATCAAAAAGTCATGTTAAAATACACTACTATGTTGACCCCAAGAGTATCCCAGAAGAAGGCCTATATATTCTTTCCTCTGAACACGATGAGTTGTTATTATGTGGAAATAATCCATCTCATATAGATGCTACAGAAATATATTTCATTAAAAAAGCGGACATCATTGATAACCCTGAACATTATTCATTAGAGAAATGTTAAAAATCACAAATACAAAAGGTAGCAATCTATGCTACCTTTATTTAAAGTAATCCATATATATTTCATCCATCATCTCAATAAACTTCCCCCACGGTGGATTAGTCATTTTTTCTCGCTTTGTCAGGTAATATTGATATTTATATAAATTCCTTAATCCATCGCTTTCGTAGCCCTTTTTATAAAGTACATATATTATCTCATACATTTGGATTACTGACATGTCGTCAAGTCCTGTTCCTAATTTATTCGCATTCTTTATTAATCTAATTGGCAAAGCGTCATTTGCACCAAAATATGTAAACCCTTTTACAGCCATATATGAGAGGCTAAAGACCTCCCCTCTATCACTACTACAATCCATAAAAGAATCATATTTTGAATATATCGATAATCGATTCTTCATATCTTCCATAAGAAGTACTTCCTGCTCGGATAAGTCATTATCACTACATACAATAAGATTTCTGCATTTTACTTTTTCATCCGTAAATGCCCTAACTTTTTCATTGATTAACTCTTCGTCAACAGATTCATGTATATATAGCTTATCAAAAAGATTAAAAATCGGATTTAGCCATACTTTTTTAAACGATTCAAACGTATATGTCCTGCACCCTAATTTACTTCTATCTGGTGGTATAAAAAAATTAGCATCAAGAAATAAATCCATGTTAGCATTTTGAATAATATCTATCAAAGCTGAATTTTCGCATTCTATATCAACTTTCAATCTCTTCCTCCCCCGGCGCAATGAATTCTAAAAAATCTTCATCGTCCACATCGTTCCAATCAAGTAAATCAAATCCGTAGTCTTCTGGTTTTTTACCAAAAAGCTCTAATGTTTCTACAAATTCATCATCATCTATTATTCCATCCTCATAATTCTGAATTAGATATTCTATTCCTCTATTTGATATTCCTATAGTCTCAGTTCTTCTATTTAAAATATTTGCAACATCCTCATTCAAGGCTTTTAAAATAGTATAATAAATACCATCTTCAGATCTTGCATCAATTGAGTACAGCCATTCATAATCTTCATGTGAAATATATTTTTCCTCTTTTAATCTTTTTACGATTGACTTATACGGAATCCAGTAATCACATTGGATAGATGCAATAAATCTTAACATTCTAGTCTGAGGAACACCTCTTAATTTATCAGTTCCAAACTCTGATACAACTAAATGTTTCAATTCCTCTTCAGGTAATAGTAATTCCGCCGCAAATCGATCCGCACATCGTTCTACTCTTTCATCTTCTTTATCTGATTCAAACGAATACGCCAATCCAGTCTTAGTCTCTATGTGGTACAACTCATGTGCTAAAGCAAATAATTGTTCATCATAAGCTATCGACGTATTTAATCCAATATAAGTATATTCTTCAGTACCAACTGTAATTATAGTTAAATAGGCATATGTTTTATTTTTTTCTATATCATTAAAGGGATATTCACAAATAAGAATATCCCTTCGTTCTAAAATTCTTCTTATATCGCTAGCTACAGATGTTGAAACCACACCAAAGCTCATTCTTACTTGCTTTGCTAAACTTTTTATAGCATCTAATTCTGCCAGTGTTAACTCTATATCTTTCTTACTCATTTTTCATTGCCTTTCTCAAAACAATTTGCTGCTTTGAGGCCATCATCATCTCTAACAGTTTATCAATTGCATTTTCTCTAACCCAATTTTCTGAATCTCTTCTAAAAGCGGTTCTAACATTAGGTGTGCTTTCTTCAAACAATTCTGTAACATCAAACTCTAATGCTTCTGCCAAATTCTGTAATTGAATTATTGAAGGTAATACTTCACTCTTTTCTATTCGTCCAATTATTTGTCTATTTATTCCCGTTTTCTGTCCTAGTTGTTCTTGAGTAAGTCGCTTTGCTTTTCTTTGCGAACTAATCTTATCCGCTATCATTTTCTTCGATAATAATTTCATGAAATGTTCCTCGCTTCCCCCATAGCTTTTAAATGATACTAAATATATCGTAACATTTCAATATTTATTTATATTGTACCATCAATTATTTTAAAATGATACTAAAAATACCTATTTTCTATTAACTCACCAACTATTCAGTCCTATTTAACAAGCACTATGCCTCCCTTTACAAATGCTTTTTCAATGTTAACTTTCATATATTGTATGCGCTTTCAACCTCAATCCCATAATCCTTTGCAAACTGCACCGTTGTATTAGTCCCACTATTCCTAGCAGCTTCTACAACATATACCTTTTCACTTAAACCAGCGATTAATCTGTTTCGCACGGGGAACTGATACTGTCTAGGTGATGCTCCCGGAAGAAATTGGGATATCACTAATCCCTTTTCTATTATTGTTTCCATAAGTTCCTCATGCTCTGTAGGATAGCAAATATCTATTCCATTACCAAGTACAGCGATAGTCGTTCCACCAGCTTTAAGTGCAGCTGTATGAGCATAAGAATCTATTCCCTTTGCCATACCGCTAACAATTACTTTTCCGTTCGAAACTTCTTTGGAAGCAATATCAATTGCTTTCTCCTTTCCATCTCTTGTGCATCTCCTAGCCCCTATAACAGCCACGCGGGCAACCTTCTCTTTCAATAAATCAATATTTCCTCTATAAAATAGAACTGGCGGCATGACATAAAAATTTTCTTGCAGACTTTTTGATATATTGTCCGTCTGCAGCAATATACCTATATTTTTCTTTTCGCAGTAATCCTGGTATTCTTTTGCCTTTTCATTAATATAATCACTGTTGTCTTTATAGTAATCTATTATTTTTTTCTTACGTGACTCAGTCCATGACAATCTATCTAGATTTCCTAGTTTTAGTGCCTCTATAAAATCTTCTATGGCATAGACCGAGTTAACATCTCTTAATGCTTTATCCCCAACTCCCTTTAATTGCATGGCCGCTAACCAAGCAGTTTCTTCATCACATCTTTCCAACGACATACATCTTTCCATTACTTTTATCTAAATCTCTACAATTCAAAACTTTTCGCACATGATTAATTGTTATGTTCTCCATTCCATCCAAATCTGCAGCTGTTCGCGCCATCCTTAATAGCTTATGTATTACACGAGCACTGTATCCTCTGTCCTCGCATACCTTTTTCATTAATGTTTTGCTCTCAGCATCCAAAATGCAATATTGCTTTATCTGGCCAGTAGTCATCTGTGCATTACAAGAGACTTTATCATCATCCTTATATCTTTCATTTTGAATAGCTCTGGCTTTTTCTACCATCAATCTAAGCTCTGCCGATGAAGGAGCAACATCCTCATCCCCGAGTTCAAAATAGTTAATGTTCTTTACATCCTTTTGAATATCTATACGCTCTAAAATTGGCCCAGATATTTTTCCTCTATAATGCAACACTTCATAATCAGAACATCTACATTTGCTTGTTGGATAATAACCACATGGACATGGATTCATTGCTGATACCAACATAAAATTTGCAGGATAGCTATTTGTTCCATTAACACGTGAAATAGTGACCTTCTTATCCTCCAATGGCTGCCTCAATGCATCAAGGGTTCCTCTAGTGAACTCCGCTAGTTCATCAAGAAATAACACTCCATTGTGCGCCAATGAAACCTCACCTGGCTGAGCATAGGTGCCACCACCAATTAATGCATTCAATGAAACATTGTGGTGTGGAGATCTGAAAGGCCTTTTCTTTATCAAATCGTGTCCTGCTTCTATTGTGCCTGCTATACTGTGTAGCTTTGTCACCTCTAGCGATTCCTGCTCAGTCATAGTAGGCAAAATTGTTGGAATTCTACTTGCTATCATTGTCTTTCCACAACCTGGCGTTCCAACCATTAAAATGTTGTGGCCTCCAGCGGCAGCAAGCACTATTGCCTCTATCAATTCATTCTGCCCTCGCACATCAGCAAAGTCGATGTCTGAAGTACTCTTTATTTCACCTACTTCGACATTATCGTCTTTCCTTTCTGGAACAACTCCAGATTCCAAATATTTGACAACATCTTTTAACTTTTCAAATCCAATAACATCTATACCGGATATTTTTGATGCCTCCGAACAGTTTGCTTCAGGCAAAACTATTGTTTTTACGCCTACACGTTTTGCCTCGGTAACCATCGGCAATATACCATTACATGGTCTAAGTTTTCCATTAAGTGATATTTCCCCTATGAATGCCACGTCTTCTAAATTCTTTGCAGCAATTTGGTCTGTTTGTTGAAGCAATCCAATAATCATTCCTAAATCATAATGGGAGCCTCGTTTTCTTTTATCTCCCGGTGCAAGTGAGATTACAACTTTATCCTTTGGAATATCATATCCACAATGTTCTAATGCAGCCTGTATCCTTTCTCCAGATTCTTTTACAGCCTGGTCTCCTAATCCAATAATTGAAATTGCTTGTTGCTGACCTCTAATTGTTGTTGCCTCAATTTCTACAAAAAATCCATTGATGCCTTCGACAGCAAAGCTTTTTACCACGGTAGCCATAACTCATTTTCTCCTATGTCTTTCATAATTAATAATTCTTGTTCTTCATGTGATATCTTCCCCTCAACAAACATCCTATAACCTTCTTTCCCCCGATTTTTAAACATATTCAATACACGATTTGTTTCTATCTCCTCAGTGTTTACAAGTAATCTGTTTCTTTCATAGTCCATATAATTGCGATAGCTACTATACTTATATTCCAAAGGGTCCCTGACCATCATTGCCTTCACCGGATTAAGGTGTATATACCTGCTTACTTCTAAGAAATATGTATCATCCTCTATAAGCCTGGATGCATAACGTCCCTGAAATACGTGGCCAATATATTTATACTTACAATTGAAATCGCATGAGTATAACGATAGCAATTTCTGCATTATCTTCCATATCTCATCATTTTCCGTTTCAATTTCCAAATGAAAATGGTTTGTCATTAAACAAAATGCATGTAGCTTAAATGGATGCTTTTCCTTTACAAAAGCTAAGTAATTCATGAATTGCTTATAATCGCTATTATCATTAAATATAGGCATTTGCCTATTTCCTCTACTCATTACATGGTATACCGCTCCTGGATACCACTCCCTTTTCTTTCTTGCCATCTTTCCTCTTTTTAATTATTCCTATTATACGGATTTTAATTCGAAAAATAATCGCTCCTATATTCCTAGGAGCGCTTTTGCATATCCCATTAATCTGTTTCGCATACTTGTGTCCATATCGCTATATGCTGCCATTAATTCGCCTAAATCAGACTCTTTATCTATTACATAATAGTCCGTTCTATTACCTCTGGAACCATCCTCTTCTATTCCAGATAATAACCATTCTGGTGTTACATTAAGCACTTTGCATATAATCATTATTTTATCTGATGCCGGATTGGTTTTCTTTTTTCTCCAATCACTAATTGTGCTCTGAGGAATCCCTGTTTTATCCGAAAAATCCTTTTGACTGATTTTTCTTTCGTCCAATAATTGAAGTATTCGCTCACTTGCTGTCATAGCAATCCCTCCAATGATTACATCACTTTTAAATTTCTACTATTTTACGTATTTTAACAATGAATTTTAAAGCTGTCAATTACCTTTTACATTAATCAACAGCTTTTCATTTCCATCCATTTGTAACATTTTCGTAATGGGGTCAGGCACCTAGTTTTCTAGTAATCTAAGCTCTACACAGCACTTTTCTTTTTACTTTTATCTATAATCTAAGATTCCTTATACAACGTCTATGAATGCCGTATTTATAGGCATTTTCACCATTTTTACCTTTTCCAAAATTCGTCATAATCCCTTGATTTTGATATAATTAATACATAATTAAGGAGAAACGTAATGATGCAATTAACCGATGAACAACTTAACAATCTTAATAAAGAAGCATTGGTCATCATTGCATCTTCTTTACAAAGTCAGCTTGGTTTCATGCAAGAGCAACTTGATACTGCTAATGCTCAGCTAGCTGACACTAATCGTCAAATTGAACTTCTTACTGAGCAAATTCGAATCATGAATCAGCGTCAGTTCGGAAAGAAATCTGAAGCTTCTTCTGAGATAGAAGGACAGATGTCTCTTTTTGATTCCTTTAATGAGGTCGATGCAACCGCAGATTCGTCAACTCCAGAACCTGAGATCACTGAGGTTATTATCTCTTCTTATAAGCGTTCTAAAACTAAAGGCAAACGTGATATAGACCTCGACGGACTTCCTGCTCGAATTATTGAGCACAAGCTTTCCGACGAAGAGCTTGCTGAAAAGTTCCCTAATGGTTACAAAGAACTTCCTGCAGAGATTTATAAACGCCTACAGATAATTCCTGAAACATTTATCGTTGATGAACACCACGTTCATGTCTACGCTTCTAAGGACAATGATGGAACAATCATAAGAGCGCCTCGTTCTGTTGACTTGTTCAAAAACAGTATTGCGACACCCTCATTAGTCGCATCTCTTATAAATGGTAAATATGTAAATGCGTTACCTATTGATCGTCAAAAGAAAGCCTTCAAGGATAACGGTATTAACCTTGAAACCAATACCATGTGCAACTGGATTATTAATGCTACTGAAAGATATCTCTCATTGGTGTATGACCGTATGCATGAGCTCATCTATGACAGCAAAGTAATCCATGCCGATGAAACACCCGTTAAGGTAATGCAGATTGATAAAACTAAAATTAAAAATGGCAAGAAGACTTACATGTGGGTTTATAGAAATAACCCACACTGCTCTGAGCATCCAATCGTTTTATACGATTGGCAGCCATCTAGAAGAACTGATCACCCAAGAGAATTCTTGAAGGACTTCTCCGGTACTGTGGTCACTGATGGTTATCAGGTCTACCATAAGCTTGGTAAAGAACGGCACGACCTACAAATCGCTGGCTGTTGGATTCATGCGAGAAGACCTTTTGCTGAATTCATTAAGTCTGTTGGCACTGAAGCCGCAAAAGGTTCGATAGCCGCCGAAGCATACTCGATGATTACCGAGATTATGCACATCGACAACTCTTTCGATGACCTAACAAATAGAGATCGTAAAAAGCAGCGTCAACTTGTTCTCAAAGAGAAAGTCGATGCTTACTTCGAGTGGGCAAAATTAAAATACACTCAAGTTACTCATAACAGTACCATAGGACGAGCACTTGCCTATAGTCTTAACCAGGAAGAATACCTTCGAACATTTTTGAACGATGGAAAAGTTCCAATGGACAACAACTATGCTGAGCAAGCAATCAGGCCATTCACTATTGCGCGTAAAAACTTTGTTTTAATCGATTCCTCAAAAGGTGCCACTGCAAGCGCCATGCTCTTCAGCTTAGCTGAAACAGCAAAAGCTAACGGATTAAACACCTACCAATACTTTGAACTTCTGCTCACAGAGATTCCAAAGCACATGGAGGATAAGAATACTAATTTTCTCAATGACTTAATGCCTTGGTCAAAACCAGTTCAACAGAAATGCCCTAGCAAGTATAAAAAATCTTAAATTTTCAAGTTGCATGATTTATATCTAAACCCAGCAGAAATGCTGGGTATTTTGATATCTGGTACTCATGATTGAGGGCTTACGTATTTACCAAGCTTGTAATCGAGCCTTTTATATAAAAGCACAAAACCATCTTTTTCATGATACAGTGCTTTTATCCTGTCATTACGCTTACCGCAAAAGAGGTAAAGCGATTTGGTATTTTCTGCATCGAGTTCGAGCAGATCCTTAATTACGGCACACAGTCCATCTATTGACTTGCGCATATCTGTGTAACCACAGATGATATATATGTTATCTGCCATGGAGATATCACCAATCATAGGCAACCTCCTAGGCAGGTCATAACCTGAGATAATAACTTTGGATTAACATCATTGAAAACTTTTATCGATGCCTGTCCTATAGTTATTTCGATGGCACAATTGTTTGATGGAAGCTGCTGAACCACTTGTGGTTTTTCAGCAGGAAGTTCATCGACAATTTCAAGTTTCACGATATCTGGTTTTGAATCAAGATGATAATCTTCGGCATATGTTCTTTCTGGAACATTAGCTCCATCTCGTTTCAACTGTTTTACCCAGCTATAAAAGGTGCTGCTTTGGATATCGTGCTTCTTGCACCACATGTAATCGGATAAGCCGCTGTTGCGACATTCCATTACCATGTCAAACTTTTGTTGCTTAGTAAATTTGCTTCGCATAATAACAACCTCCATGTGTAGTGAAACACTCCACTTTGAATATCCTATTCGATATGGAGTAAAACGCTCCATATGAACGAACTATAACGAATAGTAATTGGAGTGAAATGCTCCATATGTTTAGTTGTTATTATTATTTCAAAAGTACCGCTGTCAGTCACGACGGTGGATTACTAAGCGCTTACAATATATACGTGAGCTTTTCTCTTATCTACCATTATTTAATCAGGCACCTTTTCCCGATTTCTCCTCTTGGGTTGCTATAGCTGAATTGTATTCTTTGGTTACTCGATACAATGCTATTTCAAAATCCTGTCTATTTTTATGATTAATTGTCTTTAGTATTAGTCCAGAAAAGAACGACTGAATCGCCGCTATCGCAACAAATCCACATACAATAAGGGTTGGGAAGCGCAAGACTTGCCCTGTAAGACTATACTCCAAGAACACTGGAATAAAAAACGCTGTTGCAATAACTATCAAAATAGCCGCAATCCATCCGAAGAATTCCATAGGTTTGTATGTTCTATATAATCTGAGGATTGTTCTTATAACTTTAAATCCATCGGAAAATGTATTTAACTTTGAGACGCTTCCATATGGTCGATCACGATACTCTATTATGACATTCTCAACAAACATATTTTTATCTACAGCATGGATACTCATTTCTGTTTCAATCTCAAAACCTTTTGATAGTACAGGAAATGTTTTCACAAATCTATAACTGAAAGCTCTGTACCCCGTCATAATATCTTTAATATCATTATCGAATATTATATTAATACTTCTACGAACTATGCTATTTCCGAAATTATGAAACGGTCTTTTGTTTTCCTCAAAGTATGTAGATGATAATCTATCCCCCACAATCATATCTGCACCATCATTTAGTATTTTATCTACCATTTCGCGAGCAGCCTCTGCCGGATAGGTATCGTCTCCATCAACCATTACATAACATTCTGCGTCAATCTCCCCAAACATTCGACGAATAACATTTCCTTTTCCCTGTTGATGAACATATCTCACAACAGCACCTGCATTCTTTGCTTTCACGTCTGTTTGATCTATTGAATTATTGTCATATACATAGATAGTAGCTTCTGGTAATACTCTTTTAAAATCTTTGACAACTTTTTCAATTGTTTCACTTTCGTTATAACAGGGAACTAAAACAGCAATTTTATCCATCTATCTTCTCCTTAATTAGTATTTGTAAATGTAAGGCAATGCAAATCCCATCCAGATTTACTGTATATTTGATCACTAACTATATTAAAGTTGTTACGAATATAATTTGCCATTTCTATACCAGCATAACTAGTATACAAATAATAGCCATATGTACCATCAGGCATACTAATTCTATAATTATTAGATATTACATGAATTTCAAATGGAATATTTTCATCCAAATTTGTATCTGTCATGCGTGTTTGATGCCTTGTATTCCATTGTTCTGTAATAACTATTTCTGCATCATCCTCTATTATTATATAAGTTCCCATTGCATCAAAATACCATGGGTTATTATATAATGCAGGCATATATATAATTCCATTAGGAGAATCCATAATGTCAGCAATCGCTTCATCCACGATATATCCATAATTTTGATATTGCCTGTTATAAACCATAGCATCGGATAATATCTGTCCCGATGTAATTACACTTGTTCTTCCAACATCTATCTCTTGATACACTGCTCGACTAATAGGGTCTAATGTGTAAAAACTTGATAGTATCGATACACTTAGACTCAAAATATATGTAACTATCTTAATTTTTTTCTTTGTAACTAATACCAATGGAAAAAAGCTAGCAAGTATATATATTTCTGCATACAAAGCATCAATATATCTCTGATGATTAACCCCTGTATTAATTATTCCAGAAAACACTATATATACTATACCCGAGAACACAATAGGCACTATTTTTCCCAGATATTGTTTATATCTGTTTCTAAATGCTTCAACCACACAAAATACGCCTAGTATTCCTAGTAGCCAATTAAAATTTATACAATAAAAAGATTTTAGTTTAGCTATAAAATATTCAATACTAAGTATTAAACCTCCTCCACCATCCCAATGACTAATATTATAATAAGAAAATAACCACAAAAAACAAGGAAGTAACAGGACAAAAAATCTTTCTATTGAATGAATAACTTTTCTTTTTTCCCAAGCTTCGACGACATATATTCCTAACAATAAGAACGAATACATAACCACACTACTTTCCTTACAGAAAACAAAATAGAATGCCGTTAGGAATGCATAGATATCTTTTTTTGAATATAAAAAATATAACAATATCGGGAAAATGCACCATGTTGCAAAATCATTATAACTATAACTCGATAACCCCATAACAAATGGAGACCCAAGCCAAATCATAGATATCATAAGATATTCTGTCTTTCCAGCTTTTGGATACATTATTTGCAATAGTTTATAAATCCCAACACCAGATACCACAATCAAGATTTTTGAATATAGCATTTGCCCCAGTATTGCTGTTCCAAAAAGCGCCTTATTAAGAAAAGCAAAGAATACATAACTATATGATATATGATTATAAAAGGCTAATTTATCAAAATCTAATAGTTCTGATATTGTGGAATTATACCCATCTAGCAAAGCAAACATGTTATGACAATCCCACATATAGTATGACTTACTTTGATACGAAACTATAAGTGAAAAAACAATAATTGTTAAATAGATATAACAACTTTCCTTATTTAAAGACATATGTGTTGATTTACACTTAAAACTGACCCAGGATTTACACTCAGAATTGAGCCACTAGATATAACAAGTATCTCCTGTTGTCATTTATTATACTCGTTGTTCCTTGAAAATTTAATACTTAGAATTGACCCACCTCTTTAAGAAAAATACAATACTTTCCGTATATCAATTCGTATATACGGAAAGGAGAAAAAAGAGGTGAAAGACTTGGAAGATTGGGCAGCTGTACAGAAAGTGTACAAGCAAACTAAATCGAAACGAGCAACAGCTCAAATCCTTGGTATCTCACGCAACACAGTGAAGAAGCTTCTTGCGATGGATAAGCCACCGACTTATAACCGGAAAATCTATCATTCAAAAATTGATTCCTTCAAGGAGCAAATCATTGAATGGAGATGCGACCCTTATAACTTTAATGGCACAAGAATCTTTAGAGAACTGAAAGCTATAGGATATCAAGGTAGCATAGGACCTGTATATCGTTTCCTAAATAAGATTGATGAGGATGTTGGTTATCATATTAGCAAACGAGCTACTGTAAGGCATGAAAGCCCGTGTGGCGACCAAGCTCAGTTTGATTGGACTGAGTATGAAGTTCTTGTTGGTTCACGTTACAGAAAGGTGTATTGCTTTGCTATGATTTTAGCGGCCTCAAGAAAGAAAGCTGTTTGCTTTTCTTTAAAATCTGATGCTGCAGCTATTTATGAAGCAATTCAAGAACTTTTTGACGATTTAGGTGGTGTTACATTGGAGTTGTTGATAGACAATCCTAAAGCACTAGTTTTAGAGAACAACCCTAGATCAGAAGCTGAAATCAGATACAATCCACATGCATTAATGGTAGCTAAACATTTAAACACTGAACTTAATGCATGTCCATGCTATTGGCCTAGAAAGAAAGGTAAGATTGAACGCCCCTTTAAGTACATTGAAGAACAGTTTATCAAAGGGAACTCTTTTGCAACTATGGAGGAACTAAATCATAGAGGTAAAAAGTTCGTAGATGATTGGTGCAATGAAACGCACACAACTACAGGGCGTATACCAAACCAACATTATCTACTGGAAGAGAAAGCGACATTGCTAGAGCTTCCTAAAACTCATTATCACATGGATGCATTAAAAACTAGAAAGGTCAGCCCTGACAGCTTTGTAAGCATTGAAGGAAACAAATACAGTGTTCCGGTTACATATGTCGATAGAAATGTATTCTACAGGATTATTTATGGCTTTCGAATAGAAATCTATGATAAGAATGAGCGGCTAATATTGCGGCAGGAGGCATTTGACACCAAAAGGAATGTTCTTACTAATGATGAGCATTATGCGCAGATAGCTCCAAAGGTAAATACTTCTATACCTCAGATTCGAAGAGATTTTACAGAACGCTTTAGAAATGGTTCACGATATCTAGAAGCTGCAGGTCGTAGATTTGACCAACCAACGCATCATGCAAGAAGAATTCTTGAACTTCAAGAACTCTATGATGACAACGTCCTAGATTACTTTATTGGAGTAGCTATTGATGAAGACATGATGGATATCACATCATTTAGAGCACTTCTAAGAGATTACAATAACGGCTATCGTACTCTACTAGATGAATCTAGAAATCAAGCACCTTCTAAAAATGAATTAATTCGTGATTGCAGTTATTACGAAGAATCAGCAAAGGAGGTAGCTAAATGAAGACATCAGATGTAGTAGACAAAAAGGCTTTTATCACTGAAAAGCTGAAGAAGTTTAAGCTGGTTGATATTCGAGAGCAATACGTTGACCTGATTGAAGAAGCTAAAACAGATAAGCTTGGTTATGAGGATTTCCTAATCAAACTTCTTATAGCCGAAGATGAAGGTAAAGAACAACGTAGAACGGAAAAACTTATTGCTAAAGCAAATTTTGACACGATAGCTTCTTTAAGCGAAATAGATTATTCGTTTAATAGGTCTTTGGATAAATCAAAAATTGAAGAGCTTGGCTCACTAAGGTTTATTGATGCTAAAGAGAACGTAATAATCATTGGCCCTCCTGGAGTTGGTAAAAGCATGATTGCCACTGCTATTGGGAGAAATGCTTGTAAAGCTGGATACAAAGTAATGTTTGTGAATGCCAAAGAACTTGTAGATCAGTTACACATTTCAATGATGAATGGACGCTTACAAGAGACATTAAAAGAACTCAAAAAGATAGATTTATTAATCATCGACGAATTATCTTACATAAAAATGGATAAAGAAAAAGAGAGCCTATTTTTCCAAATCATTCGCCAACGATACGAAAAAGGCTCCCTCATCATTACAACTAATCTTCCAATGGGAAGATGGGATGAATTGTTTACCGGCCAGCTTGCCGCTACTGCAATTCTTGATCGAGTTCTTCACCATTGTCATGTCCTAAGTATAACGGGCGACAGTTATCGTGTCAAAGGGTCAAAAAAGAGTGTTAAAAAATAAAAGGGAAAACAAATGAGTAGAATAACAAAAGATCAACTGCAAGGCTTTGCAAAAGTTTACAACGAGCAGGGCAAAGCGGAGCTATATAATAAACTAAAAAATAATTACGAAGTAAAAAATCCAGCCTGCATATTCAGAAGAATGAAAGCTGAAGAGACGCTTGGATTTGATGAAGCACTTAATAAATTTACATTTCATAAGCCTATCGCGGAGGATGTGTTCTTGAGCTTTGATGAGTTATGCGCACCTCGACAGGAACTGGTACAAGTTAACCAAACCGCTACTGAATCAACTAAGACTGCAGCTATGGAAAAGCTAATCCAGGAGCTTATTGGCGACAAGTTATTAGCCATAAGCAGATATGTAAATATGAATGTTTCGGATAGAACCATTATTATTGACAGGACATCCCTCCAAAATGATGGCTATCAGATAATTGCTCACTAAGAGGTGGGTCAAAACAAAGTATCAAATTTAGGAATAACATAAAAACTGACCCATCCAGCGAAATCATCGCTGGTGGGTCAGAACTAAACGTAAAAGTGGGTCAATTCTACTTGACAATCAACAATGCTAGCAATTTCGCTATCGCTATACTCCGCACAAATTAGGTTAAAAATCTCTTTGGTAGCTGGTTTAAGACTTAAATTAATGGCATTTAAGTCAATTATTAAGTCATATATAGAAGATTCCACATCAGCGCTGATATCATTTGGTAATGTTGCATAGGAATCAATGTAGGTACTGTTTTGCGCATTATCTCTACATAAATGTACAAATTTATAGTAAATAGCATTTTTTAAATAAATTAGACATTCCCCATCTGTTTTGCAAATGTCAATACGCATGACAGCCTCGATTAATGCAAGGATTAACTCTTGATAAGCATCATCTTCATCAAGAAAGAAGGCCTTTTTACTGTACTTTTTTAATAGCGGATTCATTTTAGTAATAACATTTTCCATAGAAACAGAATCTTGTTTTGCTGATTGTACTAATTGTGCAAAACTATTATTCATTATTCTCACCTCCCATAGATTAAGAAGGTGGGGATAAGAAAAATGTAAACTTAACGAAAAATATAAAATTGAGATTACAAATTAGTGATTTGAACCTTTTTATCTAATGACTGACCTGGTATTTAAGGATAGGCGTTAGGAAGGTGATGCAGATGAAAAATTATCTTAGAAGACTAAAAAATCCCGCCACCTTAATCGGTATATGCGGATATGTTCTGACGATATTATCGACGCTTGGGTTTAGTGTTGATAATCAGGCAATAATGACAATATTAGAAAGTATTTGTGCGATATGTGTATTACTTGGAATAATGAATAATCCAGAAACGGAAGGCATAGATTTTCCAAAATCTGAGTAGTTTAATATTGGGTCAGTCATATTCAGCAGAAAAATAACATATCATGAATTTTGTAGAAAATCTATAGGAAATGTTTGAAACATGACTTAGATTTACCGTAAAATAACAAGAACAAATTTTCGAAACAATGTTGACAATCGAAAATATGTTTGCTATATTGTATTCATCGCTACTAAGGGAGGTAGATACGGTAAGGCAATGTGAAGTCAGACAGACATTTCTATATAACTGGCACTAAGGAGGCGAGAATAATGGAAATACACATTGCATGTCCATGCTGTAATAACAAACGATTATTTGATGCAGAAGATACCACTGATGGAATAATTAAAATTAAATGCCCCAGATGTAAATTAGTAATAGCGGTGAGTATGCATAATAAGAAAATTCGTACTGAGCAAATAGGTACACAGTCTTAATTGATTAGTAGTAACCAACGCCTGACGAAGTTATAGAGATTATAGAAAATCTCTATACTTTGTCAGGCGTTTTTTATTTGCAATATTACAGCCTAAAAAAGATGAAAGGAGAGGATTCTATGGGAAAACTTACAGATTTAGTAAGATTGCTAGCAGATCTTAAGAATGCAGCAGAAGTTCTGGTAGCAGTGATTGATTCACTGGAAGATATGGTTGGATCAATCGATAACGCAACATCAAAGTAAAATTTATTTTTAGGAGGAAATTAAAATGGATGAAATGGTAAAAGCTACTCAGGAGTGGCTAAACAAGACTTACAAGGGTGAAAAAGATTTTACACCATTTGCAGAAAAAGATATTGATGGTATTACAGGTGCAGGAACATTTAAGAGATTGATTCAGGCGCTCCAAATTGAGATTAATAAGCAGTATGGAAAGAATATCAAGGTTGATGGAGATTTTGGTGATGGAACACTAAAAGCCTTGCCAGCAACAATTGGAAAGTCAAATACCAAGAATAATATTGTGCATATTATCCAGTCATCATTATGGTGTAAAGGCTATTCAGCAGGAGCTATGGATGGAATATATGGAAAGGATACCAGTAATGCTGTTATGAAGTTTCAAAGTGATGCTGGTATTGAAAATGATGGAATTATAAGACCTTATATTTTGAAAGGAATAATGAATACAGATGGATATAAAGTGTTAAATCCTAAAGATACAGATGCTGTATATAAATCGTATGTTCAGCAAGGTATGAATAAGTATTATGGCCAAAAAATTGGTTTATCACCTACAAATGGTTTGTGGGAAAGAAAAGCACATAAAAATCTTATTAAATGTTGTCAGCTTGAATGGGGACTAGATCCAGATGGAGTTTTTGGTACAAATACAATGAATGCTGCACCAACTTTAACTAAAAAGACAAAAGGATATACAGCATCTAAAAGACTATTAAAGTGGGCACTAACTGTCAATGGTTATTATCCATATGGATTAAATGAAGGTGTATTTGACGATAAAACTTACAATGCGATTTATGAGTTTCAGGATTTTCTTAGATTAGGAGCTGATGGAATGGCTGGTAAAAACACATGGGCATCATTACTTTCAAGTAGAGGAAATACAGCTAGAAAAGCTACTGCTTGTGATACTAGCACTAGATTATCAAGGTTTACAGCTACAGATTTAAAAAATGCAGGTTATACGGACGTGGGTAGGTATTTAACAAATGTAGAAGGTGGAACATTAGATAAAAAGATGACGGAAGATGAAATAGCAGTACTTGGAATCGTAGATTTAAATATTATTCCAATATTTCAAACAACAGGTCGAAAAAATACATACTTTACAGAAAAACAAGGAAAAAAAGATGCTATCGATGCCACAGCTGCTGCTGTAAATCTTGGATTTCCAAAAAACAGTGTAATTTATTTTGCTGCTGATTATGATGTTTTAACGAAGGATATTGAGGAATATTTAATACCATATTTTAAATCTGTAAATGATAATATTGGATGTAATTATAGAGTAGGTGTTTATGGTCCAAGGATGCTGTGCAATCACTTATATGAAAAGAAATTAGCAGAGTATAGTTACGTTTCTGATATGTCTTCAGGATTTACAGGTAATATAGGACAAAAAATGCCAAAAAATTGGGCATATGATCAGTTTTTTGAAACTAATAGTTTATCCGTTGCTATTGATAAATGCATAGCATCTGAGCGAGCAACAGCAATTCCTGCTAAAAAGATAAAAAACAATAATTCATTTAATATTTACACATTATACGACAACTTATGGAACTATGCTGAGAAGTACTTGCAAAGTGCGGGCAAAGAGACATCAATAAAAGATATAAATGTGTTTATATTGCAGTATTTAAGAGGTCATTATGAGGGAACCGGATGGGATATACTTGGTGGAACAAAAGATAAAAACTTTGAAATGGCAGTTAATGCTAAAAATTTAGGAATAGCAGATACAAGTAAAGAAATTCTAGTTTCTTCATTTGATTTTTTTGATAGTAATACGGCTCAAAATATTGAAATAGAGCATCTGGCAGCAACATTGAATGCATGTATTTATAATACATTGATTCTGGCAAAGGCAGATAATAAAATTGATGCATATGCTGGTTGGGCAGGAGATTTACATCAAATGGCAGCAGCAGTTGAGAGCAATAAAGATAGTGATGTTGATGCAACTTTTTCATTAGAAGCTCTTAAAAGAAAAATTGCTGCAAATGATGATAAATATGGTTTTTCAAAAATGGATTTATTGCAGGATGTAGATGCGTTTAATATGGCTAAGCTATATGATTGGAAGAATAATAAAATTCATGATATTTTTAATGATTATTACAATCTATCTGACAATAGCTATAATCGCTATAGCTTGTTTAAGAGAGAAATGTTATCAGCTTTTGGCAAGAAGACTATAAAAGATATTGCTTTACCATTTGCCAATGGAGAGTATAAATTATATACAGATTATTTTGAGAGTAATTTTGGTAAGTATCCATATGAGTATGGAGAGGTAATTGCTGAGGCTTTTGATAGTCGAATAGAAGATTTAGTAAATCAGTAAAAATATAAATTAGGGGGAGTAATATCACCATACTATGCTATTACTCCTCTATTGAATACATCACATTTCCTGACGAATCATAATAGGTATATATAATGGAAACTGAATTGGCATTGATGGTTCTGTATTCTATGATTAAAAGGGGAATACGTCCTCGTGTTAATGGATTGTTTTGATAAGAATAACAGTATATTTTTTTGGAAGAAGGATCCAAATCATATATTTCACATACATAAGCTTGGTTTTTTATTGTGAGTAGCTGTTCGGGGTGAAGTCCGTTTAATAATAGATGTGTGTAACCAATGCAAATAAGTAAGATGGGAATAATTGTGACTATAAGTCCAATTAGAAAGTTTTTGAACATAGTTAATTTTGGAAAGATAGAAGAATATAATTTGATTAAGTATATATAATATCCAAGTATTATATATACAATATAGATTGTTGTTACATACCATCGGTATTTCAAATCAAATAAAGTAAGAATGGCAATACTAATAAAAAATATTACCGTTAGTAATGTATGTAATAATAATAATTTGTTTTTTAAGAAATATTTCATAGTAATAGTAAGTTATATTGTTCTGAGTTTTTATATGACATTATTTATGCTAATTATAGCTAAAAAAGTGAAGAATATCAAAAAAAGATTCTTATATGCAACTAATAGATTCTGTAATTCTAATGTTTCCTTCAGTGAAAAAAGTTATAATGCATTGAATTTAGATAATGATAGAATGTGCAAAAAAACAGTTGGTTTCGTGAACAAAAAATCTTGTAAATATGCTATATTAATCAAAATGATGCGTTTTCCAGTAATATCAATGGATTTTTTCATCTGATTGATATTCTGGGGAGCGCAAAATTATTAGAAAGAGTGTTCACAAAATATAGAAACCATTTATTGAACAGGAGTGTACTAAATGATTACAGAAGAGGTTATGTTAAAAAGATTCTACCAACAGAATCCAGATTACATTGGTAAAGACATTGAAATCATTAATTATAAAGACGGCTATGAAATTAATCTCATTAAAAAGAATGGTAAAAGAGAGTGGTTACGTACATATCGTGGTGAAGATGTCAAATACCGCGTTTATGGATATGCTCGATGCTCTACTAATGAGACCAGGCAAGATATAGACCGACAGAAACGAGAACTGAAATCATTAGGTGTAACTGATGAAAAATACATCTACTGGGAATATGAATCCGGAATAAAAAAAGATAGAGTGGAATTTCAAAAATTACTAGATGTTGTTGAATCGGGAGACACAATAGTAACTACAGAGGTATCACGTCTAACTCGTTCTACTAAGCATCTATGTGATATTATGCAGCTAGTCCAGGACAAGAAGATTAAACTTGTAATAGGTAATTTTGTTGTAGACTGTACTGCTGATGAAATAGATCCAATGACCAAAGGGATGCTCATGATGTGGGGTGTCTTTTCAGAAATGGAGCGAGATATTATTTCGCAGAGAGTGAAATCTGGAATGGAAAATGCCAAGGCAAAGGGTCATAAAATAGGTAGACCTAAAGTTGATGCCTCAAATCTGCCTGAGAAGTTTTTAAAGTATTATCCTATGTATAAAACTGGCGGCATTAATATTACTGATTTTGCCAATTTGCTAAGCTGCTCACGTACGACAATATACAAGTATATAAGTCTAATTGAGGG
The DNA here is from genome assembly GCF_015057245.1 of Pseudobutyrivibrio ruminis. Lineage (GTDB taxonomy): Bacteria > Bacillota > Clostridia > Lachnospirales > Lachnospiraceae > Pseudobutyrivibrio > Pseudobutyrivibrio ruminis_E. The sequence goes on from NZ_SVET01000002.1 coordinate 66,655, forward strand.
TCAAAGTAAATAGTAAAAGAGCTCTTAATTGAGGCTTATGTGTAGAAAATTGAGTTTTCAGAGCCTTGGGTTATGAAAGTTTATTTTTATTAAATATAAAGCACCTATAATACGAGCCTTTATGCCATGGCTTTTTCTTTATAGTTCTACAATTTGTTGATAAATGCTTGAATTTTCCACTCCAAACACATTCCCAGTTATTGTATCTTCTTTCATTGAATCATCATTGATAATTATTTTATCTTTTGTTCGCTCACTTTGCTCCAGCATGGCTAGATACGTATCAAACATATCATCTTTAAGTTGTTCCAATGTTTTAACAATTTCTTTATTAGAAACTCCCGTATTCCAAATCTTACGTATATCTTCCTCAGTTGAAAATGCGTCATGTACATATTTTGTGCTAGGAGCAAGGACACCGTTATTATCTTCTAGGACATGAGCAAAACAACTCATTCCTTCTTGCGAGGCATGTTGTAGATAACCTACTTGTTGTGCCTCTAAATTTTCAATATAAGAATAAACTATTTCTTTATAGACAGTGTCTTTTTGCATATTTTCGATTACTTTTTTATCTATAGTTATGCTACATTGCCCTGGGTTTCCAAAATTATCTCCAATTTGATTAAAACTGTTGTTATAGCCTAAATACGGTGGTTCACTAGGCATTTTTGAACGGGTTTGGATATCCTCGAGGCGAAAGCTTATATTAGGATATTTTTTACATAAATCATGATAATAATCTAAAATTGAGTCAGAATCATCGCTACTGCTATTGGTTAAGAATGAGCTTGTTACTTGACTTGAGGTTTTTCTTGTATAAATACTAATATTGTTATACGAAGTACTTACAGATGTTAAATTCATACTTTTTTCTCCTAAAATAAAAAGCACCAATTTTCACTCCATTGAAAACTGGCACCATCCGTAGTTCCTATACACCTTGAATTTACTATTGATTTTTATATCTGTAAATAGGATTCACACTATTTTTATTAAAAATTCATAAATGTATCTTCGTAATGTGAAAGAATTGATACAATTTATTGAGGCTGTTGTTTATTGTGATGCGTTATATTAAAATACTGATGTAACTATAGTTCTTCAATTAATTAGGAAGGAGATAACATGAAACGATTATTCAAATTTCAAAGAACCTTTTTTCTAGTATTATGTATTGCAAGTATTATGAGTTATACAACTATTGTATGCGCCCAACCATATCAGGTAAAGACAGATACATGCCCACGGTGCGGACATTCAAATCAAAGTTATGGATATGATCCAGAATTTAGCAGTCACGCCGAGTCTTATAAAGCAGGACAGCGCTGCAGAGGATGTGGACAAATTGTAAAAGAAAAAGAAATTCATTTATGTGAATACTATAACGATAAGTATTATTTCATGTGTAATAGCAATAATTGTAGAAGGTTTAATGTTCCAGATAGAATATATACGCGAGAATATTCAAATCCTATAAAATATCACTATGTTAGTACTATTTACAACTAACTCAGAGAATATTTAGTATTTATTAAGATAAAACAAAAGATATGGTAGAAGAAGATTTTCTATAACTACCATATCTTTTGTTTTGAGATAATTAAAATATTTTATAGAAGTGGGGATATAATACATTGGTTAAAATATGACATTTGTACACAGCTCTATTTGTGGAGTTTTCATAATGACAATTCACATATTAAAAAATGTGTTTGCGTAGCGTTTCCGCTCCAATATTATTAGTATATAAAAAGTATTACATGTATTCTTTATAGATGCACTGTTTTTTATTATTTTTTGCAAGCATTATGAGCTATACAACTATTGTTTTAAAATCTTTCTCCACTATCGTTTAATACGAAGCTTGCTTCAAAGGTACAGTTTAGTACAGCTGCTATTCGTAGTAGTTCTTCTGTTGTGAAACTGTCCCTATTGAGTTTATTGTATAGTCCTGATGGACTTTTATAACCCAATGCTTTTGCAAGTTCGTTTTTACTCATTCCACGTGATACTAATACATGTTCTATCTTTGGTGCCCAAAAAGCTTTCTTTTCATTAGTTTCCATTATATTTTCCTCCAATTATTCAAATTAATATAATATTAAAATAATATTATATAAATATTATTTTAAATACTTAGTTAATGCCTCTGATATAATTTCATTTACTGATGTTTCTCGTTCCTCAGCCTTTTCCTTTGCTTTATCGTAAAGAGATGGTTTTATTGAGATACTATATTGTTTCTTTGTTTCTGTTTTCTTTGGAGGTCTGCCTCTTCGAGGTCTATCTATCTTTGTCTCATTACTCTGTGTCGTGTTTTTTTCAGTTATATTATATTCTGTTTGATTTTTAGCTTTTATTGTTGGCTTTTGCTCGTTATCTTTTGCACTTGCCTGAGGTACTGGTATTTGACCAGTCATAAATGCTTCTGCAGGATTTGTCGCTTTTGCAGGCGTTGCCTTTTTGGTTTTACCTTTTATATCAACTTTTGGTGGCATAGCTTCTCCTTTCTATATTTGATATTAAAATAATATTTATATAATATTAAATAAATATTATTTTAATGTTGGCAATATCTCTTTTACTAGAGCTTTGTAGTCTTCCATTGCTGAACAGCTTGGAGCCCATTCAATAAGCGGTTGCATTTGACTTTGTGCTTCCCTTACTTTTACGGTTTCTCGTATTTTTGCCTCAAATACCATTGTATTTGCTTCCGCTGCCATTTTATTCAATGCATCATATATAGCAGCATTTAAGTTAGTTCTTGCTGAATATTTGACCATTAATATTCCAAGTAATTCTAGGTTTGGATTTGTATATTTCTTTACACTTTCTATTGTTTGGAATAGCTGCTCCAATCCCACCATTGATAGATATGAACATTCTGTTGGAATTAGTAGTTTTGTACTTGCTGTTAAGCTCATTATGTTTAATAATCCAAGTGCAGGCGGTGTATCTATCAATATGTAATCATATTCTGCACCTTCAATTGCTTCTTTCAGCATTTGTTCTTTGCCAATTTTGTTAAAGGCTATGTCTGCATTTGAGAGCCATACTGATCCTGGAATTACATCATAATATGTTGCTTTTACTATGCATTCCTCTAATGTGCTATTTCCATTTAAAAGTGTGTATAGGTTATGTTCGGCACAGTCCTCCAATTCTATTCCTGAAATTGTTGTGAGATTACATTGTGGGTCTGTGTCGATACATAGTACTTTCTTGTTGTAGAGTTTTCCTAGAATTTCGCCTAGAATTTGGACAGTTGAACTCTTTGCACATCCACCTTTCTGGATGTTTACACTTATAATTTCTGTGTTCATTATTTTCCCTTTCCTTAATATTTATATAATATTAAATAAATATTAATATAATATTATCTTAAGATTAATATAATGTTTAAATAATATTTTTTTAGAATTATTATAATATTTATTTAATATCAAAATATCACACTTGAGAATAAAATGGAAGTGCTATTCAAAAAAAATATCACGCATTTGTGAAGAAACCACTTGAATATATGTTTATGATTCATTAGAATATTAGACATGAGGGAAATAAAAAAAGCACCTATTCGCAGTAGGTACTTTTAGATTTGCAATGATACGGGAAATATCAATTGCTAAAACAATATCTATGTTATGAAATTATTATATCGATAAATCACTGATTTTACAACCGCTACATCTTGTTTTTGTGGTATTTCATAACTCAAATTCTTGTTTTTAGCAACGTTCGTTGCAATGACTTCCTGCTATTCACGTATTATTTGGTTTTAGATTTTAAGTACGTGAAATAATTTAATATAGCCTTGGCACCATCCAGGGGGAAGAGCGGTCGTGTTGAGAGGAATAATCACGTTATAACAACCTTTTCGAAATTGGATCAGAGTTAATCGTCTGCTATAATTCGGAGGAATCACGGTTAGAGCGTGGCGGGGAAGCTGGGTTGAACGGCAGCTCTGAACCGCATTATTTCTGTCCAGTTTACCAATCTGGACGAGCTCTATATGGGCTTATATCAAATATTGAAAGATGGAGTTACCGTGCTTCGTGTTATATGGGCAGTAAGCCGTGAGAAAGCAAGCTGCTAAGCAGTATCAAACATATAACTAGGGGGGCCGACAAACGACGATTACGTGCGACGTTTGAACCGAAGACCTTGGTCGCTAGGAATTTCCTTGTAGTTGGACGTGTAGTAATACATGTAGTGATAAATACGGATTACCTCAGGCGTGAACCGCCTACATATCATTCCCTTCGCAATTCTCGGATTTTGCAATATCCGTGGAATTTTACCATTTTGCAGGTTCGAGAATTGCGGGGGGAAGCTCAAAGCCGTTTCCTAGAGCATCCCCACCTACGCCTAGGCTAGCCTCTATCTAATATCAAGTCTTTAAGTAAAAAAATTCAAGAGGCTGCAGAGCTGTCTTGTTGGTTCTCTTCTTAGCGTTATATGTATGAATTGATATATATTGAGTTTCTAATTTGAGTTGTACTCACTTTTATTGAAGTTGCATTGAAGTTATTATTGAAGTACAATTGAAGTTGTTATTGAACTTCTTCAATTGGAGGTAGATTATGTTTTTAGAAGAGCTTTTGAATAATACGGTATTTGAGAACGGGGAGATAGAGTGTAAGCAGATTTTAAATAGGGATAATATTGAAGGATGGATTAAAACAATAGCTGGTTTTGCTAATGCTAATGGTGGAACTATGTATATTGGAGTTGATGATAAAACTAATAAACTTATTGGATTTGAACGTAAACAAGCTGATAATGAGCGAAATTATTTTAATAATCAAATAAATGAGCATATTTCTCCAAGACCACCATATAAAGTTGATTTTATTGGATTCACTGTTAGAGATAAAGAGCGATTTATAATAGCTGTAACTGTAGGTAAATCTCCTGTTAGGCCTGTAATAGTGAAATTAAAAAATGTGCCTGCTATTTATATGCGAAGAGAAGGCTTTACTAATGGAGCTACTTATGAAGAAATTATTGAAATGAGCATAAAGAGTCAAAACAAATCTTTTGATACGATTATTTCTGATCAAACCTATGAAAAAAAAGATTTTACTAAGTTATTCTCATTTTATGAAGAGCACACTGATGGCAAAAAGCTATCTGAGAAAGCGCTTACATCACTAGGCTTTTTTGATGAAAATGGGAAGCTGGCAAATGGAGCAATCCTATTCTCTGATGATTACAATGATAACAAGACAGAAGTGCAGTGTTCGGCATATTCGGGATTTAATAAGGGGAGTGAGAGAATCGTCACCGTTAATAAATTTTCTGGATGTATAACAGATACAATTAAATATATGCAGGATTTTATAACTCAAAGGATGAATCATACGATGATAAAAAAAGCTTCTTCTAGAATCAATATTGATTCTTATCCAGCTAGAGCATTATTCGAAGGAATAATTAATTCGGTTGCACATCGTGATTATTTTTTGGATGGCACTCAAATCCAAGTTGATCTTTTTAAGGATAGATTAGAAATTTCGTCGCCTGGCAGTTTTTTTCAGAGCGAAAAAATAGAAAAGACCTATAACCTTTCATCGATTATGTCAAAAAGAAGGAATGAACTTATATGTGGCGTATTGGTTTTATGTAATGTGATGGAAGCTGCAGGTACTGGATTTGATAAAATTGTAGAAGAGTATTCAGCGGTGGATGATAAGCATAAGCCATATATTTATTCCACTTCAGATCATTTTACGTTAGTTCTGCCTGATCTTACTTATGAAATGGGAGTTGAAGCAGAACCAACAGAAAATCTTATATTTGCTCCAATTCCAAATGGAAGTAAATATGATGAAAAAATATTATCTTATTGTTACAACAATGCAAAAACAATTGCAGAAATAACAGAGTATCTTGAAGTGAGCAATTCTTCATATTTTAGAAATAAAATTATTAATAACCTGGTTGAAAATGATTATCTTATCGCTGATGAAGATGGAAGAACAAAATATTATAAAACAAATCATAATACCGTAGAACTGGCATAAGGGCTTGTTTGTTTTATAAGATTTAGATGATTTGCTTTGAGGTACTGAGCCAGAGGGAAGAGCCACCCGAAGGGCATGCTATTGAATAAAAGCGTAATGAAAATGATAGACTTGTGAAACGGCGGAGAAAAACTTGCTTATGAGTTTACTTCGTCGTCGGTAATTAGTTTTAATCATTTTCATTGCGCTTTTTTCAATAGTGGCGGATGAAAAAGAGAGAGACAACTGGCGAAATGTATCCGTTTACACGCTTTACAGCTAGAGGTGTTTACCACCTCAGAGCGTGAACGGGTAAACGGATATAAGGTATTGTTATAGAGATAAGTACTTGACTGAATATGATAAATAATATAGTATTAATGTGTAAATTTTATTTATTATATTATTTCACTTTATGACAGTTTTGATACTACTGTTGCTTGAATGAGTGAAACCTATGATGTGTTTATGCGGAGGTTAAGTAGTTCAAGTTTTTAGCTGAATAATTAATTTGAAAGGCTAATGGTTTTAAAGTATCAATAGTTATGATGTAACTTGACAATCGGAAAGTACGATATTCGAGAAAGGGGTATTCGAATTAAAAGAAGAGCCTATCGTTCGGAGCTGTACCGAAGTGCGATAAAGCAGTAATCCAACATCCTGGGATTATAAATAAAAGGATAAACAGCCAGAAGTTGAAAAAATATCTGGAGAAGTTGATTGCTTCTACTCAATAATCCGATAGAATCCTTACTACCGTAGAATAATAAAATAGGAGCAGCACACATAAGCTGATCAAAAAAGTGTTTGTAAATAGTCGTACATAAGACTCGCCTGAATAGGAATGAAAAAGAGTGTCACAGCTGAATACTAGATTTTGTAATTTAGTAGGAAGCAGCCTAGCTTTAACATGTGTAATTTAATATTGGTTAGTTGTTAAAGGGGCATAGTGTGTAACCACTAAGTCCTTTTGTTATATATAAATTTAGAGGTGCAAAAATTGGGAAGAAGAAATAAACAGTACAGCAAAGATTTAAAACAACAGATTCAATACAAGCTTGAAGGAATGCTAAAAGCCGGAGAAGGGACCAGTAAAAAAGAAGCTATTTTAACAGATAGTACCAGAGATAAAATTTTTTCATACTCAACATATAAAACATATTTTAAGCATTGTAGATATTTCGCAAACTATATAAAGGAATATCACCCTGAATGTACAACGTTAAAGGCAGCAAAAAAATATGTAAATGAATGGTTGCAGTTTAGAGCAGATCAGATTGATGAAAATGGAAATCATTTGTCAGCCTGGACAATTCAAACAGAAGCAAAAGCTGTTGGTAAGCTTTATGGCTTGGAGCCTTCAGATAAGAATTATTTCAAACCTCCTATACGAAGGAGAGAAGATATAAAACGTTCTCGTGGTGATGCTGTGAGAGATAAACATTTTTCAGAGAGGAATAATGATGAAATTGTAAAATTTTGTAAAGCCTTGGGACCAAGACGAAGAGAGCTTGAAGAAATTAGAGGAAAAGATCTGATAACTCGTGAGAAAATTGAAAATCAAATCAAAATTTTAGAGCAAAAAAATAATCTTAGTGATGGGGAGATTGCTTATATTAATACTTTGAAAGATACCAGACTTTTTCCTGAAGCGGAGTATTTTGTTCATATAAGAAATGGAAAAGGTGGTAGAGAGAGATTTTCTCCAATACTAGGTGATAATAAAGAAAAGATAATAGAGAGAATAAAAAATACATCTGCAGAAGAAAAAGTCTTTCAACATGTACCTACAAATATGGATGTACATGGTTATAGAGGAGACTACGCAACTCTCATATATAAGTCGGTGGCCAGACCTATTAATAAGATTCCATATGATAAGGTAAATAAAGGAACGGGGAAAAAATACCAAGGAGACGTTTACGTCTGTAGGAAAGATGAAAGAAAGAAAAAATTAGATCGACAAGCGATGTATATTTGTTCTAAGGCATTAGGTCACAATAGGGTTTCAGTTGTTGCAGATAACTACATAAGAGGATTATAAAATGGCAGGAAATATAAAGGTATATAAAGGCATAAATAGCATAACAAAGGCGTTTCCAGTGGAATATGGGAAAAAGAGACTAGGAATATTTACTGCGGAAAAGAAGGATGATATTAAAGATTTTAATGCTGCAAAATCAGAAGGTTTAGATTATGCTTTAATTAAAACTACGGATTATAAAAAAATGGCTCTTACTATTGAAAATCTTTCTGATGTGGTCTTAGATATGAAGGCTACTATTGATAAAAAACAGAAGGAAATTGAAGTAGAAAAGTCAAGAATAGATACCGAAATACAAAAATACCAAAAAGAGTTGCAAGAGGAAAATGAACTATATAAAGCAACTTTGCGGGAGGATTGCACTCAAAAAGATGAAGAAATAAAACAATTAAAAAATACGATAGAAAATATTGGTAAAGTGAATGAAGCTCTGCAGGCACAAAATAAAAAACGAAGTAATCAAGAGCGACATCTTCAACCAAAAAGAGAACATTCTGGCTATGTGGTTTTTGAGTCTTCAGAAATAGATTATAAGTACCCTTATTATGAAGAATATGAATTATCAGGAGTTGATAGTGAAGGAAGTCCACAATATAAAAAATTAAAAAATCCTAGAAAAAGTATGGATACAGCTAAAGTCTGGATGACGAAAATACAAACTCCTTATAGAGTAGATATGGATTATGATTCTGCCAAATACCAAATTACTAAGGATTTGCTAAAAGATAGTGATACGGATGAAGGAAGAAGACTTCTTGGTAGATGTGGTATTGAACAATTTGTAATGACAGGATATACAGATATATCAGATAAAAGCAAAAATGTATTATTTTCACTAAAGTTAAAGAAAAATTTTATTAGGGGATATTATGAGGTTAGTATATTGCATACAAAGGAACTAACAGAGGTACCAATTGATATGCTAAGAAAATAATAGTGTATGTAGACATGTCTATTTGATGATTTTATAATAAGTTAATCAACAGATGGAGGTATTGTGAGTAATGTTAAGAAAAATATTTTTGTTATTATGCGAGATGAGCTTAATATTAACTTTGTTAGTAGGCTGTGGTAAAGAAAAAATAGATAATTCTAATGTTAAAGAAAATACAACTATCGAAGATACTAGTGAAGGATGCAAAAAAATAAAAATTCCCACTATAGAAAGCTTTTGGGCAACAGAGGATAATCACGTAATTTATTTTTTGGAAAACAAACAATTATATAGTTATGATGTAGAGTCTAAAGTTAAAAATTTGGTTACGTCAAATATTATAGATCCTTATGATATAGCTGTTAATGACGGAAACATTTATACAATAGAACATATTGATAGCAATGATGATAGTCTAAGACTGTTTAAATATGAAAAGAATAGTGATACTTTTTTTGAAGTAGCGGATTTGCCAGAAGATACCATTGAAATATATTGCTCGGACGATTATTTAGTTGTTGTGGAAAATAGTACATTTTCTAATGAAGATGGCAAGTATCTTGTATTTGATGTTAGTAATCCAGAAAAACCTAATGAGATGGAGCTGTCCCAAATAGAAGTAGAAAAAGAAAAATCAATAGTTACATTAGATGATGAGCAAAATGTATTCTTTCAAGAAAAATGTATTTTTGACAATACTTGGTATAATTATGATGTTGTAACAATATGGGGATATAACGATAGCGATGTTTATATTAGTGCTATTTTGGAAGGAAAAGAAGAATTTTTCAGCATATCACTAGATGAGCTTGGGAACATAACAAAATTAGATGAAAATACTGTTAAAGTTGCAGTTTTTAATAGTGTAGCATTAATCAAGATTAGCGATGGAAGTGTATTAATAGAATAAATTTTATATAGTGGTTTACAAAATAGATGAAAATACCTTTTTCTTTTATGATTGGTCAATCAATATTAAAAATAGAAGAAAGAGGTATTTTTTTATGGCAAGAATTCCAAACACATCTAAAGCTTATGTCAATTGCTCAAACACAAAAATTCCAGTGTATAAAGATGGAAATTTAAATGTAAACCAGGTTATTGGACACATTTATCCAAATGAAATGTACACAGTGATACCTGTTGATGCTGCAAATTCTGATATTTGGTATGTAGGAGTAATGTTTAGAAATAAGGAAGGCAAAGCTCAAACAGGTTATATTTTAGCAGCAGCACGTGAAGCAAGTGTTGATCCAGCTTATGCTTCGCAGCAAGTTTTTTTTCACCGTAGAAATTCAAATGGTAAGACTTTGGTGCCAGCTACTGCGGTTACAATTAACAAAAACGACAGTAATAAGTATATGATTTTTACTGTTAAGAAGGAAGTTACATACTATGTTGGTGAAACTCTTAAAGGTACATTGAAAGTTGGAGCGAGAGTAGCCACAGATGGTTCTACCGTAGGTAAGAAACATCCAAGTAGATTGAGTATTGATTATGTTGATACTACAGGAAAGGGAAACTGGACTAAATTATCAAATGGTTGGGTAAGTTTAGGCTTTTCAGTAGGATCTACACCAAGTAATAGAGCACTTTACTAAAAACAAAAAAATGAGGTGTGCTACCGATTTTGGGGCACACCTCATTTTTATCAAGAATTAACTAAGAACACTTCGTAATTTGCGACGTACTTTATTTATATATTGTCGAGTATATCCGGTAATGCTTGTTGATTTACACTTAAAACTGACCCAGGATTTACACTCAGAATTGAGCCACTAGATATAACAAGTATCTCCTGTTGTCATTTATTATACTCGTTGTTCCTTGAAAATTTAATACTTAGAATTGACCCACCTCTTTAAGAAAAATACAATACTTTCCGTATATCAATTCGTATATACGGAAAGGAGAAAAAAGAGGTGAAAGACTTGGAAGATTGGGCAGCTGTACAGAAAGTGTACAAGCAAACTAAATCGAAACGAGCAACAGCTCAAATCCTTGGTATCTCACGCAACACAGTGAAGAAGCTTCTTGCGATGGATAAGCCACCGACTTATAACCGGAAAATCTATCATTCAAAAATTGATTCCTTCAAGGAGCAAATCATTGAATGGAGATGCGACCCTTATAACTTTAATGGCACAAGAATCTTTAGAGAACTGAAAGCTATAGGATATCAAGGTAGCATAGGACCTGTATATCGTTTCCTAAATAAGATTGATGAGGATGTTGGTTATCATATTAGCAAACGAGCTACTGTAAGGCATGAAAGCCCGTGTGGCGACCAAGCTCAGTTTGATTGGACTGAGTATGAAGTTCTTGTTGGTTCACGTTACAGAAAGGTGTATTGCTTTGCTATGATTTTAGCGGCCTCAAGAAAGAAAGCTGTTTGCTTTTCTTTAAAATCTGATGCTGCAGCTATTTATGAAGCAATTCAAGAACTTTTTGACGATTTAGGTGGTGTTACATTGGAGTTGTTGATAGACAATCCTAAAGCACTAGTTTTAGAGAACAACCCTAGATCAGAAGCTGAAATCAGATACAATCCACATGCATTAATGGTAGCTAAACATTTAAACACTGAACTTAATGCATGTCCATGCTATTGGCCTAGAAAGAAAGGTAAGATTGAACGCCCCTTTAAGTACATTGAAGAACAGTTTATCAAAGGGAACTCTTTTGCAACTATGGAGGAACTAAATCATAGAGGTAAAAAGTTCGTAGATGATTGGTGCAATGAAACGCACACAACTACAGGGCGTATACCAAACCAACATTATCTACTGGAAGAGAAAGCGACATTGCTAGAGCTTCCTAAAACTCATTATCACATGGATGCATTAAAAACTAGAAAGGTCAGCCCTGACAGCTTTGTAAGCATTGAAGGAAACAAATACAGTGTTCCGGTTACATATGTCGATAGAAATGTATTCTACAGGATTATTTATGGCTTTCGAATAGAAATCTATGATAAGAATGAGCGGCTAATATTGCGGCAGGAGGCATTTGACACCAAAAGGAATGTTCTTACTAATGATGAGCATTATGCGCAGATAGCTCCAAAGGTAAATACTTCTATACCTCAGATTCGAAGAGATTTTACAGAACGCTTTAGAAATGGTTCACGATATCTAGAAGCTGCAGGTCGTAGATTTGACCAACCAACGCATCATGCAAGAAGAATTCTTGAACTTCAAGAACTCTATGATGACAACGTCCTAGATTACTTTATTGGAGTAGCTATTGATGAAGACATGATGGATATCACATCATTTAGAGCACTTCTAAGAGATTACAATAACGGCTATCGTACTCTACTAGATGAATCTAGAAATCAAGCACCTTCTAAAAATGAATTAATTCGTGATTGCAGTTATTACGAAGAATCAGCAAAGGAGGTAGCTAAATGAAGACATCAGATGTAGTAGACAAAAAGGCTTTTATCACTGAAAAGCTGAAGAAGTTTAAGCTGGTTGATATTCGAGAGCAATACGTTGACCTGATTGAAGAAGCTAAAACAGATAAGCTTGGTTATGAGGATTTCCTAATCAAACTTCTTATAGCCGAAGATGAAGGTAAAGAACAACGTAGAACGGAAAAACTTATTGCTAAAGCAAATTTTGACACGATAGCTTCTTTAAGCGAAATAGATTATTCGTTTAATAGGTCTTTGGATAAATCAAAAATTGAAGAGCTTGGCTCACTAAGGTTTATTGATGCTAAAGAGAACGTAATAATCATTGGCCCTCCTGGAGTTGGTAAAAGCATGATTGCCACTGCTATTGGGAGAAATGCTTGTAAAGCTGGATACAAAGTAATGTTTGTGAATGCCAAAGAACTTGTAGATCAGTTACACATTTCAATGATGAATGGACGCTTACAAGAGACATTAAAAGAACTCAAAAAGATAGATTTATTAATCATCGACGAATTATCTTACATAAAAATGGATAAAGAAAAAGAGAGCCTATTTTTCCAAATCATTCGCCAACGATACGAAAAAGGCTCCCTCATCATTACAACTAATCTTCCAATGGGAAGATGGGATGAATTGTTTACCGGCCAGCTTGCCGCTACTGCAATTCTTGATCGAGTTCTTCACCATTGTCATGTCCTAAGTATAACGGGCGACAGTTATCGTGTCAAAGGGTCAAAAAAGAGTGTTAAAAAATAAAAGGGAAAACAAATGAGTAGAATAACAAAAGATCAACTGCAAGGCTTTGCAAAAGTTTACAACGAGCAGGGCAAAGCGGAGCTATATAATAAACTAAAAAATAATTACGAAGTAAAAAATCCAGCCTGCATATTCAGAAGAATGAAAGCTGAAGAGACGCTTGGATTTGATGAAGCACTTAATAAATTTACATTTCATAAGCCTATCGCGGAGGATGTGTTCTTGAGCTTTGATGAGTTATGCGCACCTCGACAGGAACTGGTACAAGTTAACCAAACCGCTACTGAATCAACTAAGACTGCAGCTATGGAAAAGCTAATCCAGGAGCTTATTGGCGACAAGTTATTAGCCATAAGCAGATATGTAAATATGAATGTTTCGGATAGAACCATTATTATTGACAGGACATCCCTCCAAAATGATGGCTATCAGATAATTGCTCACTAAGAGGTGGGTCAAAACAAAGTATCAAATTTAGGAATAACATAAAAACTGACCCATCCAGCGAAATCATCGCTGGTGGGTCAGAACTAAACGTAAAAGTGGGTCAATTCTACTTGACAATCAACAATATGCTTTGTCGAGCAATATTTTACTAGTATTAATGAACAGAATACTTGAACCATTAATACTAGTATAGAAAGCACTACTTTTATAAGAAAAGTATTAAATGATGTATTTATTAGCGAATACAAGGGAATAAGAAATATGATTAATCCTACATAGACACCAACTATCTGATCATCATATTCATTATCAAAACTATTATTTTTACATAAATTATGTATAATAGTCACAATAAAAACCATTCCACAGACCAACATTGTAGCCATCGCTGTAATAATTGGTGCACCATCATGGATATGCTCATTATATAAATATATAGACGCACAAGATAGCAACGTAACCAAAACTATCGAGTAATAATTTACTCTCATCCTTATATAATTCATACAATCTCCCTTATTACCTATTCAAGATTTATCTTACCATTATCAACTCTCACTTTGTATGCCACAGAATTCATAATAAGTTCTGGATTGACAAATGCATCAGAATACCGATTTAAAAAATCTTCGTCTATTGCATAAAAGTATATATAGTCATAATCGCTAATTACATCTACAAACTCTTCACTTGTGATATCTTGAGTCCAAATATCTCCATCATTAAGTGGTGTTCCAACGCTATATCCATCCACCTGTCTTCCACCACAATAATAAGTTTCAACAAACTTTACAAATCCATTATCGCCCCTTTTCATGGCAAAAATTCTAGAATTCTCTGCAGTATTACTTACAATTATATTAGCATTGGAAATATATTCTTGATTTACATTTGAATCACCAGTAACAATACCTGGTAATACTTGATAAATAGTTTCAATATTAAATATGAATATGTATACAACTAATACCATAAATAATTTCTGAAACAATCTCTTATTAGATTTCCATAAATTAGAATCATAGTAAAGGTATACAACAAACATTATTGCTGCAAGCATAAACGAATTCATATATCTCTCATAGCTAGCTAAAGATGTTGCTTCATATTGACTAAAACAAACTGCATATAGGAAATACATAAATATCGCATAAATTAGACCAAATAGTGCTATCCATAAGCTAGAAATTAATACTTTCTTCTTTTTCTCCTCGTCTACGCTATAATACCAAATACCTAAGACTGCTATTACAATCAACATTAAGACGCATAAGTAAGATCCATTTACTAATATATTCTGTGTAAACAAAGCCATAAAATACTTATATCTAAGTTCACCTATATAAGAAATAGAACTTTCAGATGAGAATCCAAAAACATCCTTAAGCATCGATATATTCATATTTCCATAACTTTGTGCTGAATTATTTATATCAACATAGCCTTTTACATATTGATTAAACCACAACCATATTATTAGAGGAAGTCCCATCATCACTGCGTATTTGACAATATCTCTTTTTTCAAATTTATGCGTAGATACTCTTGTCGCAATTAATAAGACTAATACCATAGGATATAAAGCTATTGATGTCATTTTTGACAGTATAAATCCCATAAAGCCTATCGTTAATATGAAGGATTGATATGAAAAATCATTGTATGTTTTATATGCCTCAAAACATAAATATGCCAAAAATAACCCCAATGTGTAATCGCAATATACTGTATGATAAAACTTAAATCCAGCACCTTGATTAAAAATAAATGGCAATAATAGCGGTACAAGAACAGCCATAACTGTAATTATTATATTTGCGAAGGACTTCTTTACTTTTAAATTCTCCATTACCATATTAAACATAGGCATAATCAATGCAAATCCGAATATTTGGACCGCTCTATATGATTCAGGCTCAGTTAATCCTCCTGCAACTTTACAATAAATATATTCAAAAATAGTAAGTGCAGGAACATAGTCTTTATGGGCAAATGTAAGATTTGATGTGCAATACAGTTTATCTAAACGCATGCTTTCTTTTAGAAACATTCCCCAATGTGAAAATTCATCCCATTCTACATATCTTTTTCCAAAGTTTAATATAAAGCACAATATATAGAATGCAATAAATACAAGTAACCCTTCACTTATCCATTTCTCTACATGAATAGCAACAGTAATTTTATTTATTTCATGTATATTTTTTATCAGCAAGTATCCTATTATTGATACCGCCACTATTAATCCTAAAAATAAACCTACCAACAAATTTTCGAATATCAGACCACACACTATTACTAATAGTGTGTGAAAAATAAAAGCAGGCGCTAATGAATCTAAAAACTTTCTTTTAAAGAATTCACTCCAACACACACCTATAACTATACTATACAATAGCGGTAACAAAAAACTTTGAATCATACTACTCCCTTTTCTTTCTACAAAATATACCTTGATTATTTCATACTAAATTTTACCAATCAACATCAAACAACGTATAATGATTTCTGAGCTAATACTACTCCTCCACCTATGAGGATAAAATGCTTTTTTCAGCGACTTTTTTAGACTATATTTATCAAAAACAAATAGTGCAGCAATATTATAGTCTTCATCTCTTTCATCTTTAAAGACTCTACAATATTCTCTCGCTACTGGAAGTATTTCTGACTCATTGCATAATGCTCCTCTAAGCCATCTAAACCTTGCATATAACGAAGAAGATGATTGGCTTTCTGTAAGCCTTCGATGAATAGATGCTATTCTTTCATCTTCATATACATATCCATATTTTATTGCAAGCACTTCTGCCCAGTGATCATGAGATGTAAGATTATTAATATCAGCCTTTAGCATCAAATCTCTTTGTGTCCTATTAATTACAATAGAAAATCCCATATGGATTACTTCCGTAAGGGATTTTGCAAATGTATATTTATAATTCCATAATTTATTTTTTTCAGTAACACTTAAAACTTCATCACTTAAATAATAAGAACTGTGGTAAATTAATGGTTTACTATTATCTTGAAGTTCAAACCAGTCTATTGCCCATTTTATTTTATCTGGGAACCAAACATCATCCTGATCACAAAATGCCCAATAATCTGCATCCCCCGATTCTTTCAGCAATGAAAGAAAGCTTTTTCCAAATCCTATATTTGTACCTTTTACCAGTTTAACTTTTCCGCTCTCAACATATGGCCCTATTACTTCCAAAGTATTATCCGTAGAACCATCATCTCTAATGAAAATATCAATATATTCATAAGTTTGATTTAACAAACTCTCTATTTGCTCAATAATATATTGAGCCCCATTATATGTAGAAATCAGTATATTTACTTTAGGCTTCAATTTGTTCATTTTCCTTTTTGCTCATTAGATATCCCATATATACATAGCAAAGTATATAAATTATTATTTGCCAATCTTCAACAACATTATGGCTAAACAAAAAAGCTGCATACTGTATAGCTGTAAACAATGTGACTATAATAAATATTAATAAATATTTTTTCTTGTCTATAAAAAGAAGTGGTATTAAAAGAACATCTAATAGATAGCCATATCTTTCGTGCATTCCTGGAAGGAATAAATAACATGTCCATATCGTCCAACAAGCTAGTCTTATGAATTGTTCTTTGGTTTTCACCTCAATTTTTTCATCAATAACGCTATACATACACAATCCCAGTATTGAAACAGTAAGTAAAATAGCTATATTTTTCAAAGTGGCATAATCATCACCAATCAATCTCCAAAAACTAAGAGAATTTAAATACATAAAAGGATAATCACCTGTCTGGCTAAGATATATCGAGAATGGTGCCAAAAGACTCCTTCCATATATATAGGCAACTATTCCACTACTCCAAAAACTTATTAATGATAATACAAAATAAAAAATAGAATATTTTTTTTTGCAAAAATAAACAATTATCATAAATGGCATTAAGAAAATTGCCTGCAACTTAAATGCAACCGCAAAACCATAAAAGATAAAAGCTCTTAAATATTTGTTGTGCCACATACACAATAGTGTAAAAATGCAAAATGTACTATATATAGAATCACATTGTCCCCAAAGCGAAGAGTTCATAATCACTTCAGGCAAAATTAAAACAATGCTGTAAGCAATTAAGGATTTTCTTTCTTTCCAGATAACAAGACCATTGTCTGAATCCATCGCAAGAAAAGCTATGCCTACAGCTAATATATAATCAAATACAATTGATAATAGCTTATACTGTAATATTGAATCGACATTTATATATGTCATGACAGCTATTAATGTTTGATATAATAAATTATAGTTTCCAACCTGATTCTTTAATGAAAGCAATCCTCCATTATTTTTGATTTCGTCATACCATGGTTCTAAACAGATCATCATATCTGATGACTTAAAGCCAATTACTGTCCATCTAATAAAAAATGCAATAATTGATATGACAACAAAGAAGAGAACATTTTTCTCTTCTATAATTCTGCTTATTGCTACGCTCTCCATTTCAGATATTTTATTATTCTTGTTATAGCCTTCTATCATAGCATACGCTCCCACTATTTTAACAGAACCAGACATTCCCCCTACTCATAAATTGTCTAATTCAATAATCTAGCTCCCTTTACTTGTCAAAAACAAACTATCTCGACAGTATATTTTTCACATAATCTGTAGTCAAAATCTTATCTACAGTTCCCTGTACGTCGAGGCGCTTTGTGTTGTGTGATGTGTATGCATCAGAAGCCATTGTGTGAACCTGGCCATCTACGAAGAACTTGTCGTAGTTGAGGTCACGGCCGTCTGGAAGTACACGATAGTAGTTGCCCATATCTACGGAACGAACGCACTCTTCGTTTGTCATAAGTGTCTCGAAAAGCTTCTCGCCGTGACGTGTTCCGATAATCTTTGTGCCTGTGTCGCCGAAGAGCTGCTGAACAGCCTTTGCAAGGTCGCCGATTGTAGAAGCATCAGACTTCTGAACAAAAAGGTCACCTGGCTCGCCGTGCTCGAATGCGAACATAACAAGTGCAACTGCCTCATCAAGATTCATGAGGAAACGAGTCATCTCTGGATCTGTGATTGTGATTGGGTTACCTGCTTTAATCTGGTCGATGAAAAGAGGGATAACTGAACCACGTGAGCACATTACATTACCGTAACGTGTTGTACAGATTGTAGTCTTGCCGGCTGCAACACGAGCGTTTGCGCCGATAACCTTTTCCATCATAGCCTTTGAAATACCCATTGCATTGATTGGGTAAGCGGCCTTGTCTGTTGAAAGGCAAACAACTCGCTGAACGCCTGCCTCTACTGCTGCATGAAGAACGTTATCAGTTCCCTCTACGTTTGTACGAACTGCTTCCATTGGGAAGAACTCGCAAGAAGGTACCTGCTTTAATGCTGCTGCATGGAAGATGAAATCAACACCTGGCATAGCATCCTGCACTGAACGCATGTTACGAACATCGCCGATGTAGAACTTTACCTTGCCAGCAAGGTCTGGGTGCTCTGCCTGAAGCTGATGTCTCATATCATCCTGCTTCTTCTCGTCACGTGAGAAGATACGAATCTCCTTGAGATCAGAATCAAGGAAGTGCTTAAGAACTGTACTTCCAAATGAGCCTGTACCTCCAGTTATCATAAGTGTTTTATCTTTAAACAATTCACAATTCATCTTTTATCCTCTCTTGTCTTCATAAAAATATTGCAATATTCACTAATTTGCCTATCCATAACCCCAGCCACATCTTTCCTATTCAAATATGCTGCCGACCATTCAACAATCTTTTCCATTGCTGTTTCGACATTCCAAACAGGTTTCCAGCCAAATGTATTTTTAAGCTTACTACAATCTAGTTTGAGGAAGTTTGCTTCGTGTGGTCCACCGTCATGTTTATTAATCCATGATGCCTTACCAAATGATGTTTCTTCTGTAACTAAATTCCACTTATCGCAGAACAGCTGCACTAACTCACCTGTAGTCCAGCAATCGGCATCATCAGGTCCTACATTGTAGCTTCCTGCCAAACTCTTATCTTTATACTGAGCCTCCGCAATCATAAGATATGCCATTACAGGCTCCAGAACATGTTGATAAGGACGTGTAGAATATGGATTACGAACTACAATTTCCTGTCCCGAAGAGACAGCTCTAATACAATCAGGAATAATTCTGTCATTAGCAAAGTCTCCGCCGCCAATAACATTGCCAGCACGACATGTAGATACAGCTGGTGCATCACAACCATAAACTTTCTGGTATTCTGAATCAGTAAAGAATGAATTCTTATACGATGATGTAACTAGCTCCGAACAAGACTTTGAATTTGAATAAGGATCAAATCCATTAAGTTCTTCATTTTCACGATAGCCCCACTGCCACTCTTTGTTAAGATATACTTTATCCGTTGTTACGTTAACAAATGAACGAACGCTAGGTGTCTGTCTTACAGCTTCACAAATATTAACCGTTCCCATAACATTAGTTTCATATGTATAAACTGGATTCTTGTACGAATCGCGAACAATTGGCTGGGCAGCCATGTGAATCACAATCTCAGGCCGAATCTCTTTGAACACCTTCAACAGATGTTCTAAATCACGAATATCCCCTTCAATAGAATTCATCTGTGATGATAAATTGCATATTTCAAACAACGATGGATTTGTAGGTGCCGAAAGTGCATATCCTGTTACATCTGCACCAGCATTAATTAGCGCTTTGCACATCCATGAGCCTTTAAATCCTGTATGTCCTGTTATCAAAAATTTTTTATTTTTATAAAAATTTAGATTCATTTCAACTCCCTTTAGTAAGACTCTTTGTATTTAATATAATCCTATTCCCATCTTTTCCAAGGAGCTTTTCCCGATGCCCATAATTCTTCTAACATCTGTTTTTCTCTTTGAGTATCCATACATTGCCAAAATCCATCATGCTCATATCCCATCAATTGACCTTCTGCCGCCAATTTACGCAATGGCTCCTTTTCAAATACTGTTTCATCTCCTTCTATATATGAAAATATTTCTGGGTTCAATACCATATATCCGCCATTTATAATTGCAGCATCATCAGCTTCCTTTTCGCGAAATGATTTTATTTCTCCATTTACATCTCTTTCTAGTATTCCCTTCTGTTGTGCTAAACTTACCGTAGTAATTGTTGCTACCTTTCCATGTTTTTGATGGAATTCCAGCAATTTATCAATATCTACATCACTTACTCCATCTCCATATGTAAGCATAAATGGTTCATTTCCCAATATTTTTGCAGCCCTTTTTATTCTACCGCCAGTCATAGTATTTAAACCTGTATCCAGTACTGTGACTTTCCAGTCTTCGGCATTTTTTCTGTGTACTTCCATACTATTGTTAACCATATAAAATGTAATATCCGAATTGTACACAAAATAGTTTGCAAAGTATTCCTTTATTTTGTTTTGTTTATAACCCGCCAATATAACAAATTCTTTTATTCCATATGTCGAATAGTATTTCATTATGTGCCATAGAATAGGTTGTTCCCCTAGCTCTATCATAGGCTTCGGTTTCAAATGGCTTTCTTCTGATATTCTTGTTCCAAACCCACCTGCTAGTATTACAGCTTTCATATTCTATTCTCCCATTCTTTCTTTTTCATATTCTTCTAAATTCTTCTTAATCATCTTAAAATTATTAATTGAATCATATCCGATCTTGAATATTCGTTTTATGTTCATATAATTTTTCCCACCTTGTCGTGGTTGAAATGTCACTTCTCTATATTCCACGGACTCATTATATCTTGAAAAGCATGCTGCTAGTATAGCATTAGGTAAATTAAAGTCATCTGGCATCAATCCAATATATTTATTTACCACACAACTTCTCATTAATCTATAAGGAGCATTTGCATCAGGTACCATTACTCCAAAGAAAAACCATAAGTATGCTCTTAAAACATTCTCAACTATTTTTCTACCAAATCCATCTCCTCTTTTAACACGATTACCCATAATCACATCATTTGTTTCCCTTAGATTCCAGAACGACTTAAACTCAGATGGTAATGTCTGGCCATCTGAATCTGTTTGAAAAATCCAATCTGCACCATTCTCAATCGCATATTTATACAAAAGAATAACTTTTGTACCATGATCAGTTCCTGGTTTTGGAATAACTATAAGCTTTGGATAGACTTTCTGTAATTCATATAATATGTTTAATGTATTATCCTTAGATCCTCCATCGGATACCACCAATCTAGAATCCTCATCACCATTTTCCAGGATAGGATACCACTCTGCAACAACATTTTTAATATTAGCTTCTTCATTGTAGGTTGGCATTACAATATATAATTTATTATTCATTTATCATCCCTTCTAATTCCATTAATATCCCCCTAATTATATATACTATAATCTGATCAATAATTATCCTGTATATACTCAAAAAATATAATATTAACAGATACCTTCATACTAATGATTAATGGTGTATCTAAGCAATTAACCAATAGTATAATCATAAAATTCATTTTTTCATAACTATTCATCCAAACTAGTATTTCATATATTTCATGTTGATTGTCAAGAAAATTTGCCCCATTGGGCATGCGGACGTTTTCTTGGTCTAAGCAATTAATCCAAGAATGCGTCCGCCCCCCCCTCAATAGTTCAAATTCAGATTAGCATTTATAGCATGATTGTCCCAAAAATGAAGTCATAACCAAAAACAATATTATACCTAAACGCGAAACAATAATAAAAATTATGTATACAAATTATTGTTTTCTTTTTCTCAACATAACTCAATCTTCACTCATAAACTCTCAGCTATTTCTAATGCTTTAGCTATTCCTTGATCCATATTATAGTACTTAAAATCAGCTAATCTGCCACAGCACACTAACCCATTTATACTATCTGCTCGATTACGATATTTTTCGTACAGTTTCTTACTCTCCTCGGTTACTACTGGATAATAAGGTTCATTTTTCTCCCCACGCTTGTATGGCAATGGATATTCCACAGCATAAGTAGTTCCTTCCACTTCCTGATTTGGAAGTTTTTTGTATTCTGTAATTCTAGTAAACCCTTCTGCCTGTGGATAAGCAACAACTGGCATATCTTGAAAACTATCAATCTCATCATGTTTCCATTCAAACCTTAATGACCGATATGGCAATTTCCCGTAAATACATCCAAACAACTCATCTATAGGCCCTGTGTATATTACTTTTCCATCAATCAACTTATTATCTTTAAATAATTGATTATTCTTTATGGTTAGATGTTCTAATGCATCATAGTTTGTTTGAATAATAATATTTGGATGTGAAAGCAAGTTGTCAATTAGTTCCATATAACCCTTCCGCGGCATAGCCTGATATTTGTCACTAAAGTACTTGCTTCCATATGAGAACAGAACTGGGACTCTTTTAAAAATATCACGATCAACCTCTTCTGGTTGTATTCCCCATTGTTTTGCAGTATACGGTGCATAGTCCTTGTCATAAAGAAATTGTGCAAACTTTTTAACATATTCATCATCACAATCCAACATTTCAAGCACGGTCGCTTTATCCTTATCACCAAATGTTGCTTTGATATGTGCTTTTATTATCTCAGCTTCATTAGGGAAAAACGTATCAACTGACTGAAAATCAAAAGATGTTGGAACACATTTCCCATCCATCACTGAACCACAAACCAAATTATACTTCTCGAATTCACAGTATTCATTAACATATTTCCAAACAATATCATCATTTGTATGAAATATGTGTGGTCCATACTTATGAACATGAACCCCATAATCATCTGTATAATCATACAAGTTTCCACCTACATGATTTCGTTTTTCCCATATTTCTACTTTGTGATTTTTTTTTGCTAATTCTCTTGCTACAACACAACCAACTATTCCACTGCCTACAACATAAAACTTATTCATAATCCTCTTTTAAATCTCCCTTTATTCTATTTATTACTTGTAATATTCCCTCCTCAAAGCTTACTTTGGGTTCAAATCCAGTATCCTTTTTTATTTCTGTAAGATCAATGCATGAACTAGGAAGGATGTCACTGTTATACGGTATTTCTCCTATTCCAAGCGGAAGCTTTTCATTTATCAACTTATGAATTATTTGAATATAATTGCATAGCTTCCAATTATCGCCATGGCCAACACCATATATTTTGCCTCCTATACCTTTTTCTCCTAACAGATATAGTGCTTCTTTAACATCATCTATGTAAATATAATCCCAAAGTTGTTCTAATCTTGTAAGAGAAGGTTTTTCGCCACGTACCAACTTATCAATCGTATAATATATTACATTATTATCTCTACGATCTGGTGCATATATTCCAGTAATAATCGCATAAATAAAATCGATATCGTATTGTTTGGCGTACTCGCTACATATATATCTTGACGCAACTTTAGCAGCTCCATATGCATTATTGGGAGATGGAACTGCATTTTTACCTATTGGTTTTCCATAATATAAATATTCATTTGTAGAACCTGGGAAAATTACTTTTTTAATTTCACATTCTTTAGCAAACTTCATACACTTTATAGCCATATTAATATTTGCCATCTGAACATCAGTATCATTTCTCAATTCCGGCTTAACACCGCCCCATGCGAAATGATATAAAGTGTCAATTTGAGCTTTTTTGAACAACTCAACATGCTGCATTAAATCATTCAAATCCATACTCGTTACATGTAATAACTTGTTATCATTATATGATATATCATTTTTCGCATATACAATTGCAAAAACTTCTTTTCCTTCATCAAGTAGTTTTTGGACCATGTTTTTCCCAAGAAAGCCATCCGCTCCTGTAACCAAAACTTTTTTCATTTTTTAACTCTTTCATTATCATTCTTATTCTAAATTGATACTTAATTAATAATTCTATACCATATCCAGCAACTATTATTATGTATGGCATTATAAGACATTTATATCGACTTTGACTCTCAGACAAAATGACCATACAAAAATATCCAAATATAATCAAAGAAAGAAATATATATTCTACTTCGATGTCCCCTTCGTTTTCTTTTGCTTTCCTTATGCTTCCAACTATGGAAAGTATAGCAATAGTAACATATATTAATTCCGATATTAACCCTCCGCTATTTTCGGCCAATTTGTATAAAAAAACATCATTATTTTCTTTGTTTAAACCCACACTATATAAATAATAATGAATAGGGATATAATCATCTTGCCAAGCCCAGATTATCTTTTTAAAAAAATTAGGTATAATTCTATTTGGATTATTCTTCCAATCTTTTTTTAGAGTATCATATGCATACTCTTTCGAAGACTCGAAATCATTTCCATTATCCAAATATCTTTGATAATACAATCTTGAAATGTTACCTATATGAATTTGTCCTTCTGCCTCAGTATTTAATCCTACCAATATATAGTGTGGCGTTGCGGTTTTTGCATCTAACTCCACATTATAATAGTCGGATGTAATATCTGTAATTGTCGCATTTACCACTTTATAACTCATTATAACAAGTATGAATATACCTATCTTAAATAGTATTTCCTTATATCCCATCTCGTTAATGATAATAATTAAAATTTCACATAAAAAAAATGCAACCATTATAACTATAGAAAAAGTTTTAAATGAGCCAGATATTCCAAAACACAGCCCTGCAAGCATACACAAAACAGCTCTTCTGATACACTTTTTATCAACTTTATATTTAAGCAATAAATAAATGCCAATCGTATTAAACATTATTGCTATGAAATCCGGTGTACCTGTGAGTGTATATAAAACATTACTTGGATATAATCCATATAATACACCAATCGCAACACATACCCTTTCATTATGGAACAATTCTTTTGATATATAATACAAAAAATAGGCGGTAATTCCACTGTATAAAGCATTAAGATATAAAACAACTACGTAGCTATCTTCCAATATATTAATTACCATATTCTCGTATAATGAAAAATTCATATATGCTGGAAATAAACTATAATATGCTATATTACCTTGTTCCAAATTCCCATGGGCTCGTTCCCATGCCATTGCAAAATCTGAAAATGGGACTAAGTATTCTGAATTTAAAAAAACTATTATTACTCTAATACTAACCGCAACAAGTCCTATTATAAGCCCCTTATATATTGCATTATGGGATTCATTATTTTTTATATTTATTCGATCTATTAATTTTATAAATACTATACATAATAGTATCCATAAAACTAAACTTACCACCCCAATAAACGAAAAATTTATAGTAGGAAGAAAATAATATTCAGGCGAATGCCCCTCTATCACTTTTCCCCAGCCCCCCAGAATATAAACAACCGACAAAAAAAGCATCAGAAAAAAAGGTAACACTATAACAACATATTTATATACTCCTAATAGGATTGTTGTAATTCTTTTCATACTTTTTCACCATTTCCAAATATATTTATTATAACAATTCCCTTTATACTCCAATTTCTTGTATAATTGACTTGGAACCATCAAGATTATCCAGGAATGCATTGTTTACTATTTCTTTATCTGTCAACATGCGTATCGCTTCTTGGAGCATTTTACTCACTAATAGCTTTGTTCCTTCTTTTCTTATATCTCCTAAATACTTCATTATCCCACGCTTTTGAAAGCTTTCTGCTCCCAGCATTTGATTATCTGCAACAACATACGTAATTGTCGGTGTTTGTGTTGCACAAAGCTCATATAGTGTACTTCCAGCTGCACTAATTGCGATATCGCATTTACGCATAAGACCTACCATATCTTTAACATTTATATGTAGTTCTATATTGTCACTTTTTGCAGCCAACAATTCTATCTTTGTTCTATCACCATTCATTGCACCAATTATAATATGAAATCTATAATCTGTTTTCATGTATGATTTCATCTCAACTAATTGTCTCACTATTTCTATTGCAACATGTTCCGTATCTGCCCCTCCAGTTGAAACCAATATATTTCTAGGATTCTTCCTTACATTCCTAGGTGGTAAGTTAGTAAACTCTTTTCTTAAAGGTACATATTTTATCCCTAAGAGCATTTTGGGATATCTAGACTTTCCTTCCACGATTCTATCATCTGCATATATCTTTATATATGTATCCTTCATATCGGGGCCATAAATATTATAATTAATCAAGTAATCGCAGGGATAGGCAAACGCCATTAAATCATCAACATATACCAACTTCCCTCCATATGAATGGCAACAATTAAGCAGTGTAGTCAAATATTTTTTTGTAACATAATACGAATCAACAAAAATATATTTCGGCTTGTATTTTAGTAATTCTTCTTTTAAGTAAACAAGTTCAGACTCCATTTTCATGAAGTCTGTACCTATAACTTTATTATTTATTTTTCGCTCTACTATTGTTTTTGAAAGCTCATCTCCCGCTGTGTAGAAAACAATTTTTTCTCCCACTTCCATTGCCGCATCCGCTATACTAAGACATCTCATTATATGTCCGGCACCTATTTTAGAATTTCCATCTGCTCTGAAAAAAATCATATATAAGCCTATTTTACTTCCCTCAACAACATAAATCCTTCAGCCAATTCACAACCTACATTGCTTCCTCTATATTTACCTAATGCTCGTAATGCTTCTGGACTTCGCGGATGTGGATAAACAGTACTCTCACTTCTATAGCATGCCATACCTCTAACTTTAGCTTCTAATGTATCAGTTACATCAAAAAAAACGTTAGGACAAAATGGCTCACTGTAATTATAGTTCCATTCTGTACTGCTTGGAGTTTCAAACGTATATATTCTTTTCACACTATACTCACCAACAGGTCTGCATGCAGTTAATACAGCTTCACATGTCAAACGATGATCTATATTTAAGTCTCCATGATGATGGGTGAAGATTGTATCCGGTTGATACTTATCGACATATTTACTCACAATCTTAATGATATCCAGCAGATCCATCTCATCCATTCTATTATCTGGAAGACCACAGAACTCAATTGATGAATACCCTACTTCTAATGAAGCCGCTTTTGCATCTCTTTGTAATTCAACAAGAGCATTTTTATCTGCATCCGATCTTGTATCACTTCTAGAAGTGATACCTTCAGCCATAATTACAGCATGAGCCTCTATACCCTCATTGACTAATTTTCTAATCGTTCCGCCTAGTCCCAGCAATTCATCATCGGGATGCGCTGCGACTACTAATACTTTTTTCACTCTTTTTCCTCCACGTAGTTTACATTAGCTCTTAGTTTTCCATTAACAAGTTCAGCATTTCTATATTCTAATTTTCCATTACCATACCGTTGAAAAGCAGCAGGGTATCCCTCGCCATCAAGCATTCTTATAAAATCGTACATCTGTCTTTGACTTAAATCAGGAGGCATTTCACTTTGTTCTTGCTTTCGACGAGAAAAAGCTATACCTTCGCCCTCTTGTGGTATTGGAATAGGCTCATTTCTAATTATATCTGGTATCATTTCTTTAAACACAATATCCGAAATCTTAGTAAAGATTTCATCTGCATTTCCATTTGAAATATCTACGGGATATTTCATGTATATATCCCCTGTATCCAATCCTCTTTCCACTCTCAAAGCAGAGACCTTGGTTTTGTAAATACCTCTTACAATAAGATTCTGTAAAGGACTTCCTCCTCTTCCAAATGGTAAATCTGTCATATGAAATACTACACATTCAAAATTTTCATATATTTCCTGTGGAATAATCCATGACCAATGTGGAAAAAATACAAATCTTGGATTAAGCTCGCGTAATCTCTCGTATGTTAATTCAGATTTATCTGTTATCAAATAAAACTTATGACTCTCGTCATCTACGCAGTATTGCTGGAATCTTTTAATATTCCAAGATTTAATAGTAGCTACTACATAATTATTCATATCTACAATTCCATTTCATAACATCTATACTTTTCAAAAAAGCCATTCTTTTCGAAACATTGTGCTGATGGACCATTTTCTGGCTTTACCTTACCAATAAGATTTTTAGCGTTTGGAAAAACCTCTTTAGCTTTTTCTTTTGATAGTTCGAGAATGATTGTGCCATAGCCACCTTTTCTTTTTTCAGGAGCTACACTATAGTCTATTTCAACAGATTCTTCTATTTGTGATAACCTCAATTGTCCAACTGGAATATTATCATGCATTAATATATATTGATGCTGTGTGCCATCCAATAGCAATTCTGAATACCAGATAACATGGGATTCATACTCTATTGGCTCAGAGTTAAATGCATTTTTTCTTACTGTTTCATCATTGGCCCATCTATATATTAAATCGCAATCTTCTTTGTCTGCATCCCTTAAATAAATATTTCCCTTAAAATGCTTATTTTCATCTCTCATTTACTTTTCTATTGACTCCCAATCAATTGGAGTTCCCCTACTTATATCAACCGCTGCTTTTTTCCCTTGGATATCACTATAATACTTTGGTTTCAGACCATTTCCTGGTCGAATCACCCTAGTATTTTCACTGGTGAAAGCCTCTCCGGACTTGATATCCTTTATAGCAAATATACTACGTCTAAAAACAGTTGAAGATTTTTCTCCTTCAGTAAGCTCATAACATGGTCCTTGCGCAATAAGTTTTGCATTTTTAACATCCTGAACCATCTGTGAAAAATCCTCCATAGTCATGCTAAACTTTGAATCTGCACTTTCAACACCGTCTAGCATAACATGTTTTTCAACAACACAGGCGCCAAGAGTAACCCCCACAACAGCACCAAGACTTCCAGCACTATGATCTGAGAGACCGATTGGTAATCCAAATCGCTCTGCCATATCTGGAATATTGTTTAAATGCATATCTGCCCAAGGTGCAGGATATTCACTACAACATTTCAACAAAACAATCTGATTATTTCCAGCTCTATGACATGCATCAATGGCATCCTGAATTTCTTCTAATGAAGCCATTCCTGTCGACATAATCATCGGCTTGCCTTTAGAGGCTGTATATTCTATCAATGGAGTATCCACCAACTCAAAGCTCGCTATTTTATAAGCCTCAATTCCAATTGATTCTAAGAAATCAGCACCATCTTTATCAAATGGTGTTGATAGGAAATCCATTCCACACTTTTCGCATTCAGCCTTAATAGTAGCTTGCCATTCATAAGGTGTGCCCGCTTCCTGATATAAATCATATAACTTATATCCATCCCAAAGACCACCTTTTATTTTAAAATAATCATTATCACAGTCTATTGTCATAGAATCAGCTGTATATGTCTGTATTTTTAGGCAATCAGCCCCAGCCTTTGCTGCTTCACGCACTATTTTCAATGCATTTTCCAATGAACCTCCATGATTGGCGCTCATCTCAGCAATTATATATGCCTCGTCATTATTAATTTTTTCAAATATATGGAACATTTATACCTCTTCTAACTATGCAACATGCTATACTTTATCTCAGCTAATTTCCAATCAGTCTCAGTGTCTATATCTTGAACCTCAATATCATTTAATACAAAAGGCGTACATGCACCTCCTATTAATGATTTATTATTAACCAAACTCTCTATTTTTGAAAAATAAAACTGTCCCGCATCATGATATATTTTGTCTAAATCCTGTGAACGGCTTTTTTCGTACTCAGGCCATTTATACTTTAGACTATTGTCTACAATACAAAATCCTCTAAGCGGTGGGTAAGAAAATTCAACTACAGGGATTAAGCTTTCACTGTTGCTTTCAATAAACTTTTGATATGCATCTCTTAATTTATCGCTTGTCACGAATGGTGCTGTCGGATATATACAGCATAAATTGTCAAAATGCTTTCCTTTTTTATTGTACTCTTCTATAACTTCTAACAATACATCGGCAGTGGTTGCATAATCATTTGACGTTTGTTCACTACGCATAAACGGTACAATAGCTCCATATTGTTGAGCGATGTCGGCTATCTCGCCATCATCTGTGGAAACCATTACTTCATCAAATACTTTGCTATTAATTGCCGCCTCAATACTGTATGCAATAATTGGTTTACCACAGAATTCCTTAATATTTTTACGTGGAATTCTTTTAGAACCACCCCTGGCAGTTATAATTGCTATACAACTCATTTTCTATAATTCTCCACAACTTTTTTTACCGCACTTATTACATCATGTACATCTCTATCTGTCATCTTTGGATAAAGCGGAATACTCATGATTCCTTCGTAAATCTTTTCAGCATTTGGACACAACCCCTTCTTATATCCCAAATGCTGATAATATGGGAACCAATATACAGGTACATAATGAATCTGAGGTTGCACATTCTCTGCAGACAACGCATCGAAAAATTCTCGTCTAGTGCAAGTAAGCTTATCTAAATCAAGTCGAATAATATATAAGTGTCTACATGTGTCTGATTCAGGTATTTCCTTCTGAACTATTATCTCTGGAATCTCTGCAAAAGCCTCATTGTACTTTTCTACAATTTCATGTCTTCTAGCTTTAAAAGCTTCTAGCTTCTTCATCTGACTTACTAACAAAGCTGCCTGAAAATCTGTCATTCTGTAGTTATAACCTAATGAAATCTGCTCATAATACCAAGGTCCCTCATGTGGTGCGCCTTCCATCATCTCTTCATCATGAGTAATACCATGTGTATGAGCTAATACAAGCTTTTTATATAGCTCATCGTCATTTGTGAGAATAGCTCCACCTTCACCTGCTGTAATTGTTTTAACTGGGTGGAAAGAAAAACATGTCATATCTGCAAGACTGCCAACAGGCTGTCCATTGTATTTTGTACCAATTGAATGAGCTGCATCTTCGATAAAAATAAGATTATGCTTGTCACATATCTCACGTATTTCTCTAATCTTTACTGCCTGTCCAGTAAAATCTACAGCAACTACAGCCTTTGTTTTTTCTGTAATATGTTCCTCTATGCTTTTAGGGTCAATATTATATGTATCTGGATCAACATCAGCAAACACTGGTCTTGCTCCACAATACAATGCACAGTTAGCTGATGCAGCAAATGTTAAAGGTGTTGTAATTACTTCATCACCCTCACCAATTCCTGCAGCCATACAAGCGCAATGAAGAGCAGCTGTTCCGTTTGATACAACAACTGCATGCTTTGCTGTTGTATATTTTTCTAATTCTCTTTCTATTTCATCAACTTTAGGACCACATGTAATAAATGGTCCTGTTAATGTTTCAACTACTGCCTGAACATCATCATCGTCAATGTTCTGACATCCATAAAATATTTTTTCTTTTCTGGTTGGGAAACCACCTTTTATTGCTAAACGTTCCATCTCTTATCCTCCAAATAATCATAATAAAGTCTATTTAACGTTAAAAACTAACTTAATAAAATTAACACTTCTTTTAAATATTTTTGATTTTTTATAAATTAAACATATTCCTATTACCGAACATAATATACTAATAATCCCTTTAATAAACAAATACTTCCATCCATTTCCAGATATTTTACTTGTAACTAGATAGGTGGTTGAGGATATAATCACCATCACAGCATAATATTGTATTTGTTTCACATAAAAATAAACAGGACTCTTATTGAAATATTTTTTAAAAATAACTATACATTGCCATATTAATCCAAATACAAAAGTAGAAAACAAAGTGGCAAATATAATTCCCTCGATACCAAATATTTTGCCCAGAATTATATTCAGGGATAGATTTGTTACCGTGCTGGATATATATATCCATCTTAAATCCCACCATGAACCAGTTCCAGATAGATAAAGAAAATATGCATTGCCTGAAACACTAATTACAAACCATAAACATATAAATATAACATCAATTAGCGGTAATAAAAGCGTTTTTCCCATCCATATTTCCATAAAGGGTTGGTATAATGAAAACATACATGTTACGCAAATCGTAGACAGCATTGCAAATAGGAACTGCCATAATAACATATCGTTATAGTTTTTTTCTACAGATTCTTTTGCAATACTATTCCCCACACTAGCCTGCATCGATGACCTTAGCATTAATATTATATTTAACACACCATTAACGACAACTAAATAATTATTATATTTTGCCACTGATTCTAGGCCTACAAACATCGATAATATGATACTATCTAGCGTCGTATAAGTTATGCTGCTTATATTACATATTAATAACCCTTTAACTCTTTCCACAATACTTTTTTTTGTACTATTATCAATATCTCCCTCGCATTTATATTGAGGAAATAGTTTTTTTGATATTATCTCAACTGCTATATTTCTACACGCTGTGCCAATAATAGCAGCAACTACGTATGCATAAAAACTTTTAAATATTATTATTGATATAATTTGCAACGAGTATTCTATAATAACAACTACAAGATATGCAAGTTTTTCTAAATCAATTCTTTGAAGCCCTTCAATCAATGATGCTTTATATGCAAACATCCAATAACTTATTGATGTATTTAACAAATATAAAAAGAATAGGAAATATATATTTATGCTGTGTGGATAACTTCCATTAATAATAGTGGGTATAAACGGCATTATTACTAAGCCTACCACAAGGATAACCACTCCAATTCTAGTATATACTTTCCTATAAAACGCCAATAGCGAATTTACTTTCCTCACATCATTATCCGCTATTGGTTTGTACATGTTGTAAACAATAGCTCCTGAAAATCCTAGTTCTGCCATATTCAATATTTGCAATATCGAAGCAAACAAACTAGACAACCCCAGATATTGCTCACCTAGACACTTCACAATCATTGTTCTAGATATAAACTGAAACAACATAATTACTGCAGAATATAAATACGATACAATAATATTTCTTTTAGTATTTTTAATTCTTGATTCATTCATTTCCATTTTATCTTAACACTTTTCTTAAAATCTCTTGTTCTATCTCTGATAGTATATTGGTATTTCCATGACCCTCTGAAATTATATTTTTTCTGGCTTCATCCACATTAAATTTCGAGAAAATCATTATTTTCTTCATCGCATTAAAAAGATTTTTTACATCATCTTTTGATAGAAAAATATCTCCTCCCCAAAACCGATAATACAATTCTTTTTGTTTAATCATTTGCTCATCAGAAAATATTCCATTTTCTGTCTCAAACGCAAATCTAAACTCATCCAAATAACCATTTTTATATTTTGAAGAATCTATTTCTTTTGTATATAAAATGAATTTCTTATCCATCTCCAAAACATAGCCAATATTGGTTCCTATATCGTTACCTATGACTGTGTCTGACAATTCAATTATCGTTTTCAATCTCCTTATAAAATTATAGTCCCCCCTAAACCCAGCAGACACGATTTTACAACCGTACTTGGTATACTTTTTTATATCATCATCCATTAAATCATTCCAATATACACACGCAACAATTGAATCATACTTATTTGCATAGTTAGCATAGACCCACTCTAAAAAAGAGTCTCCCTTACTTCGATTATTATCACATTCATAAGAATGGCTCGGAAATAATAATAACGTTTTTCCCCATTTTTTCTTTATTGCTTGAATTTTTTCATCTGAATAATAATAACTGGCATATTTTGTATATGCACCTATACATAAACAGGGAATACCACTATTAACACTCTTAACATCATTGATTCTCTCTTGACCTTGACTTGTATAACAAACTATATCATTATTCAAAACCAATTTCTGTTTTGAAAATCTAATTCCATGTTCTATTTCCCCTATATAAGGTATAATCCATTCTTTCATTCCTGCAAACTTCAACATTTCCTTATAATAACCATAAAAATATGACCATACATAATCTCCTGGAACTGCCAAAGAATAATCTGCATGAATATACTTCCTTAATATTTTTAAATATCCCTCAAGATTCAAAATAGAATCTTTTCTACTCATTTTTTTTACGTCTATCGTAAATTTCCAATACTCTGGCATTTTCATCAAACAATACCATCTAGTTAATCCCTGATAAACTATATTCTTATTTCTTGTTTTTAATCTACTTTTTCTCATATATTTCTTTGTATATTTTGATAAGTTTTTCATTATTAATTATTCTATCATGAGTATTTCTAGCTTTCTGGACACTATTTTTCGAAATATAATTAGTCCTTTTAGTATCGCTAAAAATATCTATTACATAATTAGCCAACATCTCCACCGAACTAGATTGGTACAAATACCCTTCCTTGCCATGATCGAGCAAATCCATTGTACCTCCAACATAGGAAGCGACAATAGGGCATCCCAACATCATAGCTTCACAAATTGAATTGGAAGAATTCTCTATAGTAGATGAACTAACAAAAACATTTGCTCTCAGGTATTCCTCTTTCATCTCTTCTGCCGATAACAGCCCTCTAAATTTTATGTGATTCTCTAAATCATACTTATCTATTAAATGCAATAAGTATTCTTGATATGATGCCAGCTTTAATCTACTAATTCCTCTATTCTTAGTTACATCATATCCTGTTGTTACAATTTGAGTTTCAGGATACTCCTGTAAAATTAAAGGCATTGCTTGTAATAAATAATGAAATCCCTTTACTGGGTATGAGCACTGGCTTGCAAAAATAGAATATGGAGTTTTACTCTCTTGACTCCATTGCCCCTCATAAAAACAACTCCTTAAATTTTCATTACATTTATGATAGGTTAAGTTTTTATTTATCTGAAATACACATGCCTTATCCCATTCTGTTCTCCCAATTACATGTCTTACTCTTTTTAATAATTCTATTTCATACTCTGCTCTTTTATTAAAATCTTCTATACCGTCTTTTATACATGTCCTAAAAAGATAATCAACAGGCATTTTTCTATTTATTATTTTGTAAGGAACACCTTCTGCATAATGCTTCCTAATAACCGACACTAACCCCTGTATACTAACCACACATTTATCTATACACCCAAGCTCTTCTATAATTTTGACGCATTCCAAACTATGCTTGTATTCTGTTCCCCAAATATGATAAATATCATATTGTTGTTTATGTAATACGTTATATAATTTTCCTACAGCATTTTTTTCCGTAAATCCAAAGTATTCTACAGCACCTGTATTGCCCTCAACATTTACATTATTGCTATAACATATTGTCAAATCACATTTATCCGATATAAATCTTGATGTTGAGTCTAACCACCCTCCGAATGAATTAATGTTTCCTCCAAAAGATTCCGTCACTATTGGCGGTTCTATATTACATAACCAAAATACTTTTAACTGAGACATATTTATTATTCCTTCTCAAATATCTTAAAAACAATCCTTATCATTCACTTTTAATCGATAACACAGTATCAATATTATTACTATATAAATAATATTTTCCATTTTTTGTTTGTAGAACAAAATCGATATTATCTATCATTTCATCAATTTCTTCGTCAGTAATGTAATAATCAACAGTATCGACCGTGTATATAGAACCATAAATTGGTTCTCTCAAATTTAATTCATCCCATTTTATTTCATTCTGCTTGTCTTCTACTATTTCATCCAAATATTTATATTCAAGCGCTATTAGATTATCAGTTATTAAATATGTATTAAGCGCTCCTGCTTCTTCTCCACCCTTATCACTTGTCAGATACATAACAATACTTGAATCTAATTTATTATCTTCAATATATTCATTGATTTCTACTATATCACTAATTCGAGAAAAGTCAGTTTTATTGCATGCATGGATTGTATAAATCCCCATCACAAAATTAAAGGTTTGGAGAAATAGCATCAGCCCAAATACAATGTTAACTCTCATATTATCTTTTTGTCTTAAGTATACACAAATACCTACAGAATATATTACTACAGTAACTATTACTTCCGGATATATTTGAATAATGTTTGTTATCTTTATAAATGGTTCCTTCAAAGGATTTATAACATATTGAAATGCTTCTAAATAATTTAATGAGAAGCATTCTGTAGCGGCATGATCTATCCCCTTGTATATCAAGGCTATGCCAACTATAATTGCAAAATAAATAAATCTTTCTTTATTTTTATCAATTGGAAAAGTCTTTCTTTTATCAAAAGTATAAAATGTTATCGGTAATAATAACCCCACACATGATATCAAGTATCTTAGATGCTGTCTTGGAATTGTCTTACCGTAATCCTCTTTTACAGTAATAGTTAAACATATAACAAATGTTTCACCAACTATTAACAAAATCGCAAACAACAATGCCAGTTTTGCCTCTTTGTCCATCGATTTCCAGCACAACAATGGACGTATTAAAAACACAATACCCACTGCTAAAAGTACCGATAATAAGTAATAAATATAGCTATATAAGAAATATCCTATTCTATTTCCAAACACATCTACGCCTGTACCAACTGCCGCATTATAAGTGACAAAATCACTTGGTCGCTCTGTGTAACTCCCAACCAATAATTTCGTAAATAAATCATTAAATAATATGTTTAATAACACATATACTGCCACGCTTATTATTATAAATATGCATCTTTTTCGAATACTTCGGTTTTCCCCTAATTTCATTAAATGAATATAACAAATATCAAATATCTGTGCCCCTATCCATGCCAAGAGAACACAAATTCCCACCTCTTTACACATATATAGTAAGAATGACACAATTGAAAACAATATATAGATTTTTATGCTCGACTGTTTGAAAGACACGATTGCCAAATAATAGGTAAGTAAAGATAGCGGAAAATATAAAACCTCGCTCATGAATGTCCCAGCAAACACCATATCTGGAAAAACCATAATTATTAAAACTATGTACCATCTATAATTTCTAGCAACATTTAATTCTTTTGCTATAGCATAAATCAATATACTCGAAGTAGACATAATGAAGCAATTAATTACATTTACTACGAGAACCCTTAGAACAACATCATCAATAAAAAAGGCTGGAGATATTAACATTGGATACATAATTTTTTTAAATTGATAAAAAACTCCGTTTAGTGAAATAGTTCCACTCCATATTCCCTTAGCATATGCATAATATAATAATTCATCTCCATATGTAGATATACGAGATCTAAAACCTGTTAATAAAAACAAAACTATTGTCCATATAATAATAACAGCTCCTAGTAATAAATAATCGTATCTTTCATTAAGTGCTATGCTATTTTTAATATTTCTAAAAAAATTTCTATTCACTCTTTGTTTCCTTAACTTATATCCGCGTAATAACTAATCATTAAAAGCAATCATATTTAAACATATATACTAAACCAATTCCTTCTCTATTATTTCCGTCACAAATTTTATAGTACACTGCTCAAATAGTTTCAAAATATCACTTTTATCACATATCAATCCTTTTTTTGTTTCGACAAACTTGCAAAAATCGCAAAGATAATCACTATATGTATCAGTATATAATGTATATGAATACTCATAATTTTCTACATATTTTAGTGTTGGACAATTATGAATCTGACACAAATTCAATATAGGCTTTCCAGTATTTATACAATCAAATAATTTACTTGGCACCTGATTATATGTTGTATTATTGTAACAAATTAAAAAATCGGCCTCTTGCATCGCTTGTTGTATTTGAGTTTTATCTAAGCAGCCAAGATCAATCACTCGATTGTTTATTTTATTTGAGTATTTTAATATTTCATATGAATTATGGCCGGCAACATACAACATATAATTGTCAGGTAGCTTTTCAAATAACCTCACTAATTTTTCCGGATTCCGAATATCTGGATAAAATGTTCCTGGGTGAAGAAAAGCAATTTCACCTTGTTTATTAGATATTATTCTTTTATCAGTTTTCTTATTTACTCTACTTTCATCATTTATAAGAGGGAATTCTATTGTAACTATTCTATCTGATAGTTTTTTCATTTCTTCATTTTTTATCAAGTCCATTTTTATCAAATCCGTAGTAAAGACCCTAAAACATCTTTCTATAACATCTTTTTCATCGATTAACCTCTTATTTTTTTTCTTTTTAGGGAGCATAGAATTATAAGCATATGGATCTAAGCTAATAAGACATTTGTACTTCACACCACGTACTTGCGAAACTAAACGCGAAATATCAAATGGGAATGATACTCCTATTACTACATCTATATTTTCGCTTTTGCAGAACTGCTCTATTCTTCTAATCCATTTTTTTTTCAAAGCAAAACTTCCTAATGAATATATCAGGTAATTAACCATATAGTTAGGATAATGTATGCAGTACATAATCTTAGTGATTGAGTCCATACTTAACCAATCTATTGTTTCTCTTTGCAATATAAACTTTTGCGTTCTATTATCTTGAACTATAAATTTCTTGTTGAAGATATTATCATTATCTGCAACATCATTTGTTACATTTAGAAAATATCCCGCATCAACTATGTGATTCATTCTTTTTAACTGGCTTGCAATCAATTTCGTTATATTAGCATTTGCACTATTTTTTTGTGCTTCAAATATAAATAGTATCTTCATTCTTCTTCCAATCTATATGATGATTTTCCCTTATTCTGAAACGGAATCTTTTTAAGTATTCTATCCGGTAACATTGATACTAATACACGCATAATATATCTAAAATAATTCTCACCATAATCTATTTCCACTTCTATTTTTTTACAATTCTGTGTTTTTATATAAACACTTAATAGCCTTTCTGCTATAAACGCACAGTATCTTTTATGATACTTTTCTCTTTCTTCAACATCACCAACACGTTTTTTTAATTCAAACATTATTGGAAAAATCCAATCACAATATTTTTCAAATTCTTCTTTACTCGTAACAAACATATTTGCTGCATTACATACTCTCAAATCAGAAGAACCATCACAATTATATAAATTCACCCATGATTTATAGTATCGAGGATATTTCTCATATAGTATCTCTTTTATGACATCAATATCATCAGGATAATCATGTGCTATTGCCTTTACTCCTTTTTTTACTATCCACAATCTTTCATATTGATTCTTTTTGAATAATTTTTTTATTTTTGATGACGATATTCTTAACCGCTTATTGTAATGATAAAATCCCACTATATCACAATCGTTTAGTTTTACATTTTTCCATATCCAATATAATCCCGTCATTTCTGCCATATATGGGTTTTCTTTTGAAATAGAATCTCCTGTAGAATCTTTCAGATTATATATATAATTATCTCTTAAATCTGCTCCGACCTCTATTGGAATACCTTCCCACTTTTTCTTTAATGGTATGCCAAATGTAGATATATATATTTTTAAATCACTCATTATTATCTTTTCTCATTTTTTACATATTATATTTAACAATATTTCCAACCCACTCTTTAATGTAGCGTTTCTTGTTAAAAAATACATTCTTTCAACATAATAAACTATATTCATTTTCCAGGTGGAATTCACTCGGCAGGTATTTTTAACTACTATTCTATAATTACAGTCTATTTCTTTTAAAAAATCAGCATCTATGGCATTACGCCTTATTTGAAAGACAAAATTTGAGCCAATCATATATCCAAATATTCTATTAATAACATTTTCATTATTCTTTAAATATTTGCATTCCTTCATTTGTTCATATACTGTCTTCTCTTCTTCCCACCATCTTTTCAAATTAATAAAATTAATTTTCGATAAAGAATTCTCCGTGAGCCTATTATAGTTATATGTACACGATCCAATAGTTTTAATTGTCTCGGTATATTTGAAAACTTCTAATATAAACGAAAAGTCCTCCGCATACATACGTCCTACTGGATAACTAATGTTATTGCTATTTATAATATCTTTTTCAAATAATTTATTGCATGGCGAACCAACCACAGGGTCCACCCCCCATTTATCTATTATTTTATAAAATTGATTGTAATAATATTTGCGATTTGAGGGCTTTTTATTTACTACAGAATTCTCATAGATTTCTTTATATCCACATATCACTATTTGTCCATCTTGATCATGTGCATTAATTAAAGATTCAATATGATTACAATCTAACCAATCATCCGCATCAACAAACACTATAAATTTTCCATTTGCCGACTTGATACCATTGTTTCTAGCAGCCGCAGCTCCTGCATTTTGTTGGTTTATTATAAAAACACTCTCGTTTTTAAATCTCTCACAAATATTTCTAGAAGAATCAGTTGACCCATCATTTACCAAAATCAACTCTATATTTTTATATGATTGCTCCAAGATACTATGTATACACCTATCTAAATACTTTTCAGCATTATAAAAAGGCACTATAACACTAACTAAATCATCCATAATCCACTTACACCAATAAAAACATTCCTATATTTTTTATTAACCCAGTCTTTCGATATTTGTTTTTAACAAACAAATACTTCCTCATAAAAAATGATTGTTCTTCTATTGTTGAAAAAATATTCAAATACTCAACTCTATCTTTGTCCAATAAATCGTTGTACTGGTTCAAAAAGAAACTACCTTGTTTAAAAATCGCATATAACATTTGACGTTGATTATCTAAATTGTTCACATTTTGTAAAACATACTTCCACAAACTTATGCTTCCCACTGCATTATTTCCGTGTTGCCTATACTTTAGTAATGGCTCATCTATATAAATAACTTTACCAAATGCCGACGCAATAAGCCCAATCCACCAATCATGCATACGTATTTCTGATGAATAATCTTTAAGATAATCTTTTGTAGATTTGTTAAAAATAACGGAACAACCTAGTAATTTGTTTTCCATTAAGATTTGTTCAAAAGATAAAGCCTCTGAATTTAGCCTTTCGTTCTTTTGAAATGACGGATAGAGCAAATCTAGTTTTTCATCTACTATTTCAGCATCGGAAAAAGCCGCTATAGCCATGTTGTTACCAGCTTTTAATTCTGCATTCTTTATAATATCTAGACTTTTTTTTATTTTCTCTGGTTTCCAATAATCATCCTGATCGCAAAACATATAATACTTGGCATCTATAGCCTTTGTCCAATAAAGAAAATTTTTTACAACCTTCATATTTTCTTTATTTTCATGAATTATAATCTTGCTAGGATAGAACTCTCTATACTTTTCAGCTATAGCTATTGTTTTATCAATAGAACAATCATCACATATATGCAATACAAAATCTTTATATGTGTTATTCATTATTGATTCAATCTGTTCGGCTATATATTTTTCGCCATTATATGTGCACATTATTATGGCTACATTTTCCATAGGTAAACATATCCTCTTTGTTTTACTCTCTCTATAATTGATTTGATTTTTCACTTTCCTTATATTTTTTAACTAGGAACTTTGCAATCTTCTCTGGCCAAAATTTTCTATACATCTCATAATCTTCTGCACTACGACCAGTTTCCTGGATTGTGGCTGTTGTTTCAGAATCTGCATGTATTCTATGGGCCATCAATGGTTCTTTGCAATATAGAAAATCACCTTCTAACCATGAATATCTCTCCCAAGCTTCCCAGTCCTCATTAGTTCGAAAATGATTTAAGAATAACGGACTTGGTAAATTATCAACTGCATATGAAACGGAAGGACAGCATATAGGTGAACCTAATGATAGAATTCTTCGTCTAACCCATTTAGAACCTTGCAGAGCTTTAATCCGAAGTGGTAATAGCATTACACGTTTTATATTTAAGAGCTTATTACTCTTTACATATATATCATTCCTAATCTCCCAATAATCAGTAAAAAATATAAGTGGTTTACTGGATTCTTCAAATGCTTCCACTGCTTTTTTTGCATAGTTTTCAAAATAAATATCATCCTGATGTGCAATTGTAACTAAAGGTGTTTTTGCACAACTTATAGCATACATCCAATCTTGGGTTATTCCAGTTTCACCATCATTTATAAATAAAGGTATATTATTTTTTTTGCATAAATCATTTATATGCTCATTAGGTGTCGATGTGGCTAATATTACATTACTTTTTTCGGTCTGATTTAAAACCGAAGTTATGCATTCTTCTAAAAATTGACTCTCACCATAAGCGCATATAACAAATGTATGTTTATTCATCTTTATAATCTTTCTATTACTTTATTTTGCAAGAAGTGCTGCTATTGCCGTTATCGCTATTGATGTATTATTATCTTCATTTTGCTTTTTAATAATACATGAAAGCTTT
Organism: Pseudobutyrivibrio ruminis; assembly: GCF_015057245.1. Taxonomy (GTDB): domain Bacteria; phylum Bacillota; class Clostridia; order Lachnospirales; family Lachnospiraceae; genus Pseudobutyrivibrio; species Pseudobutyrivibrio ruminis_E. The sequence continues at coordinate 109,397 of NZ_SVET01000002.1, forward strand.
AAGCATAATGCAATAATTATAAACAATAAGTATATAAACGTTCTGAAAGAAGATGCATATATCGTGGCTGAAAGCCCCATAACTCCTCTTCCTAACACTGCAATAGTCAACATTCCAGTTAGAACAATTTTATCTTTAATTTTCTCTGGTAATTTCCATGTTAAATAAAAAATTATCATTACCGTAACAATTGTTATGATAAAAATTAACGTGGCATAAATGTTTTCTCTTGGACTAACCAAATCATAAAAACCATACATATAATCCTCTGTATATGCTACTTTATCAATACCACATAACTTTACTAAATAAACTAATAAAATTGGTTCAAATGCTAATATCATAAAATGCAATTTATTTGATCTTATGCTTAAGTATGCAAGTAAAATCAAATACATGTAGAATAGTGAGACTCCCGTAAATAGCAGTGTTACTACAGTTGTTGAATATCCGTGGAACAACTTTGTAGCCAATCCCCAGTTTTCATATTGTGGCAAATAGGCATACATTTCAGATTTACTATGCATTCTTGCCAAGTGACCTGGTATAAAAAATGTAAATATTTCACCAACAAAACTAATACATGTAATAATGATTGCATTTTTAATCATCATCCTATTTTTATTGTATTTTATAACAACATATGTCAATAATATGGCGCACAAAACCATTGTTATTCCGCCTTGATCTTGATTTGTTGCGTAAAATATACTCGGAATGATGCATAGATAATGCCAATTCATATTTTCATTGAAGATAATGGATCTTTTATATAAATAGAAAACTAATAGTATACAAAAAGATGTGTATACATAATTAGTCTGAGTACATATAAATCCCGCGCTAGATAAATAGTCTCTCGGAATCATTAACATTAGAATACATGTTAGCATATAGTCTGCCGGTTTTGATTTGGTGAACAGCTTAACCAAAAGTAACGCAATAAATACCCATATACATATGTCAAAAATTTTCCATAACCATAAAGGTATTCTTATAAATGCATCTGCTAAAGAGTCTGTAAATATTTTGCCAATTGACCAAAATCGTCCTATAAAAAAATCTTTTAAAGTAACCCCTTGATTCATTTCTTCAACAAATACCGCATCATCTGAAGTGTATGGCCACGGAATTCTTTCTATTACCAGAACTGCGGTATAAATCAAAATCACTATTACGGACTTTATTTTATCAATCTTCATTATCATCATCCTTTTTTTCGTACTCATTTAATGCTATTTGTTGTGATAATTTTCTAACACGTTCTGATGCTCTTGAAAGTGCTACTGTCAAAGAAAAAATGATAGCTAAGGTAAACATTATACCTAAGAAAAAGAGCATATTTGTTACGCTATATACCCCCAACAAATTTGCAAGGTGCATTAAAAAGCCAGGTATTAAAACAGCAATAATCATTAATATGTCAACAAATATCCATATTAATGCATATTTTAACTGGAGTTCTTTTTTTTGAATAAATTTAAGAATTCCAAGCAACGCAATTACAAGTACAATAAATATAAATATCTTTAATCTTGTCGTTTCCATATAAATCCTTTTCCTCTTGAAACTTCAACAAATATAGCTAAGGTTACTTTAATCATATAATACACTGATTTTCGTGCATTAATTGATGATTCCCCTCCTTGTCTTTCATTCATAATAACAGGTATCTCAATCACTTTATATCCCCTAGCCACCAATTGAACATCAGTTTCAGGTTCTGGATAATCGCTTGGATAATCCTGAGAAAACAATTTAATAGCTCTTTTACCTACCATTCTTAATCCAGATGTAGGATCTGTTATTCGTTGCCCTGTAAGAATTCTAATAAGACCTGAAAAATAGTTGATGCCTATTCTTCTCATAAAACTAGACTGAAAGCCTTCATTTTCCAAAAATCTTGAACCTATAATCATATCAGCGTCTTCTTCAGCTAGTTTATTTTCCATCTCCTTTAAAAACTCCGGGTTGTGCTGCCCATCTGCATCTACCTGCACGGCAATATCATATCCATGTCTTGAAGCAAATCTATATCCCGTCTGAACAGCACCACCAATACCTAAATTTATTGGCAAGTTCAAATGCGGAATGTTATTATTCTCACATACCTCTCTTGTATGATCTAACGATGCATCATTTATTACTATTACATCGTAATCTGGAGATAGCTCATGTGCCCGTTGTACCGTTGATGCTATATTAAGTTCTTCATTATATGCTGGTATAATAATTAATTTTTTCATTTTTTCTTAGCTTTATATTTACTCTTTCTTTTGATACAGTTATAAAACCATATTTATATTGAAAATGATTCCAACATAAATATAACAAAATCCATAGAATAATACCGATTTTCTTATAGGAAGAGTATTTTTTGAACCAACTATTGCATAAAAGAAAGGCAATAAACAAGGTATGAAATATCTACCTTGGATTCCTGTTAATACTTTTTCCCCGTAGGTTGTCATCAAAAATCCTGCACCTATTATTAGCCCTATTTCAATTAATGCAACTGCTAATAATATTATACGGGTATACATTTTAAGACATATAATTTCATCATCTGTTTTTATGTATACTGCCATAATTGTTAATACTATTATGCATATAATTAGATATTCCGGCATATTTGATGTTACAGCCATTTTAGAACCAAACAATTCTTTTATATATGTTGTTATGTTTGCTTCTATTGTATTAACCACAATTCTAACTGATTCTATAGGATTGCTAATTACATCACTAATACCATAATATGTCTTTAATGATTTAACCGCTGTCACAAAATTATTTGCATTTACTGATCCAGAATCTGCTGTAGTAACTATAGCTGATTTTCCTTCAACATATGTGTATGCTTTGTTAACTATTATATTAATAATCGGAACCGAGAGTATAAATGATAGTGTTTTAAATACTCTATCTTTTATGTTTTCAAAGCATTCATTAGGTATAATAAAAAACAATAATAAATGTACATAATATACTGCTTTTATTGGACCAAATAAGCATATCAAAATAATAAGTAGTATTATAGCACTCCATGTTAGTGGTCTTTTATCTACAGCCACCTTCATAATGTAAGCTGTAAATATTAACGATAGTATAATAATTACTGCATCATAATTTAACGATGTCACCTGTTGTAGGAGCATTGGATTAATCATTAAGATTACTGCCAATTCCCTTTTATAAGGCAATACCTCCAATACATATTTACATGCTAATAAATAAGTTATAAAAACAAAAATTCTTGCCAATGTATATGTCTGTATAAAGTTTAAAGACAACATTCTTCCAATAGTTATCCCTATAGCTGGTATTAAATGACTAATTGGATAAATCAATGTATTTAACCATGTACCTGCCGTTCTTTCCCCCACCAATATAGTACTCATAGACTTGTCAATATCACTAAAGTCAAATACTTCATCTATTAAAAGACAATAATTCTCATTTGAGTTGCTATCATTGTCTAACTTATAACGATACTCTCCTTCAATTTCAATAACATTACTTTTTCCCATAATAATATTGGAAAGCATCAAACTTGAATAATAATGATAATCATCATCATTGACAGCCCCTGGTGAAACCATCAATAGAACTATAGTCCCCATTATACCAACTATAAAGATGCCGTATCGCTCAATATTTTTATTTCTGCAAAACCAGCATATATTGATTAATACCAATAACAAACTTAACGATATAACAGCAAATATATTTGTATGTGCTTTAGATAATGAAAGTGCCACATAGCCTTCAAGTGGACTATTATATGTACATTCAATAAATGTAATGCTATTATCCCTGTTTATTAAATCTTGCGCACCAGTCATCCTTATTTCTATACAATTCTCTTTTTCCAAATTAGGCGCCTGCACAAATATGTCATACGTACTTCCTCTTGAAAGTGGTGTATTTAAATTAAACTGTACCCAGCCGGTTCTTTCCGATAAATCTGCTTTAGACATATTCCATGTTTGTGCATATGTCCCATCCTCGTTTGCAATGGATACGACGAAGTCACCATCATAATTCCAATCAGATGCAGATATTGGTAAATCTATCGTATCAATATTATCTATATTGCACTCAAAAGGTTGAATCAATACTATTCCACTGTAAATTGGCATATAAAAATCATAATCATTTTGAGTTTTTTCAACATAATAATGTTTTATAGGATTAAGTCCGTGAACTATATAAAATAATCCAACAAGACATAAGAATACTATATTTACAACAATCAATGATTTATACTTTTTCAACCAACCTAAACACTTACTATACATGTTTTCTCCTGCAATTATAATAAAATACTAATTCAACAAGAATTAATATCATTATCGCCAAAGCAATCCTTGTCCATTCTTTACTTATATGTCTACCATATCCGACTACCTTAAAAATCAAGTTACCTTCTTGTTTAACACCAGCCACTTTTAGTTCGGTAGTATCGTATTCTCTTTTTTGTTTTTTTATGGTTACCGCCTTGTACGGATCAGTGATATCTGATGTTACTTTTATTAAACACTCATGACCATACAAGTCATACGCAAAAGGATCATTCACTTCTAGAGTTAAATAGGAATTACCCACAATTTCCAAAACATCGATATCCCACGTATCTATTACCTGGCTATCTGTATTATCAATTAGTTCAATACTTATCGTACCTAAATTATTTCTTTCATAGGTAAACATATATAAGCTTATATAAGCAACAGTGTTTTTGTCGCACACAAAGGTTTGTTCAACATCATTTCCTGTGATTAATTCGCATACATTTTCCAATTCATTCGCATCAACGATTGCATTATTAATAATCGTATCTTCAAAATAAGAAACTGGAAAGTCTCGTTTAACAAAATCCATTACTATGGGGAACAAAGAAATTATTCCAAATGATATAAATAACAATACATATGTTCTTTTTTTTAACTCAATATTCCTTTTTCTTATAAAGAATATTAATATCAATATAATGATAATTAATGGAAAATACCATAAAAGTAAGTTTATCATTTATTACCTCTTATTCATTAGTCTTGATTAGATATTTTTTTAATTTGCCTTCTATATATCTCAACATCTCATACACAAGACTGTCATGCAACAGTAATAGCACTATAAAATATGTGCTCATTCCTACCAACACCAATATAGCCGTATTTAGTATACTTGCTTTAAAGTAGTTAGATAAAATAGAAATCACAAAAAGCATTGCTATTCCTGAAATCCAATACTTAACGCTTGAACTAATAATCTTACATATTTTTAATTCACGTCTTAAATAAACAAAATATAGGACTGTTCCAATTCCTTCAGCTACAACAGAAGCAATTGCTGCACCGGAAGAATAATATCTACCTATTAACAATGCATTAAGAAGCATATTGCTCAGCATAGAGGCAATAATAATTCCTGTGTATACATTCTCGCGCTTTGTTGGCACTAAATACTGCACACCACTGATAGTATTTAATCCTAAGAATATAATAAGGAAGCTCAAGATATACAACAATCCAACAACCGGTTCATAACTTTCACCAAAGAACCAAGGCACAAGATTATTTGCTATTCCAATTAGCCCAAGACACAATGGAATAGATATCATCCATACAAACTTATATGACTTATATGTATATTCTTCCATTAAATCTTTTTTATTATTACTAAAATAATAACCTATTCTTGGAACCATTACGACACTGAAAGCATTAATTATTGTAAATGTAAGCCTTACAACCTTGGTCGCTTGCTCATAATATCCATTTTCAAAAGAATTATCAGCTATGGCTCCAAGCATTGTTTTATCCAATGACATAAAAATCTGACTTGCAATCGTTGGTAAAAACAGTGCTGTACTTGTTTTGATATTATTCATTGGATGGATATTCTTTAAATCTGGTAATTTAATATATTTAGGCATGAACAACCACAATGATGCATTACCTAAAAACATAAAGAACATATTTCCAAATGCATATATTAATAATCCATTTGCATCCTTTACAAAGATAAAAATATATGCAATTCCAATCAGTTTGAAAACAAAATTTCTTCCGACAGTTTTTCCTACTTCCTCCATACCATAGAAAAACCAAGTAATATCAACCATTCCAGCTAAAAGTCCAAAAATCAGCATAAAGAATACCGCACTATTCTTTTGATTAGCTGCAAATACGATATACACTGCTATAACAATTGTAGAAGTAAGAAACTCTAATAGTTTTGTTTCCCAAAATATCTTTGTTCTTTTATCTATGTCATCCCTGTAATATGAAAGCTCTCTCTGTCCAAATGTTCCCAAGCCTAATGATGCAAACATTTTAAAATAAGTCAATATTGACTCTGAGTAACTATAAATACCAATATTGTCTGCGCCTAAAACTCTGGATATATAAGGGGTAGTTATCAATGGAGCTATTATTATTAAAACTTGATAACAAAGGCTGTATACAAAATTTTTCTTTAAATTCTTCATTACTGTTTCTAATTACATATAAAAATGCTCGATCCAAGCATCTATATCATGTTTCTTCTTTAAATCTGTAGTATCTGTAAATGGAAGATTCATGAACTTATCAATGTCCTCCAACTTATCATCTAATATATAAATATTGTTTTCGTTGTAAAACTCTTCGTTTTTCACAGCGCCATTTGTTGTGAGTAACTTCTTTTGGAAGAATAAAGCTTCTAACGCTCTAAGTGTACAACCAATCTGCCCACTCTGATTTATCTCCAAAATGGCTTTACTTTTACTAATTCTCTTTCTTATTTCACCATATGGTATGTTTGGCTTGTTCTCACCTATAACATCAAATCGGTAAGTGATATTATTAGCTTCAAGTACTTTCGCCAGTTTATCAAGCTGTTCCTTTCTGCCTTTATCATGGCCTACAAAGTATACATCATATTCCACATTTGATTCAGCTAACTCTTTTGAGTCATAGTAATACTGGATATTTTGATTCATGCCATATTTCTTACAATCATCTGAATCAAAAGACCAAATTTCTGTTTTTTTATCATCAATAAGTTGTGGCAAGCTTTTCTCATTAACCGGATTCCAATACCAGTATATTATTCTAATATCTTGCTTTTGAGCACGAATCCATTTAGGAATTGTTCTAGTAAGTTCACTGGCATGAACAATTACAGTATCATAATTTACTACAGTGTTTTTCCAGGCTCCATACCACATGCTTGCTCCTGGCAAAATACCATTCAACCAAAGCCTTCTGGCAGCTCTGCCAAACTTGCTTGTAACTGGAGCAAATAAAATATCTGCATGTAAACCAGAATCAATCCATGCATTAAACATTGGATCTGCTTCTTTTACTGTCTCTGTAAGCACTATTATTTTATTTTTATCTATTAGTTTATCTTGCATTAGCTTATCCTTGATTTATTTGCCTTTTTTCTTCTTTGCTGTAATGCTATATATCCTGCTGCACCAACTGGCGCCATCAGAATCATCATTAATCTACTTGGAACATTTTTAAACATTGTTCCATCTTTTATTAATATACAGCAGGAAATATACCCTATATAACCTCTTATTAGTGGCTGTAAAAACTTGCCGTGAATAATGTGCTGTCTATAGTCTTCCCTGAACCCCCTAGGGTTATTAAACATACAGTTGTAAACATCAGCTGTGTATCCGTCTGTCTGGTATTCCTTTATCATTAAAGGCTCTGCTAACATTATTAATGGCTTGTCTGGCAACTGAATGGTCTTGTAATCTTCACCAACAAGCTTTTCCCCTGGGTAAACTGGTGCATCTAACGTTGCCTTCATGTATCTATTATTAAATACATTTACCAGATCGCCACCAATTTTATATTTGTATTTAAACTCTTGGTATGTAGCTGTATGAATATCAGCAGGAAATTCCGATGAAATTAAAGTACCATCTTCATACATACTTTTGGCGAAAATACCAACACAATCTTCGTTTCCATATTCTCCCCAGCAGCGTAATATCTTTTCAACTGCATCATCTACTAGCCAATCATCTGAATCCACACCAAAAATAAGTTCTGTATCGCATATGCGATATGCTGTATCTCTAGCTGTGTGGATACCACCATTATTCTTGTAATAATATCTTACCTCAAATGGTGATTGGTTCATCCATCCCTGCACTAACTCTTTAGTGCCGTCAGTAGAACCATCATCTATTACCTGCCAAACGAAGTCATGATTGGTCTGCTTTAATAAAGACTCATATACTCTTGGCAATAGCTTTTCTCTGTTGTATGTAGGTGTATAAACTGTTAATAAAGGCATTTTATTTTCCTGTGCTAATTATTTTTTCCTTTTATTAAATCTCTGAACGATGCAAAATTTTCTGAGCCGAATGTGTTTCGCATAGAACCAACCAAATATCTGCGTATTCTTCCTTTGAGTGAGCTATTATTGGTTGAGCTTGCGCGCCAGCTGCAATCAAAATGATGAATCACATAGCTCTTTTTAGACGGCTTATTCCATAGTCTTGAAAAATTGTTTGGGCAAAAATATATCTGTGGGTATATCTTTAAATCCCCTACCAATTGTTCCTTGCCATTTGAAATCATTCCCATTTCCTTTAGCTTATTAGAAATGAGCGTAACATTTGTGGTCATATTTAGGCTGCCATCATCATTAATAAATGGCATATGGTTGTATGTTTCTATCAGCTCGCCTAGCAGTGGATGATTCTTTTCAAAGCCGAGCACTGCTGTAACAATGCAATCCTTTACTTCAAATCCTGTAAAGGCTTTGTTGGCAAGAAATTCATCGATGGGTTTTAGAGCTTCAATATCTGTATCAAAGTAAACGCCACCCATCTGCTGTAAAGCATAAAGCCTTGCATAATCAGAAACAAAAGCCCACTTTCCGGCTTCATATGCTTCTTTTGTGTACTGGCATATGTTTACATCGAAATTATCCTCGTTCCACTCTATTATTTCATAGTCAGGCAAGTACTTCTTCCAACTTTCAATACAAGCCTTAACTAATCCACTTTTTTCATTTCTACCAAACCAACAATAATGTATTATTTTAGGAATCATAATCTTTCTTTACTTTCTGGTGTAACATTCCTGCAAGAAATAATGAAAAAATCCATATTTGTGAACTATCACTTATACTTTGAATTGGCTCAAACCAAAAGAACACATTCAAAGAAATAAATGCACCAATAATTAAATATTTCACACTTCCTATTTTCTTACTAAAGCATATTACAATGTCTTTTAAAACTAGTAGATTATGGAATACTAATATAATAAATACTCCTAATCCAAATTCTCTACCGTATTCAAGCCACATATTATGTGTTGTTGTTATATCTGGATCTATAGTAGTTATAAACCCACCATTTGGATTAGCAATTAGTAATTGCAAGCCTTGTAATGCGACCTGGAATCGAATGTTGTGAAGTATTCCACCATCTCTATTTAAAAATAAATCTTCATTAGAAGAGAGTATTATTTTGCATATGATAAGCAATAAAACTGCTACACATACAACTCCTGCTCCTATTAATATGCGTTTTTTTGTAATAGCTTTTATATAATCGTTTCTATTCTCAACAATATAAATTATAGTCAGCAGTATAAATGTAAGGATAAAGTCTAGAATAACCATTCTTCCTCTAACTAATAAAGAATTTATTATTGAAAGAGCTACCATGACGGATACAATAATGAACTTACGCAAATTACACTTATCCTTTTGCTCCCTATTTTTTACTAAAAAATAAAAGAATACTCCCAAAAACATAAGATAATTGGACATATATGCTGTTCTTGCCATGAAGATGTTAAAGATACCTGTCCAACCAGAAGCCAATTCACCATTAGCAAGCTCTCGATATGCAAACAACATATCTATTGCAGCCTGTAAATACATGCCACAACTTAACATCATCACTCCAGTGACTATTTTTTTATCTGTTAAATCATCTTTCCCTAACCAAAATGAACCTAACATATATGCTACTATTGGTGCCAAGAATTTGTATACTTCACCTTCTAGCTGATACTGTGCATCATGTGCTGCTATAAGAATCATTGCCATAACTAATAACATGACCTGATTATCAATTACAACTCTTTTTTGTTTAATTATATTGAAAATGACAAATACTCCGCCAAACAGACAAAACATCCACAACTTCAACACCGGATATGAAAATGCATATACAAACAGCAATATCGCACTAATTATAAACATCCAGTCAATCTTACGATTTATAGCATTCATGCTCTCTTTTATCTCCAATATACTATGTATCATTATTTCACTTTCTATCTAACTGCGTTATTCTTAAGCTTCAATTCTTGGTATGTTATCTCGTGATAATAACTAGTTTTCTAATATTCTCTCTCCAAACATATCATAATGATCTGGATATAAATTATCATAATAATCTTTCAACTTTAATAAATCTTCTTCAGAGAATTCACTGTTCTTTCTATAGATTATTACATTCACTCCATCTTCGATTTCTCGACTGTAAATCTTTTCAAAATGTTGACCTAAATATGATTCTTGATTCATAACGTTGTCATTCAGATATGATACAACCTCTTGTCCATCCGGAAGATGTAACTGCACTGGATCCGTAGCAACTATATATTTAGCTGTAAGAAATCCTGAAGGAAAACCATCTCTTAAATCTACATCGCAAGTTCCTTGCATCATTGGTATTGCATTTCCTGAGTTTGGCATGTCTATTTTTCTTAATATATCACTATTCAATATTGAGCCCGACGCTGTCACATAAATGCTATCTTCTGTTCCAATCGTTAATTCATTTAATACACTTTTTATTACTTGTAAATCATATAGATCATTTCTAGTAAGCGGTATATATCTTATTGCAAAAGTCTTTCCACACAAGTTATCTGGCAACACAGGTATATATGCAAAACAAAAGTTTAGCACGAATAATAAAGCTCCAATACTGCCTAATAGTTTAAAGCATTTATCTTTTATGGCCTCATTTTTCCATATATAAATTACATTATATATTATGATTACTGTCCCAACGAAAAACATTGGATTTAACATCATCCTATGATGTGTATCCATTATCTGTGTTTGCCAAAATATTATTGTCTCAGATAATCCTAAAATAATAATACTAATAATATTAACTCTATATTGGCGATTTATGAAACAAAGTAGAATAGCTATGAGCAAAGTAAAGAAAGCTGCTCCGCCAAAAGAAGTTATTAATGCATCTATCTTACTCTTTAATTCCCAGTTGTATGCACTATACATATCTCCATAATCGGTTAGAAGAGCATTAAGAATAAAGTCTTTAAATAATATCAACAATAACCCTATGCTTATTCCTCCAATCATTACAAAATCCAATATGATACTTTTAAGATAAAAAAATCCATTCTTTACTAATATACATATGGCTTTTGTAAGTAAGGCGACAACATAGCCTATAATAAAGTATACTATGTATCTTCTGCATATCCAACTAACCACCATCATTAAGGCGATTGCTATATTTCTGGTTATTTGTATCCGCTTAAAATCATAATCCCAAAACAACCATATCAATGAAAGAATTGGAATATAACAAGCAATATCAATATATCCCCTCAGCATTGTGTAATAATTTGTAGGCATAAGAGCTGCTACAAGAATTCCTATCAAGAATGCATAGAAAGGTGAAACTTTATTTATTGATTCAAAAATCTTTACGCTCACCAATCCCGATAAAATAATTACCGGAACCAGAAAAAATATTGCACATACAACTACATACTTTCTAAATGTATATCCAACTATTTGTAATGGTAGTGATATTATTGTTGGCAAAAAGATATTATAGTCATCTTCATTAATGGATAACATTAAGCTTTGAAAGGTCTCTTTAAATGAATAGTTGAACATTTCATTCATTCTATTAATTGATTTAGACCAATATCCGCCTAAATCCCAATAATAAACGTAACTATCCTGTTTAATCCATATAGCTACAAAGAGTACTGAACACACTATAATGACTAGAACTAGTAATACCCTTTTTATATTAAAATTTCCAAGTAAATTACTAATCTTTTTAATTCCACCATCTACGCATAGAGCCCAAGCACACACTCCATAAAAGAAAAACATGTACAATAAACAGAATAATATATGCATTACAATACTCCAATCAAATCATTATCTTTCAAATAGTTTTCTCCAACCTTTACAAATAACGAAGCTTTTATTTCTGTACTATTAGCCCATGTATCCACAGGAATTCCTACAACAAACTCATCATCCTGTACTCTTACTTCATATGTATATGTTTTCGTTCCATCAGTTAACTGTAGAAAACACATATCCCCCGGTGTTAATAAATCTATCTTTCCAGAAACCATATAGTATGAAAGACTATTTTCAGTTATTACAACGTCACCAATTTCCCAATCAGCTATATCTTTTTCTTCCCAGTTATCCGGATTAGTTGCTACCGAATACGCATCACTATTTCCATCAGAATACACCCATGAAATATCTATATCTTCATCATAGTGTTTTCTAATGAAATCTCTTTTTTCAAATAGATAGCGCTCGTCAATTATATAGACATGGTCATTTTTAACCAATGCCTCATATGGACTCTTATCGCTTCCAAATTCAGCCGATTTTTCATAAACATCAGGAAACAATGACATACATCCTGTATCCAAGACACAATTATCAAGAACGCCAAACTCTGGGCACTGGAAAATGCCATATGCATCAAGTATAGGTGTTGTGTAATTTATAAGAAAAAGGTCTGCATTATCGCTCGGATCGATAGTGTCCAAAAAGGTCGTAAATGCAGTAGAATCACTAAGATTCACATCAATCTTTTCTGACGATAGCAAATGCCTATCTGATAATGACAATACAAATGCACCAGCTATAAAACCAATTGTCATGGCCTTTTTTCTTTTATATTGGTTCTCGTTATAACCACATGCAAAATAGTATAGTCCTATCGATAATGCTACTACCCATGGTATTATTCCCACTCTATCTGGATATCTATTATTAAATACCAAATAATATGTTTCCATTAGCATTAGTAATGTAGTAAACGCTATTTCCCATCTTTTACTGATGTTTATAACAAACGCCAGTAACAATACTAATACAGCAGTCCAAAACAAAACATGGGTCATGCAATATTTGACTGAATTTTTTGCAGCTTCTTTTAGATTGTGTAATGAAACTTCAGGTTTTTGTTCGTATTTTGTCATTCGCTCTAGTGCATCCACACTAAACACGTTCTTATCCGAAAAATGCCACCCTAAGGCAAATACCATATCATCAGAATCAAATCCTATGTCATCCCAATCAACTGAATCCCATATCTCTTCTGGCAGTGTGCCATAGTCGACCGCTCCATTTAATAATTTGAATCGATAGTTTGCTTCACTCCATCCTTCCGAACTATAAGCTACTTGATTGACACCCCAAGGAATCATGACTGCTAAGGCTATTATCAAAAGATATTTAATCTTTTTTATTTCTATTTTTCTATTAAGTATATCCTCTACAAAAATTACAACTACAAAAGCCAATACCATTGCAGCCACCTTGAAGCGCAACAGGCCGCCCCATGTAATAAGAATAGTAGCTATAATTAGTTCTGCTTTGTTAGGATTATCCAAATCATGAATTGCATCTATAAATGTAACAACACCTGCTGCAAGTGCTATCATTGCAATCTTTGAAAAATTAATCTGTTCATAAAGATACGAGTATATACATAAGAGAAAAATAGCATTAAGTAAGAAAGCAAAGGACTTGTTCGATATTTTATAAATAGTAATTTTTGCTATTGATGCCAATGAAATAAATGATATTAGAATATAAGCTACTACCATCCAATTACATATAGGCAGGAATTTGAAGAGTAAACACATGATTGCCCCATATATAACATTGCTAAACATTACAAAGGGACTATACTCTCCAAATACACCGCTGAAATACGTAAGCTGATAAAAATCATCTATAGTTTCGTATTGAAAAAGATTCATTGAATACAGCCACAGCAGAAAAAGCATATGCATCACTACATATGCTCCAAACCATATCTTGCTGTTATCTCTTATCTTTTCTATTATCATTCTTTTATATCCTATTTGCTGTTAGAACTGGAAGTAAATAAATTCCTGTCCAGTAATATCCATTGAAAATATAATCATTATCATGCAGCTCCAGTAAAGCGCATATCTGATAATAAAGTTTTTGCTTGAAATCCACTCTACTAAAAGTGTTTTGTTTTGCTTGTCTCCTCTAGCTCGCATTACACTTGATATAAATAATATCAGTGTTCCAAGCATAAGCATTGCCATATTTCTAATATCTAGCCCTAGTGCCCACAAATCCACTTTTATATTTACAAGGTTTGCAAGGTAGAAAGAATTCTTAAATACAGTAAATGCATCGCTAATACTATTAGCTCTAAAGAATACCCATGCTATATCTACAAATATAAAAGTCACTATAATCTTGCAAACATAAAGTACTTTGTTTTTAGGATTTATGCTCAGCACTTCAAGAAGCTTGTCTGTATGTGACTTTAACAAATCCTCGATGATTTGATAAATACCATGAAGCACTCCCCAGAAAATATATGTAAATGCAGCACCATGCCACAATCCACTTACAAAAAAAGTAACCATGATGTTGAAATACTTTCTAAGCTGCCCCTTGCGATTTCCACCAAGTGGAATATAAAGGTAATCCCTGAGCCAAGTGCTAAGTGATATATGCCATCTACGCCAGAAATCCTTTATAGATGTGGCAAAATATGGAAGATGGAAATTCTCCATCAAATCATATCCAAGCACACGTGCAGCGCCAATTGCTATTGTAGAGTAGCTCATGAAATCACAATATATCTGCAAAGCAAATAAAACGCTAGCTAATACAAGCTGATAACCAAAATAGCCAGATACATTATTATACACTGTATCTACTAGAATTGCACATCTGTCAGCTATTACAAGCTTTAGGAAATAACCCCAAAGCATTGTCAGAAGTCCGCTTCGTACATTGTCGTAGTTGAACTCACCCGGTGTAGCAAGCTGCTTTAGCAAGTTCTTTGATCGCTCAATTGGTCCTGCCACAAGTTGTGGAAAGAATGATACGAACAATGCATATCTGAATGGGTTCTTTTCTGCATATATCTCATCACGATACACATCCATGGTGTAGCTAAGGGCCTGGAAAATATAGAATGATATACCAACCGGAAGAACTACATCCACGGCGGGTACATTCATTGTAATACCGAGCTTTGCAAAGATTCTTTCCCATGTATCAATAGCAAAGTTTATATACTTGAAATAGAAAAGCATTCCTATGTTTAATATAAAGCTTGCTGCCACTATCCAGTTTTTCTGGCGTAGAATTACTGCATCTGACTTGCCAGAATTTTTTACATGCTCCATAAGGATACCGCTAAGATAAGTAACCAAAGTAGAAGCCATAAGAAGCAATATGTACTTTGGATTCCAGCACATGTAATAAAAATAGCTACAAATCAGCAGCCAATAATTTCTAACCTTTTTAGGAAAAAGAAAATATAATAATACTGCTATAGGAAAAAACAATATAAATTGTGTTGAATTAAAAAGCATTATAATCCCCTTTTTTAATATACATACTCGGAAAAACCATTATTTTTGTCATATGTCACATTTTTTATGCATACAACTTTTTGGTTCGTATTATCAATTACCATAATACTGATTCCATACTCATCTGAAACACTCCAGCTCGAATCACTTTGCCCTGGCATTGATACTAAAAGACGCTCATCATCGTCTTTAATTTCTATCTCATCTACTTCAGTTCCAGCTGTATTACAGTAGTATACTTTTCCCGCATTATCGGTAAGTCCTAAATCATTTGCTTGAGTTATTTTAAACGGTGTACCATCAATAAATGATTTTTCAAATTCACTAATGCAGTTCATATTGTCATAAAGAAGAATTGTATAATCTCTATCGCCGGCGAACTTGAAAATATCTGCAGTCATGTTTTCCATCTGAATACTATCATCAATAGCAAACATCTGGCGTGGTGTATATGTGTCTGCATCTTCGAATACATCATGGTAGTTTGTTTTTATATATTCACTAAACTTTAACGCACCGTCATTGTTTAAGTGTATTTCGTCTGCAAAATCTTCAGCAGTAAATATATGCTGTCCCCAGTCAAATGTCACATTATCGTATTTTTCAACGTATCTGTTATAAAAGACCTTTACTGCTTCAATGTATTCATCTGACATTGCACTATTATCTGGAAGTGGTGGCTTTACAATGTGTACTGCAATACCATTTTCCTGACAAAGTGCTATGGTCTTATCGAAATATGATTCATAAAGTTCATCTGCTGCAAATTGAGTGTATGGTCTTGCCTGAGATGTAACAAAAACTTCATTTCCTAGTGTAGTGTATCTGCCTCTATGTAGCTCGATTTTATCCATAGCCGCGACATTTGTTTCATAGCCTCTAACATTTTGTATATCATCGCTCTCTTTATCTTGAGTTAAAAAATTATTAAGGCTAACTATATACTTGCTAGGAAAATATACTTCAGTAGCTATTAAATCCGCATAAGCTCCATTGTGATAAAACATTCCAGTCTCATCATTTATAGCATTTGTTAACAGTTCCATATTATCTATAAAACTAAATCTATGAGCCGGAACTATTTTATCCCAATAGGCTTCTGTGTATCTGAAATGAGAATCATGATAGCTGAGAAAAACGTCTGTAGGAGCATCATTATGAGCCAAATAGTCTTTCAACACATAATAGCCCTCTACTGTGGAAGATCCTCCCACAGAAAGATTTATCATGGAATCTGATATTACCTCTGGCATGTAAGCGCTGTTACATGAACTATCACCTATAACCACAACTTTATAATATTTATCCTGCTTTGTTTCAGTAAACTGTTTATTCCAAAAAGTGTATGCAAAATCCTCATTGGAATAATACATCTTTCCATAACACAAAAATAATGACAATCCCCATATTGGTGCAGACACAAGTCCGCATTTTATTATTAATTCTAATACCTTGTTTTTCACTTTTATGCCTCTTATAAAATCTTGCTAAATCCATTTTCTGTGAAAAGGCTTTGTCTTTCACATACTATTTTATTATTCTCATTGTCTATAACCACAAATGATATTCCCTTTTCCTCTAGAGGATAAACCACTGTCATTTCCTCTCCTACTGCGATTTGTAGTCCTCCGTCAGGATTAGGCAGTATCGAGATTTCATTTAAGTAATCGTTGTTGTCGGCTGATAATGTATACACTGCATATTTAGTATCTCCCACATTATTGTATTTTACGTCTTTATTATCATAACCCGCATACAAGTAGTAATACTCACCAAGATTATCTGTTGTATCTAAATATACGATTGTATAAGACTTGTTATTGATCCACTTGGATAGTTCCGCCAAATAGTTTTCTCCTGAAACATCCCTATCAAGTGCAAGCATCCTATCTGAAGAAGGGCTACCATTCTCCCGAAACAGGTCTGGATATAATTCTTTTAATTCACGGCTGAATCTGAACGCACCATGGTTATTCATATGATATTCATCCTTAAAAAATTCATTCTCATATGTGGTGTGAAACCAATAGAAATCAGCATTATCATAATCTGACAGCAATGTATCATAGTATCCATAAAGATCTTGTTCGTAATCATCTACAAATCCAGCATCTGTTGAAAGTGGGAGCTTTACCATATGCACTTTTATATCATTTTTATCACATAGATCCACAATCATCTTGTAATACTGCTCTTGCAATGGACTAACATAAAAAGTTGAATAACCCATTATTCCATCAGGATGATATTCTTCATTTGTTATCATGCAATATCTGCCATACCTAGCATCCACATCTTCATAAGCGGATAAATTAGCTTCGCGTCTATCGCCATCTATGGCATGCAACATTGAATAACTATAAATAGTAGGCGACCAAAATGTATAATTTAGTACATCCATCCAGTAATTGGCTGATGCAATTTCAGATATATCGTACTCTGCTACATATTCTATCATTCTATATATTTCAAGGTTCTCACCAAGAGTGTACTTATGAACATAGTTACTAACATCCCAGGTAAAATAATCCTCAGCAAGATGGTAATCCATATAGCTGATAAAAACATCTGTGGGGGCATCATTATGTTCCAAATAATCTTTTAAGGTGTAGTAACCATCTATTGTCCCAGAGCCCGCTAGAGCAAGATTCAAAGTACTTTCTGACAGAACCTCTGGAATATAAGCAGCATTGGCAGTAGAATCCCCTAGAATTAACACATCATAGTACTTATCTTGAGTAGTATTAGTTACATCTTTATTCCAAATTGCTCCTACGTAATCACTACCTGCTATATGCAACAAATGGGTGCTGCAATAAAATGCAGCACCCCATAATGGCGCAGTAACACATATGCTTTTAACTAAGAGTTTAATATAACTTTTCAATCAATATCTCCCATACTAATTGTTATACTCAAAGATAGTGTATGTACCATCATCATATACCAATTCACCTTTGTCGCCACTATACTCTTCAAATTCATCTAAATATGATACTTCATCATCTACATACAAAACAAAGTATCTTCCTGTAGGTACAGTATTATGCGACGACTTCTGTAACCATCTTGCCATACCATCATGCTCATCTGTAACAGTCCACATTTCAATATCTCCATTTGTAAGCTCGGTGATTATTGGACCATGCCAAAATGTAGCGCATCCCTGTGTATAGCCTTCTTCCTCGAGGAAGCTAATTACCTCTTCAATTCCAGGATTAGCGCGCATTGGTGTTTCTATGTTCGCTTTTACAATACCTACAGAAGAAAGCACTGCCATGATTAATAGTACCGTTGGAGCAGCTTTACGCTCAAAATCCTTTAATTTATCATCAGTTTTGATTTCCAGGAATATTGCCGCTACACCAAATTGGACTGTTGTAAGCCAATATTGTTCTTCTCCATATATATAAGTGAATACCAGCCCAATTGTCACAAGCATCGAAAAGAAGATTCCTGCATAGAGCTGATCCATCTCTGACATATTTTTAAAATTCATAGCAAGGCGTATAACACTTATTACAAGGACAAAACATATAAGAAGACCTACGCCTGTACAAATTCCGTTTATAGAAAATAGCTCTTTTGTGGCATTGTCTGTATATCCAAAACTATCGATAAACCATTTAAATGTTTTTGTAACAGAATTAGTGCCACTCCCCCAAGTCATAGAATTATAACTGCTGTATTGATATTTGTTTTCAAAAAAAACATGGTTACCAACATATCCAACAAAGTTGAAGGCAGTAGCTATAATCGAGCCCCTTGCAAAAACTAGCTTGACCTTTTTATCTGTTAATGCATTCTTTAGGCCGTTATCACGAAGATAAAAATATAATACAGCAAAAGCATATACAGTTAATGGAGCGTAAAAAATTAATGTATTTCTAATACCATTTAATCCAGTAATAATGGCGATAGCCAATAGCAGCATGCACAATAGCGCATTTTTAATATTATAAATACTATTACCATCAGCACTTTTCTTAGCCAATACTATAAGTATTACCAAAGAAACTATCATGAAAATAGAATGAGGTACGTAATATGCGCCCCATGTTATATCCATAAAGTACCAAAAACCAAATGGCCAGAGAAGCATGGCGCAAATCCAAACGCCAATCTTCTCCCAGCCTAAAACTTTGCACAATAGCAACCACGCTGCTATATATAAGGCTAGCATTATTGCTGTACCAATTGCTCTAGCTACAATCCAATTGTCAGGTGAAAGTAACAGTCCTATCCTGAAGAACCATTGTGTTTCAGCAACACGTATTTCTGTAGAATAAATCCAGCTATGGGTAATAATTGAATGTTCTTTATTCAATAGGTCGGATAAAATCATTTCCGATGCCATATCGGAATCTAACATATATCTTCCACTAGTAAGAATGAAGACTACATCATGTATGTAACCTGCGATAAGCCACACCCAAGGTAAATATTTCTTTAAAATACTTCCTTTATTCATTTTTATAACTCCTTCATCAATAAAGATTTACTATTATTGAATCGACCCCATAATACTTAGACGCGCACTGATTACAGTTGCCATATTTAGCATCCTCTGTAAGTGTTTCTCTAGGTATCTCATCCAAGCTGACGTAGTATGAATACTGACACCAGTCTACATTCTCCTTATTAATTACTATTTCAGCGCCATCTTCGGCGCTCTCCACCTCCTGTAAAATCTCATCCCAAAATACCCAGCTTTCCTTTATAAGGTCTGCATGAGCCAATATATCTACCTGAATAACTCCTGCGTATCTACCACCCGCCATAATGTATGCGGTAGATAACAATACTACAATAACTGATACTCCAGCAGCTACCATAGTATTTATTTGAACACCAATAATTTGCTTTATCCAAGAACCAAAGGCGTAAATAGCAATTGCCATACCAATGAATACCATGTAATCCTCTACATAGTACACACGTGGTGTGAATTCTGCATCTATGGTTTTGTTTGAGCCATAGACATATAGTAAAAGGCCACTAAAAGCAGCGACTATGGTGCATGCTGCACCAAATATAATCACAAGTAAGTTGTGCTTTCTGTTACTTCCTATGAATAATCCCAGCAATAAAACTAGTAGCATTATAGCTACAACCCATGGTTTTGTTTGAATGGTCGTTTTAAGCCTTGTAAGAATTCTATATCCAGTAACAATAACTGCATTAAATAGACTGGCGTCTGAGCTTTCTTCATTACTCATTCTAGTGTAATTACCAGGTGCAATAACCATAAGCACACCTGAAAGAATATACATACCTAGTGGTAAAAGCTTTTTGCCGATTCTATCACCGTTGTGCAAATATACTATGAATGTATACACCACATAGAAAGCGCCTACCGCCACGCAATACATCATACTGGTACACGCTATCATTCCAAGAACTATCATAGCTATATAGCGCTTCTTTGTTCTATCTGAATTATATCTAAGCATTGCAGCACAGCTAATAAGGCACATCATCATCATTCCAGAATAACCAGGTGTACCTGACCACCAGTTATATACATCACTGTAGTAATAGCTAGTAGTAACTAATAGCGCAACCAAAAATGTAATGATATCTAACGCAACTTGGCTATTTATCTGAAATATATACTTAAACAATGTTCTAACAGCCCATAGTATTCCAGTCATGATTATTGTATTTACGATAATCATACAAATTCCGAAGCTATGTCCCACATTATCAAATAAGTACAGTGGATTAAATAGAACCTGTATCGCTATGGCAAATATACCTGAGTTTCCAAAGGAATTCATATAATTCCACCCGATACGATGAAACATTTCAACCACTCTATTGCTTGACCACCATTCTACCGCCCATGCAAAATCATCATTTGCAGGCATAGAATAAAAAATAGAATATATGAAACTTGCAAAAATAAGTATATAGCCTACGGTTAGAGGTATACGATACCAATATTTTTTAATTAATGTACTCACTAGGCTTTATCCTCATTGTAATTAATCACATTCTTTATAACGTACTGTGGTGAATTGTTTATGCTGATAAATATACGTCCAACATATTCTCCAATCAAACCAAGTGTTATCAGAATAAGTCCACCTAGTATTAAATTAACTGATATAAGTGAGCTCCAACCTAACATTCTATCCGGATTCATAAACTTACTAATAATTGCATATATAGCATATATAAAACCTAAGATAGCTATAATTGAGCCACCATATGTTGCTAATCGAAGTGGCAAAATAGAAAACGAAGTAAATCCATTCATCCACAAGCCTAAAAGCTTTTTAAATGTATATCCTGAATGGCCTTCTTTTCTTTCACGATGATTAACCTTTACATTGCATATATTTCTAGTGCATCTTAAAACTAGGCCTATAAGATAAGGATATGCCCCCTTATAATTTAGCATCTCATTCACTACATATCTTTTAGCTGCAAAATAGCTCGATATGTATAGCTCTTTAGGTTTATTAAGCATTATCTCGGTCATCTTTTTGTTAAGATGACTGCCCCAGTTTCTAAAACCAGAGTGTTGCTTATGTTCATACTGAGCATATACAACATCGTAACCTTCATCTATTTTTTCTAATAGCTTGTCTACTTCATCAGCTGGTGTCTGTCCATCATCATCAAGACAAACAACAATATCTCCTGAAATAAAATGAAATCCTGCCATCAATGCTGCGTGTTGTCCAAAATTCTTCGAATGATTAATGCCAATAATATTTTGATTTTTAGCACACAAATCTCTAATCACATCAAACGTATTGTCTGGACTACAATCGTTCACTAAAACTATCTCATAAGTGTATTTAGAAAGTGTGTCCATTTTTGATTGTACTTCTGCTACCACTTTCTCGATTGTCTTTGCAGAATTGTAACATGGTATTACAAAAGAAACCTTCATAACCCTATTAGTCCTTTTCTATTTATTATCATTATGCTTTACATAAACATAATGCATTTTATCAATTTTATATCCTAATTCCAGATGTACCTTTAAAGAATTAGGATTGTTTGAAGAAACTCTGGCTGTCATAGTCTTCTTTCCAGATTCTTTTGCCACCAATAAAGGATAGTAGATTGTAGAAATTCCAAATCCTCTACCATCCTCGTTGTCAAATAGACCAGCCAGAAACGAGTCAGCTTTCTTCTCGTTTACATCCTTTACTCCAAAAAATCCAATTGGCTTATCTTCGAGATTTACCAAATAGCACTTTGATTTACCACTCTCTACTTCTGTGGTAAACCAATTTGCGAATCTTTGTCCCGAAAGTTCTGTTGACATGAGAGGGTCTAGTGCTACTTTATCAGTGTTGAAAATACCCTTTCGTATTTCAGAATCCACAAGCTGAACCTCCTCTGAGGAAGCTTCGGAATATGAAGTATAGTCAATATATCTGGTATAAGTATCTGGGCACTTAAGATTCTTTAGCTTTAAGCTAAGATCAAATGCAGTTTCTGCAAATACAAACCCATTTTCCTGTAGTATGTATGCCACATCCATTCTTTCTATTGGAGCTTTAATTACCTGATATTCATAATCAGAAATAGCTTCTATGTTTTCCTTTATAAGATTCAAATCATCACTTGAATCTATTACCATAGATACGCTACGCTTGCCTAAGTTTTTTATTTCCCATGGCATATCTATTATTTGCATCACTTATACCCCTATCTATTCTCTATTTATAAAAATCAATAACCGTCTTAATTACTTTTGCTTGATCCTCGTCTGTAAGACCATAGTAGAGAGGAAGACGTACCAAGCGCTCGCTCTCCTTTGTTGTGTAAACATCCTCACCTGCAAAGCGACCGTACTTCTTTCCAGCTGGTGCTGAGTGAAGTGGGATGTAATGGAATACCATAAGGATGTCGTTTTCCTTAGCATAGCTAATAAGAGCTGTACGCTCCTCCAAATCCTTACACTTAATGTAGAACATGTGGGCATTATGCTCGCATCCTTCTGGAACTGTAGGAAGCTCTACCTTGCCTGCATCTGCAAGCTCCTTGAAAGCATCATAGTACTTGTTCCAAGAATTCATTCTATCATCAAAGATTTCCTGAGCCTTTTCAAGCTGTCCATAGAGGTATGCAGCGTTAAGCTCTGATGGGAGGTATGAAGAACCAGCCTCTACCCATGTGTATTTATCAATCTGTCCACGGAAGAATTTTGCACGGTTTGTACCCTTTTCACGAATGATTTCAGCCATTTCTGTATCGGCTTCGTCGTTAATAAGAAGGGCACCGCCCTCTCCCATAGAATAGTTCTTTGTTTCATGGAATGAGTATGCACCAAAGTCACCGATTGTACCAAGTGCCTTGCCATGGTATGTACTCATAACGCCCTGAGCAGCATCCTCAACAACCTTGAGGTTGTGACGCTTTGCAATATCCATAATTGTATCCATCTCGCAAGCTACACCTGCGTAATGAACTGGAACGATTGCAACTGTCTTATCTGTGATAGCAGCTTCAATCTTTGTTTCGTCGATGTTCATTGTATCTGGGCGAATATCTACAAATACAACTGTTGCTCCACGAAGAACGAAAGCATCTGCTGTAGAAACGAATGTGAATGAAGGCATGATAACTTCATCACCTGGCTTAATATCGCACAAAAGTGCTGCCATTTCTGTAGCATGTGTACAAGAAGTTGTAAGAAGGACCTTTGCAGCTCCTGTCTTTTCTTCAAACCAAGCATTGCACTTTTTAGTGTATTCGCCATCACCACAAATCTTGTGCTTTGCGATGGCGTCCTTTATATATTTTTCCTCTGTTCCCACACAGGGTGGTACGTTAAATGGAATCATTTTCTAGTCCTCCTAATTGGTAAACTGATAAATAGTTATATCCCCAATCTGATCTACAACATTGCACTCTACGTTTGGATACTGAGACTGCATATATTGAACTAATACCTCTGATACATTACTACCGCAGAAATATACATCTCCCGATACAAATTCCTGAGCATAAAGTTTTTCAAACCCACTAGCTTTAATCTGTTTCCAATACATTGGTGTATTGTACACCCATCCACCCCAAAATACTAGGTTTTTAGGGACACTATCTTTGTATACTGTAAATGGACCAGCAGGAAGCGCTAAATCCAAGTCGTATATAAACATCTCGTCTGGATGTTCAATCGCATACTGTTCCAATACATCACTTTTTTCAATATCGGCTGTACGATAAATATCATGTGCTACTGTATATGTATACTTGATAATGTTGGTATCTGGCTTTATTACCGCTCCTATTATTGGAACTATAGCCATACAAGCAACTACTGATAGCAATAGCTTCTTTGAATCATGTGTAGATAGCACCCTAAGTGACATAACAACTGATGGCACCATAAAAATAAACACCAACGCCTGATATGCGCGCATTGGAAATCTGCCTTCTATCAAGAAATATACAGACACTACTGCAAACATAGCAAATAAGCCATCTATCGTAAGTAACAGTCTCTTTTCAAGCCTTTTAATTAAAACTGAAACATTAACTATAAGAAGAACTATTACCCATATTGCTATCTGAATATTTACAACCATACTAGATAACATGAGATTGTGTGCTCTATCGTAATAACCTCTCAAAGATAAATCATTACCATCATACGCACTTACCAAAACTTCAAAGTTTTCAGTGGTAAGTCTTTCATCCATAAAGAACCAATTACTTACTGCATTATATAGTGGTTCATCCCAGCCTACAGATTCATATACTCCATTCACGTCATCTTCATAGGCTAAATGAGGGTAATCTATCCATGTACCTGCTTGAGCATAATACTCATTAAACTCTGCTATGCCGGTAACCTTTTCATAAATTGCATTAGATACAAAAGCAAGAATAAACGCAGCCAATACAATTAATGCTTTTTTTATAACTACGCTTCTACGGTTTGAAAAGAGTTCGAAAAACATGATACATAGTATTGCGCCTAATCCTACTATTCCAAACTGTTTACGTATACCATATGCAACAAGCAACATGATAACCGACACGATAAAGTGTACTTCTTTGATCTCATCATATTCTAAACTTGCGATAAAGCTACAAGCTGCCGCACCTGCAACCAATCCTGCGGTTGCTGTGTATTGAAGAGCTGTGGAAAAATGCAAAAATACAAATAAAAACATAAGTATAAATGCAACTACACCAATTACCTTACTTTTTTTAGCAGTTACATTGATTAAGGAATTGCACACTATCCATAAGCTAATCGCTATCATCGCAAGTTGAACAATAGTATACCAAGCAAATCCCGAATAAATCTTGTAAAGAAGCGCTATAATTCCATAATAATAGAAACTTCCGAAAATGGTTCCCGCTTCTGGCTCTCCAGTGAAGTATCCTGCAACCAAATACATTAAGGTCTTATCATCATTATTTTGAAAACAAACAGGACAAACAATCCACAACACAGCTAGACAAATAACTGTAATTAATAGTGAAGGAATCCAAAACTTTTTCTTTTCCATTTTATTCCTCTTCCTGAACTAAAAATATAGGTCGCTTCTTAGTCTCTAAATATGTCTTTGCTAAATACTGTCCTTGTATTCCAAGGCATAATAGCTGGATTCCAGATACTAACAAAATAATACAAACCATTGATGGCCATCCACTTGTTGGATCTCCAAATATCAAAGTACGAACTATAATAACTAGAATAAATAAAAAGGCTGTCAGGCACATAATAGTTCCAAAAATAGAAGCCATTGTCAGTGGTGCTGTACTAAAGGCAACTATTCCATCGATTGCATATACAAACAACTTCCAGAAGGACCATTTTGTTTCTCCTGCAACTCGCTCTACATTTTCAAATTCAAGCCATTTACGTTTGAAGCCTACCCATCCAAAAATGCCTTTACTAAAACGGTTATACTCGCCCATAGAAAGAATCGCATTCACAACGCGTCTTGTCATCATTTGATAATCTCTGGCACCATCCACAATATCAGCGCTGCTTATTTTATTCATAATCTTGTAGAATTTTCTTGCAAACCATGAACGAATAGGTGGCTCGCCTTTTCTATCAACACGGCGAGTTCCAACACATTCATACTCACCACTTTCTATATATGAAAGCATCTGTGGAAGCATTGCTGGTGGATCTTGAAGGTCGGCATCCATGATAACAACGTAATCGCCTTTTGCCTTTTCTAAGCCTGCATATATACCTGCTTCCTTTCCAAAATTACGTGAAAAAGAAACATAATGTACTCGCTCATCGTCCTTTCGGAGATTCTTAATAATTTCCAAAGTATTATCTCTTGAGCCATCATCTACAAATACAAATTCTAAATCTACAGATTCAATTTGATTTTCCATTTCATGAATTGTTTTGTAAAAAATAGGTGCTGATTCCTCTTCGTTATAACAAGGAACCACAATTGAAAGTAATTTTTTCAATGTTTTTTCCCCTTATCTTGGATAATTTACTGTGATTGAATTCTTCTTGTAATATACATTTGGTAGTATCTGTTGTGAATCGTATAATGAGTCCAATTCAACTGCATATACTTCTCCAGGTTCCATGCCAGAATACAAGAAATATTTATTCCATGAAACATTATAATCTCGATCTACTGTCACATCAGAGTCTGAACTATTCTCTATTTCTAGCAAAATACCATTCCATAGATCATAGCTAGCTGCTATATCTGCATGTTTTGCATAAACTTCATATGTAACTGTTGTAGCATATCTGCCTGTTACAACTAGAGCTGCTATGCCAAGAACAGCTACTGCACATGTAGCTATATATGCAACCTTAGATAAATCAACCTTAATAATATATGCTATCCACTGTCCCAACATTACACAGCCAATACATAATCCAATTTCAATGAAATAATCTAAAACGTACTGCATACGTACATCAAGATATGTTCGAGTCATTCCTCGTCCGTATACATAAGGAAGAATACAACCAATCCAAACACATACTGCAACAATTCCGTATAAGATAATGTTTCCTGGGCGTTTTCTTTGTTTGTTGTTAACAGCAAAACCAAGAAGAACAAGCATTACTGCAATAATTAGAGTTACAGGTCTTTCTTTTATGATGGCCATTCCAAAGAACTGAACATCTGCGACTGTCTGTCTTAATGCTGTTCCTACAGAAACCCCCTCAGTATACTGACTCTGTCTAGCATAATTGCCAGGAGCCATGATAGTGATAAGCCCCATTGCAATATAAAGTAAAAGAGGTAATACCTTTTTGAATAATGAACCTACAAATTTATCAAATCCCTTGTTGAATAAAACTATATACACAAAGAATGCTCCAAGAGGAATATCGAATGCAGATGTATTCGCTACAATTACACCAGTAACAATCATCCAAACATAGGCACTCTTTTCACCTGTTTCTGCGAATCGTAATGTAAGATATATATTTAAAAACAACAATGCCATTACACCAGCATAGGAAATCATACCGACATACCAGTTGTAAGTTTCTACATAATAGTAATTCTCTATTAACATGAAAATAATTAAGAATGTAATTATTTCTGAAGCGAAACGAGCATAGTCAGCATCCTTAAGTACATAAAAGACAAGCTTTTTTAACCCCATGTAAATCAAGAATATGCAAATAATAAATGCAATTATCATATAGATGCCATACCAATGGCCTAGATGAACATGCAAATTAAGTGGATTAATAAGATATTCAGCTACAAAGCTACAGATTGTTCCACCTCTTTTGGTCCAAAAGAAAACAACTGCTGCAATAAATTCACTAACTACATTTCCGTATGCATCTCTGCCAAGTGCCATTGCAAAATCATCGCTAGCAGGGACAGAGTAATATATTGAATAAAAAACAGGGATAAATAGAATGAAATATAAAACCCCAATTATTATCTTAGATTTGTTATTTTTAAGCACGTTCATCTGTGTGTTCTCCAACTTTATATCTTTTAAACTTTTTGAAATTAATATATAATCACATAAGTATTTAAAATTATATCACAAAGTTTTTTTCAATACAAAAATTAAGGAGATTACAATGATTTTCAAGTTTGAAGAACGAATGCTCAAATGGATGAACGAACATATTTTGGCACTAGCATTTGCAGCCGCTGTAATTCTCAGTATCGCTATTAGATATTTCTTACGTAACTTTTATACCACCGATGCTGATTTATGTTTAATACCTTGGTACAACGCTATTAAGGATAATGGTGGACTTCTAGGACTTGGAAAACCAGTCGAGGGTCTTAATTACAGCTTCACTTACCAGTTATTAATAGCATTAATGACTTATCTACCAATCGAACCACTATATGCATACAAAATACTAAGCTGCATTTTTGATTATTTATTGGCTGGAGCTGTTGCTTATTTAGTATATGATATCGTAGATAATAATAAACTCGAAAAGACTTTATTATCATTTATTATGGTAAGCTGCTCACCTGTAGTCCTTATGGACTCTGCTGCATGGGCGCAATGCGATTCCATTTATACATTTTGGGTTGTACTTTCTATAATTTTCCTTAGAAAAGAAAAATACATTCCTGCATTTATATATTATGGAGTAGGCTTTGCTTTCAAATTCCAGTCCGTATTTGCACTGCCATTTTTCCTTTTCTATTATTTTTATAAACGCAAATTTAGTGTTCTTCACTTTGGTTTGATTCCTGTAACAATGACAGTACTTGCACTTCCATCTTTGGTCCAGGGGCGTACAATTAGTGAAATGATACATATATATACCGACAATACAAGCCTACATACATCCATTTCTAATGGTTTCCCAACATTCTGGAGATTATTAAACGATGGTACCGGAGCTGAAGGTTACACTTTCCTTAAATATGCTGCAATGGCTCTTACAGTTGTAATCCTTGGTTCATTTATGTATATGTGGATACGAAATAATATAAACCTTAACAACGTTAATATTATCCTCATCGCCTTTATTCTCACATATTCAACCATCACATTCTTACCTGCAATGCATGAGCGATATGGTTTCATTTTTGAGATATTGGCTATCGTAATTGTATTTATAGAAATCAAAACAATTCCGTTGTTAATCGGTATTACTTGCTTGTCGTTAACAACTTATGGTGTATATCTTTTCAACAACACTGTGAACGAATGGTTCTTAGCTGTAATCAATTTTGTTTTCTATGTTTCATACATGATTATTCTTAACAAAACTCTTATCAAACATAGTTCATCCAATTAATAAGAAATGGCTGCCGATATAGAATCGACAGCCATTCTTTATTTATTCCTCTTTAATATATCCAATATCTTTTCGATTCCGATTCCTGCAATTGGCATCATCATCAAATAGTAAGGGAATACATATCTAGCCTTTGCTTCCCATAATATCGAAAACAGAAATCCACCAAATATCGCAATTACGATTACAAAATCTACTAAATTACTACTTTTTCTCCAACTACAAATCAAAAAAACGAGGATTGATAAATATATCAATAATTGATGTATATTCATCCAACCATCTAAAAAGCTCCAAGTTTTACCAGGTTCATAGAGACTCTTCACTATTGATGATTGCTCTCCCTCAATATTGTTGTTCATTACTATAGATTGGTACATCGGAGCACTCCATTGCTGAAGGATTTTACGCAAATAAAAGTTTACGCATGACACAGGAGATTGCTTTGCTGATGAAATAAAATCTCTAATTATCTCTTTTCCCTCAGCTGCTGCAAGTTCCGAATCACAATCATTTCTTTCAAATATTTCAAAATTGGATCCATCATACCAGCCAGCATATCTTCCAGCATCATTCATTCCCATTGAAATATATAGAATACTAGGAATAGCTTCCGCATCATCGGCGGTATGTGTGCTATATATTATTTTTGTTGTTGCTGTTTGAAATAATACTCCAAGTATTAATGCAATTAGAATAAAAATAGTCTTTTTATTTCGTTCAAGTAGCATTTTAACAAATGCCACACCTAGCATTGCTATTACTGCAATTATTGAGTTTTGTCTGATAAAAACTGCTAACCCTGTTAATAATGCAAATGCCACTAACCTTTTATAATTAAACTTTTTATATAGCTTCAAAAAGAAATAGAAACCCCACATTATAAGCATGGTTGATATTATTTCTCCATACACAAATGCTGAATAGAAATATAGCGGAAAACATGTCAGAGCTAATATTAAACTAATAATTTCTGCAATGTGATTATCTTTTGATAATATAACCGTAATCCTATATATACACAGTACCATCAGCCCAACTGACAATACTGAAGCGACTTGAAAAGCTTTATAATTACCATCTCCAAAAATGAAAAATAAAAAACGTATAAACGTAACAATACCTAACTGATGGGGACATTCAGCCAAATATCCTCCCTTTTCCAAAGATGAATAATCCCCTGCATTTAGCTGCGATGCAGCGTAACATATTTTATACTGATCCGCCTGAGGCGCTGCCCCACTTGCAAACACCCACCACAGAGCAATAATCGATGATAGCACCGAAAGTATAAGCGCTAATCTTTCCGTTTTAATCGCTAATAGCTTTTCCCTATTAAACCTATTTACTAGGTATATAACCGAAATTACCAATACTACAGCTATAGCATTTACCACTATAGAATCTGTAACACGTGTTAAATGTTCATCTTCTAATACCGTATTTACGTAGCTAAATAAAAACGAGAATCCGAACAAAAATAAATACATTCCAATGGATAGCACCAATAATATTCTAATTAATGTTTTTTCTATTTTATTTTCCATTATTCTTAGTTCTTTTCTCTTTCTGATAAATAACCACTAATACTACTATACTAATCGCACTAATTACTTCACTTACTCTCCACCATAAAGGCTCCACAAACCTTGTATAAAGCTTTGTGTAATCTCCATCGTAGGTTACCTGAATACAATTGTTATCCCCTACAGTCCACTGTATTTCATTATTCTGGCTGTCATATACATGCAAATTATCATATGCAAGAACAGGAAGTGTAACTGTTCCAGATTCATCATCCTTGATAATTTCTGTGTTGCTAAGGCTATCTCTATCTGTACCAACTGGCAGATAAAGCTTGTCTGCCCAAGTTTCATCTGCATCCTGATTTGCTACCGTAATGTTGCCCCATGAAAGAGTGTAATCGAATACTCCTGTGGACAGAACAGCAATAGCTCCTATGACGCAAAAGACGATTGCAAAATTTATCTTGCTTAAAAGCTGGCTTATTGCATAGACACCGCAAATGGTGAAGCATATCGTAAGTATCATCACATAACGCCAAGGATATTGCACACTAGATATAAGCTGATCTAGTGAATTGCTTCCAGCGAATGCGTCCCAAGGAAAATAAACTGTAGACATCCACGCTGCAAATATTCCAAACGCGAAAAGAATTATAAAATTCTTGTTTGCGTTTTTATTAATAATATCCCTAATTAATAGTACAAGTGCTGCCACAATGCAAAGAATTACTATGATTCCCACATTAAGGTATCCTTCTCCCTCTGTGGTCCAAGGATAACTGCTCCCCTTACCTGTAGTCAATATTCCAAACAATTGGCTTAAATACAAGCCATCTGACCTGATACTAGTTTGGCTTAACTCTGTGTTGATATACAAGTCCATGGATGTATATGCATCTATAAATGGAATCAAGAAGAATGCATTTATACCAAGGATAGCTGCCAGGGCTATTAGCAATTCTTTTATGCAAGCAATTGTTCTTTTTATGTTTACAAGGGCATAAATAAATACAAATACAGCGATTAGCTCTGTAGTTAGAATATGGCTTTCTATTAAGCCGGTTGTGCCGATAATAAGTGGCAATATCAATTTGATAGTGCTGTATTCCCCTTTGTTAACGTAAATACGATATATTCCGTAAATAACAAGTGGAACAAATATCATGGCCGTGTATTCGCCAAGAGCTGTGCGAACGTATAGATTTGATAATCTGTAGCCAGCAAGCATATAAATCCCTGTTGCTACAAGCCCCCATCTTTCGGACTTTAAAATTCCCTTAAAGCTGTAATAACCAATCAGTGCTGTAAATACATTTACAAGAATTACATACACATTGTAAGCTCTCCATACTGGTAATCCTGCCATATAAAGAAATGCCGGTATGTAAAGGAATATATTTCCATAGAATGTGGTACTAACATAGCCGTGGCCATACCATGCATTTGATTCATACCGCACAGGGAACTGACCGTTTTTTAATTCCTCAGCAATAGCCTGAATACGTCCTAAATGGAAGCTTAAATCATGTCCCTGATATATTCCGCTTCTAAAAGCAGGAAGGCTTGCAACAAATATAAGCCCCAGTAAAACCAGGGCTATAAATATATTGTTTTTGTTAATTGTTTTCTTCATTACTGTGCGTCACCTCGTCCCAGTAATACGAAATTACCATCTGTGGCAATTTCATTTGTATATGTTTCTAGGATGTACAATCCTGTCTCTCCCTCTCGGAAAGCTTCATACTTTGAGTTTGACTGATCAATCAAAACATAATCGGCCATATCTTCTGGATGCAATGTATAGAAATCCAAAAGCTTAGTGTTCTTTTGTGTTCTGGCGTATACAGAGTATGTACCTTGGTGTGCAACGCTGTTCAAGTAACCAGTGCTGTTGCTGCCAAATGCCACAAGTAGATAATCATCCTCGCCAACGTACTGGCTAACCAAGTTGTATACAGATTGATTTGCCTCGTAGTCCTCTGGCAAAAGTGCTATTCCCTTAAGCTCGCCTTCTGTTACAATCCAACGTTCCTTTGTAACGTCTGAATAACCACCATTTCCTTCGGCCACCCAGAAACAAAGGAAGAACGCTGCTGATAAAATTATAAGTCTTGTAAGACCTAACATCTCTAATTCAGAATCCTCATCAGAGATTATTATTATCAATGCAATCACACCGTATACCGCCATATGGCCTGGCACGGAGATATCCTGATTTGTGGATACAGACCATATTAATTGTGCTGCTATGGAGATTGCAAACATCATCCAAAGTACGCCCTTGTCATTTGAAAGGGTATTGTTATAGGCGCCAATTCGAGTGTATGTTTTATCTTCTCTATCTCTAAGGAAGTATGGAACCCAGAAAAATAAGATAATGCAAGCATAAACAAATCGTGAATTCGATACGCTATCCCATTTAATCAAGCAAATGCCTGCTAAAAATGCAAACCAGTAAATTGTAAGAAGAACCCCTTCGGCGTAATCTGAAAACTGACGAGCCTTTCTAACAAGGTTCACAACTACAATTGGAAAATATGCAACTACCGCAAGAGCTGCATAACTAAGCAAAATCTTTCCTAAACGAACAATAACACTTTCTTCGTAATCCTGATCACCAAGATACTGAAGCTCGGATATCATTTGAGGAAGTCCTGTAGTTATTTGTAGATAAATAATAAAAACTCCACCAATCACAAAGCATGTACCAACAAATGCTATTAGTGCTTTTGCATTTAACTGGCCATGATACATGCCAAACAAAATCATTGCACCTAGGAAAAATGCCAGGATAATCATGGTTGGATAACCAAGTATTGCCACGCAACAAGCCACACCTACCAATACGAAATATCGCACTTTCTCTGTTTCATAGTATCTAATCAAGAAACAGATAATCATCATAATAGCCATTTCACAGTATGACTTGTATGAAAAATTCTTCCAGGTGACAACGAACATAAAGTAGAACAATGCTGCATAATATGCACTATTTTCGAACTTTGTTTTTCGAATGGTGTAGTAAAGATATAGCGCAATCAATCCACGAACTATCATATACATAATTCGCATATACAATACCAAGCCTATATTGATACCAGCTGATACAAATAAAGGTGAAAGCACCTGATAGTATAAAGCTAACAAAGGCCATGCCAAGAATCCACCTGTTTGAAGTGACTCCCAGCTGTCTGTAAACATATGCTGTCCTTGATATATTCCTTTGTATATTGCAAGCAGACCATTTTCATCCACATAAAAACCTGTATTTAATGTGAAAGCCACCCATACAACAATCGCTACCGCAAATATAAATCTAACTATTCCATTTTTAATGTTTTCCGACTCCATAACATTACTCCTGTTAATTTTTTACTTCCCCTTCATGTCTCATGAGAGTTGCAAGTGTCACACCAGAAAGAGCCGCTATCTTCTTCACCATTGCGCCACCATCTACTGCACTTACTTCAATTACATATGTTGTAACTCCGTTTGAAATGGATCTGGAGTCGATTTTGTATTTCTTAGAATAAGACTTAATTATATTCTCAATCTCATCTTCGTCATCGTTTTCTCTCTTAATGATTAAGAGCTCTGGCGACTTCATTGTAGGAATCAAATTTAAAACAACAATTCCAATTGTAACGAATACTGCCATAACAACAGCTACTGAGAATAAGCCTGCTCCTACAACAATACCTGTTCCAATTGACCAGAAAAGGAACAATAAATCCATTGGTTCTTTAATGGCTGTTCTAAATCTTACAATTGAAAGGGCACCAACCATACCAAGAGAAATTACAATGTTTGACTGCATTGCAAGAATAATTCCTGCAGTAATTAACGATATGATTGACATTGATACTGCAAAGCTTTTGCTATAGAAAGTTGTTCTGGTCATGTATCTATATATAAGGAAAATATATAGGGCAATAATAAATGTTTCCAACAGTACTACCCCGACATATGATGGGGACATATCTGTGGATGCAAAACTTTCCAAAACTGATTTTTTAATTATGTCTGTATAGCTCATTCGTAATCTCCTATCTTCTATTTAGCTAACCTAGTTTTTCTCTCACCATTGCATATTTTGAAAATGATTGTCGCTGTAGATTATTCATATCTAACAGCTGCAAAATATGTCTTGGCAAAACTTCATCATATTTCACTTCCAATATATGCCATCCTGGCATAACGACAGGAATAGCATATTCTCCATCCAAATCCAGAAACTTTTCAGTTTCTTTACTGCCTCGTATATTCATGTCAAATGTTATTCTAACATTTCCTGTAGGTTCAACAAAAGCACATCTGTCGTACTCTACGATGCACTTTGGCTTCATGTCTGATTTATACTTTTTTGCAAACAACTCCATTGAAATGTTATCTGTGGTTGGGACAAAATCCCCTTCCAATATATCTTTAACTTGAGCCAGCGTAAGCTCTTCTGAAAGCTTTTTCGTCATGCCTCGAAGCTTGGATTTCTTTTCCAGTTTAACGCTATCGATTTTATCTCCATAAAAACGAATTCGATATTTGGCTCTATCATCTGTTCCAGCCAGGTTTTCGTTGTAGCAACTATCATATATATCATCGAAATACAAAGATCTGATTCGATAAGATTCTCCTTTTTGGTTAGAATCTTTTTCCATCACATTTTCTAACCTGTATCTGATTTTTTCTAGCGTTATTTCGGAAACTAAAAACTTTAATTCGTGTCGAAATTCCACCTTGTGTACCTCGTTTAATTCATTGTATCAATTTCTTTTATTGGTATAATAATACATATTTATTTCGAAAGGCAAATTTTTAACTATGAGTCGTAAAATCAAAAGTTCGATTGTCATTATAGCAACAGCCATTATTGCGCTTATTACTATTGTACTTTCAAACAACACTACATCGATTTATACAAACTTCAACAGTCTTTATCTTTCTGACAAGAAGTATGAAGCTTTGATAGCCTCCCTGAATAAGTCCGAGACTCCGTTGTCTACGGACATTTATATGAATGACCAAAAACTAATATATGATTCTGACACAAACACCTTTTACTATTCACTTATTCAGGACGATTCAAGCAGCTATACCCCATATATTGAGATAAAAAATGACGCAGATGAAGATACTTCATTAAATATCGGTTTATATGGAGAACCTATATCCGATGAACTAATCGCTTCAAACCAATCCATCACTTTGATTTTATATGACAACAATTCTGTTAGTGTTTCTTACCTAAAATGTACTACTTTGCCTATTATGAATATTTCCATCGACGATGCCACAGTCCAAGAACTGGGCTTGGACAACACCTACGATTTGGTTTCATATACAGGTACTACCATTTATCTTTACGATAACCAGGCAGACTTTGATGGTGCCAGTCGAACCATCATTACTGACGCAAAAGTCCGCAGACACGGCCAATCTACCGTCGGTTATCCTCTAAAAGGATACCGCATAAGCCTTCTTGCTGACAAGAATAATTTGGACGGTGATAATAATAAAGAAGATTTGTTAGGACTGCGTGAAGATGATGATTGGATTTTATCCGCTTCATATAGAGATTATGAAAAAGTACGAAATGTTTTTTCAATGAATCTTTGGTACGAATCCTTCACTAAGGAAAACGAATGGAATGTAAATAATTCCACTCAATATAAATTCGTAGAACTTTTCTTTAATGGACATTACCATGGGTTATATAGCCTTTGCTATCGCATTGATTCAAAGGAGCTATCTACCACAGAAGGTGAAAGCATCTTTAAGAAAAAAGACTGGACACTTAGCGAATACGACACTGAACTGACTTATCAGGAATATGCCGATGGCTCTGGTGGTGTTTACACATTGCCAGGATATTCACTGAAATATGGGGATGTGGAAGACTACAACAATCTGTTGCAGCTTTATGTAAATATGAACTATTCTACAGACTGCAATGTCGTTCGTATGACTTCTGATGTTACAAACTCCATTGATTTGTGGCTATTTTATAAGCTAACTCAAGCCGTGGATAACGTGTACATTGGAAATGCAAAGAACATGTACGTTACCGTCAAATCATCTGACACAGGCATTGCCGGTCAAAAGCTTTTGTTCACACCATGGGATATGGATCAGACCTGGCGATATACTTCTGAAGCAACAGTCGGTCAGTACAGCAATCCTTTTTATGATTTGCCTATAGAATGGGGCACCACATACCGATTACTGAGCATGGGCGATGAAACAATTAAGGATGAAATCAAAGCCCGCTACGCTACACTTAGAAGTGATGCTTGGTCTGAAGATGCAATACTCACACTTTTAGAAGAGTATCAAAATGAAATATACAACTCTGGTGCATTTGCCAGAACCCAAGAAGCTTTTCCGGAAGGAAGCTACAATGATGCTTCTGTGGGGCTAACTGAATTTACTGATTATGTGCTTAAGCGCCTTGCCGCAATGGACGAATACATAAACGCTTTATAAAGGAAATATAATGAATATTAATAAACTAAGTTTTAAAACTAAATCATCGTTAATTATTATTGTTTTAAGCTTACTGATATTAGTAGGCATATATCACTTCGATAACAGAGTTAATGGACGCTTTTTATGGTCAAAAGTTCAGATTGATGAAAGCACTTACAATAGCATTCAAACTGACTATGAACTTTCCGAAACAGCCCTGCTATCTGATATCTATTTTAACGATGAGCAGCTGATATATGATTCTACAACCAATACTTTTTATTATTCCAAAACAGATGATGCCGAAGGAACATCTCCTACCATCACCCTAGAAAACGGCGATAATGGTCTTCGCAACGTGTTGCTTGGGCAAGAAATGAAGGTGGCCATATATTTAGATGATTCTTTGCATTTGGTTCTCTTTCAGGGCACTAAAGCTAGTATTTCTGATTTGGTTATTACAACGTTACCTATACTGAATATCACTATCTCAAATGAAACAATTGCAGAACTTGGACTGGATGAAACCTATTCCATCACTGACTACGCTGGCTGTTCCCTTTATTTATATGACAACAGTGATGATTTTGACCAATCTAGCCGCACCACTGTATCATCTGCCAAAATTCATATGCGTGGGGGCACTACAATCGGCTTTCCTCAAAAGAGCTACAGAATATCACTTACCTCTAAGGAAGATAATTTAGATTCCAAATCCAAGGCAAGCTTGCTTGGCTTACGTGAAGATGACGATTGGATTCTTTACTCACCATATTCTGACTATGAAAAAATAAGAAATGTCTTTGCCATGAACATGTGGCAGGAAATGGCCTCCGGCAATAACGAATGGAATGCTGCCGTTTCCAACGAATCCAAATACGTAGAGGTATTTTTCAATAATCGTTATCACGGTTTATATGCCCTAACATATCCTGTTGATAGCAAACAATTCAGCCTGACAGATGATGAAACTCTTTTCAAAAAGAAAGACTGGTCCGGCACAGAATTCTCGTTAGACTTGGAATACACTGAATATGATGATGGCAGTATTTTATATTATTTGCCAGGTTATTCAGTTGAGGATGGAGCCGGTGATTACAGCACCTTACATGAGCTTTACTATACTCTAGCTTACTCCGATGATATATCGCAAATACGTAGCGCTTGTGACATAGATAATTCCATCGACCTCTGGTTGTTTTACAAGCTTTCTCAAGCCGTAGACAATGTGTACAGCACCAATGTTAAAAACCTGTACGTAGCCACTAAGGAATCCGACGACGGCTTAGATGGGTACAAGCTTTTATTCTCCCCATGGGATATGGACCAAACTTTTGGAAACAGATATGTTGATGGTCAAGGAAGTCATGGCATTACATCCTATTACAACACTCCAGATTACGATTTACCAATGGAATGGAGCCCGGTGTACTTTCTAATGGCTAATGGCGACAGTGAAATTGTAAAGCAGGTTC
The DNA here is from genome assembly GCF_015057245.1 of Pseudobutyrivibrio ruminis. Classification (GTDB taxonomy): domain Bacteria; phylum Bacillota; class Clostridia; order Lachnospirales; family Lachnospiraceae; genus Pseudobutyrivibrio; species Pseudobutyrivibrio ruminis_E. The sequence continues at coordinate 148,728 of NZ_SVET01000002.1, forward strand.
AAGAGCGATATACAGAGCTTAGAAGCACCATTTGGTCTGATGAGTACATTCGAAGTGCTATAGCTGGTTATGAAGCTGATATTTATGATTCTGGAGCATTTGGAAGGACCTTAGAAAGATGGCCCGATGGAAATTATTATGATCAATCCATAAAGCTGGATGACTTTGAAACTTATGTGCTAGAACGATTCTCATATATGGACGATTATATTGCAAATCTATCCAATTAAAAAAATCCCTAGGAATTAACTTCCTAGGGATTTCTCTTTGTTCTAAATTAATTATTTGATACCAAGTACTGGTGCATAATTAACTGTCTGAACTGGAAGTGCTCCAGCCTTAACAGCTGATGTTGAACCAAGTACCATGTCGTATACAGAGTATACTGTTACACCGTTTGCGTATGCATCACCAAGTGTTGGTGTTACACGCCATGTAACTTCCTCTGGATGTGTTGCATAGTGAACATAGTATGCAACGATGTCATCGCCATAAGCTGCACGAAGATCAATATTTCTAGTAGCATATACATCAACATTGAACTTTGCATTTGGCTGACGCTCTTCCCAAAGACCACATGATACAAAATGAGTAAACAATGTAAGGTCGCAATCAGATGTGTAGTAATCGAATCCGTAGTAATCCATTACATCTGCATTTGCTTTTGCATAGAACTCTGCATCAAACACTGAATAAATGTACTGTACTTCTTCAGCTGTAAGCTCTCTTCTGTACTGGTCTGCACGGCTTGCTGCTGAAGCGTTTGTAGTAAATACTGATACTGCAAATACTGCTGCAAGTGCAAGAGAGAGAACCTTTGTAATCTTGAATCTCTTCATAATAGACACCTTCCTTTTATATTTAACCCCATTTCCCTATTTTATGGAATTATTCTAATTCGAGTCTACTCCATAAGCATGTTGAAATCAAGAATAATTTCTGAACAATTGATGAATAAAAAACTCCACTGCTATTATGGTTTGGGCAGTGGAGTATGTTTTTACTTATACTCGCTCTCAGTAATGAAAGTCTTTTTCACATCCGCAAATACGTTATCTAAGATTCGCTTTGTGTTCTGGCTACGCTCAGGGTTGTCCTGGTGGCCATCAAGTGAATTGTCCACGAAGTTGAGTTTGCCATTCTTGCGGCCATCGAAGCCTGCGAAGCTAAGCTCCTTGACGCCAAGCTTTACAAGAAGGTTGATGAGCATCAATGTGGAATCGTCATTGTATTCGTCGTTGAAATATACAAGCTCGTTGTAGGCGATTGCTGCATCGTAGCTTTCAATATCACGCATAAGGTTTGAAGTGATAACAAGCTTGCTATCGCCCTTTTTATCCTTGATGCTGTCGTAGCGCTTTGTGTTTGTAAGGAAGATGATATCGGCACCTGTCTCTGGTACAAAGTTTACTGCGATAGTGCATGTGTCTGCTGTCTTTGCTGCTGCAATCTTATCCGCAGATGTCTTGAGGCTCTCGCCTGGAGCCATAACAAGGATGTTTTTGTAGCCTGCAAGGATATCTGAAAGGTTCTTCAAATCTGCCTTGTCATCGTATTTAACATCCATGTACTCCATATAGAGCTTGTCGATGTATTCCTCGTTGAAGGTCTCTGCCTCGGAAGGATCCACCTGTGAAAGGATACGCTGGATGTCCTTTGTCTTGAGACGCTTTTTGTTGATCAAATGCTCTGCGTATGTACGGTGCAAGTAGTACTTTGCAGAAAGGGCGTATGGGATTGCATAGCCCCATGGCTCGCGGGCCTTGATTGGTGCGATGTAGTCGTCGATTGCATCGTAGATTGGCTCGAGGGCGTAGCTTGTGCCGTACTGCTCGTTCATGTAGTCTGCAATCTGCTCGATGCAAAGGTTGCCAGGCACACGGCCCATTCCAAGAAGTGAACCATCGATAACGATGTTTCGTGTTGGATTTGCAATCTGTGCTACATGCTGAGCAAGGTTGTATGCCAAGCCAAGATTCTCGTGCAAGTGAACGCCGATTGTGATATCTGGAAGAAGGTTGTTCTCTACCAAATAATATCTGTGTGAAAGGTCGTTAACACGCATTACACCGAATGTATCAACGATTGAGAAACCGTATGGGTGAAGCTCGTTAACCTTTTCAAGAACCTCGATATATTCCTTATCTGAATAAACGTTGTTGTTTACTGGGTTGATGAAGACCTTGTATCCCTTGTCCATAAGGATGCGGGCTGTCTTGAGACCCCAGTCGAGACGCCATCTCTTGAATGAAAGACGGATGTATTCGATAGTTCCGTCGCATGGCTCCAAGTGCTCCAAATCGATGAAATCTGCCATAAGTGAGAAGTGAGAATGACCTCTATCCTCTGGCAAAATTCTTTTAACGTCCTCGATTGTGTAGAAACGGGCTGTGTCCTTATCATTGACGCTGTCCCAAAGGAAACCAACCTCGATGATATCTACGCCTGCCTCTACCAATCCTTTGATTGTGTTTTTGATAACTGACTCTCCGAATTTACCCTGGACGATGTGACCACCGTCACGGAGAGTACAGTCTAAAAGTCTAATGTGCTGTTCCATAAAAAAACCTTACTTTCTTACTTTAACTTTCCCTTTGACTTGAGGAATGTGTATACTGCATCTGCCAACTCGAAATCGTCAGCATTATCAATATCTACGCACTCTGCTGCATCGCACTCAACGATGTATGGGTTGAGACCGCATCTTGCGTGAGTCTCTGCGAAGCACTCCTTTGTGAATACGTATGGAGATGGGTTCTCTGTGTAGAATGCTTCCATATCCTGTGTACGTGGTGGATTGCTCAAGTCGAAATTGAATGGTTTGCCATCCTTCCAGAAGAATGTCTGATGCTTCTGGCCTGCAAATGCAGATGATGCTTTGCCTGCCTGCACTGCCTCGATGCACTCTTTAATGTGCTCTGTAGTAGTGAAAGGTGCTGTGGCATGGCAGAGAATGTAAACATCAGCCTCTACCGTCTTTACGAATTCCTCGTAGATTGCACGGCCCTTGCAGAACTTGTCATCAAGGAATGTAGGGCGCTCGAGGAACTCTACTCCCTCTGGCAAATACTCTTTGATGGCTGGGTTACTGCAATAGCAGTAAACTTCATCGATGCAGTCACCCTTGAGGGCTGCAAGCTTTTCAGTTATGACACGCACAAGGGGTGTCCCGTCTGAAAAGCACTTAGTATTCTTGCCTGGTAATCTTTCGTTATTCATCTTAATAGGTACAAACGCTACTGTTTTCATTTTATATACCTCTCTATGTAGTTACTTATATTCGCAAATGCGTTAGGTTCAAACATACCATCTGGATCCACTTTACCGGCGCGGCCTGTTTTGATAAGGTCCACAACCTGCTCTGCTGTATCCACCAACGGCACGTTCTTTTCTTTTATAAAATACTCCATATTTACGGCGGTGTCACCATAGTTTAAGAGGATGGTGTCGCAGCCGAAGCCGATGCCCTCCCACACTGAAGCTGTGCGGGTGCTGACAACCACGCTTGATGCGGCAAGGTATTTGAAGATGTGATTTTCGTTGTTGTCGATCACATCCAGTTTGTCGTTTACAAGCCAAGGATAACGCTTTTTGTAGTAGCCAAACTCCAGTGGATGGAGCTTGTAGATGATGTGGTATTCATCCCCAATCATATCTGCTACTGCTGCTGCCACCTTGCTGATTTGCTCGCCCTCGGCAAGGGTGGAAATGAAGCAGATGGTTTTGTCATCCTTTGGATTTTCTGCCTGGTAGTGGGCTCTCTGCTTTTCGAAGAATGGGAAGCCGACTGTAATCATATTTACATTATCAGGCAGGTGCACTATTGGAAGCTGTGTCTCGCTATAGATGAGCTCGTCGTCCGGAAGCTCTGTGAGATGGTCTTCTGGATTGTACTGCATTGGTGTGTGAGTAGGGAATGCGAAGCCGTGGCTGTATTCCGCGGTGTGGATGCCCCTCTCGTGGCCAAGCATGCTCATAGCGTAGCTTTCCATTGCGTAGTAGCAGATTTCGATGATGAGCTTTGGATTAGCCTTGTCCAAAATCTTACCACAATATTTCTTTGTGATATCGATGTAGTACATTCTATCAACGATATCAGGAATAAGCTTTTCTCTTAAATCCGGGCCAAATTCTGTTTTGATTGCATCAAGGATTGGACCGATTTTTTCTGTAACGGCAGCTGTGCGCTGCTGGCGCTTCTTAGTATTGAATTTCTTTGAAAGCTTTACTGCAAGGTTGGTCTGAAATGCCACCCTATCAGTAAAATAGACATTGTCCATTCCGTTAGGTGTGCAATGTCCGTGGTTTTCTGGATGTTCAAGAATTACGCTGTTGTACTTCTTTGCTATCTCATCGCAATAGATGTCCTCGTAGATGCCAGTGTCGGCATTCTTGGTACGACGTCCATTTCCGATGAAAAGCACATCCACATTTTTATAAGTGAAAGGCTTTAGGGCATTGATGGCCATCCTGATGAGCTCAGACTTGGTGAACCCCTGGGCATCGCCCTCGGTACGGCCCACCGTCTCGGCCTTGATGGCATTGTGGATTTCGTATCGATACAAAGCCCACACATGCATGCCCTCAATCTCTATTTGGTTACATTTGTACTCTCGCTCGAAGGCGAGGAAGTTCTCAATCGTTGGTTCTTTCATCGTAAGTTCTCTCTGAAATGATATAACGTGGGCGAGCCTTTGTCTCCATGTAGGTCTTTCCAACGTACTCACCGATTACGCCAAGTGAGATGAGCTGGATGCCGCCAAGGAAGCAGACTGCCACCATGATACTAGACCATCCGGCGTTTGTATTGCCAAGGAAGTGCTGTACCACTGAATATATAAGCAAGATAAGGCTGATGAAAGCCACGAAAATACCGAAGCCTGTAATCATGCGAATAGGCTTAACACTAAGGGATGTGATGCCATCGAATGCAAGGGAAAGCATCTTTGAAAGTGGGTAGTGGCTCTCTCCGGCGATACGCTCGTTTCTTGCATAGTAAACGCTAGTGCTCTTGAAACCTACAAGTGGGAACATTCCGCGAAGGAAAAGGTTGACCTCCTTGAAGTTTGCAAATTCGTTAAGCACGCGGCTTGAAACTAATCTGTAATCAGCGTGGTTGAAAACAACCTCTGCACCCATGCTATTTAAAAGCTTATAGAAGCTCTCAGCTGTGAAGCGCTTAAAGAATGTATCTGTAGCACGGCTGTTGCGAACGCCATAGACGATTTCGCATCCGTCCAAATATGCATCTACCATTTCGTTCATAGCATTGATATCGTCCTGACCATCGCAGTCGATAGAGATAGTGATGTCACAAAGCTCCTTTGCCTCCATAAGGCCTGCAAGAACTGCGTTCTGGTGACCACGGTTGCGGCTCTGTGTGATGCCAACGAAGTGCTCGTCCTGCTTTGCAAGGTCCTTGATAATCTCCCATGTAGTATCCTTTGAACCATCGTTTACGAACATTACACGTGACTTATCATCGATTTTGTCTGCTGATACAAGTTCTTTGATTTTGTCGAGGAACATAGGTGCAGTAATTGGCAATACCTTTTCTTCGTTGTAGCATGGAATTACTATGTAAAGTACTGGTTTCATTCTAATCTCCTAGTCCGCTAGTTACATACACAAGCCTTAGTATTTCTCCGCTCAACTACATGTTTCGCTTGAGAAATCTAAGAGCTTGTTTATTACTAGCTCATCTAAAGTTTATAATTAATACATACTCATAATCTTGTCGATACGGCTTGAATCACCCCACACTGCCTTGGAGTCGTATGGGCGATCTGGGAATGTGCCGTAAGCTAAGCTGATAGAGAATCCATTGTCTTCGATGAATTTCTCTACGCGGTCTGCAAGCTTCATTGGCTTGCCTGTGCAGCACTCGATGATTCCCAGCACTTCATCCTGCATAGCAGCCTTTGCAACCTGCTCACAGAATAAATCGTAATCTGTGAAATCGTACTGATTCTGACCTGTTGTGAATGGAAATGTGGTGTCGCCTGCCTCTGCTGCAGCTGTGAGCTTAGAGAAAATGCTGCAGCCCTTGTGAGCGTTACCAACTATATAGTAACCCCTGAGCCACTGTAGCTTCACGCCTGTCTCCTTGCAGAGGAGCATGGTAGCCTGGCGAAGGGCATTCTTTGAAATACCGTAAAGTGACTGTGGTGCGCATGGTGTATCTGCCTTGATGCAGCCTTCCATGAAGCCGATTTCGTGCATGGTGCCCATGACACACATCTTTCTGATGCCGGCACGGCACATCTTTGAAATGAAATCATAGTGATGTGGCAAATCGTTCATATGATTTTCTGAAGCGTGGCGGAATCCGTCGCGCCAAGCCAAGTGAATCACAACATCTGGCTTCTCGAAATATCCATATGGGTCCTCAAGAGTGAAAAGATCCGCATCTATACGCTTCGCGCGTGGGTCCACATCATCTGTGTGAAAATCCGTTGCAACGACCTCAGCACCCAAGTCCAGCATAGTCTTCACAACTCCCTGACCTATATATCCATTTGCACCTGTTATTAAATATTTCATTTTTTATACCTCAAACAAATTATCAATCCATGAATGTATTGAATAGCGGCGACGTACCTGCTCATTTTCAACATATGGGCTATCAAGCCATTGCTCATCTGGCAATACGAAGGCTGAGTAATCACCTGATGCCTCGGCTTCGTCGCATTTTGCAGATAGGTTTTCGAGAACCACCGCATTATTTTCATTATAGAACTCATAGTCCCGTAAATAAATGTTGTTTGTTACCAACTTTCGCTTGATTCCAAGGGTTTCCATTGTACGCATTGTCAATCCCTGCTGCTTTTCATGGGCGAGGTCGATGACTGCCTTGGAATGCTTCACCATATCGCGGATGGTATCTGGGCTGAATGGTTCGAAGCTTACGATATCCATATCAAGGTTCTTTACAAGCTTAGGGTCCTTCAACTTTTTGCCGCGATATACGCTTGGATTCAAGTAGAGCTTAAGGCAAAGATTTTTGTCCTTGTTTGCTTCCTTGAATGCCTTGAAATATCTGTATCTGAATGGGAAGAAGGCTGAAACACTGACGTAATCGTACTTGTATTCCTGCACCTCATCCATGTTGTTTGCATCGAATTCATCTGAATAGAAAAGTGGAAGAAGCTTGTAATCCATATCGGAATTAGCTGCGTCCACGGAATCGAATGTGCCTCTCCAGTCGAAAAGACGGCCAAGCTCGCCTTTGTGGCGCATGTTTTCAAAGGAATCCCATGAATAATAGATGGATTTTCCGTTGGCCTTGAGGGCGTGGAGCTTTAGCTCGTGGATAGTCAATTCGTTTAAAACATTGCCGCGAATGACCAAGAGATAGTCATATCCGCCTGCCGGCATCTCTGCCAAAATCTGATTGGTAAGCTTTTTGTTGAACCTATCAAAAATGTTTGGCTTGTGGAAGATGCTCTCGATATTTTTCATAATCAAGAACTTTGTCTTTTCTGGCTCCTCATCGTAGAAATGAGGGTTGGCGCCGCGTGCCACCAAGTCCTTCTTTATCTCGTTCTGATAAGCGTAGAACTTTGGCATGATAATAAGAATGTTCTTGGATTTTAAATCTACTTTGTAATCAAACTCTGTGTTCATCATAATCTTGCAATAGTTTCCTCTGCTTCCTTACGGATGATTTCTGGATTGAAGACCTTGCGGAAACGATAGTATTCCACTGGTCTGCCGCCGTACTCGCGGAAGCTGTGATTTATCTGCTTTACAACGCTGCCTTCGAAGTCGAACTTGAGGCCAAGGTCGTGGGCCTTTTCGATTGACTTGTGGACAAGTGCGTCGTATGTCTGAAGTCTTGAGTGCTCAGGGATTGGGCCGCCTGCATCAAGATAGAGGCTTTCCTCGTCCCAAACTAAAAAGCTAAGTGAAAGAACTTCGTCGTTCTCACCGAGAGCTGCAAAAACTTCGCCTGCATTGTGGGCGTAGGCTGCTTCGTATATACGATGCCACTGCTCTCTTGAAAATGGAACTGGCAAATCCTGGCGAGCGAAAATCTTTTCATGCTCGGTGTAGAATGTATCAGCGTCAATCGTGCCGAAGTGGTGAACGTTTTTCTCGCCCTTGCGGATCATGTTTTTATACTTGCTGCTGATGTTTTTATCAACCTGCTCCATATCGGATGTATCCTCGATAACGTATGTGTAGCGAGGGATTACGCTATATCTGTGCCAGAAAAATGGAAGGAAGTTCTGGTACTTGTACTGGAACTGCTGCTCATAAATATCCAGGCCCATGCTTTCGATGAACTCGATGGCAGCGTCGCAGATTTCTTCCTCATAGCTAGCGCGCTTTGCAAGGGACTGTGGGTCCTTTGGATAGCTGACAATCAAGCCATTTGTCTGTGTGAGAGGTGGCTTGGTGATACGCTTTATTCCGTTTTTCTGTTCAAGATAATATGGCATAGCAGCCCAAATGCGGCCGCCCTTTTCATAGAGCCATACATCCCAATTTTCAGGACCAACTACTGCATCGAGCCACCATGGCTTTGAATAGATGCACACGTAATTGTCCTGGCAAAATTTTTCAAACTGTTCTTTATTACTCATTTTATCCTCTTTAGCTTTTAAGCTGTGTAGATTCTTCTTGCGATTACTTCGTAATCAAACTGAAGCTTTGCGAATGCAAATGACTTTGCCTTTGTCTGCTCCAAAAGCATTGGTGTTTCTGTGATGCTCTTGAATACGTTTACCATATCATCAACTGTCTCCACGAAGAAGTAGTTTTCGCCGTTGCAATCGCTGTATGTTGCATCCTTGTAGGTTTCGTGTGGATATGTCATGTTGGCGCAGCCGCAGCACATGGCAGTCTCGAATGTGGATGACTGGCCGCCTGGCTGGCAGTACAAATCAACGCCTGCAAGGAATTCCTCGATTTCTTTATTGACCTTCCAGCCCATGAAGCGGATGCGATTATCTGACTCCAAAAGTGGGCGAAGGGTGGATTCCATATCCTCTGGAATGGAACCGAACACAAACAGTGCAAGGCGTGGGTCGCTGACCTGTGTGAATGCCTGCAAAAGCTCGGCAGTGCGCTTGCCTGCTGAAAGCTTTCCTGAGTGAGCCATGATGATGGCGTCCTGTGGAAGGCTGTATTTATTGATGATGTTCTGGCGAGCTTCGCGCTGCTGCTCGGTAGAATAAATAATTCCGCCGATGGCCATGAACTCCATCTTGTTATCTGGAATACCGTAGATATCCTTGAGCCAGTCTCTCATCTGCACGCCCAAGTAGAGAATCTTATCAACCTGTGGCAACGCCTTATGAACGAAGTGGCCGTGGATGAATTTGTAAAATGCCTTGCTAAGTGGTGTCATAGCTGAGTTTGTGTAGTCCTCGTGGCTATCCATGAAGAAAAGGCACTCTGGATGGTGCTTGCAGTAATCTGCCACATCCATCATTTCGAATCCGCACACACCATGATAAAGGATGGTGTCTGGCTGGATTTCCTTGAGATATTTCTTGAGCTTGCGGCACTTTTGGATTTTTTCTGTCCAAAGGTCGCTATTGAAAACTCGGTCGTATTCTAATCTGATAAGACGGGCGCCGTTATCGAGGATTCTGTCCTCCTCTGGGCCCTTCACAAGCTTGCTGCCCTCGTAGTGATAGACGTCTGTGATGATTGTAACATCGTGGCCATCCTTACGATTCATAGCAATTAGCATGTTCTCCTGGTAAAGCATCCCTTCTGTAAAGTGGGATGGCATTCCTATGTGTAATACTTTCATATAAACTCCTATTAATGTGGCATTACCACGGCGCGTGGGCGTGGGGCTGATACCACGGAATAATCTGGAACACTTTTGGCGATGACTACATTTCCGCCGATGCAGCAATTGCGCCCGATTTTTACTCCTGGAAGGATGAGCACATTGTTGCCGATAAGTGTGTTTTCTCCGATTTCGATTGGCTTGGTAGATATTGGCTGATCCTGGATTGGAGCGTCCAAATCTGCGTAGCCATGAGCGCAGTCATTAATCATGACATTGCCACCGATTCCAACATTGTCGCCGATTGTGATTCCGCTTGCGCAGAAAATGTGAGCGTTCTGGCCGATGGTTACGCCGTTGCCGATTTTGATGAGTGGATTGAACTGCACTCCGTCCTTGTATTCCAAAGTCTCCATGCGAAGGCCTGGGAGGATGTAAACTTTCTCGCCAAGCTCTACGTTTTGCAAGTTGGTAAGTCTTAGCGGCTTGGACATGACGCAGCGCTTGCCTACTTTTTTAAACTTGTGAAAATATCTGATGTAATTAACTGCATCTCTTACATCTCGTAATCTATTCTTGAGAAATTCCATACCTAAACTATCTCCCGCTATTGTTACAGTCTCAAGCCTAAGATATTGCTTTCGTCGACTAACATGTCTCCTTAAGCAACACTTAGAGCTTGATACTTACAATAGCTACTTATAATTTTTATATATTTCAATGTAATTATTGTACATCACCGCATTGTCATAGTTAGCGACCGCGTATGCGCGGATTTCGTCAGCAGTGAGGCCACGGCTGAGCTGTGAGTCGATGGCTTTTTGCAATGCCTCCAATGTAGCGGCATATTTCACATCTGCGTCGCCAGCAATATCCACGTGGACGAAGGTGCCGTAAGGCTCTGGCGCGGTTTCTTTGGTGCCGCACTCATCCAATCCTACAACAGGTGTGCCGCAGCACAATGCCTCGATGCAGGTGGTTGGGAAGTTTTCAGCCTTCGAGCATATTATAAACAAATCTGCCTCAGAATACCAACGAGCCAGTTCGTCCTGATCCTTGGTGCGGGCGATAAGCTGCACATTTGCTGAGTGGCGCTTTGTTTCATCAGCCCCTACAAGCACGAAATGTGTGTCTGGCATGGTCTCTGCCAAATCAACTACCATCTGGCCGCCCTTGCGGACATCCATGATGTTTGGCGCTACTGCCAGGATGAGCCTAGCATCGGCTGGGATGCCGAACTGGTTGCGGATGGCGTCGTCCTTTGGACGTGGGTAGAAAATGCCATCGGTGTCGATTCCGTTATGTATAACCTGAATGTTGTTACCATACAGGTATGTTTCCTTTGTTTTGTCAGCCAGCCACTTGGAAGGTGTGACGATTGCCTTAAGATTCAGGCCCTCCATGGCTGCCTTTTTTTCTGCAAGAAGCTGAGCTGTTTTGTCGATTGCCAACGAGCTAACGTACTGGCGGAGATATGGGCAGTTGCCACATCCGCTTTTATAGCCCTGGCACTCGTATGCGAAACCGCATTTGCCTGTGTACATGTATTCGCAGTGGAATGTCCACACAACTGGAATCTGCTGCTCCTTGAGGAACTCCAGCAACTCTGCGATGTTTACAAAGTATGCGTGGAGCTCGTGTATGTGAATCAAATCCGGCTTAAAATCCTTGATGTACTGGATAAGATTTGCTGTGGACTTTGGTGAGTAGCAACCGTTTTTGCCAGTGATTCTAGCAAGCAGGGCATGCTTCTTTGTCTCCCAGTCCAGGCCGAATTTGTAAATGCCTGGTTCATCTATGACATCTCCACGGCCGTAGGCAATGCGAGCCTCGTGACCATCGGCGTTGAGGCGACGATAAAGGTCGTACACTATTTTGCCTGTGGAGCTGTATTTGCAGTTAACATCTAATAAAAGAATCTTCATGGTTTCGTCCTTGATTTACTCAGAGTAGATTCCTGCATCAGTCAATTCTTCCTCGGTAGGAGCTGTGATGAGGACTGCCTTGAGGCGGCCGTAGTATACGAACATGCTTCCGCCTGCTGCTGCGTGGGCATGGCCGTTTTCGATAACATCCTTCAGATCAGAGATGCCGCCGGCGCCGCCGCAAGCTGTAACAGGGATATCTACGGCGTTAACCACCTGATTTACAAGGTCGATATCGTAGCCTTCCATCATTCCATCGCGATCGATTGAGTTAAGGAAGATTTCTCCAACTCCAAGCTCCTCGGCATGCTTTGCAAGCTCTACCGGGCTCATATCGATGACCTTTGTGCCATCGCAGATGACGCACTTGTACTGGCCATTTACCACTTTTGCGTCGATGGAAGCAACCACCGACTGGGAACCTGCAAGTGCAACTGCATCCTTTACAAGCTGCTCATCCTCTACAAGGCTTGTGTTCAAAACAACCTTTTCATAGCCGATTGCAAGAAGCTTGCGAACCTGGTCCAAAGTCTTGATGCCGCCGCCATATGAAAGTGGCATGAATGCTTCAGATGCCATATCTGTGAGAAGCTCGAAGTCTGGCTCCAAGCCCTTTTTGCTGGCAGAAATATCAAGCACTGCCATCTCGTCGATGCCCTTACGGTTGAAGATTTTCAACGCGTTGACTGGGTCACCAAGGTATGTTGGCTTTTTGAAATTTATTGTCTTTATCAAATCCCTATCATCAATAAGAAGAACTGGGATGATTCTTGGTCTATTAAACATAATTTTTCCTTTAGGCTATTGCTAACACTTTTTAACAAAATTTTCTAATAGTCTCATGCCGAAGTCGTGGCTCTTTTCCGGATGGAACTGGACGCCGTACACATTGCCTTTGTTTACTGCGCAGGCGAATTCGTATCCGTAGTCGCATGTCATCATCACATCCTCAGCATTCTTGCAAACAGCGTGATATGTGTGAACGAAGTAATATCTCTGGCGACCTTCGATTCCATCTAAAAGTGGCACGTCCTTTTTGAACTCCACGATGTCCCATCCCATGTGAGGAACCTTGAGGTTCATTTCTGCTGGGATGTCGAAGCGCTTGCAGCTGAAATCGATGAGGCCAAGGCCAGGGAGCTGACCTTCCTCGGAACCATTTCCAAGGAGCTGCATACCAAGGCAGATACCAAGGATTGGCTTGCCGTTTCGTGCTTCTTCTTTAATTAAATCTACAAGGCCTGTTTCATTGAGCTTGCCCATGCCGGCATCGAATGCACCAACGCCTGGCAAGATGATTTTGTCTGCTGCCTTGATTTTCTCTGGGTCCGCAGTGATGACGCTTTTCTCGCCAATTACTTTGAGCATGTTGGCTATACTGCCTAAGTTGCCCAGGCCGTAGTTTATAATTGCTACCATAATATTTAAAACCTCATGTTTCTCTTCTCTATTCCCAACAATTGGCAGATACGTACGCCGAGACGAATCATCCACATAGAGTTTTTGTAGTCGTCTGGGGTGTGGGCTGGAGAGTTGATGATTTCATCGAATTCCTCAGTCGAAATGCCAAGCTTCTTTGCGATGTACTCCTTATCCTGCTCCATCTGGTCTGTGTCGTAAGGGTTAGTCTTAAGCTTTTCAAGAGCTTCCTCACGAGTCATTGTGCCAGCTAAAATCTGGGTTGAGAATACATTCTTTCTGGTGTCGAATCCAAATTTGTATGGAAGGTAATATCCCTCGAAGAATCTGGTAAATACGTTTTCATAGTGCTTGTTTTCGTATTTAGTCCAGCCGTATTTCTCGTGCAAGAATTCCTCTGCCTTTGCCTTGTCGTAAACTACGTAGTCAAGTGGATAGAAACGCTTCATTCCGTAGACATATTTGTAGAGCAAACGATACTTGAGAATACCACAGGTTGGGTATGTCTTCAGTGGACGCTTGCCGAATTTCTTGTGAATATCTTTGTACATGCGAAGGTCGTTCATGTAAATCCACTCTACTGGTGGACGAACGAACTCAGTACTGTTATTTGAGCCAGTGAGCACCCATTTGATGCCATGCTTTACAGCATAGTTGTAAAGGGATGCAAAGATTGCGTGATCCTGAGGTGCATCACAGCTACTGATTCCTGACTTAAACATAGAAAGCTGGAAGTCGCTCATCTCCTTCCAGTTAATAACATCTGTGTACATATCAAGGTCCATGCCCTTGACGATTTTTTCAATATTTTCAACGGCTACGTTCAGGTTCCAACCTGTATCTACAACGTAGATAAGTGGGCGAAGGTGCATAACTTCCTTTGCGATATATGCAAGGTATGAGCTATCTGCACCGCCGGACATACCAAGGATACAATCGTAATCCTTGCCCTCTCCGTCTTTACGAATCTGTGCTGCTACCTTTTCAAGCTCCTCCCTGTTCTCCTTATTTGGATTCCAGTATGGCTTGATGTTTTTCTCGAAGTTGCGACAGTGGTCGCAGACACCCTGCTCATCAAATTCAATCATTGAATCTGTGGTGTCCATCACACACTGAGTGCAGCGCTGATATTCTCTTTTAATCTTAGGAATATATATTGCCATAAATACCTCTAGTCCGCTGATTCTCTACTCTATGTACATCAGTTACGGTCTCAAGCCTGACATCTTACTCCGCTCAACAACACGTTTCGCTTGAGCAAGAGTCAGAGCTTTATACCTACTGATGTTCCTAATATACTGAATCAGCTCTTCTATAATATTTCACCATTTAATTACGGTTTATTTCATCCAATATTTCATCCGCGCTAACCACTTTGTCGAAGCCTTCTGTGCTTTCCTTCTTGAAGACAATGCGGATAGTCATGAGGATGAGTTTTAAATCAAGTAAAAAGCTATAGTTTTCAATGTACATCAAATCGAGCTTGATTTTGTCGTAAGCTGATGTGTTGTACTTGCCATAAATCTGAGCGTAACCTGTGAGGCCACCCTTTACCTTGTTTCTGAATTCAAATTCAGGGATGGCTGCTGTGTATTTCTCCACATGCTCGGTGCGCTCTGGGCGTGGGCCAACGATTGACATATCGCCCTTAATAATATTGAAAATCTGTGGAAGCTCGTCGATACGAGTTGCACGGATTACATGTCCTACCTTTGTGATGCGGTCGTCGTCATCAGTGGCTGGGCGCTGCTCTGCATCCTCAACCATACTTCTGAACTTCAAAATATCGAATACCTTGCCATCCTTTGTAACGCGGGCCTGCTTGTAGAAAACAGGGCCATGGTCCTCAAGCTTGATTGCAAGTGCAACAATAAGCATAAGTGGTGAAAGAACCACTGCGGCAATGACGCAAAGAATCACATCAAAGATTCTCTTAACGATTTCCTGCTCAGGTGTGAGGCCTGTTGTGTTGATCATCACAAGTGGAGTGTCAAACTGGTGAATGCCCTCACCACCAGAGATGATAACATCGGAAATCTTTGGAGTGATGTATGTCTCGATTTCGTGCATGTAGCAGTACTTCAACAAATCATTTCGCTGCTCAGCACTAACATCCGAAATTACGATACCATCATAATCAGCAAGCATCTGGCAAATCTTATCAATGCCCTCATCGATGCTGACGATGTTTTTGATGTTGTAGCTATCTGCTCTAGTGTCCATCTTGAGCTTCAGCCCAACAGACTCTTTATTTCCGTACACCATCAAAAGCTTGCTGGCCTTTGAGTGGCGCTCATATATTGCGAAGAAGATATATACGCTGATTCCAGAAAGAATGAAATCTCCAACGGTTAAAAGAAGCATTGGCTTCACTGGAATCATGATGTTTGCCATCAAGCAGAGCTGCAAGTATGTAACCGCATTTACGATAAAAATTGCAATCCACTGTGAGAACAGTACATCGGCAATTTTTAAAATGCCATACTTGAATCCCTCACACAGGTGAATGATCACCAGCATCAGTATGAAGTATATTCCCATGAGCACATACTTACCACGGCCCAGGAATGGGAAGAAATACTCCCTATCAAATATCATGTATTTCCAAACGAAATAGTATGCAACTGCCATGATGGCAAGCTCTATAACGCTCTCTATTTTTCTTATAGTATTCTTATTTTTCAAACCTTATTTCTCCTAGAAACAACATTCAGTAGTCTATATAAATTTATTACAAAATGCAATCCTTAACATTATACCATTATCTGGACTAAAATGCTCATTTTATTGTAATAGCATTAGCACACCTCTAGACAGTAAATATGCCTGTAATTTTGTTTCAACCTGCTAGACACATCATATCTGCCAAGTTATGTCAGTCAAGGGCAAGCCTCCGGAGCTTCGCTCCCTTGACTTCATAACTTTTGGCAGATACATGTTAGTCAAGCAGGTTTGAAACTGGGACTGTGGCAAAGCCACCAGTACCAGAGGAAGGGCCAGAGACACGCGGATTGGAGCTTTCTTTAATTCGGCGTGTCTGTTTTGTAGGCCTCAGACACGCGCTTTTGCTATAAATTCAATTCCGCGTGTCAATTTTAGGCTGCTTGAACACGCCGTTTTACAATTTCTCTCTTTTGGCGTGTTTTTTCTTCCTCTTCCAGCCACGCGGATTCAGCAATCTTCCTTTTCCGCGTGCTTTTCGCCTTTCCTTGAGACACGCAGATTTACACTTTTTCCATTTCCGCGTGTCGCTAGCCCCTTGCTCCGACACGCAGATTCTTCAATTCTTCAATTCTGCGTGTCGCCATTATCTCTCCCTGACACGAAGATTACGCTATACTCCGTTTCTTCGTGTCTCTAATTCGCCTTTTCGACACGTAAATTCTACGATTCACTAATTCTTCGTGTCGATAATCTCCTCTTCCGACACGAAGATTCCGGCATTTACTCAATCTTCGTGTCTTTTTTCTCTTTCATAGACACGAAGATTCCAGCTTCCTCAGAGTCTTCGTGTCTCTCACTTAAAAAATTGACACGAAAATCGCTGACTTCTCCGCATCTACGTGTCTAGCAGCTCCTTTTCAGACACGTAAATTCCTGTTTTCCCTGAATCTACGTGTCTATCGCCTCTATTTCAGACACGTAAATTCCAACATTTACACAATTTTCGTGTCTTTATGCTTTTTTGTAGACACGAAAACTCAGCCTACCGCCACTTCTTCGTGTCTGCGCCTCCCGCCTGGTACTGGTGGCTTTGCCACAGTCCCAGTTTCAAACCTGCTTGACCACCCCATATCGGCTGGAGGGCTAGGGTCAAGAGGCGCAGCGCCGCAGGCCTTGCTCTTGACGCTGGACCGAAGGCTGATATGCTGTGGCTAGCAGGTTGAAACAAACCTTTTAGGCTAGCCAGAAAACTAGAGAAAGCCTCAGCCCCTTCAATAAGTTATAACAGCAACACAGCGACTCCACTACAACAAAAAAGCGCCCCGAAGGGCGCCAGAATTCTATTCCTGTTCTTCCTTTTGATACTTTTCGCGGATGACGAACTGTGGTGAGTGGTTGCCGTTGATGAAAATACGGCCAACGTATTCGCCGACGATTCCAACCATAAGCATCTGAAGACCACCGAGGACAAGTGTGGCAGCCATCATTGTTGGCCAGCCAGGGACGTCGCCGTGGTGGATTGTCTTTATGATGATTACACCAGTGAGCAGGAAGCCCATGATGCAGGATACAAATCCAAGGCATGATGTAAGTCGAAGTGGCTTAACAGAGAAGGAAATGAACCCATCGAACCAAAGGTTTAAAAGCTTACTGAGTGTGTAAGTGCTTTTGCCCTCCTCGCGAGCCTTGTGCTCAACGTATACATTAGCTGTGTTGTCAGTGCAGCGAAGGATTAATCCCCAGATGTATGGGTATGCTCCTTTGTATTTAAGCATTTCGTCGCGGACGAATCTGTTGATTACAAAGTAGCTGTTGAGCTGTAGTGACTTTGGCTTTCCGATAAATGATGTAGCCATCATATCGTTGATGTCATGACCAAACTTCTTGAAGAGAGTATCCTTTTTAGTGCGATACTTTCCGAAGACAGCATCATAACCCTTTTCAATCTGCTCCAAAAGCTTGTGAGCTTCGTATGGAGGGTTCTGTCCATCATCATCAAGGACTATTATATATTCGCCAGTTGCCTGTGAGAGGCCGCACATTGTAGCGCCATCCTGGCCGAAGTTTTTGGATAGGTTGATGGCAACTACTTCTGAATTTTTATCAGCTAGCTCACGAAGCTTGGCATATGTGCCATCTCTTGAACCATCGTTTACTAATACTATTTCTTTGTCGTACTCATCGGAAGGAAACTCCTTGCAGATGTCGTCTACCACCGCTTCAATTGTATTCTCGCTATGGTAGCACGGAATTACGAAGGATATTTTCTTTTCAAATTTTTCCATATACACTCCAGTCTTATTTTAGCATTATTTGATATGTCTAAGTAAAACCCCTGCTATATAATCCATGTCCCCTGTGTCATATGTCTGAGTAATTGGTAGTGGTACCAAATACTTAGAAAGCTTCTTCTCAAAGCTGTTTGTATCTTTGGATTCTTCAATCCATCTCCACCAACGTGGAACGTATATCTTGTTTTCAACAAGCATCTCCCTAAGGCCTTCCTTCTCAAACAAGAATGGATAAACCATAGGTGCTCCATTCTCCAGAACTGGCTTTAGTTCGTTGAGCTCTCCCAATAACTCATGAAGCCTGTTGAAATTTGCAATTCGCTTTTCATTGACTGATGCCAAATCGATGCCACTCATCATTGCCTCTGTAAGCTTTGACATGTAGGCCATGCCTTCAACGTTGATGTGCTCTTCGTTGTCCTTTGACATGGCGTAGGCTGCATTTGGGCCAGCCTCGATTGCCTTTAATAAAAAGCCTGCTACATCAGCACTTTCTCCTGTTGGAATATCCAAGCGAGTGAGCTTGTCCCCCACCAGGTATGCTCCGTCTGCCACACCGAAGAACTTACGACAGCTGTATGCTGAGTAGGTGCCTCGCATTGGCTTGGTGAAAAAGCCCTGGGTATTATCGAAAAGCACGTGGCTGTGCTCTGCGATAATATCCTGCTGCATTACGTGAGTCATGATGCCAAAGTAATTCGTATATACGAAGAGAGCTCTGTCATCAAAACCACCCTCTGGCTCGATTGGCATCAGCTGTTCGTCGATGTTGTAGTATTTCACTTCCACGCCAACTTCCTGCAATCCTGCCTCCACTGTCTTGCAAGTGTAGTAAGGAATGTAGCAGGATTTGAAGCCGCCAGCTAATGCAGCGTAGGCAATAGCATTTCTTCCAGAGTTTAAAGCTACGTAGTCGAAACCTGGGAAGAAGTCTGTATTCAGTTTCTTTAATTCAAGTGGAAGACATCCTCCGAATTCTCGCAACTTTTTATCCTCCAATTATTTGTCGAATCTTCCTACGAAGTCCATTGTGCTACCATCCTTCATTGGGAATTCAACTGACTCTCCTGTTGCAGCTGATTTATAAATAGCAAGAACCATTTCAAGGGCACGGCGACCTGCCTCACCATTTACATATGGCTCTCTGTCGTTTTCGATAGCGTCGATAACATCGCGGTAGAGCTTTGTGTGACCAAATCCGTATACGTTTGGAGGAAGCTCTGAGCATTCCTTCTTAACCTGCTCTGGCTCATCGATGTAATCTGAGAAGTTCCACTCCTCAAGAAGGTTTACAGCATCGCCACCGGCCTTAACTGTACCCTTGTCACCGAAGATGTAAAGTGTCTCCTCAAGGTTCTTAGGGAATACGTCAGTTGTTCCTTCGATGATACCGTAGCTGCCGTTTGCAAACTGAACGAGGGCGATACCAAGATCCTCTGCCTGGATGTAGTCGTGCTTTAATCTGTCTGTCATGCCGACAACACGAACAACGTCGTCACCCATCATCCAACGGAGAAGGTCGATATCGTGGATACACTGGTTCATAAGTGCACCACCATCCTGCTCCCATGTGCCTCTCCATGAAGCACGGTCATAGTATTCGTGGTCACGAGCCCAACGGATGTGAGCTGTACCGTATAAAAGACGACCAAATCTGCCCTTTTCAAGAGCTTCTCTAATCATCTGGATTGACTTGTTGAATCTGTTCTGGTGACAAGCGCAAACCTTAACGCCCTTCTTGTGACCTGCCTCGATGATTCTATCTGCATCTGCAAGTGAAAGTGCGATTGGCTTTTCGATGATTACATTGCAACCAGCTTCGATGCAATCGAGGGCAATCTGTGCATGCTTGCCTGACTCTGTAGCGATGGCTACAAGCTCTGGCTTCATCTCCTCAAGCATCTTTTTGTAATCTGTGTATTGCTTAACATAATCAGCATCAAGATCAAATTTCTTGATTTTGTCCTCTGTGTTTTTAAGGTCAAGATCGCAAAGTGCAACTAAATCAAGGCCTGTCTTCTGTGATGCTACTACGTGGTTTGGTGAAATACGTCCGCATCCAATAATTGCATATCTCATTATTTATCCTCCTGTTTCAACAAACAATACGCCACTAAATAAGTGTAGTACGGTGTCATGTATTTATAGAACATGTCGATGCCCAAATCCATGAACACAAATGAAATCATAAATGAAAATATAATCAACTTTGCCATTTTGTTTTTGGTAAAGAAAGATTTGATGATTAAGTAAACCGGGAACCAGTAGTACATTACAAAACCGAAGATTCCGAATGAGAACAAAAGCTCCAAGTAATTCATGTGAGTGTGAATGTTGCGGTAGGCAATTTCCACACCGTCGTTTGGTCTGTACTCTTCAAGCTGTGAGTATGCCATCTGCTTGAATGCGTAGAAGCCGTGCCCGAAAATTGGATGCTCCCAGAAGTGTTCCTTCACCGCTGCGATAACGGCCATTCGCTGGCCTGTGCTAGTGTGCAAATCGTAGTCTGTAGAGCCTACGCCTGAAATCATCTCCACGATTCGCTCGCCGATGATGCTGTACAGAGCTGGGATAACCATAACTGCTACTGAGCCGCAAACGGCGATAATCACAAGGATGATGATGTTTCTTCGGATTGTCTTTTTGTCCTTGGCTGCTCCAAGCAACATCACTGCAAATACCAGGATGATTGGAAGCACAGATGATTTGGAACCGGATGCAAAAATCTGTCCGATTGCAAGAATGGCTGCCCAAAGGTAAGCCTTGAACTTGCGGTTTATGATGAGCTGATACATCAGTGGTATCAGCAGGATAAGCAAAAGATTTCCTGTATCAACACAGGTGCCTGCTGGTGTTGCGCCAACTCGGTAAGCGTTGCCCATGAAAAGCTGCTTCCAAACTGGATCGAAAAGCAAGCTTGTAACAAGTGTAAGCGGAATGACAATGCAGGCTGCGTTTGAAATCACATCCAGCATATCTTCCTGGTGATGAAAAAGAATCACCATAATAAGGATAGCTGGAACCACTGTGAGGATGTGGTACTGACGGCTGTACATGTCAGTGTAAACTCCCAATTTAAAATGTCCGTAAATGAACACTAAAATTGAAAATGCCAGTGCCCATGCCATGGCCGGATTGAGCAGCGCCTTTTTGGTGGTGGCTTTGTCCTTTACAAAAAGAGCAAGGCACCATGCCACTCCAAGGGCATTAGCCAAAACATTGGCAAGCACGTACTGCATTCCAAGGGCGATGCCAAGGTCGCATCTGGCGTACACGATGGCCGCCACAATTATTATGGATATAAGTCGTTTATGTTTGTAAATCTTATCCATCTAAATCTCCAATAGTTAATCAAAAACAAATGTGTTTGGTGCAGATTTGAACCAAACCAATCGCACGCCGGCTTCGCTTAAGTAAGCTGCCAAGGCGCCTGCTGTATAGTTAGGGCTGGTCATGATTGCATCGGTTGTATCGAAGATAGCAACCTCTGGGTCGACCAACTCATAAAAGCCTGTTTCGGTAGGCATGCTGTTGTTGCCGTGATGTCCGCACTGAAGGATATCTGCCTTCAATTCATCGCCGTAAGTCTCCACCAAATATTTGGCCATGTACTCACTGTGGCAATCTCCACAGATAAGTATACTGCGGTTTGGTGTAGCCATTTTAAACACTAATGAATCGTTATTTGGAATATCCTCGGCACAATCTACAACAACATCATCGAAAGCGTTGTAAAAAGTGATAGTCAAATCGTCGCTGAAGGTCAAAACATCGTCTCTTTGCACATAGTTGATGTTGTCCGCCTCGGCTGTGATTTCCTGGAACTTGTTGAAGGAATCAACATCGTCCCATTCCTGAGCCACGCTGTAGAACAAATCAGCATTGAGAGGTGTGATGTAAACCTGGTCGATGGTGATGCCCTGTGGGTCCTCATAAATTGCGTTGAAGGCATCGATGTGGTCCATGTGATAATGAGTAATTATCCAGGCATCAACCTCTCCGCCCAAAGCTTTGATGTTCTGGCGAAGTGTGTCGTCATTTTCACCATGACCTCCGTCGATGACGATTAGTGTGCCATCGTTTTTGTTGTACATGGTGTAGCACATGCACTGCAAATCTGAGCCATCATCATATTCTGTCAAAACCCAATCGCCGTAGTTTGGAGTGAGTACTGCGTAGTAAGTGGTGCGGCCGTAGAGCTTGAAGCCGTAATTGAGATATGTGCTTAAAATATCATCAACTGCGGAAACAACCACATAATCAACATTGTTATCAGCACAATAATCTGCAACGATTTCTGGATCAGGTGTTGGGTTTGTAAGCTCGTAAGCCTCATCCGGAATATCGCGGCCGTATGGCATTGAAAATCTGCTGTCGATTTGGCGCAGGTAAATTGCAACATCCTGAGGTGCCATGATGCGGATGGTGTCACCTTCGTAGTCTGCGAAAATATCGCTGATGGTGATTACATCCTGTGGAACCTTGTTGCGGTTTTCAGCCTTTGTGAACCAATCCTGGGTGTAAAGGCAACTACCGCAAATGCAAACAACTGCAAGGCTTGCAAGAAGTGCAAAAAACTTTTTCTTGCCCTCAAATCTCATAACGAAAAGCGTGAGGCCGTAAGCCACAATAATCAGCACCGGAAGGGCGCTGTAAAGTCGCAGATAATACTGCTCAAATGTGCCGTCGTTTAGAATCCATTTACCGATGATAAGGGTAAGTGGATTGTATATGAAAACTAGCACCAGACCTGTGTACCACAGGAAGGTGTACCGTTTTATTTTTTCTTTTTCAAAGTGCATTATCAGCCCCAGAGCAACCACAAAAAGCAGCGCATATGCAAGCTTGCCCCAGAAGGTGGCTGAAATGCCGGTTATGATATTAATCCATTCCATATATTTATAAAGAATTTAGGCTCCCATTGTCTCTTGAGTAATAGTGCAACGCAGATGTAGACAATCGACTGAACGAATGGTCCGAAAAGACCTGCCAGCAGATATCGCACTCCGTATATTTTACGATGATAAATCGACATGGAAATGAAGATTCCAAGGACTGTCATCACCATTACAAATACTGTGGAAACTGTAAGTGAGCATGCGCCAAGGGATGTAAATGCGATGGCGAAAGCTACTTTATTGTCTAGCTCGCTAGCAAAAACTCGCGAGAGGAAACAAATCAAAAATGGGACAACCAGGGCAGTAAGGACTGCCTTGCCCTGCCACAATGTACATAGCAGGCGGAAGGTTGGGGAATAGTGTGAAAACATTCCCATGATGTATGCCGTTGCCAGGATAACCATGAAAATCATTCTATCTTCTAGCTTGGCAAACAAAAACTTGGCCATGTAAAAATAGATGCCGTATGCCACCAAAAGCAGGATGACTGGTAAAATTGTATGGCAAACTGTTGTGACATCAAATGACGAAACAACAGATAGGTACGAAATGTATGTGGTCCATGACTGAGCTGCTCGCTTTGGTGATGTGTAAGGTGCCTCGCCAGTGATGAAGTTTACATTTGTGATCATATCGCTATCGATATCATCAACGGATGTAACCACGTAATCGTAATCATCGTAAGACCATTCGTTGACTTCGTATCGGTATGCTGCATAAAGCTGAAGCACCACAAGGATTGTAAAGATTATCGCATATACGGTAGTCAGCTTGTGGTATTTCACTTCGTGAAGCATAGTGTTGATGCGAATTCTGTAGGCATGGATATCTTTTTTGAATGTCTTGAAATCCAGGACAAACCACAAGATTACCAAGGCTGCCATAATCACTGAGTAAGTGATAGTCAATCTGTGGAAACCGCCTACAACCAGCTGGGTGGTCATGGTTTTGTTTTGGTACCAGAGGAAGCCAAAATTCAGCAAAAAGAAAATGGCCTGGGCTCCGAAGAAACCAGTGACATATCGAACTGTAGGTGATTTTAAAATATGGTTTTGCGATCTGTATGTAATTAGTCTGCCCACTGCTACAGGCACGAGCGTGAAATGTAGCAGGAAGGCTAAAGCTCTAATTAAAATCATTATTTATTCTCATCTAATCTTTTTTGTAAAAGGCATTTTGCAAATTCAAAGTCGATTGGATAATCGATGTCGATTGAATCCTCGCGCTTCATGATGTATGCAACTGTGTTGTCGCAGTAGTATGTGCGCTTTTCCTTAAGGAGCTTGTAATCCAAAATGTAGATGGCTCCGTTTGGCACGATGTATGTCTCGTTGTTCTGGCGGTTTGTCATAGTGATGCCCTGGCCAAAACCTGCGTTTTCAACACGGCCCTGCTCGTTGAGCTTGTGATACCAGCTTGCTGGAACCTCTGCCTCTGCAAAGGAAATAAGTGTAGTGGCACCATCATTTTTGAACTGCTCCAATGCTTCATCGATGTGCTGCTCTGTACGAAGAGGCACTGTTGGAAGAAGCACCATGAACTTTTCAATCTGCTCGCCTGTTTCATTCATGACAAACTCTGTTGCATGAAGATAAACATCGATGGCAGATGCTGTATCGCTTGAGAGCTCTGCTGGACGCATGAATGGAACCTCGGCTCCGTACTCACGTGCAACTGCAGCGATTGCTTCATCATCTGTGGTAACGATGACGCGATCTACGCCTTTAGCTTTCTTGGCTGCTTCTATCGTATATGCGATAAGAGGCTTGCCACAAATCTCTTTAATGTTTTTTCCTGGGACTCCCTTAGAACCCCCACGTGCTGGAATAAATGCAATCATCACTTCACTCTTTCTATAACCTACGCTAGTTACACTCTCAAGCCTGAGATATTGCTTCATTCGACAACACGTCTCATTCAGCAACACTCAGAGCTTGATAGTTACTAGCTTACTCTTTCAAAAAACCTAATAAGAGATTCTACGAAGTAGAATCCACCATTAGAAGTCACCCCACTGGAATAATTCGTCGGCTTCGATGTCGCGCTTGAGTTCTTTGCCGATGAGCATCTCGTAGAACTTAGGTGAGATGGCTGTACCTGGGCGCTTGTAATCGAGGTCTTCCTCTGTGAGGATGTGGCCCTTCTTGAGGTCGCAAGCTGCTACGATTGAGCGCTTGTACTCCTCACGCTGGTGCTTGCTTTCGTTTACAACCTTGCGGAAGCTTCCCATCATCTTGTAGCCCTGCTCTGCAGCGTCGCAGATGATCTTCATTTCCTCTGGGTTTGCTGATATTTTGTGATCCCATCCCTTCATGTTCTTGTCCATTGTGAAGTGCTTCTCGATGATGCAAACATTCTTTGCAATAGACATGATAGGTGCAACCACACCAAATGTATGATCAGAGTATCCTGTTGGATATCCAAATGCCATGCGGTACATATCGATGTTGTTGAGGTTAACCTGCTCATCTGCTGGTGGGTAGATTGATACGCAGTGAAGTACGCAGATTTCGTGGCATCCGCCTGCTTCGATAGCTGCGATAGCGTTAACAACATCATCCATGCCTGTAAGTCCTGTAGAGATAACTACTGGCACGCCCTTGCTTCCGATGTACTTAAGAAATGGTACGTTTTCAACGTCCATAGAAGCAACCTTGATGAATGGAACGTGAAGCTCATCAACAAGAAGATCAACGCCTGCCTTGTCGAAAGGTGTTGATGTGAAGTCGATGTCGAGCTCGTCGCAGTATGCCTTAAGCTCGTGATGCTGCTCCTTTGAAAGAGCGTAAGCTTCTACGATTGACTCAAGTGTATAGTCTGTTCTGTTGCGATAGTCATCGCCTAAGAAATAGTTGTCGTCGTAATTCTTCTTTGAGAATACATTGCTCTTTGTGAAAGACTGAAGCTTGATGCAGTCAGCACCGCACTCCTTTGCTGTCTTAATCATTGTCTTTGCAAGCTCCATATCACCGTTGTGATTTGCTCCAAGCTCTGCAATTACGTATGGCTTTTTGCCACCTGTTACCATATCCTGATAATTAAATCTCATAGGAATCCTCCATTAAAATATTGCTCCACCAATAACCGTTGCGGTCATGGCTTGTATCTATTGAATCAATATCCAGCTTCTGCAAATCCTGATACAGGTGCTCGAAGTATGGATATCTCTTTGCCAAGTTTTTATAGTGTGTCAGCTTTACCTGGTACTCCTGCTCCACATTGTGAGTGGTGCCAACCTGGTTGCTATCGTGAATACGATAGATGGTGTCGGCATTGTCAACAAGCTTGCCTGGGCCAATGTCCATGAGAAGCCTTGTGAAGAAATACCAGTCAAACACTGGGCAATCTCCCTCTGAAAGTGTGGCGATGAAATCGTCGGTCAGCATGTGGAGATTGATTGCTGTGGTGCCCATTCCGATGAAGTTGGACTGGGAAATAAGCCTTGCACTATCAACTGTTTTAGGCATGTTTTCAAGGACGGTTTTGCCATCCTCTGTAACTAATCCATTATAGTAGAAAGCATATGATTTGTCTAATTGGTAGGCCTCCTTGAAAGCCCCGATTCTGGTTGGCACGAATGTGTCATCTGCATCGCAAACTACCAGCAAATCATAGCCTAAGGCCTTGGCTTTCTTTATCATCTCAATGCGAGTCTGGGCTATAGTGCAGCCCAGCGGACGCAGGTTGAGAAAATTAACTTTGCCATTAATCTGGACAAGATTTTGATTTGCATCCTGCTGGTCATTAATCACATTAATCCTAATCAAATCCTCATCTGTGTAATTGTCATTAGTTATCAACAAGTCGAAGTCTTTATCCTGCTGGTTATCCACGGATGTGAGTAAATCCTTGAGGAAAACTTCCGCCTGCTTGTATATAACTGTCCCTAAAACAGTTTTCATACTGCTTACCTCTTTTAAATGCAATAATCAGGGTGACAGAGTAACTATTTTACAATCTATCTATGCCTAATTTTTTTATAAAAGTATTAGATTTCTAATACTTATTTTTAATACTTGAAAGTCTCTATTTTTTCTTTTGGGAGGCTTTCTAAAGTATTAAATGTTTTCATTTTTGTTTTTTTAATACTCTGAAATCTAGAGTTTCACTTTTTGAAAGCTCTCAAAAGTATTAAATACTTTTATTTTCATTTTTTAATACTCTGAAATCTAGATTTTCACTTTTAGACAGCTCTCAAAAGTATTAAATCTTTTGTTTTTTATTTTTTAATACCTGAGTTTCAGAGTAAATAAACACAACTCTATCTATGCCTATTATTTTCTTAGAATAAAAGTATTAATTATGTTTAAATTCATTTATTAATACTTGTTGACTGGATATTAAATTTAAAATTCCTGTTTCCAAGTATTAAATTATTGTTTTCTTTAAAATCAATACTTTCACTTTTATGTATCACCACATCTACATGTGATTGAGGTGATATTGATTAAACATTTTTAAATATGCGACTTTCAGATTAATAAAATATGACTTCTTGCTGACCCAATAAGGAAATTGTCAGCAAGAATCCTGCTTTGCAGGACATGAAAATAGACAAATCTATTTTCATGGTATTTACGGTTCCTGTTTTTCTGAGGAAAATCAAAAACCTATACATTCTTATAGATTTTACTATCTATACAATCATTCGTTTATTAGATAGTAGTAATTTCCTTTAAATTTACTACCTAAATTTGTTTTCCAATCATAGATAGTAATAATTTTCCGATTTACTACTATCCAATACCATATATTTCACTCAGATAGTATTTTTTTCCTATATCTCTACTATCTCTAATAAATTTCTTTCTCTAGATAGTAGTATTTGTCAGATTCTCTACTATCTAGATTGAAAACTAATCCACAGATAGTAGCACCTATCCAAATCTCTACTGCCTAAATCTAAAATCTCTTTCCAGATAGTATTATCTCCCAAAATCCCTACTACCTAAATCTAAACACACTCTCTAGGCAGTAGTTTTTCTCCAAATCCTTACTACCCAAATCAAAAATCTCACTCCAGGCAGTAGTAAGCACTGGTGGCTGTGCCACAGTCCCAGTTTCAGACCTGCTTGACTACTCCATATCTGCCGAAGGGCTAGGGTCAAGAGGCGTAGCGCCGCAGGCCTTGCTCTTGACACTTGTCCGCAGGCTGATATGCTGTAGCCAGCAGGTTGAAACCAACTCTTTAGGCTAGCCGTAAAACTATATACTGTTTACTCTTAATCTAAATCACCCTACAAATTGGTCCATTTGATCCATGAGGGTCTTCTTGTCGAAGTGGGCTTTGTTGTAGTTGCGAGAGTTCTCGCCAAGCTGCGCAAGGCGCTCTGGTGAAAGCTTGCTCATGGCGATAATACTTACCGCAAGCTCCTCGGCGTCACCGATGTCTGAACACATACCGCAATCAGCCTCGTTGATGATGCGGGCTGTTTCGCCTCGGGCTGAAGCAATGATTGGCATTGCGCAGGCCATGTATGACTGAAGCTTTGCTGGGATTGTCTTTGCGAAAAGCTCATCATCTGCAAATGAGATGAAGGCTGCATCCCCTGTTGCAAGAAGTGCTGGCACTTCCTCTGGCTTTACTCTGCCTGCAAATTCAAACATATCCCACACACCATGCTGAGTGATGGAATGCTCAAATGACTTTCTGGCTCTACCATCGCCAACGATAGTGAATCTGATATTTTTGATTCCTTCGTCGCGGATTTTTTTTGCTGCAAATGGAAGGATTTCCAAGCCCTGAGCCTGGCCAATGTTTCCTGTGAAGATTACATTGAAGCCTTTGTGCTCCTTCTTTGGCTGAGGCTGATAAAATTTCTCGGCGTACTGTGGCCAGAAGGAAACCTTATCCTGCTCATCCTCATCTACAAGCTTGCGAATCTCTGTTACGAAGCTTGGGCTGGTACCCCAGATGTGAGTGCAGCCTTTATAGATTTTTCTAACCATTCGCTCAATTGGCTTAAGCACAAGTGGGGAATGGATTCCTGTAATCATTTCCACATTGTCAGGCCACAAATCCTGAACATACAAATAACATGGGATGTGATGCATTCTTGCATATCTCACTCCCACCTTACATTGATTCATAGGAGATGTTTCAAACATGAACACCTCGTCAGCCTTTATCTTTGTGAACAAGCTCCACCAAAAGCCAAAGAATGGAAAACTAAAGTAATTCATTACCAATCCAAACTTGCCTTTTCCTCTTGCGATGAGAGGAATGCGGTGGACTTCCACGCCATTAATTGTTTCTTTTGTATTTTTGAACCAGCCATAGCCTGGGTAGAATTTACCCTCTGGGTAATTTGGAATGCCTGTAACTACAGTTACTTTGTAGCCGCGCTTCACCCACTCGAAGGCCATGTCGTTTATCCTAAATTGCTCAGGATAAAAATACTGGCAAATTATCAAAATATGTTTACTCACATTTATCTCCCGGCTTCCCTATACTCTGTGTATGCTTCTGCTCATATGTTACGATTACAAGCCTTAGTGTTTCTCCACTCGACTACATGTCTCGCTTGAGAAACCTAAGAGCTTGTCATCTACATATTTCACATAAGCATTCTATAATATATAGAAAACCTACTTATAATCTAATAATATTTTTATAATTTGCTGCCACCATAGGTGCAGCAATTAGTCAAACTTTCTTACCGTTTTGGCTGGGACGCCGACGACTTCGCATCTTCCCTTCGTGTTTTTGATGACGCAAGAGCCGGCCCAGATGTGGGTCTCGTCTCCGATTGTCTTGCCCTGTACGATTTGGGCGCCGGTGCCAACTTCGATGAGGTTGCCAAGTGTGCAAGCTCCGGAAATGTTGGCGTTAGGGTTGAGGGTGTTGAAATCACCAAGTTTGCTGTCGTGAGCCACGGTACAGTTGAAGTTGATAAGGTTCTGGTTACCGATTTTTACATCAACTGTGAGAATGGCGCCTGCACAGATAACATTCCCCTCTCCCATTTCAACACTATCTGACAAAGTGGCAGATGGGTCGATAAGATTAGGGAAGTGCACATGAGGATTTTTCTTGTAAAGCTCGTACAAAAACTTTCTGCGCTCCATTGAACCCATGGCGATGACTACGTCTAAATCCTCGGTAGCTTCAGTAACGAAGCTATCATCGCCAACTACGCCTTCGCCTGGTTCAATATCTATGTAACCTAATATGTTCCATGTTGGATTTACTGCATTAATGCGCTCTGCCAGCCACTTTGTCTCTTTGCCGGCACCGCCTGTTCCTGCAATAACTAAGTTTCTCATATTTTCTCCAATTCAATTCTCTACTAAAGTTAATTAGTGCTTGCTGTCTGTGATAGCAATGTTCTGGCCGCTGATCATATCTGCGCCGTCAGAAAGAAGGAATGCAAGTGTTGGCACAACCTGGTCTACTGTGAGGTTCTTGCCCATTGGCATATCTGCTGCATTCATTTCCTTGATAAGGTCTGGAAGATTGTCAAGGAAGCGTGTCTCTATCATCTCTGGGCTAACACCGTTGACTGTGATTCCCTTGTCTGCGTACTCAACAGCAAGTGACTTCATAAGGCCAAGAAGGGCGTATTTTGTAGTAGTGTAGACGCTCTTGTACTTTGGTGGCATGCCAACTGTGCATGATGTGAGCATGAAGATAACCTTGCCATATTTTTGCTTTGTCATAAAGGGCAAAAAATCGCCCAGTATATCAACTATTGGACGAAGGTCAGTCTCGGTTGCTGCTGCAAAATCACACCAGCCGAGCTTTTTGAATTTTTCATTTTCCATTGGTGCTGCTGCAAGATGTACCACGTGATCAGGCTTGAGTTCTCTTTCAGCCATAAAATCAAGCATCTTTCTCACCGACATAGCATCAGCAAAATCAGCCTGTACCATAACAAGCTTTTCCCCAAGCTTCTCCTCCAATGGAAGAAGACGTGAGGCGCTGCTGCGATAGTGAGCCACGATGGTATCGTAATTGTCAGCCACCAATTCAATAAGTGCAGTTCCTAGTTCAGAGGACGCACCGGTCACGAATAATGTCTTGTTTTCTCTCATCTAATCTCCCTCTATACCACGAGGATACCCATGGTTCCTCGGAGTACCTTTTTTCCATCCTGATTTGTGATGGTTACTTTTAATTCAAGACGCTGGACGCTTTCCACAAGCTCTGTGATTTCGCCTGTGACTGTGAGCTCGTCGCCGATGTAGACTGGCTTTGCGAACTTTGTCTCTACCTGCTGGATGAGGCTGCGCTCACCAGGGATGTAGACACCAGCTAATGTAGAGAGGAAGCTTGCTGTGAGCATGCCATAAGCCACGCGGCCTGGATGGCCCTTTGCCTTTGCAAACTCCTCGTCATTATGTAGTGGGTTGACGTCTCCTGTAATGCCTTTGAAGGCTTCAAGCATCTCCTCAGTTATCAAAACCTTGAAGCTTTCTGTCATCCCCACATTTAATTCATCAAAAGTATAGTTATTCATTAAAGCTTACCTACAATAGTATCAACCATTTCGCCTACGTTCTTGAGGGCCTGGATTTCCTTCATATCGAACTTTACGTTGAACTTCTTTTCGCAAGCTACAACGAGGTTAATCTGCTCAAGTGAGTCCCAATCCTCGATGTCATCAGCTGTTGTTGCATCTGTGAGTTCGATATCATCATCGTCAAATACATCTCTAAAAATATCTGTTAATGTTGCGAATACTTCTTCTCTTGTCATTATTAATTCCTCCAAAATCAGTTAATTAGTATATTCCAATTGCGTTCAAAATCTCTGGTGCAGCCATGCCATCTCTCAAGTGAAGTAAGAAGTAGATGGTGCCGCACAAGCCAACCATAAGGGCTACGTTTTGAATCAAAATCAAAGCTAGTGCTTTTTTGTCTTCCTTTGCATCTGTTCCAAGGGCAATGCACATGCACATGTAAACTGGAATCAGATAGCGGTAAGAAATCTGGATACGCTCACTGCCCTCTGCAGGTGTGAAACGTACAAGGCAGCCTGCGAAGATTGCAACTACGCAAATCAAAAGGCCTATGCCGATGATTACGTACTGCCATTTCTTGAGGCGTTTTCCTTTGTTTATTATCAATCCCAAAATGAGAACGATAAGCATTGTAACTACGCAAGCCATTGGTACTGTTGCGTTGAGCTTGATGTGGCCAAGCTCGGAGCCGATTACGTGATGAATGTTGTACCAGAAATCGACCTTGATTCCTTCCCATGCAAACTGAAGTGTGCCAAGTGGATCATCCAAAACATCGTACATGCTGTATGCTGCACGGCTGGCGTCCTGCTCGATGGTTGCGTGATTGTGAGCAAGCACGAACATATCGTAAAGGATGTACATGTATTTGCCGGCGAATTTCTTTACCACAAGAAGTGCTCCTGCGATGAATGCGCCTGCCAATGTGTACTCGTACCATTTCTTGCTCTTGCCAACATCGGTCCACCATTTCTTAAGTGGGATGGCGAAGAACCATACTGCAAACAGGGTGTAAACCATTTTGTTTGGTATGAGAATCACCACGATGATGGCGATTAAATATATGTGCCAAGCATGAAGCTTCACATTTTCCTGACTGAGATATAGGCAAGTAGTCAGCAAAATGAATGAAAACAGGATGCTCATGTTGTCGTATGAATATGATGAGCAAAGCTGCAAGGTGGTTGGGAAGAGTGAGAACATCAGCAGCTGCAGCTTACCAACAGGAAGCAGCTTGATGCAAATCCAACCAGCCAGCACGAGGGTCAAGCTGTTCATGATTCGACCCATGAAAACTACACCGGAGAAACCGAATCCAAGGAGACGGGCGATTGCAATTCCAAGGCCGGAAAGCAAATAGCGCCTTGCCTGGGTAGGCTTAGTGTAGCACTGAACCAATTCCTTCATATCGTCATCTGTGTGGAACCAGTTGCCATCGGCCAAAATCTGGTACTGATATGGGAATGTGACATCGATGTAAGGCAGCTTGTAGTAGTCTTCTGCACGCATGTAGAAGTAAGATGTGCCTTCAATCCAGTTGCCGTAGCTACCTGGAGTAGTGTCGAAGTCGTGGTCTTTTATTCCTAGATAAATGTTGGAGCAATGATATGCACTGTAGAAGTGCTGCACCTCATCGGCTCCGGAAATAGGAGGCATAACGAACTGCATGCAGATGCTCCAGCCGATTGCCAAAACCAAATAGATTTTTGAGTAACTCCACTCTTTATCTAGAAGCAAAAATCTTGCAAGGTAGATAGTGAGAGCTATCATCACAATCAATATAAGGGCGAAATAACCGTTGTAAAATTTTGTCTTTGTAGTGTCGAATGCGTTGAGGCAGAAGAACACAATTGAAAAGATGATTCCAAATGCGCTGACTAAAACTGTCCCCAGTTTGAACGCCTTATCCATTGTCATTGGATAAAAGAAACTCTTTATTTTTTCCAAGGATAATCCTCTCTATCTATTATTTGTTAATTCCACGTAAGCGATTTTCCATCTTGCCAAGCTCATCAAGCTGGCCCATGTCCATCCAAGTGTTTTCGTTGATTGGGTAGACACCAACCTTCTTACCATCGTCCTTTAAGCGGTTGATGATATCAGGGAAGCCGATGAATTCGTCATCGTTGATGTAGTCCAAAACCTCTGGCTCTACGATGTAGATGCCTGTGTTTGTGAAAAAGCTGAACTCTGGCTTTTCCTTCATATCAATGATGTTGCCGTGCTCGCCAAATTCAACAACGCCGTAGGCAACCTGGAAGTTGCGAAGTGAGCAAACCATAGTAATCATGTTGCCCTCAGCCTTGTGGTGAGCGTAAATCTTGGAATAATCCTCCTCGATAAGAATGTCGCAGTTTGTAAGGATGAAAGTCTCATTAACCTTGCCACGGAGAAGTGAAAGGCCACCGCCTGTACCAAGTGGCTTGTCCTCATCCACGTACTCGATTGTGTATGGCTTTTCAACCTCACCGAAGTATGACTTAATCATATTTTTCTTGTGGTTAACTACAAGAATCATTCTGTCGATGCCATATTCTGCGAAGCTATCCATGATGAGCTCTGCAATTGGCTTCTCCCCAACTGGGATAAGTGGCTTTGGCAAAATGCGTGTGTATGGGTAAAGACGAGTGCCCTTGCCGCCTGCCATCATGACAACTGGGCAAGATAACTCGCTCTGCTTTTTATAATGATTTTCACTCCAGAAGACTGTGTCGATAACAACACCATTTTCGTCTACGATTGGCAAGCCTTCGATGTTGTGGCGGCGCAAGAAATCTCTTGCCTCCTCCTTTTCATCGGCCTTAAGACTACGAGGCTTGTAGTTTGCGATTGTGCGCACTTCATCATTTAAATCTCCGCCAGAGAGAATGAATCTTCTTACATCTCCTTCGGATAGTGCGGCTATCAGCTTATTGTTTTCATCGACAATGAAGGCAGTGCGGCGGCCACTAGCGTCAAAAGTACGCATAGCCTGAAGCACTGAATCTTCCTCATGTATAAATACATTTTCCATAGAATTTACTCCGCAAAAGTCTTTACCACGTCGAGGACACGATTAACGCCGGCCTCGTCGAGGTTTGTTGAACATGGTACGTTTACAACGCGTTTCCAGTACCATGGTGCTTTTTCAAGTTCGAATGTGCGAGCTCCCTGATATGGAAGCTGATCTGAGATAAGTCCCCAGATTGGACGAGACTGGATGTGGGCTTCCTTTAACGCTTCGATGAGCTGGTCGCGACCCTTCTCGTCATTTTCAAATACTACTGAGTAGAACCAGTAGTTGCTGCGGATGCCTTCTCTGAAGTCCTGAACGTGAAGTCCTGGCATCTTGTCGACTGCATCCTTGTATAAATGATAGTTTGTTGTCTTTGTCTTGATGAAATCTTCAAGCTGCTCTAACTGGGCTATTCCGAGGGCTGCCTGAAGGTTTGTCATTCTGTAGTTGAAGCCGATTTCATCGTGGATGAAGTTGGCCTGGTCTGCTTTGGCCTGAGTTGTCAAATGCTTTGCATGAGCAAGAAGCTTTTCATCATTTGAAACAATCATTCCGCCACCACCTGTGGTGATGATTTTGTTTCCGTTGAATGAATAGCAACCCATATCACCGATTGTTCCGGCAAACTTTCCAGCGTATTTGCCCTCAGTGTAGTATGTTCCAAGTGCCTCTGTTGCATCCTCTACAACCTTGATGTTGTACTTTTCAGCGATTGGCATGATGGCTTCCATGTCGGCCATGTTTCCGAAGACATGTACTACTACCATTGCCTTGATATGGCGGCCTGTCTGCTTGTCGATAAGCTTGCCATCTGTGAAGTCGCACTCTGTCTCGCAGAACTTCTGAAGCTTCACTGGGTCCATGCAAAGGCTATCGTCGCAATCCATGAATACTGGCTCGGCGCCGATGTACTTTGTAGGGTTTACTGCTGCAATGAATGTAAGAGTTGGAACGATGACTGCATCTTCACGTGTAACCCCACTGAGGAGTAAGCTGATGTGAAGGGCTGATGTACCATTCTGGGTGCTGACTGCACCTGGAGCCTTTACATACTCTGCAATCTTCTTCTCAAAATCTGAAACATATGGGCCCGCTGTAGATACCCACTCAGTCTCTACAGCGTCCGTAACATATTTAAGTTCGTTACCCTTCAAATTTGGAACAGATAACGCAATAAATTCATCTGACATTTCTAATACCTCTAAATGTTATATATATCGACTTTATATTTATCCATATTCTCACGTAAGAACGCGATGGTCTCCGCGAGACCCTGCTCGAATGTGTACTGTGGCTTCCAGTCTGTGAGCTCAAGGATCTTCTTGTTGCTTCCAAGGAGACGGTTTACCTCAGACTTCTCTGGGCGAAGGCGATCTTCGTCGCAAATGATTTTTGCATTAGGGTTGATCTGGCGGATGAGCTCCTCAGCGAGCTGTCCGATAGAGATTTCCTTCTGTGTTGCGATGTTGATTTCCTGGCCGATTGTCTTGTCGCTTTCATACATAGCGATGAAGCCGTGGGCTGTATCCTTTACGTAGTTGAAATCACGTGTAGGAGTGAGTGAACCAAGCTTGATCTCCTCCTTGCCAGCAAGTAGCTGTGTGATGATTGTAGGGATAACGGCACGTGCTGACTGACGTGGTCCGAATGTGTTGAATGGACGCACGATTGTAACAGGCAAATCGAATGAACGATAGAATGACTCTGCAAGTCTATCTGCACCGATTTTTGTAGCTGAGTATGGAGACTGGCCCTGGTATGGGTGCTTCTCGTCGATTGGAACGTACTGTGCTGTTCCGTAAACTTCTGATGTAGAAGTTACCAAAACTCTGGCTGTGCCTAGATCTCTGGCTGCCTGTAAAATATTAAGAGTTCCCTTGATGTTTGTGTCAACGTAAGCATCAGGGCTGTGATAACTAAATGGAATTGCAATAAGGGCTGCAAGGTGGAATACTGCATCGCATCCCTTCATAGCCTCGCGAACACCGTTAGGGTCGCGAACATCACCAGCGAATACCTCAACGTGATCCATAATAT
This sequence comes from Pseudobutyrivibrio ruminis, assembly GCF_015057245.1. Classification (GTDB taxonomy): domain Bacteria; phylum Bacillota; class Clostridia; order Lachnospirales; family Lachnospiraceae; genus Pseudobutyrivibrio; species Pseudobutyrivibrio ruminis_E. Next base: position 185,167 of record NZ_SVET01000002.1, read on the forward strand.
CCTTTGGAAGTGTGTCGAGCCATCCCCAGTTATTGAATGAATTGTAGTAAACGAATGCACGAACTTCGTAGCCCTTCTTTACTAGCTCTTCTACTAAGTGTGAACCGATGAATCCATCTGAACCTGTAACTAAAACTTTACTCATTTTCTTTTACCTCTAAAAAATAATCATACATAGACTTTGCTATAAGTGAAATGTTGTCTGGCTTTAAGCGGTCGGCGCTGAGCACATATGTGTTGCCGACGCGGGCGCAGCTCATATAGGCTGCCAAATATTTGATAACATCCTCACGAGATGGCTGCTTCCAGTTTGCCATGGCATCAAGATAGTTGTCATAAATATCTTCAATGCGCATGATGCCTGGTGCATTCTTGTAGAGAATGTCGCCACCCATGATAACTGGTCTGCGAAGAAGCATGGCTTCCTGACCAGCGGTACCAGTAAGTGTTGCAACGCACTGGCAGTTTTTGATGAGGGCGAATGAATCCTCCCATGGGTCGATAAGGACGATGTTTGGATATTTCTTCAGCTCCTCGTAGAAGCTGTTGTCCCTGCTACCAAGAAATGAATAGTGCTCCTTTGCATAAATCAATGTGTCAGCTGGAACTGACTTTGCCAAATTATCCAGGAAGAAAAGCTGCTTTTCATATTTCTGAGCGCAGACAATTGTGGATGCCTCTGGCTGAAGATGCAAAGGATAGTAAACAAACTTCTTTGATAAATCTGCCTTGTTGTAATACTTCTTGCTCTTTTTATATCTTCTATAAAATTTCCATGGATCAAAGGCTGTCTCGTAGTCCTTGTAGTACATGTAGTTGCCCTTGTCCAATGTGTGCGGATTGAAAAATCTCTGACGAATCCAAAACAGTGGCAAAATCAAAAAGCTTGGCTTGAACTTTGGCACCTTGCCGGAGAAGTTCATGAATGCTGGCTTTGAATGCTTTTCCTCGAAGGAGTTGAGATAATCCTCAGCCTGCTTTAGCTGCTCGTCAGTGTAGCTTCTGTCCAGATAATCATCTGGCATGTTGTAAATCATCTCGAATGGGTCGTTCAAGATGTAATGATGAGTCAGATCCATTCCAACGGAGCGCATCAAAAGCAGTGAATAGAACTTTGCTCCTGTCTTCTTTCCAACTAAGTATGCTGCATAGGTGAAAAGTGTGGCGATAACCTCATCAAAGTAAAAATCTATTTTGTATGTGGTGAACACATACTCCCAAAATGCAAACAAGCCTGCGGCTGTGTGCACGCAATAATCGTAATCGCGATTGATTAAAAATCTATCTGTGTAGATGTATTTCCACATTGGGGCTGCATCGTACTTTTTCTCGTACTCGCAAAGCTTTTCCAAAGTGAATTCGTCCCAATGGGCGTTCATGAATTCTGAAAGAACAACAACGGTAACGTCATCGCCATATTTGCTTTCAACGTACTGCTTCTCCTTGGAATCCAGCACAACAATTACGCCATTGGCCTCGCTATCGTGTTTTTCTTTTATATCCTTAAATATCAATGGAGTGTAGTCGAGGAAGGCCTCGCGCCCCATAAAACATAAGTTAAGCATTTTTATCTCCTAAAGAAAATTAACTTAGTAAGTATACCACAGACAATAAGTATGGTAAACAAAGCCAAAGCTGCGGCAACATAGATGTTTTCTATGAGCATGTAATAAAGTATGCCAGGGATGACGATGGCTAAAAGTGGTAGCCAGCTGTTGGCGAATAATTTCAAGAATGAGTAGTTGAACTTTCTTGAAAGCTTAATCATCAAAAGCAATGAGTAAAGGGCGTAGCTCATACCGGTGCCGATGGCAACCATGTTGATGCTTCGCTCTACAAAAACAACCAAGCCGGTTGAGAAAATCACATTGAAAATGCAAAGGGCAACTGAGTTTGCAATCAGTGATTTGTTTAGCTTAAGCACGCTGAAAATGTTTCCGAAAAGCATGGTTGTGGAATAGATTGCAACGCCGATGATAAGAATCTGAGTTGCAGGAGTTCCATCTGTGTACATTGGCATAAACATCTGCACGAAGATTGGCATGATGAAGAATACGCAAACACATGCTGCTCCGGAAATAACTGATGTGATGTTGGTGAAATAGCTGGCCTTTTCAAGGAGCTGCTTTTCATCTTTATTGGCCCCATACAAATGAGAAACCTTTATGTAAAACACCTGGGAAATCGTCTGTGGGACAAGCACCATAGTGGTGAATCCCATCAAAGGAACTGAGTAAACTCCCAAGTCGTCAGTAGTCAAAAATCCAAGGATAACGAATTTATCCACGCTTTGAACCAAAGTCCAAATCAAGCTGTTGATTAAAAGTGGAAGGCCGCCGATAATCATGACTTTCATATATGAAAAGTCGAAGCTGAGGCGCACTCCCTTAAGTGCATTCTTGCGGAACATGATAATTCCGAGTAACGCTGATGACATTGTCATGGCGTAAAGGCCGTAGTAGCCAACCAGGTTAAGTGCAGCGACGCCGATTCCAAAGGCAATGATTGTACGAAGCAATCCGATAGCTGCGGAATAATTGTATTTACCATTCATTCTGACTGTGGCGTTTGACATATCGTCAAAGCTTTTCAGCAGAATCATGATTGGGCACATGGCATATCCAAAGGCATAATATGCCTGGTACTGGTCCATGCCGATGCGGCCACGATAATAAAAGAAAACCCAGGCTTCAAATACCACAAAGATGATAAGGTAAACCATCAGCATGAATGTTGCTGCTGTGTTTTTCAGTTTATTTGCTGTTTCATAATCCTTTCGGCCGAGGGCCTGAGGATAATCCCTGTTGTAGGCGTTGAGCACACCGAACTGGGCATAGTTCATATAGGTCTGGGCCAACAGGCAAGTGCTGTAGATACCCAGTGGTGTTACAGGAACAAGAGACTTTGAGTATACGCTGAAAATAAATGATATTCCCGAGCAGATGACTGTGGACATAGTCACTAATATGAAATCTGCGCTTTTAATTTTTTCTAGCAGTTTGGTAAGCATCCTCATAAATCTTCTTTACTTCTTCCATGTATGTTTCATAATTATTTAAGTCCTTGGCGTGTCTTCTGGCGCCATCAGACTTCATTCTGTAAATCTCCTGGTTATCCAGAAGCTCATTGATGTTGGAAACAAATGCGTCTCTATCCACAGGCTTCTTGTCTGTGCCGCATACTTTTCCACAATCATCATTGACGGTGGTGATAAGTCCACCAACCTTGCTGACAAGCACAGGCTTGCCAAAGGCCATAGCTTCCACAGCTGCCATACCGAAGCCTTCGAACTTGGAAGGGGCCACAAGAATCTTCGTCTGATTCATGTAGATATATGGATTGTGCTGAAGGCCGACCATCGTTATATTGTCGGAAAGATTGTATTTTCCAATTAATTCAAGGCACTCGCTTCCTAAATCTCCACCACCAACAATGATGGCCTTGATATCAGGATGAGTTTCCTTGACCTCTTTAACAATTCTTACGAACTCGTAAGGGTTCTTGTCATCTGTAAGATATCCTACGAAAAGCAGGTCAGATTTGTACTTTTCCAGCTTTTCTTTTGACATCTCTGTGCCTGGTAAATATCCCTTTTCAAAAATCTTTACAGCATTGAAAGGTGTGCCAAGGACCACAGTTTTACCTGCCATCTTATCCTTGAACCATGCCTTCTCTTCCACGATTTTGTTTGGAATAATTATCTTTGTAAAGTTCTTACATGCTCCGCCGTAAATTACGGATTTAGGGCCAATTTTCTGAACCCATTTTGGCACAGAATAGATGTGGCTGATGATTGGAATAGTGTCCGTCACCTTTGTGCACATGAGGCTGCAGTCATATTCATAGGCATGAATGATATCTGGCTTTACCTCATCAATTGCCTCTTTAATAGCGTTTTCATCAACCTTTTCAACACCGATGTATTCGATGTCATGCTCCAATAGCTTTGTTTCTACGGAACCTGTGGCTGTGAGATACACGCTGTGAATATCTTCTGGCATGGCGTTGATAATATTAATCGCAACATTTTCCATGCCACTGTAAGTTGATGACTTTGAAACATGTAAAACTTTCATAGTACTTCTACCCCCGCAAATAGTTACGTTTATAGGTTACTATATATTTCTTTCATTCTTGTGTTCACGTGAACTTTGTCGAAATTTTCCATCACGGCAACGTTATGTGAGCCCATTGCTCGGCGGTCGATTTCAGCTTTGGCCATCATGCGATCAAGGGCTGTCACAAGTGTGGAAGCATCCTTGGAATCGAAAAGATATCCACCAACACCTTCTTCAATCAAATCCACATTGCCGCGGATACGGCTGCAAACAACTGGCATGCCAACTGACATAGCCTCCATCAGTGCAACTGGAAGGCCCTCCTGATGAGATGGGAACACGTAAATATCGCTGGCTGCAAATACATCAGCTACGTCGCTTCTAAAGCCAAGCATCTGAACCTGCTCCTGAAGACCAAGTTCGTTAATCTTGTTCTGAAGCTCCTCAGCGATTTTGCCTCTTCCGGCGATAAGATATTTAATCTTGTAATCTTTGCCGGCATCCTTCATCTGTTTCAAGGCTTCAAAAACTTCCATGTGGTTCTTACGAGGAATCAACTCGCCTACTGACAATAAAACGGTTGTTTCATCATCGATACCAAGCTCTTTTCTGATTCTTTCGCGACCGTCTGCGCTAGCTACAAATTTGTTTGTATCAACGCCGGCGCCTGGTACGTAAACCACTTCCTTGGCCTTGAACTTCTGAGCGTTTTTGTAATCTTCCTGATTGATGGTTATCAACAGGTCGGTAAATTTACTACAGTACTTTTCCACATTGTAGAACACCAACCAGTTCTTAAGTGGTGCTCCCTTGAAGAAGTGGAAACCGTGTGCTGCGTAAATAACCTTTGTGCCGTAAAGCTTTCTAGCCTTTCTGCAGGCCAGGCGGCAGATAACTCCGCCGATTGGCGACTGGGTGTGGACAATTTCATACCTGTTTGTCTCCACCTCGTGCTTTAGTTGCTTATATGCCTTGGAAAGCTCTGAAATGTTGAAAATCTTTCTAAGACTGGCTGTCTCAATCACGCGACAGCCAAGGTCATCAAGCATCTTTCTGCGAGCCTTCATAGCCTCGGGAGAAAGAGCGCTATCATCATCTGCCCAGCAACAAGCCACATCTACTGTGTAGCCAAGGTCCTGCAAAATCTTAATATTATCTATATTAAACTGTGTCACCATGTACGCTGTATGCGCATGCATTAAAGCTTTTTTACTTGCGGACATTTGCATTAACCTCGCCTTCAGCAACACCTTCTGTGGCATCCTTTGTAAAGATAACACGAAGGGTCATAAGGATTAGCTGGATGTCCAAGAATACTGAACATTTCTCAACGTAAATCATATCCAGCTTGAGCTTGTCATAGGATGTGGTGTTGTATTTGCCGTAAACCTGAGCATAGCCTGTAAGGCCAGCTTTTACGTGAGTACGGAATGCAAACTCTGGCACATCCTTTATGTATTCTGCAATGATTTCTGGACGCTCAGGACGAGGGCCAACAACTGACATCTCACCCTTAAGGATGTTGAAGAACTGTGGAAGCTCATCAATACGAGTCGCTCTGATAAAATGTCCAATTGGAGTGATTCTATCGTCGTTCTCGCTGGCAAGACGTGCCTTTCCATCCTTCTCCGCATCTGTAATCATTGAACGGAACTTCATGATTTTGTATTCTTTTCCACCGATAGTGCAGCGAGTCTGTTTATAAAAGACTGGGCCGCCGTCGTAATTGTGGATAAGTATAGCTGTCACAAGCATAACTGGTGAAGAAATGATGATTCCGATAAGTGAAATCACGATATCACCAAGACGCTTGAGTGTAGCTGAAATGCCATCCATTCCAACATTCTTGCAAAGGTAAAGAGGTGTATCGAAAAGGTTAACCTCCTCTGCACCCTTGATAAGGATGTCTGAAATCTTTGGTGTAAAATATACACGCTTATCTGTTGCGAAGCAGGCCTTTACAATGTCGTTTCGGATTTCCGATGGAACGTCATTTACTAGAACTGCGTCGTAGTTTTCAAGCTCACGGATAATCTTATCAAGTGGCTCCATGCAGCTCATTTCGCCAGTGATTCGATACTTGTCTGCACGACGATTCATCTTGCGAACAAGGTCGTTTTCGTATTCTCCGTAGATATTTAAAATTGTGAAAGGTGGGAACACTGCGCGATAAAGCTTTGTGCTGACATATGTGATTACAAGCACTGCAATAGCATCTGCAATAGTAAGCACAATGATGTAAGCCAATGTCATCCACATCAACTGCTTGATACGTGTCATCAAAATTACGATTACAAATTCAAGCATATTTACAAGTCCCATGGCGATAGCCTGAGACATTGTGAGGATTGATATTCTTCCACTTCCGATGTTGAAGCCTTTGAATGTGTTGATCATGAGAACTGTCAAAACCACATAAAGGCCGATCATTAAATAGTTACCGATACTCAAGAATCGCTGTGACATAAGCATCTGTAAACGCATATACCACATAACGCCAAAGAGCGTGGCTAGTACTGCGACTAAAACCACGCTACTTACGAAGCGAAACATTCTTTTGCCAGTTTCTATATTTCTTACGTTTTGATTCATAATACTCCTACTAGAAACTCTTATTCATGTCTACATATCCCTTGATTCCTGGAACTGAACCCTTGCTAGAGTACTGCCACATGTTCTTTCTTCCTGAATATGTACATGATGTATTGTATTGTGCAATCCATACGCTACATGAGCTTGGTACTGAATTTGCATCCATCAAGCTTGTCATCCAGTTCTTGCTACAGTAAACACCTGCCTTATAGCCAGATGATTGAACTGTTGAAACGAATGCGTTAAGGATTGCCATTCGCTGAGCTGTTGAAAGTGAGCCCTGTCCACGAACCTTATCTTCCATATCAATGAAGATTGGATATGAACATCCGCCTGCTTTCTGAGCCATAGCTACTGCCATTGATGCTTCCTGAACAGCCTCTGCCTCGTTGAGGGCAGTTGAGTAAATGTAAACACCTACGCTTACTCCGTTGGCCTTGGCTCCGGACATATTCTTGTAGAAATATGGATCCTCGTGGAGCTGTCCATCATACATACCTCTGTAACCGCAACGAATGATTGCAAATGAAACTGCTGACTTAGCCTGTGACCAGTCGATGTTTGCCTGATACTTAGAAACATCGATACCTGTTCCCTTGTTTGCCAAAACGCCATCTGTTCCAAAATCGTAGCTAACACCCTGGATTACCTGAGTGCCTGTTACCTTGTTGCCGTTCTTGTCGAAGTAGTATGTATTGCCATCAATTGACTGCCAACCATAGTATGTATAGCTAGCTTCTTTGTAATAATACTTTTTGCCTTTTTCATAATCAGCAGCAGTTGCTTCCTTTGTGCACTGCTCATCAAGATAAAGCTGGTTGCCAGCTGCGTCCTTAAGCTTTTCTGTAGAATCGCCTGAGCCGTATCCTGATACCGTATATGTAACAGCAAGTGTGTTATCTGTTGCCTTGTCTGAGAATGTTGCTACACCCTTAAGTGTGTAATCGCCATCCTTTGTAACTTTGAAAGTACCGCTACCGTTTGACATTGTAACAGCTGTACCATTTACTGTGACGCTACCAACATTTGCTGAAGCCTTGATTGTGAATGTGCCAGCTGAGTAGCTCATGTCGAGGGTAGCTTCTTCTGTTGTTTTGGTAGTTGTTATCTTTTTGTATGTGAATGTAACTGTTACATCACTAGTTCCAACTGTACCTGTTACTGGTGTAGTTGATGTCAATGTATAGCCATTGATTGTTGCTGCATCATATTTGTATGTTGCACCTTCTTCTTTTGTCTCAGTGAATGCTTTGTAACCAGAAATTTCATTTCCTGATTCGTCTACATACTTAACAGTGATTGTATGCTTTGCTTTTTCAGCTGGAGCTGGAGTCTGACTTCCAGAGCCTGAATTTGATCCTGAGTTATCTGTGCTTCCACTTGTTGAACCTGAATTAGATCCTGAGTTATCTGTACTTCCACCTGTAGAGCCTGAATTTGATCCTGAATTATCTGTACTTCCACCTGTTGAACCTGACTCCGAACTTGAGCCTGAACCTGATTCGCTACTAGATGAACCTGAAGATGAACTATCTGTACTTCCAGAACCTGCATTACTGTTGCTAGAAGTATCTTCTCCAGTCTTAGTAGTATCCTCTGATGAACCATCATTTGTGGTAGCCACCTTTGTAGCCTTCATCATAAGGGCATCGATATAATCAAGCTTGCTAGCTGCAGCTACATAGCCCTTTGTTCTTAAGTAACGTGAAGCTGTCTTAACAACATCGTGTGTTACCTTTGTGATACCACCACTCTTTACTGTTGCCTTGCTCTTGCTTGCTGTAGCTGTGCTCTTTGGAGCAACTGCCTCGGCCTGCTTAACCTCACCTGAGCCGTTTTCAACCTTCTTAGATTCAACGAACTCAACTGTATCTGTAAGCTTGTTCTCTACAGGAACCTCTGCAGCGGCAGCCTTCTGTCCATCCTCGGAAGCCACATCCTTCTTAATCTGCTTTGTGATTTCCTTCTGAACCTTGTACTCTACCTTGTCCTTTACATTGGCTGCAGTAGTGTATGTTACAGGCTCGTAGCTAACTTCTGTGTCCAAGTCGTTTACTAAGCAAAGTACATAGTCGCCGGCTTCCATGTCTGTCTGAGTGATTACACCGTCCATATCATCATCTGTATAAACGGTACCTTCTGCCTCATTAACAGCTACTGTATAAGCCTGAACTGCTGTCTCTTTATCAAGATATAAAAGATACAATGGATCTGAGCTGATATCTCCAGTCTGAGTCTCAACTACATCACCGTTTTCATCTGTAACAGTGACTGCTGCGTTTCTATCCTGGAGGATCTGCATAATCTGGAATGAGTTAGTTGGTATTGTAACTGTTGCCTCATTGCTTGCAGTCTCTGTTGTGTCCTCTGAAGTATCTTCTGATTCTTCTGAATCATCCTTAGAGAAATCAATCTCTTCTCCATCGACTGGGAGGGCATCGCTTTCTTCCTCAGAACCTGTTTCCTCTGTGTCTGTTGAGAAGTCGTAATCCTTTGTGTACTCAGCAATCTGAGCATCGATATCCTTGATTGCATCAACATATGACTGAAGGCTTTCCGCATTATCCTCAGTCAAAAGCTTTACTTCAAAAGGAATTCCTGTGATAGGATTGTCGTTCTCGTCTGAGATGTAGATTGTCAAATCCTTCTCTAATGATTCACTTGTTATTTTTACATTAACAAATTCTGGGATATAGACATCATTATTAGCAGCCTGCTCTGTGACCTCTACAACCTCAACTGGCTCTTCTTTGTCAGTTACAAGATTGTAAACACCATAGCCGCCTGCACCTGCCGCTGTAACACCAACAGCACTGGCAACGGCGATACTGGCCGCCTTATGCGATGCTATAAAGAATTTCAAACTCTCCCATAATTCTTCCATTTTATAATTCTCCCAAATTAAATCTTAAGCGTTGATATTTCTCTCTGCGCAGTAATCCTTGAAAGATGCGTTTACCTTATCTTTGTCTGAAAGGATTAAATCTGCCTCAGTCATACCCTCTGGGATTGGCCACTGAACAGCGATATCTGGATCGTTGTACATAAGACCGCCCTCATCGTTTGGATGATAGAAATCAGTAACCTTGTAGCAGAACTCTGCATAATCGCTGACTACTAAGAATCCATGAGCGAATCCCTTTGGAATCATGAACTGCTTTTTATTCTCCTCTGAAAGAAGAATTCCATAGTGCTGTCCAAATGTAGCTGATCCCTGGCGGAGGTCAACTGCTACATCATAAACTTCACCTTTGATTACACGAACAAGCTTGTCCTGTGGGAAGTTCTTCTGGAAGTGAAGGCCACGAAGTACACCCTTCTTGCTTGCAGACTGATTGTCCTGTACAAAGACATAATCAAGTCCTTCTGCCTTCATATCATTTTCGTTGTATGTCTCCATGAAGTAACCACGCTCATCACCAAATACCTTAGGAGTGATAACACAGAGGCCTTCAATACCATTTACATTTTTCTCAACTGTAATTGCCATTTTCTTTATCTATACTCTTTCTAATTTTTTTATAAACCGTTTGAAACGTCTACTAAATATTTACCGTATTCTGTCTTCATGAGTGGCTCGGCGAGCTTGAGGAGCTGCTCCTTGTTGATGAAGCCACGCTTGAATGCGATTTCCTCGATGCATGATACATACATACCCTGGCGCTTCTGGAATGTGCTGACGAACTCAGCAGCTGCAAGAAGCATGTCGTGGTTTCCTGTATCAAGCCATGCAAATCCACGGCCAAGTGTCTCAACGTGAAGGTTTCCACGGTTTAAGTATTCGTTGTTAACAGCTGTAATTTCAAGCTCACCACGTGCTGATGGCTTGATTGTCTTTGCGATTTCTACAACTGAGTTGTCGTAGAAGTAAAGACCTGGAACTGCGTAGTTGCTCTTTGGCTGAGCTGGCTTTTCCTCGATAGAAATAGCTACGCCGTTCTCATCGAACTCAACAACACCGTACTCTCTTGGGTCACGAACATAGTAACCAAAGATTGTAGCGCCTGGCTCTGTCTCTGTACGATGTGCTGCTGTCTGAAGCACCTTTGAGAATGACTGGCCATAGAAGATGTTATCGCCAAGTACAAGTGCTACAGCGTCTTTGCCGATGAAATCTGCGCCGATGATAAATGCCTCAGCGAGTCCATTTGGCTGCTCCTGAACGGCATACTGAATATCCATGCCAAGCTGGCTACCATCACCGAGAAGCTCCTTGAATACAGGAAGATCTCTTGGTGTAGAGATGATAAGAACCTCGCGGATGCCTGCAAGCATAAGTGTAGACAATGGATAGTAAATCATTGGCTTATCATAAATTGGCATAATCTGCTTAGAGATAGCTTTAGTTAATGGGTATAATCTTGTGCCGGAACCTCCAGCCAATATAATTCCTTTCACTTAAAATTCCTCCTTTACGCAATCCAATGCAGCCATTACCACCTTGTCCATGTCATAGTATTTGTACTGACCAAGACGGCCTCCGAAGATAACTCCTGACTCGCTTGATGCAAGCTTTGCGTAATCTTCGTAAACTGCATTATTTTTATCGTTGTTTACTGGGTAGTAAGGCTCAACGCCTGGCTGCCACTCGCTTGAGTATTCCTTTGAAATGATTGTGGTTGGCTGCGTGCCGAACTCAAAGTGCTTGTGCTCGATGATACGAGTGTAAGGCACATCGGCTGCAGTGTAGTTTACAACTGCGTTGCCCTGGTAGTTGTCACAATCGATTTTCTCTGTCTCAAATCGAACTGAGCGATATTCCAAATCGCCATAGCAGCTATTGTAATACTCATCAATCTGGCCTGTGAAAACAAGCTTATTCCATGAAACCTGAGTGCCGTCGTTGAGAGTTCCCTCTGTAGACTTTGGTGCGTTTTCTACGCCGCCAACCATATCGAAGAAATCCTGCTCAAGAACAACGTCTGCGCCCTGAAGCATCTTTTCAACGATCTGAGTGTAACCGCCCATTGGGATTCCCTGGAATCTATCGTTAAAGTAGTTGTTGTCGTATGTAAATCTAAGTGGCAATCTCTTGATGATGAAAGCTGGAAGCTCGTCGCATGGACGTCCCCACTGCTTCTGTGTGTAGCCCTTAATGAGCTTTTCGTATACATCTGTTCCAACAAGAGAAAGTGCCTGCTCTTCCAAATTCTTTGGCTCTGTGATGTTTAGCTCCTTGATCTGATCTGCAATCTTGGCCTTAGCCTCTGCAGGAGTCTTGATGCCCCACATCTTTGAGAATGTGTTCATGTTGAATGGAAGATTGTAAAGCTCGTCGCCATAAACGGCAACTGGGGAATTGATGTAGTTGTTGAACTCAGCGAACTGGTTCATGTATTCCCAAATCTTTTTGTCGCTAGTGTGGAAGATGTGTGCGCCATAAACATGCACATTGATTCCATCTTCTTCTTTTGTATAAATATTTCCGGCTATGTGAGGTCTCTTATCAATTACAAGAACTGATTTACCTCTCTTCATAGCTTCGTAGGCGAAGGTTGCACCAAACAACCCTGCGCCTACTACTAAATAATCATAATTATTCATCTGTATCTCCCGCCAGTTACACACACAATCCTGAGTAATACTCCGCTCAACTACATGTTTCGCTTGAGTATTCTCAGAGATTGTTTGCTACTGGCTATTTGTACATTTCGTTATAGTATTTCTGATAGTCGCCGCTCGTTACGTTCTTCATCCACTCTTCGTGCTCGAAGAACCACTTGATTGTCTTCTTGATGCCCTCTTCGAAGCATGTCTCTGGATACCAGCCTACTGCAGCCTTAATCTTGTCTGGAGCGATAGCGTAACGACGATCATGTCCCTTACGGTCTGTAACGTACTTGATAAGTTTCTCAGATACGAGCTCCTTACGTGGATCTCCCTCTGGAAGCATCTCCTGAAGTGTATCAAGGATGATGTGGATGATCTCGATGTTCTGCTTCTCGTTGTGTCCACCGATGTTGTATGTCTCAAAAAGCTTACCCTGCTCCTGAACCATATCGATTCCCTTAGCGTGATCCTCTACGTATAACCAGTCACGAACATTCTTTCCATCACCGTATACTGGAAGGTCCTTGCCCTGAAGCGCATTGTTGATGATAAGTGGAATGAGCTTCTCTGGGAACTGGTAAGGGCCATAGTTGTTAGAGCAGTTTGTAATGTTTGCAGGGAACTTGTATGTATCCATGTAAGCCTTTACAAGCATGTCTGATGAAGCCTTTGAAGCTGAGTATGGTGAATGTGGATCGTATGGGCTTGTCTCATAGAAGAAAGCGTTGTCATCATCTGGAAGTGATCCATAAACTTCGTCTGTTGAAACGTGAAGGAACTTCTTACCTTCCTTGAATGTGCCATCAGGAAGCTCCCAAGCTTCCTTTGCACAGTTAAGCATTACAGCTGTACCAAGTACGTTTGTCTGTACGAAAACTTCTGGATTCTTGATTGAACGGTCAACGTGTGACTCAGCTGCAAAATGAACAACTCTATCGATGTCATTCTCAGCAAAGATCTTGCGGATAGCTTCCTTATCGCAGATATCAGCCTTTACGAATGTATAGTTATCGCGGTTTTCAACGTCCTTGAGGTTCTCAAGGTTACCTGCGTATGTAAGCTTATCTACGTTGATGATACGGATTTCATTATCATATTTCTTAAACATGTAATGAATGTAATTTGAGCCGATGAAACCAGCTCCACCTGTCACTAAATATGTTCTCATTTTAAATTCCTTTCTCGGATTTTTTTAATCTACATAGAAAATCCTACTTAAAAATCTAATTAAATTCTATTTAATAATTGTTCATTCGAACAACGATTAACGTAATATATTTATTAAACGCGTGAAAAAGGTTTCATGCGTCCATTAACGGTTTATGCGAGGTACTCGCGGAGGGCGTCCTTCCAGTCGGCCATCTTGTAGCCGCTTGTAAGACGAAGCATGTAGTTGTCGAGGATGCTGTAGTGAGGTCTGTCGGCACTAGCTGGGTTCATCTTTTTGTACTCTTCGCTAGTAACGTGGTTGACCTTTACATTGATACCCTTGAGCTTGAAGATTTCTTCTGTGAAATCTGCCCAGTTTGTGTCACCTTCGCATGTGCCATGGAAAATACCATAGTTTTCTGTAGGCTCAAGGTGATGAATCATGCGGGCAAGCTCAACTGCAGATGTTGGCGAACCAAGCTGGTCGCAAACAACTGAAAGCTCATCATGTGTCTCTGCAAGAGAAAGCATAGTTTTAACGAAGTTCTTGCCATCGCCGTAAAGCCATGCTGTACGTACGATAAACCACTTGTCTGCAAACTGCTGAACAAACTTTTCACCTTCGTATTTTGTCTTGCCGTATGCACTGATTGGTGCTGGCTGATCAAACTCTGTGATAGGCTTTGTTGCATTGCCAGGGAAAACATAGTCTGTGCTGACATGCACAAGCTTTGCTCCTACCTTTGAAGCTGCAATTGCCAAGTTTCTAGGACCAAGTGCATTAAGCTTGTAAGCAAAATCCCAATCCTTTTCACAGCCGTCTACATTTGTAGCTGCTGCGCAGTTGATGATGACATCTGGCTTCTTATCTTCTACGAAGCTAAGAACTTCTTCCAGATCCATGATGTTGAGTGGAGAGATTTTTTCTCCTTCAACTACGTCTGTAAGTATGAATTCAACTTCATTTCCATACTCTTTCTGAATGGCACGACCAAGCTGGCCGTTGCATCCTGTTACTAAAATCTTTCTCATTTTATTTCCTCTTTAACTTTATGCAAATTATTTGCTATTTTAAATGTCTTTAGCTTTCGCTATAAGACGATTATAAGCACTAAACATACTGCGAATTGAGGCACGAGTAATATTTGAGCTTACGCCAACGCCAAATGTGGTGTTGCCATGACGCTCGTCGCGCATCTCGATGTATGCTGCAGCCTTTGCTCCAGAACCCTGTGCTTGAGCAAGTGTATGCTCGGTGTAGTCAATAAGTGAGAAGTCAAGCTCTGGTACGCACTGCTTAATTGCAAGCTTAACAGCATCGATAGGACCGTTTCCTTCAGCCTCTGAGTGGAATTTCTCTCCGTGGTAGCTGAAGTCAAGAATAGCAACTGTATCGTCGGTATCCTTGTCGTCCTTGATAACAACATATTCCAGTGTAAGTGGCTCCTTGTTTTCCAAGTACTGAGACTTGAATGCCTCCATAATGCGCTGAGGTGTAACCTCGCCGCCCTGCTTTTCTGAAATGTACTGAACAACATCAGCAAATTCACGCTGCATCTTCTTTGGAAGCTTGAAGCCGTAAACTGTATCCATAACGAAAGCAACGCCGCCCTTTCCAGACTGGCTGTTGATACGAACCACTGGCTCGTACTTTCTTCCGATATCGGCTGGGTCGATTGGAAGATATGGCACCTCCCAATACATATTCTGGCGACTGCGCATTGCAGAAACGCCCTTGTTGATTGCATCCTGATGTGAACCAGAGAAAGCTGTAAATACAAGCTCGCCTGCATAAGGATGTCTTGCATCGGTAGGCATCTTTGTGACTCTCTCACATACCTCCACGATTTCTTTTATATCATCAAGCTCAAGCTCAGGATCAACACCCTGAGAGAACATGTTGTAAGCAATTGTAAGAATATCTACATTACCTGTACGCTCACCATTTCCGAGAAGTGTACCTTCCACGCGGTCCGCACCTGCAAGAAGTCCAAGCTCTGTGATAGCAACGCCTGTACCTCTATCGTTGTGAGGATGAATTGAAAGGATGATGTTTTCTCTGTCTTTAAAGTGAGTGCTCATCCATTCAATCTGATCAGCATAAACGTTTGGTGTGTTCATCTCTACTGTGGCTGGCAGGTTGAAGATGATAGGTGCATCTGTTGCATGATTCCATGTATCCTGAACAGCTGTACAAATATCAAGGGCGAACTCAACCTCTGTGCCTGTGAATGATTCTGGTGAATACTCAAGCTGAAGGTTGCCGTTGTAACGGTCAAGTCTGTCCTTTACCATCTGTGTGCCTGCTTTGGCAATTTCGATAATCTCGTCTTTGTCTGCATTGAAAACCACATCTCTTTGAAGAGTTGATGTGGAATTGTAAATGTGGAAAATAACATTTGGTATTCCCTGAATAGCCTCAAATGTGCGGTCGATCAGTTCCTCGCGGCACTGAGAAAGTACCTGAACCTTAACGTCTGAAGGGATTTTATTTTCCTTAACAAGTTGTCTTAAAAAGTCAAATTCTATTTGGCTTGCTGCAGGGAAGCCAATCTCGATTTCTTTGAAGCCAAGTTTTAGTAGGAGGTCGAATAGTTCCATTTTTTCGTCGACGTTCATTGGTTCGACGAGGGCTTGGTTGCCGTCACGTAGGTCTACTGAGCACCAAATTGGAGCTTTGGTAATCTGCTTGTTAGGCCATGTACGCTGTGGAAACTCTAACACTGGGTTTGCTTTGTAACGCTTGTAGTTCAACATTATTCTTCCTCCTAGTCTTATGCTCGCATGCCCTAAGTCTATTTCTCGCTTGTTACGCTCTCAAGCCTGAGTATTGCTTTCGTCGACTAACACGTCTCCTGCAGCAACACTCAGAGCTTTATAGCTACAAGCTATTTATACTCTTTGTGCATGCTACCTTTTGTCTATGTATGAATTTGTTGAACAAGACCATTTGATGGGCTTGCAACAAAAACATTAACTTGATTAAATAAGTAACTATTCTCCGAGTCCTCCCTCGATAGAATTGACGATATCCTCCAAGGCTGCGGCTTCGTCCTCGCCATCGCAGATGATAGTGATTTCTTCGCCGGCTTTGACGCATGCCCCCAGCACTCCTAGTACTGATTTTGCATTCGCCTCGTAATGATTATCAGTTGTGAATGTAACCTTAGAAGTATATTTCATGGCAGTCTCGCATAAGACCCCTGCCGGTCTTAGGTGCAAGCCTGTTGCATTAACAATCTTTACTTTTCTTGAAACCATCTCAATATTCCTAGTTTAGTCTACAACATTGTGTTAGTAATCAATTCAGCCAATGCGTGTGCATCTGCGTCGATTTCTTCCTGATTCTTGCCTTCAATCATAACACGAACGAGTGGCTCTGTGCCTGATGGGCGGATGAGTACACGTCCTTCGCCAGCGAACTTAGCCTCAAGCTCGCCGATTGCCTTTGCAATTTCAGGATACTCCATGTAGCTTTCTTTCTTGTGGTTTGGTACCTTGGCATTGACAAGTGCCTGAGGTAATACTTCCATAATAGAAGCAAGCTCAGAAAGTGACTTGCCTGTCTCCACAAGAACTCTGAGTAAGTGAAGGGCTGAAAGGAGTCCATCACCTGTAGTGTTGTCATCTAAGAAGATAACGTGACCACTCTGCTCGCCGCCGATATTATAACCGTTTGCAAGCATGTTTTCCAAAACATATCTATCGCCAACCTTTGTTGACTCAACATTGATGCCCTGTTCCTTCGCCATCAAAGTGAATCCAAGGTTTGTCATTACTGTAACTACACATGTGTTTTTCTTAAGTGTGCCCTTATCCTTCATGTGCTTTGCGCAGATAGCCATTACCTGGTCGCCATCAACAAGACGTCCCTTTTCATCTACAGCAAGCATTCTGTCGGCATCGCCATCAAATGCAAGACCGATGTTAGCATTCTCTGCAACAACACGTGCTTTAAGCTCATCCATGTGTGTACTTCCGCAGTTTGAGTTGATGTTTGTGCCGTCTGGATTGTTGTGGATTGTGATAAGCTCTGCGCCCATCTCTGAAAGGCAAGCAACGCTAGTTCTGTAAGAAGCGCCCTCTGCACAGTCGATAACAATCTTTAATCCTGACAAGTCCATAGGTACTGTCTGCTTTAAGAAATCAACATACTCACGGCCGAGGTCAAATCTGAAATCTACCTTTCCGATTTCTGCGCCAGTTGGAAGGCTGATGCCCTTCATATCGCTCTCGATGAGCTCCTGAATTTCATCCTCAAGTGCATCTGAAAGCTTGAAGCCTTCGCCATTGAAGAACTTGATTCCGTTGAATTCCATTGGATTGTGGCTGGCAGAAATAACAACTCCAGCGTCTACCTTGTGCTTACGTGTCAAGTAAGCGATTGCTGGTGTAGGAAGAACTCCTACATAAACTGCATTAGCACCAACTGAGCAGATACCACTCATAAGTGCTGAAGCAAGCATTGTTCCTGAGATTCGTGTATCGCATCCTACGATGATTGTAGGCTGATGTGATGCTTCTTTTGTAAGTACATAAGCGCCTGCCTGGCCTAAAGCCTTTGCAAGCTCAATAGTAAGTTCTGAGCCAGCAACTCCTCTGACTCCATCTGTTCCAAATAATCTTCCCATATTACTCCTCTGAATCTTCTGTTGCCGCTGATGTATCTTCAATAACGGTAACTGTCACCGATGTATTTTGAATGGTGACCCCTTCAATATTTTCAAACTGAACCACAACTGTCTGTGATTCCCCAACTGTAAGGTTGGTGCAGTCAATTGTGCCTTTGATGCTGCTTGCATCCAAAGCTGAAAGTGCATCGGATGTGCCGAATACATTGACTGTCACTGAAGAAACATCCAGCGAAACTGCAAGCCCTTCAGGAATGTTTGTAAGTGAAATGTTGTCTGCACTGACTTCTGCTGTGGAAGCTGTTTCGCCAGACATCAACACATATATTGTAACCTTTGATGACGAGCCATCTGCCAAAGTGATGCCTTCAGGCAGGTAAGATGAAATATCTACCGTGGTGGTAAATGAACCAGTCAAATCTGAAAGGTTGATAACTGTATCAGGTATTGTGATTGAAGTGACATCATTAAGGGCTGTCGCCTCTCCCTTTATACCGACTGATGAAGGATCAGTTTTAATGGAATCAAGAGTCAGGCTGCTATCCAGCGTGCCGCTTGTCTTGACTACTAAATCCACAGTTTTGATATTAGAGAAGGTAACACTAACACTAACTGTAGACACCGAAAGCGTAAGTTCCTTTGAATCCACTTCTTCGCCTTCTGAATCGTAGAACTTCGGAATAACACTTTCTGTAAAGTTGCTTGTAACACCTGTGATGTTGGCTGAAGCAACTACTTTATCAATTGTAGAAACCACATCCTCAGGACCAGTAACTGTGATAACAGTAGGGCTGCTTGTGACAGAATCCACCGTCAGGCCAGTTTCAATTGTACCTGTAGTCTGTGCCTCGATAACGAATCGTTCTGTCTGCTCATCCTCAAGAACTACATATAGGTAGTTTTGCTTGCTTGAGATGGTGATGTAGTTTGCGTAGGATTTGGCCGCAATTGTGACAGGGATACGCTCCTCATTTTCCAGACTGTTCATATCTGCTGTAGCAGAGAAATCTGAAGGAGAAAGCTTTTCAATGATGGAACGCTTTGCAGTAACTCGGAAGCTGACTGTGTTGACGCCATCCTTTATTTCATAAAGCTTTCCTGCCTCCTTTAGGACATCTGCATTGGTGACTGTAACAACAGCCGTGAATGTCCTGGTCTGGGTTGGGTCGTCGATATTTACAACAACCAACCAAAGCAGGAAGGAAAATACAACTGCTAAAATCTTAAGTCCTACGTCCTTTGTAAGGGCATTAATAATCTTTTGCTTCATGCCATACCTCCTTCCGAAGTATGGGCTGTGCCGTCCTCTTCTACGTCTGGATTCTGAATGCGCTTAAGCTCTGCAATAAGCTCATCCTCCTTGACGTCACGGACGATGCGTCCCTCTCTTGCGTATGATACTGTTCCAGTTTCTTCTGAAACAACAATTGTAAGGGAATCGGAAACCTCACTGATACCAACAGCTGCTCTGTGGCGAGTTCCCAAATCCTTTGACAAAGCCATGTTGTCTGAAAGAGGAAGATAACATGTTGCAGAAACAACTCTGTCTCCTCTGACGATAACAGCACCATCATGAAGTGGTGTGTTTTTCTCGAATATATTGATAAGAAGCTGTCTGGTTACAAGAGCGTCCAGACTGATTCCTGTTCTTTCGAATTCTGTAAGCTGCATATCGTTTTCAACAACAATAAGAGCTCCAGTTTTAACTGCGCCCATTTCGTAGCATGCAGAAACCATACCGGTGATGGTTGAGTCGTCGAATTTCTTAGCGCCTGGCTTAAGCAAGTTCCAAGTGAAAAGTGATGTGATTTTGCGTCGACCAATTTGCTCCAATGCTCGACGAAGCTCTGGCTGGAAAACTACAATCAGCACTGTAACAGCGACTGATACAAATCGTTCGCCCAACCAAAGGATAGTGTTCATCTGAAAGATTGCTGCAAGCACAAAAAACAGCATGATAAAAATGACGCCTCTGATAAGCATCCAAACCCTGCTGTTTTTCACCCATACCAATAAGTGATATACGAAGTATGCAATTATGAAAATTTCAATTACATCTGTAATGGAAACATCTGGAATATTTACATTGAAATAATCATCGATGAAGGCATCTACAGCATTGACAAAATCAACCAATGATCCACTTCCTTACTACCCTGTCGGGGATTATATTTTCTTTACTTCTTTTTCTTCTTCTACAATTCTGATCTTTGGTACTGCAGTTACATAGTAATAATAATCATCATCCTCAAACTGAACCTTTTCAATTCGTGAGTAGTCCAAATCAAGAATGAAGTAATTCAAAATGAAACCTACAACTAAGACGATAATGTTGCCAAGGATGAGCCCTGGAATTTCGCCCTTTTGGCTAGTGAGCAAAAATCCTGCAATCATGATAATGAACTCTACGGCAACGCCTGCAAAGTTTGCAACTATCCATGACATATTGATGCTAGCCTGACGAAGTAAATAAACAACTAAAAACATTGCAACCATGGCAGCCAAGAAGAAGTAGAACATCTTGCTCTTAAGAAGCTGCTCATTTAATAAAGAAAAGACTGAAACATCGCTAGTCTCATCAAGGATTGCAGCTGCATTGTTTTTGATTACGTGTAAGTAGTATGCGGTAACTGTTCCGCAGATAACTGAGCAAAGCTCGTTGATATTTGACATAAGGCCAGTGCCAAGTGCCATAACATATGGTGAATGGAATGAATAGCACACTGGAACCATGACCATATTGTAAGTATTTTTGCTTCTAAAATATGCACAAACGAGATAGCCAATGACCACCAATGCTAGTGCAACAAGAGCAACCTGAGCACCAAGCTCCGCTAAATCAATCAATAAAACTAACAATAAAATTAGGGAAACACCCTGAATAGGGAAAAATGCGCTTATTATGGTAATGATAATAGAAACCCAAAGCTGGCTAACTGTATCATTGTAGCCAAAGTTGGATTTGATGCACATAAGACCTACGAAGGCAATAAGTGCGCTCCATATTTTCAAAAAAATCATTTCTCTGGAGAGAATGAATCTTCTAATGTCATCTCGTAATCTGATAAATGCGTTCATTTTATATTGATCCTTTAGTATATTTCTTCTTTGTTTCTAGCAAGTAATGGTTTGGTCTGTTGAGCTTCATCCTCGTACATGAGGTTGAGCTTTGAGTATTTAGCTGCCAATTCTTTGATGAGACGTTTGCCCATTCTGTACTGCTTTGCAGCCCTGCGACGGGTATTGTGAACATGTACGATGATGTACAAAGCGTACACAAGTAGCCCAATTAAAATCATAAGTAAAATATACATTGTGGTGATATTCTCAAGGATATTGCCTGTAATATACAAAACAATTCCTACATAAATAACCGCAAAAAATACTGTGCCGGCGAGGAAGCCTCCCCAGCCATGTAGAGCTATGTATTCTTTTTTGGAGTAGCGAAGCATAGGCTGATATTCAGGGCCTAATTCTTTTTCAAAAATGGCCATGGATGTCATGTGCTTTACGCGCTCTTCATTTATCATAACAATCCTCTCATCTTTTTACCTAGTAATACAGAATGAGTATAGCATAAAATTGGCTGAAAAAGAAATACCCACTAGCTTTTGCTAGCAGGTATTTGAATTAATGCACTATTTTTCAAGGAAACGCATCTTATTTTTATTATCTGGTTTTTTCTTTGGCTCCTCAATTGGCTTTGGTTTTTCAATAGATTGAGCCAGAGAATTTGCCATAGTATTTTTACAATTTTCGCAGAATCTACCGGTTTTGATACTAGCGCCACAGTTTTCGCACTCGATACCGATTGGTGAATCGTCAGTAAACTGTAATCTTTCCTCACGAATCCACTGACGAAGCTGATTTGTGCTAACTTCATTGTCTTCTGAAATCTGCTGAATGCTAGCACGTGGATTATCCTGGATATAACTCTTTACCTCCTGGAACTTCTTCTCCAAATCGTCGCGACATGCAGGGCACATGTTAGGATTGCCTCCTATATAATTGAACAATCTGCCACAAGTTCTACAATTACGTACCTCCATAGATGATTCCTCCTACTTTAGTCGCTGCACTCGCCAATGCAGACGCACATACCAAATACCTCTTTTACTCCCCCGCTCTTCAACACCCTGGCCACTTCGTCCATCGTTGTGCCAGTTGTGTAAATATCATCAACTATAAGTACTTTTCTAAATTGTACAACATTTTCCGTTAGTATAAAAGCTTTTAACAGATTTTTCTTTCTTTTTGTACTATTTAGTTCTTTCATTGCAACAGTATCTCTTTCTCGTCTGACAATTTTATTAGCGATGGGTATGCCTGTTGCCTTACTTAGCGCCTTTGCAAACACCTCTGCCTGGTTGTATCCGCGCTTCTTTTCTTTGGGGCCGTACATAGGCACCGGCACAATTGCATCTACATTAATGGCCTTTAGCCAACTGCCATAGTTTCTCAATGCGTGAGTTGCAAAAACTTTGCCGTAACATCTCCTATTAGAATACTTGAAGCGGTACATGGCTTCCTTCATGCCACCTGTGTATCTGAACACTGCTTTTGCCTGATCAAAATGATGCTTGTTTTCCTTGCAATTATTACAGAATTCTTCAGACGGATTATTGATAGGGCCGCCGCATTTTATGCAATAGGTACCTCCCACCAGTTTCACTTTTGGGGCGCATTCCTTGCAGATTCCCATATCTTTTTCTATTTTTAATAAAACTTTATCGCAAGCCACACATCGTTTTGGATATAATAACTCTAGGCAAAAGTCTATAATACCTTTGTCGAATTGTTTCATAAGACTCCTATTTGACTAATTTGGGATTTCTAATTATTATTTAGTAACTGAATCTTTGAAAGGAACAATATGAAAAAAAGATTTTTAAGCATAGCATTAGCTGCTACTCTCGGTCTTTCAACAGTTGCCTGTGGAAGCAACAACGAATCCGAGTCTGAAAAAGAAGTTAATGAAGAATCCACTGAGGATTCATATCAATATAATATATCAGCACTCTTATCCGAAGACAATACCTACAATGAAAATCTACTAAAGGGCTTTTCTGATGCCCTTTCGGATTATCTAGGTGAGGAACATTTTGTAATCACTACATCTTCTGTATCAGAGGATGCAGACAGTGATACCATTGCAAAAGATGCAGTAAAAAACGGTTCGGATATGATTTTCACTGCTGGAAAGCAGACACTTTCATCAGCAACATCTGCTACAGATACCATTCCAATCATCGCCACTGGCATTATCGATTTCAAGGGCACACTTAGAATCGCCAGCCTTGATGGAAAATCCTGGGACAAGACTACAGGCAAAAATGTTACTGGTATCAGCAGCAAGCCAAGCATCGTTGATCAGGTATCTCTTATGATAGAAGCAACTGACGATTTACAGACTGTCGGCATTTTCTTCTCACCAGAGGACACCGATGCCATCTATCAGAACGAAATTTTCGAAGCATATCTAGATCAGGCAGGAATCCCTTGGAAGGAATATTTGATTCCAGCTTCTGATACAGCAACAGATTATTCAGCGGAGGAAGAAGCACAAAATTCCACAGCTTTGACTCCTAGTAAATTCGTTGCATTCTCTGCAAAAGAGGGAATGGACAATAACGTAGTTGCTCTTAACGAGGACTCTGTTTTAGGTTTGAATTCACCATCATCTACACGAGTTGCTCTTCAGTCAGATTTCTGGACTGGCGGCAAGGTTGTAAGGGCATCTAGCAAGGTAGATGATGAAACTTCAGAGGACGAGGAAGAATCTGCTGAGTCGACTGAATCTGCTAGCGTAAAGTCTTCGAACGGTGATTCATCTGAGGAATCGGAAGAAGAAATCACTCTTGAGTCTCGCATCCAGGAAGCATGCGATGAGTGTTCAGCAATCTACATTCCATTTGGCAGCATGCTTACAGACCAAATGGATGTTATCGGAGAAATCGCTACCGAATCAAAAGTTACTGTTGTTGCCGGAGACACAACAATCGGTGAAAATGCACTTGTAACACTTTTCTCTGACCCATATTCACTTGGATATGCAGCCGGCAAAAAGGCAGTGCGCGTATTCAACGGCGACGATATTACAACAATCAAAATCGGCTACGGAAGCGCAGATGATTCAGTTAAGCTTTACAACGGAAAAATTGCTGAGGAATTTGGAATGGAATTCCCTAAGTCATTCAGCGAAATTGACGAATTTTTAAGCACATATGTGTACGGCAGCAATACCGCCCGCTATTCTATTGCAGGAGAATAAATTCATGATTTTACATGTAATCAAATCCAAAATATATTCAGGGGCAGAGAACGTTGTCTGTCAAATTATTAAAGGTCTTTCTGATCGTGAGGAGTTCATTTATATGGCTCCTCATGGTCCTATAGAGGACAAGCTCAAATCTATCGGTCTTTACGACAATTACTACGGCATCGACAAGCTCGATGT
This sequence comes from Pseudobutyrivibrio ruminis, assembly GCF_015057245.1. GTDB lineage: Bacteria > Bacillota > Clostridia > Lachnospirales > Lachnospiraceae > Pseudobutyrivibrio > Pseudobutyrivibrio ruminis_E. The sequence goes on from NZ_SVET01000002.1 coordinate 209,604, forward strand.
TGCTTCAATAAAGGCAGCTGTTGAAAAGTTTCATCCAACAGTGGTTCATGCCCACGATTTCACAGCTAGCGTTCTTTGCGCTTTTGCGCTTAAGGGCAGCGTGCCAATCATTTCCCATCTACACAACAATCCACCATGGATTCAAAAATTTCATTACAAGACCATTTCTTATTTGATGGCTTGCAAGTATATCGACCATATTTTGATGGTTTCTGATGCTGTTAGAGATGAGTATCGCTACACCAGCAAGATTAAGTGCCCTATCACTATCGTGGGAAATCCTTTTTCTGTGGATGGAGTTAAGGCTCAGGTGAAGCAGGAGCTTTTTGGGGCTGATGGCGCTGGAGTTTCGGAGTTTCAGAGCTACGACAGTGATTTACTTTTTGTGGGGCGTCTTACAGAGCAAAAGAATCCTATGCTTGTGCTTGAGGTTGCTAAAGAGTTAGCTGAGGCCGGACTAGTGAAGCGAGTTCGAATTGTAGGTGATGGTGAGTTAATGCCAGAGCTTCAGCAATTTGTCGTTGATAATGGACTTTCTGATGTGGTTGTATTGGAAGGATTCAAGAAAAATTCTTATGACTATATGGCATGCACAGAAGTTTTGATGATGCCTTCTAAGTGGGAAGGATTTGGGTTAGTTGCACTTGAGGCAATGTCTCTTGGAGTTCCAGTTGTCAGCACAAACAGCGGCGGACTAGTGAAAATCATGGATGACAGCTGTGGCTTCGTCTGTGAAGGCAAAGATGAATTTGTGGCTGCTATCACATCTCTTCTGACTGATGCCGATTTATATGCCAGCAAATCTTCTGGTGCAACCAAGCGTGCCATGGAATATAATAATATCAATGAGTATTGCGGAAAGCTGCTAGACATTTACAGATCATTTCAATAGAAGGTATGATGGCAGTCGCAATGCTGTTTAACAATCATTATTGGAGATAATTTATGACAAAAAAAGAATACAAGGAATTACTCAGAAGTGATTTTTTAAGGTATTCAAATGATGATACTTTTATAGGTCGTTTCAAAGCCTATAAAATGAAGCCTGGCTATGCTTGGAGCTACTGGTACAGAAAGCTCTGCTACCAGAATTCACATAGCTGGATGAAGCCTATGGCCTTCATCACCAGGCTTCGCTTTCATAGTGTTGCTGTTAAATATGGTATCGATATTCCAAGCCACATCAAGCCAATCGGGGCTGGGTTCATGATTGATCATTTTTCATGCATCGTAATTCACGTGGATGCTGTCATCGGAAGTGGCGTTACAATCCGCCAGGGCTGTGTTGTTGGCACAAACGGCCGCGGCGTGCCAGTAATTGAGGATGGCGTAGACATCGGCGCCGGGGCTGCAATCATCGGGCCTATCACTGTTGGCAAGGGTGCCCGCATCGGCGCCAACGCGGTAGTTGTTCACGATGTTCCTGCCGGAGCCACAGTTGTAGGCAATCCTGGGCATGTAGTGAGCAAATAGTGGCGCCTCGGACGATTGTTATTCGTCGTGCTTCGATAGGATGACTATATATTTTCATATCTTTTGGATTTTATAGTCTCCTTTTTTGTTCTGACTATATATTATTCATGTTATTGAATTTTATAGTGCATTTAGTAGTGATATGACTATGACTTCTTGTTTTTCTGATGAAAAACAAGAACCTATATATTTCTGTGATGAGCAGGAATATATAGTCATATTTGTTGTAATCTGACTGTTTCTGACTATATCTTTTCATCTTCTTTTGATTTATATAGTCATGAAGGCTGATTTTGACTATATATCTTCAGCTGTTCTTGTTTTATATAGTCATAAGCTGCTGTGTGATATAACAAAAGGCCAGTCCGTAAGCTGGCCGAAGCACAAGAGAATTCAAATGTGCTTATAGGGTATGTTAGTCTGCGTACTCAGATACTGTAATTGTGTATGAGCTTGTGCCCTCTACGTATACAGTTCCGTCTGTACCAACGATTGAAACTGTGTTGCCGTCTTCATCAACGATTGTTCCGTTGTTTGTGAGTGATGTGAGAACTGAGTCGCCTGTAACAATCCACTTAGATGAAGAATCGATTGTGAGGTTTGCGTAGCCGTCGCCACCGTTGCCTGCTGCTGACTCATCATCGATGAATGCACCTGTAAGAACTGAACCATCTGTCATTTCCATATCAAGTGTTGAGATTGTATCCCAGATGATGTCACCTTCCATTTCCTGGTTGATTGCTGTGAATGAGCACTGTGCTCCGTTCTCTCCGCTTGTTCCCCAACCTCTCTGGTTAGCGTTTCCTGTAACCTTAAGGAAGAAATCATTTTCATCAGCGTATGTGATGTCAACGTTTTCAAGAACGAATGTTGACTCTGTATTTGTTGTGTAGAACATACCGCCATTCTTTGCAGTGATGCTACCACCTGTCATAGAGAATGTAGAGTTACCTACTTCTGAGTCACCTGACATTGACTGGTAAAGGATGATGTTCCAATCGCAGTCATTCTGCTCGCTTGTTGGAATGTTACCTGTTAAGTCGCAATCTGTAAGTGTAAGTGAGTTGAGACCTTCAATACATACGGCCTCAGCGCCTGTTGCTGTAAGTGTGGCGTTTGAGATTGTGATATCTGCTGTACAGTAAACTGCTGGTGAGCCTGTACCGTTTGATGTGTATGTACCACCATCAACTACCATTGTTCCGCCGCCTCTGTCTGAACGGATAGCAGCTGAAGATTCGCCGTTTGTTTCAACTGTGTTGTCGTTAGCGTAAAGTGTACCGCCACCTGCTACGTGGATACCACCTGAAGTGTTCTGCTGTGTTGTGATTGTTGAATTAGATACATAAGCCACACCATCGCCATATGCGAATACGCCAGCACCACCTGCTGCATCTGAGTCAATAGTCACATTGTCAACTGTAAGTGTTCCACCTGTAGTTAAAAGAGTAGCGCCAACTCCGTAAAAACTAGAATTGTCGCCACCTGTGCTGTCATCTGAAGTTCTTGTAATTGTTGAATCCTTAACTGTAACTTCACCATCTGTTACAAGGATTGCATTTTCATCAGTGCCTGTAGAGGCGATTGACTCGCCCTCTACAGTCTCATCTGCATTGTACTCATATAACGCTGAGTATGTAATATCTGCAGCTGATGTCATATTTCCACCTGGCTGACCCATGGCTGACTGAGTGCCACCAAGAATTTCTACTGATTCTACATTTCCGTCTGCGTCGAATGTAACTGCAACCTGTGTACCTACTTCAATATCAGAAAGTGTAAGTTCTGTCTGAGCATCGCCCATATCTGCTGGTGCTTCCCCGTCACCTGATGGAGCTTCGCCTTCTGCTGCTTCGCCATCGCCTGATGGAGCTTCGCCCTCTGCTGCTTCACCATCACCTGATGGTGCTTCGCCCTCTGGCTTGTCACCTGAAGGAGCTTCACCGTCTGGTTTGTCTCCTGAAGGAGCCTCGCCATCTGCTGGTGCCTCAGCGCCTGCTTCTACAGTAGCTTCTGTCATTGCTGTATCATCTGAAGAATCTTCTGTATCTTCTGTTGTCTCTTCATCTGTAGTTTCTTCTGTTGTTTCCTCTGTTGTCTCATCTGTAGACTCTTCTGTAGACTCTTCTGTTGCCGCATCATCTGGCTTTGTAGGAGCTTCGCCATCACCTGATGGAGCTTCACCGCCGCCCATTGCCATAGAGTAAGTTGTGTCATCATTTACTGTGATGTCTGCTGTTTCCTCACCCAATGTAAGTTCGTTGTTTTCATAAGTTCCTACGGTGATTGTAAATCCCGTATCACTGACTGCTGTTACCTCGCCGTAGATAGTTTCACTGGCATAAGCTGTTGTGGAATCTGATCCGCAAGCTATCAATGAGCCACAAGCAAGTGCCGCAGTCATCATTAATGCAGTAAGTCTTTTCCTCATTTTATGTCCTCCGTTATCTGCATCGGGTTTCCCCAATGGTCAATATTTATCTGCGCTCCAACCTCAGCGCGTTACGAGTTATAGTTAACCACCGGATTGTGAAAATTAACGGTACTGAAAAGTGTTGATTATGTGATTGGTTTCTAAATGTTTAAATTATCCTATGAGTCTGTAGGCATCAAGCTCTGAGGTTACTTATAAGATTATTCTATAAGCCTGTAGTTCACAAACTCTGATAATTCTTAAGCGAGACATGTCGTCGAGCGAAGAATTCATCAGGTTTGTGAACGTAACAGGCGTACTTGGCTAGCCAACATCTACATATTGTGAATAATCTGAAAATATTTCTAAATCTATGGGGTTTTCAAATAGTTTGACTTGTGGTATTATGATAGTAACTATAAATATCGAAATCTTTGCCCTGGCGTAGACAAAGGATTGTCGATGACTCAATTTTCAAGGAAGAAAGGAGGGGCGTCTTATGGCACGCATTGATGCTGCGTATAATTATTTCATGACGACCTATGGTAATAACATAGGATCTCGTTACGAATCTCATAAGAAAAGCGAACTACGCGACACATACAACAAAATAGTTAAGGCGAACAAAGAAGCTCCTCTGTACAAGATAAATGATTCTGAGGACATCGGTCAGTTTGCAATTGATATTAAAGAGCACGCCAATGCTATGACTCTTTCAGTATCCAATTTGACTTCTACCGGCGAGGATATTTCTTCTGTTTTAGAGAAACGAATTGCATCTTCATCAGATCCAAATTCTGTTGATGTGCTTTACGTTGGCGATAGTGCGGATGGCGCTGAGGATTTCACAATCCAGGTTGATGCACTGGCAAAGCCTCAGGTGAACACCGGTAATTTCCTTCTTTCAGATGGACATGATTTTGAAGAGGGCCAGTACTCATTTGATTTGGATATTCGAAATCACTCATATGAGTTCCAGTTCAATGTAAATAAGAACGAAACTAATCTTACAGTTCAGAATAAGATTGTTCGTTTGCTTAATACTTCAGATGTAGGCTTAAGCGCAAAGTTACTTTCAAATGACAGAGCCGGAAGCAAGGCTATACAGATTGTTTCCAAGTCTACTGGTGTTGCGGATGATGAAAACACATTGTTTAATATTTCATCATCAATCTCATGGAGAGAGCTGAACATCCTTGGAATTGACAATGTGACACAGCAGCCTTCCAATTCAGATTTCAAACTGAATGGAGTTTCGCATCAGTCATTGTCCAATACATTTACTGTAAACAAGACCTATGAGCTTATTTTAAAGAGACCATCCAATGGCGAAGTTAGTATCGGTCTTATGAACGATACCGAAGCTCTTTCAAATGGTATCTCCCAGCTGTTGGATAGCTACAATGGAATGCTTGATATCGGATTGAAGTACAACGAAGCTCATCAGAATCGTACACTTTTCAATGAGATATCTTCCATTGCAAAGAATGATGCAAGCGAGCTTGCTGCAGTAGGAATTCAGAGCGATTCTATGAATCACCTGTACTTAGACAAAGATGTTTTATCCGATGTGATAAACAGTGAAAACAAAGAAAGCGCTTTTGAAACTCTTAACAATTTAAAGAACTCTATTTCAAAAGCTGCATCAAAGGCCTCTATCAATCCGATGAATTACGTAGATAAATCGATTGTAGAGTACAAGAATCCTGGAAAGACACTTAGCGCACCATATGCGTCAAGCGCTTACTCAGGTATGATGATGAATTACGGATTATAAAAAGCACTGGTTTCCCAGTGCTTTTTGTGTTATCCCCTGTAATTCACAAGCTCTTAGGTTTCTCAAATGAGACGTGTTGTCGAATTGAGAAACACTAAGGCTTGTGAATGTAACAGGGGATTTTCCATTATTGATTATCCATTATTCTGCATCGTCCTTAAAGAATTCCATCTCCTGGTTCAGCTTGATTGCGATGTCTTTCAAATCGTCAGCTGAATTAGCAAGGCTTGCAACTGTAGCGGAAAGCTCCTGTACAGATGCGCCTGTAGTTTCAGATGAAGCTGCATTCTCTTCTGAGATTGCTGAAAGTGATGACATAGCATCTGATACAACGTCGTTGGAGGTTACGCATGTAGATGCACCGCCTGCGATATCTCTAATACCATCAACTGTTCCATCAATATCTTCAAGCATTCCATTTACAGATTCAAGTGTGCCGCCGATAGCCTCCTGCTGCTCGAGGTTGCCTTGCTTAACAAGATTTGCTGCCTCTACGGCTGCTTCTGCCTGCTTCAAAAGCTCATCCATCTCTGTACGAATATCCTGAGCCATACTATCTGAATCGTCAGCAAGCTTTCTGATTTCCTCTGCAACGACTGCGAATCCCTTACCTGCTTCACCAGCACGGGCTGCCTCGATTGAAGCGTTTAGTGAAAGGAGGTTTGTTTGGGCTGCAATGCCGGAAATGCCTTCAACGCGCTCATTGATATTTGCAACAGCATTCTGTGTAGCAGAAATTGTTCTGGCAATCTCCTCGATTTTAGCTGTCATATCGCTACTAGAATCCTGAAGACTGACAAGTGATTTGCTGGATGTCTGTGATGCCTCCTTCATTCTGCCTGCCAAGCTTTCAACATTATCTGTGGATGACTGAACACCGCCAACTGCATCTGTAATCTTGCCAACATTTTCTGCTGCTTCCTGAATCTCCTCAGCCTGCTGTACAGCACCTGTAGCAATTTCCTGGACTGCATTTGCAACTGTATCTGTTGTGGCTGCAATCTGGTTTGCCATGTCTGCCAAATCCTCAGAAGAAACTGTAACTGTAGAAGCCGATTGCTTAATAGCGGCAACTATGCTTCCCAACTTTTCGATAACGGAATTGGTGCTTCGAACAATTTCACCGAATTCGTCTTTACGTTTTGCATATCCATCAATCTTCTTGAATCGACCATCGGCAAGCTTTGTGATGGTATCTGTAACTGCCATAATTGGTTTTGTGAAGCTTGTTGCAACTACAAGGGAAATAACTATACCAAGAATCAGCATAATAGTTCCAATCAATACATTAATAAGTGCCGATCTTATTGCTGACGCCATAATTTCATTTCTGGTTTTTGAAACTACAACGTAGTATCCGCTGATAGGTTCTTGTTCCCAGGACATATATGTGATTTTACCATCAAATGTTGATGTAATCAGGCCACTAGTATCTGTTGATTCTACGAAACCGAAAGAGCTTAAATCATATTCATCCTCTGGGCTGATTTCGAACTGAGCATGAGCAACCATCATACCTTTTGTATCAGCGATGTAACCGTCGCTAACATTTTCAGCAAGGAATTCATGAAGCACATTTAAGTCAAAGCTTCGCTGAACTGTACCGATTACCTGAGTGTGGTCTTCATTGTAAATTGGTACGCAAATGATTGTTATTCTATTTCCAACACTCTTGCTGACAACAACATCCGATATAGCTGGTTCTCCGGTGGTAACGGCCTGAACAAAGTAATCTCTGTCTGATATATTTGTAAGTTCTGCTCTATCTGTTCGTACAAGCTGATCACCCGAGACTTTACTGATGATGATACTGTCGTTACCATCGTTCATGTAAGCATTCAACTCGTCAAGCTGGGCCAACATCGCAGAATCCGGAACTGCCTGTCCTTCTGTGCCATAGGATTCAACAAAAACTATCGCACTAGGAGAAGTTGCAATTGCCTCCAACATGGATGTATTTTTCTCAACAATTTCAGCAAATTTTGCCTCAACAACTCGTGCATTAGAATTTAAAAGTTCCAACGCATCTGCCTCTGCTTTTGAGGTAGAGCTGTTGTAGCTGATAATGATAGAAATTAATAATGGCACAGCCACCAAAGCAGCCATCAAAAGAATTAGTTTCGTTTTAATGCTGTCCTTTGGGCTAATGCCACCAGCTAGATTTTTATTAGACTTTTTTTGCACCTTACTCATAGAAACCTCCTTAGTCAGTCATTAAAATAAAGAAAAATTTCTATATTGATTTTATTATGTGCATAATTAAATTGTGTGTAATAATTATAAATTTTTTGTGAAAATACGTTTTTATAAAAATTGAGTGTAAAAAAGCACATCTTATCGATGTGCTCTTAGTCTATATTTGTTCTAGCATTTCCTTGATTCTGGCTTCGTAGGTGCAGGCTTCCCTGACGTACTCCTGTCCAGCAGCTGCAATGCGCTCTCGCTCGCTATCATGCTTTAGATAGAAATCCACTTTGTCGTATAAATCCTCATTATTGTAATACCAAACCAGATGCTTTTCATTTTCAAAAAACATTGGCAACTCAGCCTGGAAGTTTGTCAGGCAAAATCCACCTGCTCCTAAAATATCGTATACACGAAGTGGAACTCCACTTTTTATATTTGGAATGGTCATGTTCAGGTTGATTTTGGACTTGTTAAATACCTTTGGCATCTCGCTCCAATAATCAACGCTTCCCTTGTAGTTTACCCGGAGCAAATCCCTAGTGAAGGAATTGGTGTAGATGCTGACGTCATGGTGTTTTGACAGGTCGATAAGGATTCGTCTGCGCTGCTTTTGAGCTATTTTGAAGCCCAAAGTTGTAACTGAAAAGATTAGGTTTAGATCCGAAAGTGAGTCTTCCGATTTCTCCAGTTCAAAGTAGTTTTCAAGCTCCATGAGGATTTCCGGAGTAAGCATCCTGTCAATAATGTTGACACCCATCAAATCACGCTGGGCTTCCATGGTTGCCTCGAAATATCCACGGAGATACTCTGGCAAAGTGTATTCCATTTTGTCGTAGGAATTCTTTTCATAAAGAGAGCCAACGAAGCTGATTTCGTTTTTGTAGGCCCCCAAATCTGTTGAGTTGCCGAACAGGTAATCAAGTCTGTTGCAATCCACCGCCAGGGGAAGATGGTAGACATGCTCCACTCCCATGCCACGGAATTCCTCTACATTTGTCAGATCAAACAGGAAAATGCGATTCACATCGTTGAAAACTGACTTGTGATACATAGAAATCAGCGGGTTATCGCAGCTCCAGCATACGTAGCGGAGGCCCTGCTCCTGGCACACATTTGAAATCAGAGGGAAATAATTCACTGTGAAGAAAAAGTCATAATTTCCAGCCTTAATCATGCCTCGAAGCTTTTCTGCGAACTCTTCATCCACATCATAATTGAGGAGGTCCTGATAAACCTCCTCAACTTCATATCCTAGTGTCTCGAATGTGTGCTTTATATCTTTGTAATTGTACGCCTTCCAGCGATACATCAAAATCTTCATGTTGTTCTCAAACCTTTAATCCGCTAGTCACGCCTACTAGCCTACTAGCTCATCTAAATATGTAAACTCTCAATACCCTACGAGCCCGTCCTATATATGTAGCGTATCCACCCCATATGAGCCCTGCAGGATACCTACCAGCTGTTTATAGGTAGCCACGGCTTCGTCGCTACGGCCGGCTGCGTCAAGCTCGGCGATTTGAGCCAGGATGGTCTCCTCTAGCTTATACATTTCGTTGAATTTATCTGGGTCGTTGCGCTTTGCATCGCGAATCTTTATACGCATAGTGTACAGGCGGGACAATTCTCCAAGGGCACCAGTCATGGCTGGCCTAAAGCCAAAGAGATTTTTGAGAATCTTTAGGCTGGCAGTCACATCCACATCAGCCTCACCAATGAACTGCTGCAAGCCCTGGCCAAGCTTTGTTGAATGATTCAATGGCTTGTCATCATCCTCATCAAGAAGCCAGCTGTCATGCATCTGCTGCCATGTCAAAGTCATGTTGCCGTAGTTTGCAAGGGCTTCAATGAGCTCATCATAGCTATCCCAATATTCGATGCCTGCAAACTGCTTTTCCAGCAAACGAATGTCAATATATAAGCGAATTTCCTTTTCGCCGTCAGTGGTCTTAAATGCGGCTGCTACATTTTCAAGCTCCTGCTCGCTAAGATCTGGCGCCACCTTATCAATGTGGAACTCAATCATGTCGCGGAAGCCTGAGGATGTAAAGAACTTGTTCAATACATCGCGAAGTTCCTTCTTATAACCAAGTTCCGAACACTTCTTAAGAAGCATGACGATGAAGCCACGGTTCAAACGAACGATTGGGGAATCCCAGGCGATGCGTCTGTAATAATGAACCAGCGGGCCAAAGTCATCGTTTTCCATTCCGATGGTCATGATGAAGCAGTATACCATATTGACCTTTGTGGTATCGAAAGTGTCAGCTGAAAACAGGCCGCCCTGGATGAACATCTCGGCCTTGTTGTTGGCAAGCTTATCGCATATCTTTAAATAATAATTGCAGGCTGACAGGCACTCATCATTTTTCTGTTCATTAAAATATGCAGTGGAAACATAAAATGCCAGGCAGGCAAGTGGGAGCTCCATGATTGTTGGATTCTTTGCTTGTGTTTCGTAAAGCTCCTCCAGCTCCTTATTCTTATCAGTCTGATGAAGGGCGATTGCCATACCGCAGATAAAGCTTCCGCGATAGCGCATATCGTCACTATCATTTTTAATCAGGGATTTTTCAGCTGCAGCCTTGCAAACATCGTACATTTCATCAAACTGCTTGATGGCTTTCAGCTCCTGCGCCAGCTGATATGGCCAGCGAAGATTGTCCGGGTCCTCCTCCATCATCTCCCGCAGGAGAGGCACATTTCGCATGGAATGCTTGATATTTTCCTCTTCTGTGGCGTACACATATCCGAAGTGGGCAGCCTTGGCATCCATAAACATTGCCCTGCCGTAGGATGGCTCGATGTACTCATGAATCTTGCCCACAAAATGGGTCTCTGGAGTAACAGAGCACATACGGCAAACCTCAATATCCTGGTATTCCTTGCCGTCAAAATCAAGATAATTGTGCTGAAAATAGCCGCCGATATTGTAGGTTGTGCAGTCTGGCTGCTGGAAAAATTCGATGATATATTTGCAGTCAAGGAACCACTCATCATCGTCTATATACAAGAACATCTTGCCGTTGGCCTGATCCAACTGGAAGTTTCTTGCCTTGGCAAAATCGTTGCACCATTCAAATTCAAAAACTTCATCTGCATATTTTTCAATAACCGCTCTGGTCTCTGGGCTGCAGCCTGTATCTACAACCTGAATTTCAGAATCGATTGCCTCTCTGATTGGCATCAAGGACTGGAGGCAACGCTCGGTTGTCTCTGGTCTGCCGCAGCAAAGAAGTGAAATTGTAAGCAATTTAGTTTTAGGTTTGTTGTTCATATTGTTCCCACCCTTTAATCACTAAAAGGCTCGTCATCTGACGAGCCTTACTTTATTTATATTAATATGTTCCAATTACAAGTGGTCTGTACATTTCCTCTCCTTCCACGAGGCCCTCCACCTTGCCGAGGCAGCTATCAATCAAGCGATTAATTTCCTTGCTAACGATTAGCTTTTCGCCAGGTGCTTCAACCAAGCCTCTGAAGTCATATACATCGATACTTCTAATTTCGATTATTCTGTTTTCGATTTCACTTAAGATATCGCTGAGAACCATGTCGATTCTGGCTTTGTGATCCATAATCAATGCTGTGTCTCTTAAGTTCTCACTTATATCGTATATCATATTGCAGTACTTTTCAAACTTTTCAACGATGTCCGAGTAATCCATTCCCATGGATTCCAGGTACTCTCCCAATACTAAGGCTTTTTGCTGACATCCGATGAGCACCTGTAAATCTGCTGCGTCATCGCCTGTACTTCCCTGTGCAAATCTATGGTTTGCTGTGTAAAGCTCTAATACCATTGTTAACATCTTGTTTCTTGTGAAATATGCCATACGCCTTACCTCTATTCTATAAATCCCTCTTTCGAAGGAGTTGCAGTCGATTTTAAAGTTACTATTCAATTTTCTTTTTAAAATCATCCCCACCCCTGTGAAAGAGGTGGGGACATTTTATTTATGGTTTTCAAACCTTAGGTTACTGAAGAAGATTCATAACACCCTGTGTAGCCTGGTTAGCCTGAGCAAGCATTGACTGTCCTGCCTGCTGGAGGATGTTGTTCTTGCTGTACTCAACCATTGTGTCAGCCATATCTGTATCACGAATACGAGATTCTGCTGCTTCTGTGTTCTCAACTACGTTGTCGAGGTTCTTGATTGAGTGCTCTAATCTGTTCTGGATAGCACCAAGTTCTGCACGCTGTGCTGAAACTCTCTGGATTGCATCTGCGATAGCGTCGATTGCGTATGTAGCTGCCTTACCAGTTGCATCGGAAACGTTAAGTCCGTTGATACCGATTGACTTAGAGTTCATAGCTTCGATGTTAACGTTAATCTTGTTTGACATTGCAGCGTCAGCACCAACATGAAGGTTAAGTGTAAGTGAGTTCTGTACGTTTACGAAGCCCTTTGTAATTGAGAAGCTAATTGTCGTAGTTGTATTTGTATCAACACCATTTGTCTGCTCTACTTCTCTTCTCTTCCATGTATAAGCATCGCCAGCTTTATCAACGTCAGCTGCGCCATCTGTTGCACCTACTGAAGAAGCTGCCTTAAGCTCGATAGCTACCATGTTATAAGCTGCTGATGCTGTGATAAGTGTTGCATTAGCCTTATCAATACCTGAGCCATCTGTTGCAAGCTGTGCAAACATTGTTACTTCGTTACCATTATATTTAAGAGTAGAACCTGCAACGATAAGGTTGTTAAGGTATCCGTTTGTTACTTTTGAGTTAGCTACATCTGATGTTTTTCCATCAACGATTGTATATGTCTTTCCGTCGATTGAAATTGTATCACCAGCTGTTAAACTCCACTCATCTTCTGTATTTTCTTTGGTTTCATCATGCTTATCTTCGAGGTGAAGCGCCTTTGCTGCCTCTTCCTTTGTCTTAGCACCGATTGTGTACTGTACGCCACCAATTGTATATTTCTCACCAGCTTCAAGAGATTCCATTGTAAATGTAGCTCTTGTTGTATTCTGTACTAATGTACCTTCAAGACCTGCATCATGAGCTGAAATGTACATCTTCTTAAGTCCGATATCACCCTTTAATAAGAATGTCTCATTGAACTTTGTTGTAGATGCAATTCTATCGATTTCCTGTGTAAGCTGTGAAATTTCGTTTTGGATATCATCACGATCTGACTCTGAGTTTGTTCCGTTAGCTGCCTGTACTGCTAACTCGTTCATTCTCTGGAGCATGTCGTGAACTTCTGTGAGGGCACCTTCAGCTGTCTGTACTGATGAAACACCGTCAGATGCGTTTGTAGAAGCCTGGGTCAAACCACGAATCTGTTTTCTCATTTTCTCAGAAATTGAAAGTCCAGCTGCATCATCTGCTGCTCTGTTGATTTTATATCCAGATGAAAGCTTCTCTGTACTCTTTGACTGAGAATCAGTTGTAATGTTCAATGTTCTTGAAGCATTAGCTGCCTGCATGTTGTGTTGTACTACCATAATAAATTCCTCCATGAGATTCTGCTAAATCCTTTTAGCATTTAAATCCGTTTTTTGTGATAGCCCAACATCCGTGTCTGGCCTGGTTATTAAATTTGATTTTTAAAAAGATTCGAATTCGATTTGTAAGGTAAAGTTTTTGTGTTCAATTGTTCCTTACACCTTATTTATCGTTCTGGGGCAAAAAAACTTTACCCCTTTAAGCAAAAAATTTTAATTTTGTTCCAATTTTCTTATTTTTTGTGCAATAGAAAAAAGTCCCTGAGCCCTTGATTTTACTGGGTTCTTGAGACTTTTATTTTTGTTAAAATTTATAACAAAATTTTTGTAAAATTTGCTATAAATTCTATTATATTCTCATAATTTGTAGGTAAATTGGCGGGATTTGGAAGGGGAATTTGAGGGTGTTTCACCCTTATTTATTTTTTCTTATCCAAAAAAGCTGGGTCGGCGGTGGTTCGTGGGCTCATCATGTGCTTGTAGTATGATGAAACAACATCGCCGGATCTTTTGATTTCGCGGGCTTCTTTTTTTACATTGGCGAAGCGAGTTTTGGCGTACTCTTTGTTGCGATATTCTGTAGCCTCCACATCTGCTGTAAGGTCTGTGACCTTTTTGATGAGCTCCTGCATAAGCTTGATTTCATCTGCATATGAAGCGCGGTCCTCGTCCAGGATTGCCTTCACTCTGTTGAACAGCTGCTGGAAGCCATCGTCAAGCATCACGATTCTATCGATGAGCTCAGCCTTCATGTTCATGTTTTTCTCTAAATCGTCTGGAGTGGAATTAGGATCCTTAAGAATGGCTTCCTGTTCCTTGTTTCTAATAAGAAGAACTCTAAGAATATCTGCCTTCTTTTCCAGCGACTCTCTAAGCATTATTACGTAATCTCTGTTATCCATGGTTCCCTCCTAGACTTTATCTTGAGCGCAAGTGTATAGCTTACCCTCCACATAAAGACAGCCCCTCGTGTGAGGGGCCATCCTTTAACCTGCTATATTTGTTGAAGTACCGTCTAGCTTCTTGCCGTTGGCGGTGAGCTTCATTACATCCTTCCAAGTATCTCGCATTGTTCGAAGGTGCTTAAGCACTTCCTCGAGCTGTGCTGGGTCCTTGGTGATCATGGCATGTCTCAAGCAGCTCCTAAGATAAGTATACACTGCATGGAAATCCTTTGCCACAGGATATTTCTCATCGAGAGTCAATTCAAACTCTTCGATAATTCTATCTGTCTTTCTGATATTGATGTGTGCTTTCTCAATATCGTGATTCTCGCAAGCTACGATTGCTATGTTACAAAACTTGATTGCTCCTTCATATAGCATCAATGTTAACTCAGCAGGGCTAGCTGTAAGTATTCTGTTTTTTGCGTATGCATCATAACCATTTGTTGGTGTCATAGTACCGCCTCCAAAAATCTAATATTGTATTACTTACTATCAACCACCTAATAGTGATGATATTGAAGAAGAATTGCTTTGTAATGTAGCCAACGCAGACTCCATTGCGGCAAATTTCTTATAATAAGCGTCTTCCATGTCCTGAACACGATCAGTCCATGTCTTAATCAATGAGCTGTAGTTCGAGTACTCAGATGCCATTTCCTTGTCATTGTAAACAGTGTAAACAGATTTAACTGCTGTAGATTTCATCTTTTCATCCAGCGACTTGTAAAGGCCAGATGTTACCTGCTTAAGGAATTCTATAACTCTATCTGGGTCTGATGCTAAGGCTGCGCGGAGCTTTTCTTCATTACCAGATGTCTTGCTATCCTCTGAGTCACCATCGATATGGTATGCATAGCCTTCGTTCTTTTCTGCATTTAATGTACCAAGTGTATGGATGCCGAATGTAGACCATGATAATTTCTCACCATTTACCTCATACACTGACATCATCGACATTGTCATTGCAGAAATGATACCGCTCAAACTTGTATCTCTACGAAGAAGCGAATCCTTAATCTTCTGCTCCCACTTCTCGATTTCTGTCTCAGACATCTCTGCCTTTTCATCATCTGTAAGTGGTTCGTAGTCCTTTGCAGAATCTGCATTGTAAAGCTTCTGCATCTCGTTCATCAAGTTGTTATATGATGTAAGGAAATCCTTTACCTTGTCATAGAGAGCATCTGTATCATTTGCAACTGTAACAGATATTGCATCTGGAGTCGTCGCCATCGCCTCAATTGTAAGACCATTTACAGTGATTGAATTTGTATTGGATGTATAAGTAACGCCGTTTAATTCGATACTTGCATCCTGCCCTTTAACTTTTGTTGCAGTATTTGAGTTATCAAGCTCCATATTTCCTGCTGTAACATTAGCAGCCAAATCTACTCTGTAGAATACACTCTGGACTAACTCAAGGTTATCGCTCTGAATCCAGAAGTCGCTGTAGCTACTATCATAAGCTGAATTCTTTACACCAAAATTAGTTTCTACATATTCCTTCCACTTTTGGTTTGTTGGGTCAGCTAATGCAGCATCAAGTTGCTCCTGAGCAGCCTGCATTTTAGCAGATCTGATTGCGATTTCTTCTGATGTAGTAGCCGGAAGAGCTTTTGCCTCAGCTACTGCCACATACCCATCTCTGATTTCATTGATAGACTTTGAAATCTCCTGATATGTTGCATCATTAGAAATATCATATGTTGATTTAGAATAAATCTGCTTTGCCAATGCTTCTAATTTATCAGAGTCACCAGCAATCTCAGACCAATCTATTTCGCCATCAGTACCAAACTTCAATACTTGAATTCCAGCATCTGTGGTCTCTGTCTTGTACACTTCCCCTGCAAATGTCTTGTTCAGATAATCTCTGAGGGCAACAACATCTTCATCTGTACTGTCACCTATTTCTGCAAGCAACTCTTTCCAGCCCTCAAGATTCTTCTGGAATGAGTACTCTTTTTTATCGTCCCCTTCGCCAACCGAGAACTTAAGAGTTCTTGTAATAGCCGTACTCTTTGTTCCTGTTGTGTCGTATGTTGCAGAGTTATAAAGCTTTGTAGCTAATGTAGATAAATCGTCCTCTGAAATAGTCGACCAATCTACTGCGCCAAATTTATCAGTATCGCTTGCGATATATGAAACAATTTCATCATACTCAGTGTTTGCTGTAGCTGATGAATCATTTTTATATTCCTTGATTTTTGCTAACAGACTCTTTGTATCTGACAGGTCATAGTAATTTTTTGCAGTTGTAAAATCAAAGAGCTTCTTAGCCAAAGTGCTGCTGGTGCTTTTAGTGATATCCTCAATTTCAGTGTTAGACATCAATCCCAGCTTATTTAACACGCTAAGTCCCTGTGAACTATTTGCAGAAATAGAGAAATCACCTTCCTTACCAGACGTTTTGGAACTGATAAAGAAACGCTGATTCTTCTCATCGAAATTGGCAATAACTCCAGCTTCATTAAGCTTATTTACAAACTGATTGATAGTCATAGAGCTATCGATCTCGATGTTTGTAGTCTTAGTACCTGTTCTTACAGCGATACTTGCTTTATCTAATGCATTGCTGTTCTTTATTCCAAGTGAAACCATAGTTGATGAGCCAGTAACTGATCCATCAAGCTCTCCACCTGTGATAAAAGCAGTCTTTGCAAGCTCTGTAATTTTAAGTGTCTGCGTACCATTAATAGCGCTACCACTGGCTGTTGCTGTAGCCTTAGAAGTATCGCTAACTGTAGTCTTTTTTGCTGTATAGTTTGAAGAATAGCGCATAGTACCAACGCTAGTGTACAAACTATATACTTTACTATTAAGGGTGCTCCAAGCTTCCTGTTTCCATGAGAGCTTTGTCTGTGCCTTTACATATTTGTCCTTCTTGTAACTGTATGCAGATACGAGGGCACCTACAATCGCCTCGGTGTCTAAGCCCGAAGCCAAACCAGATAATCTAATAGGCATAACCCTACCTCCTATCTCTTTTCATCGACCATGATTCCTGCAAGCTCCCATGCCTTTGCAATAAGGTCAAGTGTCTGCTCTGCTGGGAATTCCTTAATGACTTCCTTTGTCCTTTTGTCGACCATCTTAATCATTACGCGATTTGTTCCCTCATGGATACCAAATACAGCCTCTGCATTTCCTTGTGCAGAATTAATTTTTTCTACAGCTTCTTTCAAAGAAGAAGATGCCTGCTTAGAAGAATTTTCCTCATCTTCGATTTCAGGGTTTATAGAATAGTTTCTATTCTCAAATTCAGCAGCTTTGCTTTCTTTTACAGCAGCTGAAAAATCAACTATAGCATTATCTTTTTGCACTGCTTGTGCTGGCGCCGCTTTTGCTGAACTTCCCTGTCCCTGGTAGTTGCTAACTGCACTACTTACTTCGCCTATTTTCATTGTTTTCCTCCTTACGCCCAAGGGAATTTAGTCCCATTCTAAACTCCGTTTGGACAATATACATCCTTGTACTATGGGAAATTATTAGTTTTCTAATTGCTATATCGACCGGTGGGATATTAAAGTTTATAGAGATTTTAAAAAATTTTCTTTTTTCTTAGAAAAGAATGATGATGTTCTGATGTGTGCTTTCAATTGATGGGCTTTTTGATAGCCTTTGGGGTAGCTCTTTGATGAGGTTTTTAATGATTTGCTGGCGACATAGGGCGTGAGTTAAGTGAATTTCATCATTTTCAAATTTCACTTATATAATTCTCGGGTGAAAGTTAAGTGGTTTTTCTATTTGGATTATTTCCACTTAAAAGTCCAACTTGCCGTTAAGTGTATTTATAATTATTTTTAAATTTACTTAACTTTTCAGTCCCAATTCTTAGGCTACTTAAGTTTATTCTGAAGAATGTCAGATTCACTTAACTCAATCCCATGATTATTTAAGTGAAAATATACTTGCCAAAAATAAACTTAACTTTAATTCAAATTATTTAACCTATTTTAAGTTTATTTATATTTTTCTAGAATAAACTTAACCGCACTACGACTTTTTAAGTGAAAAACATCCATAATAATTTTTCACTTAACAATTCCAAGCACTATTCAAAAATCTATGCCCTTATAATGCACCAAGTTTTCATTTTTGTCACTCTACTTTTGGTAGAATGCTATATTTAGGCCTTTTTAAATAAAGACTTCTCCGCAGGAGAAATTTCCTACTAAAATAAAAAAATCCAGCAACCGCAGTTGCTGGATTTATCCTTATTACTAAAGTAAATTCTTGAGTGCTTCCAGGTCGTCCATGCTGATTGCCTGTGCTTCCTCGTTTTCTTTTTGAATTTCTAAGTATACTTCTTTTCTGTAGATAGATACTTCCTTTGGAGCTGAAATACCGATCTTTACCTGATCACCGCGAACCTCAAGGACTGTAATCTCGATGTTGTTGTTGATCATGATAGCGTCGCCTGTTTTTCTTGTTAATGCCAACATCGTTACTCACCATCCTTTCCATGTATTGCGTCATGAATAAGGTAGCGTACTGGCTCATTGCCCTCGATGATAATCTGGTCACCGATGTTTGTGTCTGTATTGATGATGATAGGTGCCTTAAGATTAATCGATGCTTCCTTAGGGTTCTTTGGTACTCTGACTGTGACAAGCATGTAAGTATTGTCTGCTGTGAGCTCGCCAAGCTGCTCAAGTGCATCAACGTTGAGCTCAGGTGCATAGTCTGGCTTAACCACGTGAGGCAGCATTACTGGCATAGCAAAGTCTGTCTCATCAAGTGACTGAAGCCACATGATATTACCTTTGTCTTTCTTCTCTTCGTCGAAAATGAGTGTGTATCTCTTCATGTCTGGGAAACCAATAAGACCATGGATGAGATTGATGATTTTTTCTTCTGCAATTTCAATTTCGCCGAACAGTCTAGTTTTTACCTGCATTATCCCTTCTCCTTTTTAGATGTAATTTAGTAATGTCGAATCACCCAGCTTTCCTGCTGCGGTGAGCGAAGCCTGATATGCGGTGTAAGCTGCTGTGTAGTCGATGATGATTTGGGATAGATCTACATCATCATTCTCTGTCTGTAACTGCTGAACAGTCTCTCTTTGATCACCTACTCGAACCTTTGTGAGGTCTAAAGACTGCTCCTTACAACCCAAATCAGTTAAAGCTAATGTTATTTTATCACAATATGACTGAATATTGCCTATTTCTGAGTCAAAAAGTTTTCTCATATTGTTATTATAGTAATCATATTCCTTCTGAGCTGCATCCTGCCACTTGTCGAGCCATTCCTGATCCTCGTCAGAAGCATACTGAGTTTCACTCTTCATTCCCTTGATTGTATCAAGTTTGTCGTATGCAGCGATAACTCTTTGTACCGCATTCATCATTTCATCAATGTCGCGCTGAAGCGAGCTGTCGAAAACATCTGAAGCCTCGGTGTTGATTGCGATAGTCTGATTTGCAGCTATTGTATATTCGATATCAAAGTGGATAACGTTTCCATTTGCATCGAATTTTGTGTATTCATTGTTGGATGTAAGTGTTGCACCTGTGCTATCAATCATCTTGGTGCAGTTGTAGTAATACTCTGGACGAAGCTGACCCTCGTTGAATCCAGTCTTGTCGTACTGCACTGAAACCTCTGCCTTGTTTGTTTTGATTGTAGAAGCAACTTTATCGCCGAAAATGATTTCACCAGTTTCCTTGATTACAACAATGCTTGTGTCGTCAACACGCTTTATATTTTCAGCATCTGCTTCAGCCCAGTCTGTCTCGTTGTCATACACTGTAAGTGTAAATCCGCTAGCGGCATCTGTCTGAGCAGTAGTGTTATCAAACACACCATTTGTCTCTGTAAATGTGAAAGGTATTTCGGTTCCATCTTCATACTTGATGTTGATGCTGCCGATTGAATCTAAATCCTTGTAGTTTATACGAAGTCTGTAATAGTCTGTCTCTGTGATGTCAGAAATCAATGCAGCATTATTCTGTGGTGCAATAACCTCTGCCTCTGTTGTAGGAACAACTACATTTCCAGAATAATATCTGTGCTCTTCCATTAAATCCTCTACGCTGAGAGTTTGGTTGATTCGATATTTTGTCTGTGTCTCATCTTCTGTAAATGTAAGATTTGAGTTTGTTCTGTATCCTGTGAAAACAGTACGGTTTGCATAGTCGGCGTTGCCCTCTGCAAAAAGCGCCTTCTGAAGGGACTCAAGCTGAGTAAGCATTGTCTTTCTATCGCTCTGGCTGTTGTAAGAGTCAGTAGAACCGCCTACGCAGATTGTCTTGCAGTCTGTAGCAACATCGTTGATATTAATGAGAGCAGTCTCAGTAATATCAAGCCACTGATTTGCATCAGGGATGTTCTTTGAATAATACTGTGATACCTGTGATAATGTTGTTGCAAGTCTCAGCGAACGAACGGCAATTACAGGATCATCCGATGGTTTGTCAATTCTCTTCTGAGATGTCATCTGCTTGTTTCTAGTATTAACAACCTCTTTAGCACTGTTAATATTCGAAGCTGAATTGTTCATTATCATCTTATTAGTTACTCTCATAATTAATACCTCTAACCCGTTAGTTACGTTCTCAAGCATCATATTACTCAGTTCAACACATGTTTCACTTGAGTAACATGATAGCTTGATAACTACTAACTCATTGAAAAACTTAAATTGTTCTATTTATTCGGATTGCTAAACACCCGTGTTAAGTATCAACCTATCATATATTTCGGAAAATACGGAAATACATTTAGATGCTAGGTTGTATGCGTTTTGGAACTTGATTAAGTCCAAAGCCTCTTCATCTTCATCAACACCAGCTACTGACATTCTCTGCTGAGAAATTGAAGACTGGATGTTGGTAAAGTTTGTTGTGAAAATCTGGCATTCCTGTGTGTCGATGGTTACATCTGCGTAGATACACTGAAGAAATGCATCACCACCGCCGCCTCTGAACATTGTTGTTTTACTCTGAAGCTTCTGAAGCTCAACTACCAGATCTGCTGCATCAACACCTGATGTGAAGTTTTCCTGTGTTGTTGTGGCAAACTTTCTTGCATCCTTATCAGTTTCCTTGATGATAGATACGTTGCCGGCGGTCATTAAATAATATGTTTCAGCAGAATTTGAAAATGTTTTTCCTGTGACAGATACTACATTTCCATCTGTATCTTTTACTGTATCTACAAGCTCGGCTCTCATCTGGTGCTCGATGATGGAATCCAAATCATCCTTTGCGATAAAGAATGCTGTCATTGCTTCTCCATCTAAATCAACACCACTCTGCTCAATTTGATTAAACTTCTGGCAGAAGTTTCTCAGGAACATGTTCATCTGGTTCTGATAATATGGGATACCCATGTAGTCCACATCATCACCAACCTGAAGTGAACGGCCTACAAGTTTGCTAGCCACATCGCTTGTGATGGCATCTGCATCATCCAAATTGAATGTGACAGATACTACATTGCCTTTTGAATCAGTTGTGAAGTCAAAGCTCTGATAGCTAAACAACATGTTGTTTGTGCTAATCTGTCCACACTTTGGCATGTTGAGCTCGTTTAAATCTGTAATGCTAAGGTTTGTAACTGTGATGGAAGTTGCTGTTGCAGATGAAACTGTTGCATGTAAGTTTTCGTTGTTGTTTCCATCACGAACCTCAAACATGGCCTTCAGCTCACCACCGCTTGAGCTTGGAGTAGCATTAAATGCATTTCCATCCTCTTCCCAAACAATGTCGTAAAGACCATCGATATCTGACTGATTGTACATCTGGTCAGTTTCTCTTGATACAACCTTGAGTCTGTTGTACTCGTATGTGTCTACAAGCTGCTGGCCGTTGATGTATACCTGGAAGTAGGTTGCGCCTGTGTACATATCAGGGTTGTTTGAATTTGTAACTGGTGTCTCAACTGCCTTAACATCAACAATCTTTGAAAGCTTATCAATCAAAAGTGAACGCTGATCTCGAAGCTCGTTTGCTCGGCCACCGCCCTGCTCGATAACGTTAATCTGCTTTGTAAGGATGGCTACCTTTTCTGAAACAGCGTTGATATCATCAACAGCAGTCTTGATTTCATCGTTGATAGAGTTCTGTAAATCCTGCAGCTTTGTGGATAACTGATTGAAGTATTCTGTAAGCTGCTTTGCAGTAGAAATAAACTGCTTTCTAACTGTATCGTCACCAGGGCTTCCCTGAAGGGTGCTCATGGCGTTAAACATTTTTGTGTAGATAGTGGTGAATCCAGATTCCTTGTTAGTCTCATTGAAATAATCCTGAATCTGATTCATGTAGTACTGCTTTTTCTCGTAGAAGCCCAAAGCTGTGCTGTTGTTCCAGTATTTCTCATCGTAATATAAATCACGGCTCTGAGTTACAGACTCAACCTCAACACCTGTACCGGTTGTACCATATGCCTGGTAAACTCGTAGTGCAGATGATGCAACTGTGTTTACAACCTGCTTGCTATATCCAGTAGTATTTACATTGGAGATATTGTTTGCAGTTGTATTGATCTGAGCCTGCGCTGTGTTCAGTCCAGAAGATGCAATTGTCAATCCAAAGAATGTTGATGACATAAGCTATTTCCTTTCCTGCTTTACAAAGATGTAAGCAGATGTTCTATCATTTCATTTACTACGTTTATATATCGGCTAGCTGCATTGTAAGCTGACTGATATTTAATCATTATTGTAAGCTCTTCGTCTGAAGATACTCCGATAACACCCTGACGGCTGAATTCGATTTCTTCCTTTGTGCCTTCAAGAGATTGCTCTGTGCTAGAGTAAACGCTACCTGTGTTTGCAATTTCGCCAATCCACTTTACGTAGAATCCGTTGTATCCACATGGTGTTGTATCGCTTGGGTTCAAGTTGAAATCTGTCTTGTTCCAAATAGCACTAAGATTCTGACCAAGTGCCATATCCACCTGTGTCTGGTCCTTGTAAACATTGTGTGGAATGTAGGATTCCTGCTTAATCAAATCTTCGTTAACTGTCAAAGATTTGAGAGTGTAGCACTTTGATGTGTCTGTAATATCCTCTTCGTTGTAAAGATATATCGTCTTTGTTTGAGTTTCATTATTTGCGTCTGTGTAAGTGATTGTCGCTGTTGTATAGCGACTGCAACCATTTCTTACAAACAACTCACGTGGTGGAAGCTCTCCATCAGATCCAACTGAACAGTTTGCCTCATCCATAACCTGGATGTTCTTCATCTGGGCATCTGTAGGGTTGACTGTAACCTGATATCCATCTTCGTTGATATATGTGTAGGAAACGTTTGAAACATCTCCTAATGCAGATGACATTGATGTAAGTGGGCTGTAGATATTGTTGATATCAACTACCAATTTATGAATCAATGTATCAAGCTCTGCCTCTGAATTCATCATGATTGAGTTTGCAATTCCATCCTCGTAAACATCTGCAGAAATAGCATTGCCATTCTCATCACAGTAGCCAAGGTAATTGCTCCAGCTATCTCCTCTTGCAAGAAGGAGCGCTTTGATTTCACCTTTATCTGTATCTCTTTCAGCACTTACATTTCCTAAGTTGAAAATAGGGTAATATGTGTTAAGAGACTCATCATCCTCGCTTACAATGTCTGAAAGCTGAGGCCAGTAAGGTGTGATGAAGCCTGTCTTCTTATCTTTTAAAATACCAACTTCGTAGTAGTTATTTTCATCGATAAACTCAACACCTTCGATTTCAACATGAACGATACCGTTGTAATCCTCACGGTAGCTCATCTTTGTAAGGCCTGAAAGTTGATCCAAAAGCAAATCTCTGGTATCGCGAAGGTCCATGGCCTTTTCAACACCAGCTGCTTCAATCGCCTGTATTCTTTTATTTAAATCGACTATCTTCTTTCCGATATCGTTGATTGTTTCCAAATCTTCCTGAATCTTTGAGTTGATGATAGTCTGATAATCTTCAAATCCATCCTCTACAGCCTGAGCTCTAGACAAAAAAAGACTAGCCTTCTGCAATACAAGATTCTGATTAACTGTATCAGAAGGATCCTTGGCGAACTCCTCAAATGCCTCTTCAAAATCGGCAATTGCCTGCTTGAAAGCCTCGCCCTGGGTCTCCTGAAGCTGTGTCTGAACCTCCTGCACTGCTTCTGAACTAGCGCTATAAAAAGAATATCGTCCATTCTCTGAGCGATAAGCTTTATCTAAAAAGATATCGCGAGCGTGGACGATTGTTCCTACCTGCACACCAAGGCCAGCGTACTGTGTGCTGACCGATGCGTTTCCTATTTTTCTATAATCTCTGTCTTCGTAAACAACCTGCTCACGTACATACCCTTCAGTATTTACGTTAGAAAGGTTGTTTGCAGTTGTATTTAATCCATGTGATGCTGACTGTAGGCCTGATGCCCCAACATATAAGCTTCCAAAACTATTAGCCATAGTCTATCCTCCAAAGTCTTACTAAAACTTTAAGGACATCCTTTTCCTACTGTTTAGCATCAAATCGTATATTACCTAATATTTCGCCTGTAGTTGTAGCATCTTTTCCATAATTTGCTGTCTGTGGTGCCTGCTTTACACTCTTAATGAGAGTAATGTCAAACTCCACCATTTCAATTGCCTGCTTCAGCAAGTTCTGAGTCTGAAAATTCAGCACCTGAACTTCATCTGCAACCTTTACCAATTGATCTCGTGCTACAGTAAGCTTTTCCTGCTCTACAGGTTGGTTAGCCAGATTATTTATCATCCATGAAACAGTAACCTGCTCACCATCATGTCCCATTACCGAAGCAATACTCCTCAATAAATGGGCGCGTTTATCCTCCAGCTTAAGCAGGGAGTCTGCAATGGCCTGCTCCTGAATGGTAATAGCTTCAAGTACGTCAAGCTTCTTATGGATAATAGAATCCTTCTTTTCTCCATTAAGATTAATTAACTTTTCATATTTCGACCTTTCACCATCCATAGTTAGGATCAATTCATCCAGTAAACTAGCCACGCTTTTCCCTCACAAAACTAAAGAATAGAACCAAACTGAGACATAAGCTTATCAGCAAAGTCCTCTGTGCTAACTTCATAAGTGCCAGCCTTAATTCTAGCCTTAATATCAGCTACAAGATCCTCTCTGATATCTGAAGCCTCAGATACTGCTGCCTTTGCAACATTAAAATCACGACCAGTAGATGAAATCTGAACCTCATCGCGACCCATGCTGTTTGTTTTTGCAGCCTGTGATGTGTTTTTAGTGTTTGATGTCTGATAGAGCTGAGCTACCTGGTTGTAAGCCTCTATACGCATATCGCCACACTCCTTTCCTCCCTGTGTTTACGTCGTTTTATGTCACATTAATTCTAGATACACTTTTCTTTACAACTCATTTATCGGTACTCCCAACCAAAACTTTAGAGCATTTTTAAATTTTTTTCAAATTTTCTGAAAAAAAAAGTGCCCCAGGGGTGAGAGGTCCCTGGGGCTGTTAGAGAATTGTATCGGATAGAGAATTAAGATGTAAGCAATTTAATAGTAGTCATAACCCATACGCTGGTTATACTCGCCGTATGTGAGGATTTCCTCATCATCGGTGTAGAAGCCTTCTTCTTTGAGGGCCTGCAATGTGTTTGTGCAGTCTCGTGTGAGCTGTACGTAGATGCTTTGCTCATATCTGACATACGAGCTTGAGTATTCGTAGCCCCAGAAGAAATCTGTGTCTGAGAAGTATGGAGTCTTCTTGTTCTGGATTGTGAAGCTGAAGTCGTTGTATAGTTTGTCTTCGGTATCGTAGTAGTCAGTGCCAAAGCTTGTAGTGAGTACTTTGCCGGCATCTACGTCCTTCAATACTGCTTCGTAAACTCTTGCGAATTTTTCATGCTTCTCACGGTCTGTAAGATAATCAAAATCTACGTATGTAGAGTAATAATCGTCAATGCCTTCATCATAGAGGTAGCCGCTAAAGCTCATCTCTGTGATTGTGCAATCATCGTAAGTGTTGCCTATAACGTGCTCTTTGATTATGGTTGGTGAATTTACAAAATCAAGGATTGGCTCTGTAGCTGCAACATACTGTGCGCTAACCTTTTCTGATTCTGTGTCTACAACTGAGTAGTCACGGACAATAGTCTTACCATTCTTAAGCTTGTATTTGATTGTAAATGAGTTGCCTGGTACATCTGAGTAAAGCACGTTTACATCACGAAGCTCCTTTTTATCATCAAGGAATCCCTTGTGAAGCTCAATCATTGTTCCGATTTCGTCTTCATCAGTAAATACCATAGCATAATCACAGTTGAAACCTACCCACTCAACGTCGTTTGCATTTGGCACTTTGTTCTCAACCTTGAATACATCAAGTCTGAGACAAAGAAGAACTACCAAAGCTGCTGCAGAATAACCTGCGCAGTATATAAACTTCTTTGCTGAGAATACTCGTACAGTCTTCTCTATCATCATCTGTGTTGCGTAGAAAAGTATGCATCCGATGATAATGGCCGATACGATAGCGATAGCAAACTTTGTGCTGTATGTAAGTGTTTTTGCCGCATTAATCATTTCTGCAACAAATCCACCTGCAACCATTGAAATGAAGAATGACATTCCAACAGTAAATACTGGCTTAAGGAATGGTACGGCAATGAAATCGTGTACTGTTTCAAGCTTCTTATATTTGTAAAGCATGTAAGCGATGAATGTAATCACTACTGCTGCTACTGCGTAAATAGCAAGATATTTGGCTCCAGTCAATTCATATGAG
This sequence comes from Pseudobutyrivibrio ruminis, assembly GCF_015057245.1. Classification (GTDB taxonomy): domain Bacteria; phylum Bacillota; class Clostridia; order Lachnospirales; family Lachnospiraceae; genus Pseudobutyrivibrio; species Pseudobutyrivibrio ruminis_E. Next base: position 236,558 of record NZ_SVET01000002.1, read on the forward strand.
AAGCCTATAAGTTTGCCATAATCATCTGTATCGACTACTGCGTTTACTCCACAGTTTGCGCTGATGAAGAAAGCTGGAGTAAGCATTGTTGTGTCTAAATCTGACAATGCTGATGACATACCAAACATCAGGAATGATGCTGTGATTCTAAATGCAACCTCCATCAGTGTATATAAATAACAGAAGATGAAGTAGAATACTACGCTTGTAATAATCTGGCCTGATGTCATCATTGAGAAAACTGCTATTGAAATAAACAGTTCTGTTGCAACTGCAACTATCAATGTCCAATACCAAATAGCATCTATAGCTGGTGCCTTTTCAACAAAGGCAACGATTGTCATGATGATGCTGTTTACTACAAGTGGCACAAGGCTCACAATGGATGCTGTTGTAAATCCTGTAAAGAACAAGCTCTTTCTGCTAACAGGAAATGCGTGCATCATGTAGTTGTCGCGCTTGTTAAATAAGAACCAGAATGTGATACCCGTGACTACAATGGCTACTGTAAGCGCAAGTCCTGCCTTTGGCACATACTGCATATGCTGATATAGCATGATTTCACGTGTGTATCCTGATTCTACATACCATGAATTATCAAAATCAGCCATGGTAAGCACGAATGATATAGGAATCATGAGTAATAAGGCGATGAAGTATAACAGTCCTACTATCCAAGTCCTACTAAGATTTTTCTTAAACAAAGCCATGTTAAAAAATGATGTCTTTGACTGCATAGTTCTCACCTCCCAACTCATAAATAAAGATTTCTTCCAATGTAAGTGGAAGTACATCCATCAAAAGTGGATTGAGTGCACCGATTGCTTGCTCTGCTGCTCTAGGCTCGCCCTTAACAATAAGTGTGTGTACTCGTCCATTTGTAATCTTCTTAAGCACTTCTATTTCTGGTGGGAGGGCAGGCATATCACCATCAAAAGCAATTTGAATCTTTGTGATGGATGTCTGCAACTCATCAAGTGAACGCTCGATGAGAATCTTTCCATTATTCATGATTCCCACATGGTCACATACATCCTCCAACTCTCGAAGGTTGTGTGAGCTGACCAAAACTGTAAGTCCATTCTCGGAAACATCAGACATGATAAGGCTCCAAATCTGACGTCTCATTACAGGATCAAGACCGTCAACAGGCTCATCCAATATCATAAGCTCTGGACGAGCTGCAATTGAAAGCATGAATGCAACCTGCTTTTGCATACCCTTTGAAAGTGTACGAACCATTTTCTTTGGGTTGATAGCTGGGAAGCAATCCATGATTTTCTTGAATAGTACTTCGTCAAACTTTGGATACATGTCCTTGTAAAATTTCATCATATCCATGGTGTTAGCCTGAGTGAAATAGAAAATGTCATCTGGAATTACAGTGAACATCTTTTTCAACTCAGTGTTTTCATATACTGGCTTGCCATCGATTGTGATTTCACCAGCATCCTGTTTATATACACCGCAAAGATGGCGAATGATTGTTGATTTACCAGCGCCGTTTGGACCTACAAGACCGTAGATGGCGCCGCGCTCAACATGCATGTTTAACCCATCAAGGGCTGCAAAATCGCCAAACTTTTTAGTAACGTTATTTACCTGTATCATGCTCAGTCCCTCCCTTCGCAAGCTCTTCAATACGTTTGATAAGGATGTCCTTATCTTCGCACAGATACAGAAGTTCTTTTACAATCTCATCGAATTCTTTCATCAATTCTTCATTCCTCCCTGATGCAACGTCAGCTCGCTGTGCAGCGAAGCTTCCCTTGCCCGCAATCGTGTAGATGTAACCTTCTTGCTCTAGCTCTCGATACGCCTTCTGAATAGTATTTGGATTTATTGACAGGTTGGTGGCTAGCTCCCTTACACTAGGCAACTTTTCATCCTGCTTTACCGCACCAGATACTACAAGGCGCCGAAGCCCGTCTTTTATCTGCTCATATATAGGCTTCGAATCTCGGTAGTTTAACTGAATCATCTAATACCTCCCCTACTAGGTATGTGTGTATGACACTGTATTACGTGTTCTAATACACTTATAGCACGATTGAATTTTTTCGTCAAGAGTTAAGTAAAAAATTGTAACAAAAAAAGAAGTCATATTGACTTCTTTTTTCCTAATATTATTAAAGTGACACCGGACCATAAAAATAATCATAAAGACCATTTTTTCCTATTGTAAGCATATAACATATTCCAAACAAAGCTACAATTCCTACAATCATGATGACTACATGAATGATACTTTTTGAAATATATCTATTTCTATCTGCTTCATAAGCTGCCACCGCATTTGCATTTATTTTAGCAAATATATCATTAAAGAACTTTTCAATCTCATTCCAATCAATTAGATATGAATATTCTGTAAATTTTTCTTTTTCAATTTCTGTTCCTGCCATATTCATAAAAACTGAATATACATATTCTCCTACTAGCATTGGAATAGCTAAATATGCACAAGCATAAAAAATCAGAACTGCAATATAATTAATAATAAAAACTAATGGAGTTGCATCAACTGCTATTTCAAGCATCTCACAGGCTAATGCTCTATTTGGTGTTGCCATGAAAAACTCTAGTGGTGCTGGAGCAATTGTAATTATCCCAGCCATAAACCTATATCCTATTACCACTGCAATTATCTTTATTATTATTTTAGCCTTTGTAACAGTTTTGAAGATATACTTAAAAACTTCCATTATTATAAATATCACATATAGAGGCAAAAGTGTCAGTATGTTGAACATCGTAACTATAGGATATTTTTTCTGATCTATAATTCCAGATTCTATTGTTTCCATCTTTCCTCCTCTATGAACTGTAGATATTTTCTATTCTATTTTTAATCACATCAAACATTTTTAAATAAATACTTTCCTGCCAAATAGCAAATATAAGTATTGCGCTCATTAAGAAGGAAAATAATCCTACCATTATTCCGGCAAACAATCCTCCAGCCATTACAACAATCCAACCACCAAACACATAAGCAAGAGCAATCAGTGCAATCAAAAGGGCAAGTGCGAAGCAAAATCCGAAGATATTCTCTATTAATTGTTTCCCGCCTACATTTGCAGCTTCATCAGCAATATATAAAACGACCAATGACACAAATCCTATTATCAAACAAATAATTTCGGTACTCACTGTTGCTTCAATAAACCCTAATAGTAATGAAATGATAAATTTAGCAACTATACTAAGTAAAAATGCAATTCCTGCAAGTATAGAAGCAAAGAATATAATTAATACAGCAATCATTCAGACCTCCAATTAAATCTATCTTAGTTCTACCACTAATACTGTTGTATTAATTCTTGATGTAACTATGAAGTAATTCATATGCTGCATTAATCTTCTGCGAATAAGCCTCATTTGAAGTATTGTTATCTGGATGAAATGCCTTAATCATTGTATTACGCTGTTGTTTTAGTGCTTCTTCTGTTACCTCATTGATGTCATCAAACATAAATAATGCAAGAGCTTTTTGTAACTCACCAATATTCTGCATATTGCTTTCGCTAGTTTGATCATTATTATTCTTGTTCTCTGCCAAGTATGCACAAATTGAGAAAACTCTAATTATGTTGTAGAACTCATCAGAAAACTCATATCCATATTTTGGATTTAAAATTCCCTGAACTTTAGCTTTGTACTTTACATCTGAATGCAATGTATTTGTCAATAATAACGATGGTACCTTTGTTGTGATTTTTATATATTCATCGCCAATAATTTTGTCATTCAAAAAGCCCTCTTTAAGTTCCTTAGGCTCATAATTAACATCATATTCAATCAAATCTTCGAATCTTAATACAAGACCACCGCTCTTTCCAGAGCCAATACTGAAAAGACCTCTCTCTTGATCTATTTTAAGTTCACTTCTAAACTCACCATACTCAATATCTGGCTTGAATGCAGAACGCTCTTCCTTAGTTTGCTCCTCCCACTCAAGATAGTTTGTATAATCCGAATATTTCCAAGATGATTGTGCAAACATTACCAACTGGGGATGTATTTTATTAAAACAGTCTTGGCATAATACAAAGCTTTCTGGCATAGCTGTTTCAGTTTCTCCATATAAAGCTCCCATCAATGATACACCTGTAAAACGTTTCTGCTCTGTTCCTTTAAGCTCCTTGCCACAGTGCTTACATGGTTGAGGCTTTGAAAAAACTCCTTTTGATGCACATACTATTAATACTATAATTGCAATAACAATAACTAAAAACATATATTTACTCCTTTAAGTATATTCAACCCAATAGTCATTTCTTTGAAATGACCATAACTAACTAATCCAATCATATCTAGCCTAATGCTGTTATTTTTCTCTTACTAGAGTATAAAAATGGAAAGATTTTACATCTGTACTTTCAATCCCATAGCGTTGTAAATCAGTATAATGATATGTTATGACTACATCGTCTGTTGGTGATATATTTGCATCAAAACTTTCACCGTTATCAAATGTAAAAGAATATAATTCATCATCTTCCGATTTTAGTGTAAAGTTTCCATGATTTCCATTTTCGTATATCTCGCCAGATGTTTCTGTGCTAAATATTATTTTTATATCATCCTTTTCTGTATTATATACTGAGCCTGTAGAATACGTACCAACCGTCGGTGTAATCGTGTAATCATAATCATCCCACGAAAAAGTATTTACATTCTTAAGGATAAACGTATCTAAGTCTGTTTTAGCTTCTAATGTTCCGTCAGTATTTTCAGAAATATAAATTATACCTTCGTCTATGTTCGTGGTAGTACCATCTGAATAACCTTTAAGCGTTGCCCTATATTGATTATCTCCAATGTATGAAATAACTCCATAAGCATCTCCAGATGTATATTCATTATTATCAAAATCTAAATCAAAAACATAACCTGCATTAGCACCAGGATAATCTGTAGTCCAACTACCACTGAATGGAGAATCTGTACTGTCAACTTCTTCCGTATCTGGTAATACATCACTGTCTGTTGTTACTTCATCATCCTCGGTATCATATTCAGAAATACTTTCATTTGTACCAGCAATCAGTTCAAGCCACTCATCTTGATGTTTCACAGAATATTTATATGCTTTATGAGATGACATATCCTTTGTTCCAAGTTCAGTTATATCTACCCATGATGTATAATCAAAATCTTTTTCATATAAATCTCTAGCAATAATTGTGCAAAACTCATTTTCTTCTAATAAACTACCGCAAATCTCACCAGTGCTAGAACTGTACATCGAATTGTATTCCATATCAGGCTCATATGAGCTAAGCCATACACAATAATTGCCATTAACATCTACGTCTGTTGCGAAACAAATATTGTTGTCATACATTTTTGCATAAATTTTGTTGTTAGGTGTTTCGTATGATAAAAATACACGTGTTGTTTCATCTTTATCAGTGAATGCTAGGCAATAATTTGCATACATTTCATAATCAAATATATACTCCGTATAATTATCATCACCATCAAAGTCTATATAAATTCTTTGATAGTCATAATCATTATCATTATTTATAGCTATTCCAACTCCAACTACTCCAACGCCAACAGCTGCAGTTGTAGCTATTGCAGCTACTTTCATTGAAACAGTTTTGCCCATTACTTTTAATCCGCCCTTTGCAGCTGATTCTGTAGTAATTTTGCCACCTGTGATTCCTGTTGAAGATGCATTCGCTCCTGTAGCAGAAAGAATGCTTTCCACAGAAGGTACTGTAACTTCGCAAGCTTGTGCCTCTGTTTTGAATAGAGCAATAAAGAATGCAAGTGGAAGTAAGCCGTAGAGCTTTGTACCTTTTTTCTCAAGCTCAATAACTTTATCCTTAATCTTTGTACGTCCATAATTAAGACGACTCTTTACGGTGTTTTCAGAAACACCTAAAACCTGAGCAATTTCTTTAACAGACATGTCTTCCATATAAAACATAGTGATACAAAATCTCTGCTCATCTGTTAAATCAGAAATCATTTCATTAATGAGGCGAGATGTCTCTTTCTGATCAATAGCCAACTCTGGGCTAATATCAACTCGATCACTTTCAAAAGTGTCGCTAATATCTGTTCCACTTTCCTCATCTTCAGTTTCAGAGAAAAATGTTGGAACTTTTTTCTTTTTTGCATCTAAAGCCTTATGGGCTACGATCGTGCTAAGCCATGATGTAAATTTGTCTGCACTGCTTAGTTGACCTAGTTCTTTAAATGCCTTGATATATGAATCCTGAACAACATCATATGCATCATGTTCATTTTGCATATATTTTAAAGCAACATAAAACGCATTCTTATATGTAGTTTCATATAAATACGCAATCGCCTCACTATTATTTTCTTTTGCTAGTTCTACGGCTTTTTCCAAATCCATATTGCACTCTCCTTAATTCAAACAGCTTTTACTCATCAATTTTGTTTAAAACTTTGTTTAGTAATACTGGAACAATTGGGAACATTAAAGAGAAACCAAGTACTACTACAGCAGCAATACAACCAAGTATCCAATTAATAGGAAAAACAGGAATCATCAATCCAAATAAAAAGCTTTTTTGTGCAACAGTTAATAAGAGTCTTAAACCTCCAGCGATGACCAATGCCACAATAGAAATAACGAAACATACTACAATAATTGTATCTATCTTGTCCTGAATAATACCAATACCATCTGTAATAACGAGAATCATTAAATTCACAAACATCGCAACAGCTGCAACCAATAAACTCAACTTAAAATCCTTAATCATTTTTATCTTCCTCCATGAATCAATAAAACTTTTTCTAATATTTTTTCTACAATATTTTTAGGAGCCTTGTAATAGCTCTTTTCTTTTTTTACCAATGAATAAAATATTCTCATTGGCTCAGGGGTCTTTTTTCTTCAACCTAATTCACTTCCTTTCGTCCTTTATATCTATATGACGATTGAAATATGCATTAGGTTTTAAAAATTTTAAAAAATTTTTTTGATTTTTTTAAACGGCACAAAACCATTACATACTAATATATAAACTTATATATTGCAAGTAATTTATAACGTTTCTGGTCCGATTCAGTGTTTTGCACAAAAAAAGAGCCTATCCAACTAAATAGATAGACTCTTTCGTTAATTAACTTTCTAATATGCTTTCTACCAAAAGCTTAGACTTAAGTAAATAACAACATCTCACCATCGATTAGACTGTATTTATTACTTTCAAATTCGAAGCCGTTTAGATTGACAAACCCCAATTCTATAACACCTAGATTTCCAATGTTTCTTACTTGCTTCTCCTCATCTTCGCACTCCTCTAACGTCATCTTACGGTTAAAAAACTTACATTCATAAATGAGATACTCGTCTTCTTTCTGTAGAACCACATCAAATTGTCCGTTCTTTTTTTCTTTAGGGTCGTCATACCAGTACGAACCAATATTTAGAACTCCTTTTATTGAACGAGATCTAACTTTTCTTTTGAAATATTGAACAACAATCCCTTCAAAACGCCTCTGTATAAATTCATCTATACTTTTTTCTATATATGTTTCATAAAATACTTCTTCACCAAGCATCTTAATAACCATATCATTTCCAAAAATATATGTGAAAAAGAATCTCATAAGATTATCAGAAATAACATAGAACTGCTTTTTCTTATCATCTAGTTTATTTATTGGGGCAATTTTTTCTATGGCTTCCATATTAATTAAATTCTTTAATTGCTTATCTAGAAGCCCATTGCCGCCCCCACCTAATCCTGATGTTAAATCTGAATACTTCTTGCTACCATTACCAATAATCTGGAATATCCTAATATCATACACCTTTTGAATTTCCTTCAAGATTACATTTTCGATGTATGTTCTTAAAATACTCGTTTCTGGAAGCAGCAGCTTTATTATATTCTCTTTTATCGATTTTTTAGAATCTATTGTAGATAGCACATATGGACTTCCACCAAATATGGCATAATTTTCGAATTTACGTTTTGATTCAGCCTCAGGATATAATAGAGAAGCATCGTAATAGTCGAACTCTTCTATGTGCATTATCTCTGTAAATCTTCCAAATAATGGATTGTCTTCTTCCATTAATTCTTTCATTATTGTGATATATGAACCACACATAATGAGTTTCACATTACTAGGAAGCGTATCTATTATTATCTGCATGTAAGAATCAATTTCATTTTTCTTTCCAGCCTGCTTTAAATATTGATATTCATCAATTACAAATAGAAATGACCCATCCTGACTTCCCAAATAATCGAATATATCCTTCAATGTTTGAAATTTGATTTCAGGAATTCCAAGAGCAATAGAAATACTCCTAGACATTAATGTCAAATTGCCATCTAGTGTGGATTGAACACACATATAATTTATGACTTTGCCATTAAATGTTTTTGATGCTTCTGCGATAAGCGTAGATTTTCCAACTCGACGTTTACCATATATCAGTATGGCAGCCTTATCTCTACTATTTAATTGTTCTTTTAGTTTAGATAATTCTTCAACTCTACCTACAAACATCTTTCTTACCTCTATTGCATTATGCTGAATTGCTTTTCAGTGAAAATGTTTTCACTGAAAATATTTTCACTAACCTGTAATTTATTATAAAATATTTAATTCTTATTCGCAAGCTCGCATTTCCGTTTCCAAAACAGTGCAAATGTTTGAACCCAAATAATAAAAACAACCCCTTTTTTCTTTTGAAAATAAGGGGTTGTCTCCTTTTTAAGATGAATAGATCTTGTTTTTATCCAATCTGATAAGAAGTGAATGCCTGCTTTCTAGCTTTGATAACATTCAAGATTGTTGGAACTGCGCCACCTGCTGTGAAGAGGTATACAAGAGCAAGATCACCGATGAATGATGATGTTGCATCTGCGTATTCCAAAATATCCCAGAAATAGAAGGAAGCTTCTGATAATGAGAAGTCTGCCTCTGTCATCATGGTGATCATCCAATCAAGCTTCTCTCCGAAGTATGTCATGATAATCATAACGATTGAACAAATGATGATGCCCTTTGTGCTCATCTTTTTACCTAACATTTCGTATCCCTTTACAGTACATACACCCATAACGAGACCAGAAATAACTGCTACATAACCCAGCTGACCAAGAATAATGATTGTTATCACGCCGATAACTGAACCAAGGAAAGCTCCTACAACTCCCGCAACAACGCTTTCTTTTGTGTTGCTCATTTCTACTTCACTCTGCTGCAATGACTGTGTCACCTGTGTGTAACACTCATCGCAGAGGAATGCTACGCTACCTGAAACGCAATAGCTGCCTAAGTTTGTGTGAGGCTTGCCGCAAGATTCGCAAACATCCTCAAAACCGTACATGTTGAATGCTTCTGTCAAAGCCTTTATTGCATTGATGAGGTTCTCGATGACCTTTTTAGTTGTCATGCCTCTGACAGTTGCAATTACATAATTACCTTGAACACCAAGAGACATCATGCCCTTATTTGCTTTGCAAATGCTCTTTAGCAATTCCTTGTCTGGAAGCTGACCGTTCTTGCGAACTGAAGCATATACCATGTAATTGTTGTTTGTCATATCAACTTTTAGATGGAATCCATTTGCTTCTCCCATTAATACTTCTGTTTGCTCATTTATGCGTAAACCTGTTGCCTGACCTACTTCGTCGTAAATCTTTCTAAGTCCTTTGTTCATTTTTTTCTCTCCTTATCTAAGAACTGTATTCATCATAATAATTATTTATTTGATTGTCAATAGGTAGCAATATAATACTTTAATTGTTTTTGAATAAGTACAATTTTGCTACTTAATTGATTATCTAACCATTGTTGCTGTTCCAAATAGCTCCTGGTATGAGAACTCATAGAACTTGAAGCCATCTGCGTATGAACCTAAATCATAAGGATAAAAATATACTAGAACCTTATCATCCTGGAATGCAACATTCCCTGAATTAATAGATGCATATTCGTACGCAGTGTCATAGGCATCCTGGTCTGTGGCTGCAAAATATCCGCCATTATCGCCGTCTGTGCTGTTTTCCAGGTAATCCTGGCGAACCTTCTCAGCGACCAAGGTCTTGAACTCTTCCTCAGTGCCTTTATAGAAATCTGCAAATGTCAGCTCCTCGCCTGTCTGCAAATCAAAGATGTACTCGTACATGCTAGGCATGCCGTGGGCGCCGCCACCATACCAATATCCATTAAAGTCCACAATGAGATACCTGTCATTTATGATATTCACACCTGAAACATCATATGTATCTGTCTCATGGTATATGTCTGGATATTCCTTGTGGTCCTCGCAGTCAGTTTCTGCTGCTTCCGCAACTGACTCCGGCTCATAAGAAACCTGGCCATCCATATACTCTTTCAGCTTTGCATTAATCTGATCTGCCACTGGTGAGTACTTGCCATCAAGCACAAATGCTTCTGCATAGCATGAATACAAAGGTGTGCCGCAATATGGGCAGACAAAATTGCTTGTTCCGTAGATTATGGTGCCGTATTCGTATGCTTGGATTGTATCACTTAATATGTCGATATCTGTAAGCTTGTCAGCTCCATCTACTCTGTACCATTTTACATCGGCCCCTTCCAACTTTATTACATATGGTGCTCCTGCTCTAAAAATTACATTATCAGCATATGAAGCTCCTGGCGCAAACTCACTTTCGTACATCTCACTATAGGTATCTGCTACCGCATCGTATTCTGTAATCTTTTTTGTAGTTACATTGTACTGGTCAGTTTCGATTGTGGTAGTGTAATATACCTTGTCATCTGTCACGCCAATTACTATTACAGACTCAGCATCGCCAAACTGCTTTGCTTCGCCAATTTCAATATTGTAGACATATGACGTGCTTTTGTAATCGTCACCATCGTCGATGTCATAAATAATAACTTTGTCATTGTAGGCCATCACATATGAGGCATTGCCACTAAGGGCATTCAGCTCAGTGATGTTTCCTTCGGCATCCATTGTGGCAAACCGCTTATTCTCATAATCATATGAGGACAACTCAACATAGCCGAACATATCTATTTCTCTGGCAATGCAGTCTCCTCTACCGCTATCATTTGTGTCCACTGAATATCCGTCAATCTCTGTCTCAGAATCCTTATCCTCTGTCATCTTGCCATCGTCAGATGGAACAAAGCAGAACTCCTTAAACTTTTCAGCATCATTGTTTATGCCAGCAATGTACAATTTTCCATCATAAAAATCTGAGTAATTAGCCCAATAGCTTGATTCCATTCCAAAGAACACATCAGCCTTTTCTGTGCTTAAATCTAGCGCGATGAATTCGTATGTGCTGTTTCCATTATCATCAGTGGCATACTGTCTTAAGTACATCTTTCCATCATGGATTGCTTCAATCGTTGCATCTTCATCACAGCCATTGTCTTTTAAAATCTTCTTAATAACGCTTCTGTCATAGGTGTTCATCTTATTTCCATCGACGTCGACAGTATAGAAAATATCAGTGTCATAATCTGATTCAAAATAATACTCATCATTAAGCTGTTTGTCTTCTTCAGTTGTGGTTTCAGTCTTTTCCTCTGTCTGTTTCTCCTGAGTGGAAACCTCTGATTTAGCCTCATCCTTCTTACAGCCCGTGATAGCAAATGCCATTGATGTAGCAATCATTAGGCATATAAAACTCTTTTTCATATATTTCTCCATTTAAACATTTGTAAAGCCGCACAACATAGCGGTGCTGTGCGGCTTTTTGCATTCTATTTATGATTTATAGGATTAATTCTGTCCTTCAAAATCTGTATGTGTTGTTGCAAAGTGCTGTGTTGTGGCACTCTTCTCTCCATCGTTGCAGCAAGGGTCAGCCTTCTTTTCAACTGGCTTTGATGCTGGAGCCTTGTCTACTGGAGTGTTGTTGCCAAAACCGAGCATCTCTGTCTTGAATGTAAGATCTGATGCAGCGCCTGCAAGATCTGTAGGAACTACAATCTTTGTAGCACGGCCATCGCCAAGCTTTGAAAGAGCCTCAAGCTTCTTGATAAGAAGAACTCTCTCGTCCATGTTTGCTTCCTTGAGCATTTCAATACCGCGAGCCTCTGCCTCGTATACAAGACGGATTGACTCAGCCTGACCTGTTGCTCTTGCGATAGCAGCATCTCTCTCAGCCTCAGCCTTAAGAACGAGGGCCTGCTTATCACCTTCTGCACGAGTGATTGATGCCTGCTTGTGACCTTCTGCCTCAAGAAGAGTCTCTCGACGATCACGCTCAGCCTTCATCTGCTTTTCCATTGAACGCTGAATCTCTTCTGGTGGGATGATGTTCTTGAGCTCAACACGGCCTACCTTGATACCCCAAGGATCAGTAGCCTCATCAAGGATAACACGCATCTTTGAGTTGATGTTGTCACGAGATGTAAGTGTCTGGTCAAGCTCCAACTCACCAACTAAGTTACGAAGTGTAGTAGCTGTAAGATTTTCAAGAGCAAGGATTGGGCGCTCAGCACCATAAGCATAAAGCTTTGGATCCTGTACCTTGAAGTAAACTACAGTATCGATTTTCATGATAACGTTATCCTTTGTGATAACATCCTGTGGTGGAAAATCTGCAACCTGTTCCTTTAATGAAACACGCTTTGCAACACGATCAATGAATGGAATGATTACATGGAAACCTGGCACCAATGTGTTGTGATACTTACCAAGTCTTTCAATGACAAATACGTATCCCTGTGGTACAATGCGGATTCCAAATCCAACTGCAATCAAAACTAAGACTAATACAACAATTAAAAATCCCATAAAATGTCCTCCCTTTTGTAAAACATCTATTGTCATTATTGTAGTCCATTAGAATTAGAAATGCATCAAGTTTTTTAACTTAGCTTTCACTTAACCCACAAAAGTAAACTACCTAAAAAATGAGCAACCCACTTAAGGGTTGCCCATTTTATTATCTCCCTACTATTTCATCGAAAATGGCGTGTGCCACTTCTTCTTTTGTCATGATTGGAAGCTCTTTGGCACCATCAGCCGTGATAAGAGTTACCACATTGGTGTCTGTGCCGAAGCCTGCCCCCCGTGTACGTAGATTGTTGGCGACAATCATGTCCACGTTCTTTTTCTTCAGCTTAGCGCTGGAATTCTCAAGCATGTTTTCCGTCTCCATTGAGAATCCGCAAATAAACTGTCCTTCTTTTCTGTGGGCACCAAGGTATGCCAAAATATCTTCCGTTCTCTCAAGCTCTATACAGCTAGCTTCACCATCTTTTTTCTTTATCTTCTCCGTTGCAACATTGATAGGTCTGTAATCTGCAACTGCTGCACTCTTTATAATAATGTCGCACTCCCCGGCCGCGTTTTTAACTACCTCAGCCATTTCAGCAGCGCTTCGTACATTAACAACGTTTACAAACATAGGTGGCTCAATTGCAACTGGGCCAGACACAAGTGTGACATCGGCGCCGCGCTCCATGGCAGCCTTGGCGATGGCGTATCCCATCTTGCCAGTGCTGTGATTTGTGATGTAGCGAACTGGGTCGATTGCCTCCTCTGTAGGGCCTGCCGTAACAAGCACCTTTTTGCCAACCAAATCATGTTCGTGGGCAAGCTCTCGAATGATGTATTGAAGGAGTACTTCTGGTTCAGGCATCTTGCCTGCCCCTGTATCTCCACATGCTAAATATCCATTAGCTGGATCGATTATTTCGAATCCGTATTTACGAAGTGTTTCAAGGTTGTCCTGAACGATTTGATTCTCAAACATGTTTGTGTTCATAGCTGGACTGACAAGCTTTTTGCATTTTGCTGCGAGAATTGTTGTAGTAAGCATGTCGTCTGCTATGCCATGGGCCATCTTGCCAATTACATTGGCGCTAGCGGGTGCCACCATAAATATATCGGCTCTCTTGGCAAGTGCCACATGTTCAACGTTGAACTGAAAATTCCTATCGAATGTGTCTACTAAACATTTATTTGAAGTAAGAGTCTCGAAGGTAATTGGATTGATGAAATTGGTGGCGTTCTTTGTCATGATGACATTTACATCCGCTCCCAATTTTACAAGTGCCGAAGCAAGACTTGCAATTTTGTATGCTGCGATGGAGCCTGTTACTCCAAGGACTACACATTTACCTTTTAACATAATCCTTTTGATACCTCCGAAAACTACTAACTAGATTGCTACTTTACGCTTATTTCTCCCTAGTTGTTTACATTAAAGTGCTGCCTGCTTTACTGAATCATCAGAAGCTACAGCTTTGATTTTCATTGCCTTATCTGAATATACACCTGCTGGCTGAATCTTATCAAGTACGATGCCTACTAAATAAACAATTACGGCACCAACGATAGCTTCGATAACACCATTGAAGCTGATAACACCAGCGATTACTGCCATAAGAGCATCTGGGTCAATCTGTAAAAGCTCAGCGTATGGAACTTTATAGAAAAGATAGATGCTTCCCATAACAAGAAGTGTATTTGTCATTGCACCTGCAATACCAGCTGTGATAAAGCCAAGAGCCTTTGCATCCTTGTTCATGAAAAGGTATTCAATACCAGCGAATGCTGCGATACCAACAACGATACCGATTACTCTTGCAACTGAAACTGACATTCCAAGTACGCCTTCTGAAATCATTTTATTAAAGAATGCGAACACGCCAAATCCAAGAATGAATGACACAACTGCATTGATAATTGAACCAACTACAGCCTTCTTATCAGAGCTGATTGCCTTCTTGATACCAACGTATACGAAGTAAGGTACCACACCGATAAGAATTCTTGGTACGATAGCGATGAATGTACTCTTGAATACGATTAAGAGTGCTGCTCCAACTGAATCATGTGGAAGCATTGTCAACGCAGCTACAGGCGAAAAGATGAATGCTGATGCTGCTGGTGCGATTGAACTCTTAATGAAACTGCTGAGTCCGAATACGCCTCCAAGAAATGCGCCCTTCTTTGGTCCTAAGAATAAAGAACCAATGATAACTGGAATATGAAGTGTTGTTGCATTAATAACTACAAGTGGAATAAATCCGAGTGGTGTTGAAGCCATTACTACAATAATGGCTGTGAATAACGCTGTGAGCACAAGCTCATAGGTCTTAGAATTTCTGCTTTGCATTTGTTCCTCCTTTTGGTAGAAGCCTCGACGGGTCTCCTCCTAGTAAAACCTTGCGTAAAGCGTAGCAACCATATATTACCATCTTTTTTTCAGAAGAACAATAAATTTTTAACAATGTCTGTTTTCTGGCAAAAAAAGACCAGCCCCTAATGATAAGAGCTGGTCTGTAATATATTTTCTTATTTGAGTGCCATCTCTTCCATCTCACGAGCGATGCGGTTGATTACCTCAAGAGTATCGTTCATATCGTGGAGGGCATCCATTGCGTTTTCGCTGACAGAACCAACTGTATCTGTAGCTGCTGCAACCTCTTCTGATGTTGCAGAAAGATTTGTGATATTATCCATAATCTGTGAGTTTGCTGAAATAACTTCATCCACAGAAGACTTAACCTGAACAACTCCATTACGAAGCTCATCAGTACCTTCCTTGATAGTATCAAGCTTTGTACCTGTTTCAGAAATAAGTTCGTTCTGCTTGTTAGCATACTCTGCTGACTTTGACATTGCAGATGCAGCTGAACGAGCATCAGATGTAAGGCGCTCGATAATCTTTGCGATTTCCTCTGTAGCCTCGCGAGTGCTCTCTGAAAGTGCACGAATCTCATCAGCAACTACTGCGAATCCCTTACCAGCTTCGCCTGCACGAGCTGCCTCGATTGAAGCATTAAGAGCAAGCAAGTTTGTCTGGCTTGAAATACCAAGGATTGTCTCTGTGATACCCTGGATATCCTGAATACTATCGTTAAGAGCCTGTGTAGTTGTGCTTGTTTCGACATTGATATTTGCAACCTTTTCAGCCTGGCTCTTAAGCTGGTTAATAAGGTCAACACCTTCATTTACAGAATCTTCTACTCGGCTTGAAACCTCATCGATTGTTGTAGCTTCTTCGCCAACAGACTGAATGCTTTCCTGAATGATTGCAGTCTTGTTTGTTTGATTCTCAATAGCTTCTGCAATATTCTTTGTACCTTCAACAATTTCTGCAACCGAATCATCAACTGTATTCATAGAATCGTTGAGGTTTGTAGAAACTTCATTAGCTTCCTCAAATTTCTTATTGAGCTGCTCTGCCAAATCAACAATTGTTTCTGATGTCTCTTTTATATCCTCTGCATGCTCTTTAATAGTATCAAGAGTCTCTGTTGTCTGACGACGTTGCTGCTTACAAACGATAACTGCGATTGTACAACCAATCAAACTGAAAACCATCTGTGTAATAAGCTCGCTTACTTCAAGATTACCTCTTAAAATCTCATTTATTCCCGAGAGCAGTAAGCTAAAGTTTGCAATAATAACACCTATTCTAACTGTTCCAGCCTCACCGTATATCATTACAATCAAAATGATGGCATACATGAAAACATACATGTGCTCATCGTTAGGACGGATAATCGTCATTAAGAAAAGCGCTACCATTGATAATGTTACACAATATTTATAACGATACTTCTCCCCAAATGCACTAAAGCAAACCTGGAACAAAATGATATCAACTACTGCCACTATCAATCTGACAATATCCAGCACATTGATGCCTGTCACAACCAGTGCTCTAACATTGAAAAATATCAATGCCATGGCTGTGATTGTTCCACAATATCTAGCTAGTCTGTTTTTTTCGAACATCTGTCTTGTTTGGATGCTCATGTTTTCATTTGCCTCACCCATTATTGTGTCCTCCATACTAATATGTGATATATTATTAACTGTACCACATGAAATAACTGTCATACTAGAGTATAATTCATAAATTTTTTCATTTTGTGAATTTTATTCCTATGATTTAAAATATTTTTTGTATTTTTTTGCTTTTACAAAAGGAGTTTACATATATATGGCTAAAAAAGAAGACAAAACAAACGTAATGAGATTACTTGATCAGAAGAAAATTCCTTATGAACATTTTTCACTTGAGAATGCCGATGGACTTTCTGGAGAAGAGATAGCTGATAAGCTTTCCGAAAACCCAACCCAGGCATTCAAGACACTTGTTACAACAGGCAAAACTGGCAATCACTATGTGTTCGTAGTTCCTGTAGCAGCTGAACTTGATTTAAAAAAAGCAGCCAGCGCTGTCTCTGAAAAATCTATCGAAATGCTCAAACAGAAGGATTTACTCCCACTTACGGGATATGTACACGGAGGCTGCTCTCCTATCGGCATGAAGAAATTCTTTACCACAGTCATCGATGCCTCTGCAAAAAACTTCACCGAAATATATTTTTCCGCAGGTAAGGTGGGCCACCAGGTTAAAATTGCAGTAGAAGATATTTCTAAAATTATCAGAGTGGAGTATGAGGATATTATAAAATAAAAAAAGGATTCAGAAATCCATGATTTCTGAATCCTTTTACATTTATACTATTCGCTTTATTCCTGTGGCATGTCACTTTCAATCTTGAACTTAGAAAGCTCATCATTGATAGCAAGTGCAGAATCTGATACTGAGTTGGCTACGTTTTCTACGCCCTGGCTTTCTGTGGCAATCTGGTTTGCACTTTCTGTCAATGTGTAGATTGTAGCGGTGATTTCTTCTGAGCTTGCTGACTGCTCTTCTGAAATAGCTGCAACAGATGATGCGATGTCGTTAACTTCGCCCATCATTCCTATCATATTCTGCATTACTGCTGCTGCAGAATTAAGATCTTCGTAAATCTTAGAGAAGCTTGTGCCAGCTTTTTCTACAACCTCACCACTTGCATTGATAGAATCCATGTTTCTCTGTGACTTTTCAGCCAAATCAGAAATAAGTCCTGTAATCTGTCTAATGATATCTCCGATTTCTTTAGCTGCATCCTGTGAGTTCTGAGCAAGCTTTCCAATCTCATCAGCAACAACTGCAAATCCCTTACCAGCTTCACCAGCGCGGGCTGCTTCAATTGAAGCATTAAGTGAAAGCAAGTTGGTCTGTTCTGCGATAGAATCAATCATCTGAACGATATCTGTAATCTGCTTAGCAGAATCTCCAACAGTTACAACCACATCATTCATCTCGCTCATGGATTCGTTGATGTTGTCCATGCTGCGCTGAACCTCTGTCATATCTTCCTGACCAATCTTTGCCTGGTCTACAAGAGCCATCATGGTTTCGTTTGTGCTATTTCCATTATCAGTCAAATCAGATACTGCATGAGCAAGATTTGTTGCATTTTCAGCAAGCTCGCCAACAGCATTTGAAATATCGTCCATGGTCTCCTGAATCTGGCCCATTGATACTGACTGGTCTCCAGCCTCTGTACTCATCTTACTAGACGCATTCTTTGAGCTTTCAGAATCCTCTTGCAGTTGTTCCGCACGGCCCTGAATAGAACCAATCGCTCCGTTCATAATCTCTACAAATCGGGTCATTTCTCGGCTAATAAGACCAATTTCATCTCCGTTGTCCTTTGGCATTTTTGTTGTAAAGTCACCATCAGAAATCTTAAGGATGCTATTTGAAAGGCCATTAACTGGAGCTGTAATAACCTTTTTAATTGTAATAAGAATAACAGCGATAATTACAATAATAAGAGCAATCATAGCTCCAAGTGATATAAGCATAAAGCTATTTGCTTCTGCCATAACATCATCCACTGCTACTGATGAAATAAGTGTCCATGTAGTTCCAGGAATAGTTGCTGCTGCTACATAGTAATCTGTATTTGTAGAATCTTGATTAATAACTACAGGTTCGTCACTTCCACTTTCTACATAAGCCTTTACGTTTTCAAGATATTTACTTCCTGACTCTGAAACCAAGGTACCGTTTAAATCAGTGTCAAAGTAAGAAATAATATAGTCCCCATCTAATACCATTGAACCACCAGTCTTCATTGGTGTAAGTGCATTAACGTCCTCTTGTAATGCTGTCAAGAACACATCAATGGCTGCAACACCAAACTCGCCATTTGCGCAGTTGACATTTCTTACAAATGTTACGCAAAGCTCGCCATTATTGGCATCGATATATGGTTCTGTACATACAAATGTCTCCTGGTCTTTGCCTTCTGCATACCAACCACGTTCTGTTGGTCTCCAGTCAGATGGCTGAACCTGATGATTTGCAAAGAAATATGAATCATCTGAGAAACCAATATAAATACCAGTATTATCTACTGCATCATAATCTGCAGATGGCTCCACATAACGAAGCATTGCTGCATGGTCCTCAAAGTAAACATTTTCCAATGTATCACAGTACTGTCCATCCTTCGCTGTCAGCATCTGGATGTTTGAACCTAATCTCAATGAATTGTACTGGCCCTCAGCCTGTAAATCCATAAGAGATACTTCTGTGATAATCTTTCTTGCATTATAGGAAATAAATACAATGATTCCTGCAATACCAATTGCAATAATTGGAAGCAGAATCAGCAACAGCGTTGTACCTATACTGCGTTTTACTTTTGGCGCGCTCGCCTTCTGTTGTTCCTTATTAGCCATTATACACTCCTCCTATTGTCACAGATTCACAATCTGCATATGTTCACTTTCACTATTTTTGCGCACATTTGTTACTTTTCTGTTAACTATAGGAGAGTTTTTTTTATTTCACTGATTCTTCACAAGTGTCTCCTTGATGAGGTCATAATTTTCCTTGAGATGTGGCCTCATGCAATTGATGCAGGATTTTACCCCTTTGCTTGTGTATGTGAAATTGCCGCCGCACTTGTCCCCAAGATGATAAAGTGGGCAGTAGCAAAACAGACAATTGAAATTGTCTGGGTCGTCTGTCTTGTGGCAAGGGAAATACTCGCACTCTCTATTTTGAAAATATTTGTAATGTTCCATATATATACCTCTATCTATAAGCTTTGCTCGGAAAACCCTACTAGAGCAGGCTATTTTCATCGCTCTGCTCGAAAAAGCCTACTCCTATTATACATCAATCTGTCATTATTTTTTCACACCTATTTGTTAGGATTGCCCTATAAACACCTATGTGAGGTAAAAAGTATGTTTAAACACGAAAAGAAATCTCATACTCTGGTGGATGACACTGGTATTCATGAAGATACAAAAGTAAAAAAGATAACCTTCTTTGTCGGCCTGTGTCGTCTCGTTACAGTCATTCTTATTGTTCTTGGTGTACTGAATCTGATATACGGAAATATTTGAGGGGAAATATGGAAGATTTTAAGCGAAGAGTCTATGAAGTTGTAGAAGTTTCCAGCATGGGAGACAAATCCAGCCGAGCTTACGATATTATGATGAATACTGCCATCATCGTAAGTTTAATTCCTATGACTTTTAAAAAAGATATGGCAATGACCTTCTGGCTGGAATTATTTGTCACATTCATATTCTTAATAGATTATGCTGCTCGTGTTTATACCGCAGACTATAAGATGGGCTACAAAAGCTATAAGGCCTATATCGCCTATATTCTTTCGCCACTAGCATTGTTTGATTTCATATCAATTCTTCCAATTATTTATTGGTTTACTCCAGTCAAATCCTGGATTGGACTACTACGTCTATTCAGAGCCTTTAGAGCAATCAAGTTGGTTAGATATTCCAAGACAATGATTGTCATTTCAAATGTAATCAGAAAAGTTAAAAAGCAACTGATGGCGGTTCTGCTTCTTATTACTGTTTATATTTTTATGTCAGCCATGTTGATTTTCCAACTGGAGCCTGAGCTTTTCAATAACTTTTTCGATGCGCTTTATTGGGCAACCATTTCCATTACAACTATCGGCTATGGAGACATATCTCCTGTGACCCCGATTGGCCGTATGATTACTATGGTATCTGCTTTGGTGGGTGTGGCTGTGATTGCATTGCCGTCCGGTATTATCACGGCAGCCTACATGAATGAAATTAACAAAAAGAAATCGAAATATGAATTATAAAATCTAGATTATAAAAGGCACTGCATAAAGCAGTGCCTTAATTGTTTTTATGAAACTTTTAATTTGAACTTCTGAAGATCATGCTCAGAATCAACTTCTGCTAAAGTTGCACCAAGCTTTGAGAACTTGCCAACGATATCCTCGTATCCACGCTGGATGTACTTGATATCATCGATAACTGTAATACCATCAGCTGCAAGACCAGCAATGATAAGTGCTGCACCTGCACGAAGATCTGAAGCCTGTACCTGAGCACCTGTGTAACGCTCAACACCAGTAACGATAGCAACTGTGCCTTCGACCTTGATGCTTGCGCCCATGCGAGCAAGCTCATCAACATATTTGAAACGGTTTTCAAAGATTGACTCTGAAACTGTGCTAGTACCCTCTGCAATAGCAAGAACAGCAGTGATTTCTGGCTGCATATCTGTAGGGAAGCCTGGGTATGGCAATGTGGTAACGTGAGTATGTGTAAGCTTACGTCCCTTTGCAATAACTCTAACAGCATCATCGTATTCTTCGATTACACAGCCGGCCTCGATAAGCTTTGCTGATGTAGCCTCCAAATGCTTAGGGATGACATTCTTGATAAGAACATCACCGTGTGTAGCTGCTGCCGCACACATATATGTACCTGCCTCTATTTGATCAGGAATAACTGCATAAGTAGTGCCGTGAAGCTCTGGAACACCAACGATACGGATAACATCTGTACCAGCGCCACGGATGTTTGCACCCATACTGTTAAGGAATGATGCCACGTCTACAACGTGTGGCTCCTTAGCTGCGTTTTCGATAGTAGTCTTGCCCTCTGCGAGAACAGCTGCAAGCATGATATTGATAGTAGCACCAACAGATACCTTATCAAGGTAGATGTGGTTACCAACAAGCTTGTCAGCACGTGCAGACCAAAGACCATAAGACACGTCTACATTGGCACCAAGAGCCTTGAGTCCCTTAACGTGTAAGTCGATTGGACGCGAACCAATAAGGCAGCCACCTGGAAGTGCTACCTCTGCATTTTTATATTTGCCAAGAAGTGCTCCCATTAAATAATAAGAAGCACGAATCTTTTTGATGTACTCATAATCTACTGAAAGACGAGAGATGCTAGAGCCATTAATCTTTACAGTGTGCTCATCCACACGTGTAACTGATGCTCCAATATCCTCGATTGCTCCAATAAGAACATTTATATCTTTAACATTTGGCAGATTTTCAATTGTAACAGTCTCGTCTGTCATGATGGCACCCGCCAAAATACCGAGAGCTGCGTTTTTGGCACCGCTGATTTCAACCTCTCCTGAAAGGGCTGTGCCACCTTTTATAACATACTGCTCCATATTAACTCCTAACAATTCTCAATTTGACTCCGATATAATTTAGCATAAAAGCCGTTTTTCTGCAATAGCTCCACATGGCTTCCCTGCTCTACGATGCTTCCATCTTTCACAAACAGAATAACGTCAGCCTCTCTAATTGTTGAAAGTCTGTGGGCTACAATGAATGTAGTACGGCCTTTCATCATCTTATTAAATGCTGATTGTATTTTCTGTTCTGTGCGAGTATCGATTGAGCTGGTCGCTTCATCCAGAATCAACATTGGTGGAATATTTAGCATTACTCTTGTGATACACAAAAGCTGCATCTGGCCTTGGGATAATGAGCCGCCCACCGATGAAAGTATTGTATCATATCCATAAGGCATTCTTTTAATGAAGCTGTGGGCATGAGTTGCCTTTGCAGCCTCAATAATTTCCTGATCTGTGGCATCTGGTTTTGCCATTCTAAGATTTTCTCTTACTGATGCATTCTTTAACCAGGTTTCCTGAAGTACCATTCCAAATTTGCTTCGTAAATCTTCAAGCGACAAATCTCTGATATCAACGCCATCTACAAGAATTTCTCCGGCATCTACATCATAGAAACGCATCAAAAGATTTATGATTGTACTTTTTCCAGCACCAGTTGGTCCAACGATGGCAACTCGCTGTCCACTTTTAACATTTAAGTTAAGGTGCTCGATTAATTTTTTGCTCTTGTCATATGAAAAGAATACATCGTTGAACTGAATCTCGCCCTTTACATCAGGGATGGATGTTTCTCCTTCATCAACTTCAACTTCTGCATCTATCATTTCAAACAATCTGGCAGCGCAGGCCAATGCATTCTGGAACTCAGTGATTACACCTGAGATTTCATTAAATGGCTTTGCGTATGTGCTGGCATATGATAGGAAGCTGGTGAGGCCACCAACAGTTATGCCTCCGCCGATTGCCAGGATGGCACCAAACACGCCGACAGCTGCGTAGATAATATTATTTATGAGGCGTGTGCTTGGGTTTACCGTTGATGAATAGAAAGTGGCTTTCATAGATGCATCTGCCAATCTATCATTCATCATCTCAAATCGTTCTAAGGCATCATCCTCGTAATCCATATTGCGGATGATATTCTTGCCTGAGATTATTTCTTCTATATAAGAAGTTTCTGTTCCACGTAACTTTGCCTGCTCCCCGAAAAACTTGTAGGTTCTCTCGGAAATGAATTTGGCCAAGAGCAAAGATGCTGGTGTTGCGATAATTACTATCAGCGCAATCTTTACTGAAATCATCAGCATGAAATAGATAGTGCCAAGGATTGTAAGTACTCCTGTGAAGAACTGTGTGAAGCCCATCAAAAGTCCATCTGCAAAAGTATCTGCATCGGAAACTATTCGGCTGACGAAATCACCATGTGGATGTGAGTCCACGGTGGAAAGCTTCATGTGCTGTAACTTAACAAATGCTCTGTCTCGCAGACTCTTTGTAACGCTGTAGGTAATATCGTTGTTTACACGATTCATAATCCACTGGGTAAAGAATGTGGCGGCAATTGTCACTGTCATAATCTTTAGCACATGAATTAATTTGTCGTAATCGATCTGGCCTGGAGCTACTATGCAATCCACTGCCTGACCTGTGAGAATTGGAATTCTAAGGGTCAGGTAAACTGTTGCCAGGGCGCAGATAATTGAAATAAATATTTTAAAACGGTATGTTTTTAACTCTATTAAAACGCGATTTAATATACGAGATTGAGACTTTTTATTCATTGCAAGCCTCCTCTCTAGGAAATTGACAGTAGTAAATCTCCTGATATGTGTCGCAGTTTTCAAGAAGCTGGCTGTGTGTGCCAAGGCCTACTGCCTTACCATCTTCTAATACGAGGATTTGATCTGCATCCATTACAGATGATGCTCGCTGAGAAACCAAAATGATGGTTGGCTTCCATGGCAGACTGTGAAGTGCCTTACGAAGCTTTGCCTCGGTTGCAAGATCAAGTGCGCTGGCAGAATCATCCAGGACAAGGATTCTTGGCTGACCTACTAAAGCTCTTGCAATTGTAAGTCGCTGGCGCTGGCCGCCTGAGAAGTTTGTGCCCTTGCCGGAAACCTCTGCATTAATGCCGCCTTCCTTTGCTTCCACAAAATCCAAAGCCTGCGCTATATTAAGTGCCGATTTAATTTCAGCCTCATCAGCATCCTGCTTTTTCATAGTCATGTTGGACTTTATTGTGCCGCTAAAAAGGGATGCCTTCTGTGGAACGATACCAAACAGATTGGACAACTCGCCATCTGTCATGGACTTAACATCTGTTCCATCGATTAAGATCTGGCCCTTTGAAACATCATAAGTGTGATTCATGAGCTTGAGCAATGTGCTCTTGCCTGAACCGGTGCCTCCGATTACACCAAGGACACTGCCCGCAGGGATGTCCAACGTAATATCCTCTACATCGTAATCGTTTGTGCCGTTGTAGCTAAATGACACATTGGAAAGCTGGATAGAACCGGCATTTTCATTCTGCATATTGCCAGTGCTGTTCAAATGCATTCTTTCATCGGACTTCATTTCCATCAGCTCCTGCACACGGTCAGCTGAAGGGAATGCCTTCATAAGAAGGACGATGAGGTTAGCAAGCTTGATTAGCTCTACCAAAATCTGGCTCATGTAGTTTACTAATGCTACTACATCACCCTGGAGAATAAAGCCTCCATCTACACGTCTCATTGAAACATAAATCAAAAGAACTATTCCGATGTTTACTGTCACGTATGTTACTGGATTCAGGAGGGCTGAAATCTTTCCTGTGGAAATCTGCATAGCGGCAAGATCTCCTGTCTTGGCTTCAAATCCCTTCTTTTCCTTATCCACCTGGTTGAATGCACGAAGTACGCGGGCACCTTCCAGATTTTCAGATGTGGCATGGAGCACTTTTTCAAGCCTTGCTGCGATTGTTTTGTATCTAGGTAATGTGTACTTCATAATGATAAACACTATAAGTGAAAGCACACCTACTACTAGCAAGAAAATAAGTGCTGATTTAACATCTACAATAAATGCCATTATAGTTGCACCAAACACAATAAATGGTGAACGCAAGAAAAGGCGAAGGACCATATTGATGGCATTTTGAATCTGATTGATATCGTTTGTGATTCTGGTAGTGAGTACCTCATCACCAATCTTTTCCTTTGTGCCCTGGGACAGTGAAAGAATCTTTGCAAATAAATCTCTTCGGATTTCAGCTGCTGCATACACAGCTACATTTGCACTAAAGTACTGGGCTGTAAGTGAAAACACAAGTCCTACAACTGCCAGTAAAAGCAAAACCCCACTCATCCTAATGATGTAGTGGGTATCTGAGCTTGCGATACCTTTGTTGATGATCGATGCCATAACAAGTGGTACCAAAAGCTCAAATATCGCCTCTAGCATTTTGAATAGTGGGGCAAGTATTGCTCGTATTTTATATTTTTTTAGATATGTAAGTATAAAACTCATATTACTCTGCTTCTGTTTCCTCAGTTGATTCATCTGACTCTGCAGATGTTTCCTCAGTCTCTTCTTCTGCTGATGTATCTTCTGTGTCTTCTACTTCTGTTTCTTCTGATGCGTCCTCTGTAGACTCTTCGGTATCTGTTGTCTCCTCTGTAGTTGCATCATCTGTTGTTTCTTCTGTCTCAGTCTCAAGTGTCTTGAACAATGTGTCGAACTCTACCTTTGCCCAAGCCTTCTCATCAACTGTCCATGTGATGGCTGCCTTCCATGTCTCAAGGAGCTTATCAAATTCATCTGACTCAAGTGATTCCTTCTTTGTCTGAGAAGCATCCTCATCGTGATCTGCATCAAGGTGAATTACATAGTAACCAACGCCTTCGATTTCGATAACATCTGATGTGTCGCCCTCATCAAGCGCTTCTGCTGCTTCGATGATAGCCATATCCATTGTGTCATCCTCTTCTTCACCCTTAAGGTAAGAATATGTTGATGCTGTAACCTCAAGCTCCTCTGCCTTTGCTGAGTAATCATCAGCCGCTGCAAGCTCCTCTGCCTGAGCCTTTAAATCTGCGATTTCTTCTTCTGTGTATTCAACTGCGTTGCCTTCCTCATCTGTTGTGCCTGTTGTATCGAAAAGCACATATGAGAATGTACGCATCCAGCAATCTTCATCAGAAATGCTTTCGCCTGCTTCTTCCATAGCTGCGTTAGAAACTAATGAATAGTATGTTCTGTACTCTAAGTACTGCTTAACATATTCCTCAGTAGCACCCATAACCTCAAGTGTTTCCTCTGGGTTGTCTGACATGAACTTTGCAGCTGCCTCTGCAATTGCTGTATTCTGCTCATCTGTGAGAGCAATATCATAATCACTAGCGTGAAGCTTTGCTAAATACTGATTTTCAATATCCTCCAACACGCCTTCCTTTGTGTCATCCTCCATTGTAGAGCCTGTACCAGTCATATCTGTTGACCACATGCCCTCACCATAGTATGAAAGCAAGTACTGGTCGTACATTGACTGCTGATATCTGGCTGCGAAATTTGCATAGCCAAGGGAGATTGTATCCTTTGTGCCATCTCCTGTATTTATTGTTACAAGAGTAGTGTCAGGATTGAACTTACTACATCCTGTAAAAAGAACTGCTGCTGC
Source organism: Pseudobutyrivibrio ruminis (assembly GCF_015057245.1). Classification (GTDB taxonomy): domain Bacteria; phylum Bacillota; class Clostridia; order Lachnospirales; family Lachnospiraceae; genus Pseudobutyrivibrio; species Pseudobutyrivibrio ruminis_E. The sequence continues at coordinate 263,465 of NZ_SVET01000002.1, forward strand.
AAGTGCAGCAATACCTGCTGATTTAACCATATTTTTATTCATTATAAATTCCTCCTGAGTGAACCCACCCATATTTTTTCAAGCTTTTTTATTATAGTTAATCCTGCTGAATTAATCAATTATTGGGGCTAATTATGGTTTATCTTTTGTTTCTATAGTTGACTTGGGGTGAGATTATTGAATGTCTTCTTTTTGTATTGTCATCTCGGGCTGAAAGTGTTGATTGTCTTCTTTTTTTCATTGTCATCCTGGGCTGAAAGTATTGATTGCCCTCTTTTTTCATTGTCAACCTAGGCTGAAAGTATTGAATTTGTTTTATTTTGAGATTAAATACTTGAAAAATTGTGATATTCAACTCGCTTTGCAATGTGAGTACTAACATATCGTTAATAGAGTATTGAATTTAAGTTTATCTTTAGTTTAATACTTAATAACAATAATCTATGCCATTTTCAGGTATTAAAATTTAAAATCGATTCATTTTAATACTTTTCATTTTACTTTATACATTATTTTCTTCTTTGGGCTCGATATTTCTCTCAGTATTTTGAGATTGTTGGAATTCCAGCAAGATTGTTTCGTTTACTCTCATACATCTTTTCATCGGCAAGTTTGATGATTGTTGAATTGTGTGAGCTACAATAAATCTTATCCTGTCCCCCAGAAAATTCACAAAATTATCACTTTTTTTAATGTCATTAATACTCTAGTATTCTTTTCAACAAATCAATTGAACAGGAGGATATTTATGAGAAACGAAAACATAACACGACTAACAATTTCAGGTTTAATAGCTGCACTTTGCTATGTAGGCTACGCTGTATTTCCAGCCATCAATGCTTCTGGCACCAAAGTTCACCTCGGTAATGCTTTTGTTGTTTTGGGAGCACTATTAATTGGAGGCTTATATGGAGGATTAGCCGGAGCTGTAGGACTTTCACTGGCTGATATTTTATCTGGATATGCTGCATCATCACCTAGAACTTTTATTACAAAGCTTGTAATTGGTCTTATTGTGGGATTGATTGCTCACAAGATTGCAAAAATTAATGAATCACACAAAAGCTCATATATCATCAAGTGGTCTGCCATTGCTGCTGTTGCAGGTCTAGGCTTCAATTGTATTTTTGAGCCTGTGCTGAAATATGTTTGGTATACATTATTAACCCCAGACGCAGAAAAAGCGACTGCTGCAATCGCTGCACTAGTAGCTGTAACTACTTATGCAACAATTATCAACGCCGCTATTAATTCTGTAGTAGGTGTAATTTTATACAATGCTTTGCGCCCCGCTCTCTACAAGGCAAATATCTTCCCTGTAAAAGCTAGCGCTTAGTGTAAAATTACTGGCCTTCAACCATGCTCATTAAGCACTGGTAGAAATCTGGATAATCTTGCTTCATCCTGATTGGCCTACCTTGTGTATTCAAAAAAGCGTGACTTGTTGTGCCAGTACAAACCACTTTACCTTCTTCATTTTCCATTATGTATGAAAGAAAGAGTTTTACTCCTTTGAACTCCTTCACACCCACAGTAATTGTGATTCTTTCAGCAAAACCAGTGGAAATCTTATAATCACAAGAAACATTTAAAACTGGGGATACAATTCCAAGAGCTTCCAACTTTTCAAATGGCCAGCCAATTTGATTAAGAAAATCAACTCTTGCCTCTTCCATCCACCTAATGTAGTTAGAGTGATGTGTTATCCCCATTTTATCTGTTTCATAGTACTGCACTATGTGAATGTACTTACTGGTCTCCATATTCCTGCTTCCTTTTACTACCTACTCTATCTTTTTCTGTTCAGATAGTAGCATCTGTCTCAATAATTACTATCTATTCGTATTTTCTAAGTACAGATAGTACTCTTTTTCCTGTTTCCTGCTATCTCATCTTTATATTCTCGCTCAGATAGTAATACTGCGTCCATTTTTTACTATCTATTATTCATTTTTCATTACAGAGAGTAATACTTAACTCATTTCTTACTCTCTCATTTTAGTTTTCTTTTCCAGATAGTAACATGTACCAAAATCACTACTATCTATGTTGCATTTCTTCTCTAAGATAGTAAGTTTGTTTTGTTTTTCTACTGCCTATCCAATTTTTTCCTTCTCAAATAGTAAGCTTTTGCCTCTTCCTTACTATCTACTCTCTATTTTCCTTCTTAGATAGTAATCGACACTGGTGGCATTGCCACAGTCCCAGTTTCAAACCTGCTTGGCTACCCCATATCTGCATGCTGGCGCAGTGTCAAGAGGCGAAGCGCCGCAAGGCCTTGCTCTTGACGCAAGACAGCTGCTGATATGCTGTAGCTAGCAGGTTGAAACAACCTCAAATATTTCCAACAGCTTTTGCACCTAGCACCTATCGCACCTGCGCCAGCTCTATTCTTCCACCTTTATAGACTTCAAATCCAATAAGAAGTCCTGCAGGTAGTCAAACACTTCGTTTGGTTTGATGCGGGTGTTGGCCTTGGTGTTGAAGATGAAGGCCGGGTTCTTTGGGTCCGCTGCGAATGTGATGTGTGGGTTGTTGCGCTCTAAGAGGGCTGGAATCTGAGCTACGTCGATTTTGGCCTTTTCGTACATTACGATGCGGATGAAATCGCCCTTTTGCTCGATAGCTGTGACGTATGCGTCGTGAGCCTTTACGCGGAGCATTGCCACCCAAAGAAGATTCTGTACGCAGCGCTTTGGCTCACCAAAACGGTCCACAAGCTCATCCAGCATTTCGTCGCGAGCTTCCTCAGAATCGATGGCCGCAATACGCTTGTAGATGTCGATTCGCTGCTCCTCGTTTGATACGTAGGTATCTGGCAAGTAAGCCTCGATATTGATGTCCACCGAGGTGTTGAAGCTCTCTTCCTTGGCTTCACCCTTTTCAATCTTTACTGCTTCGTTCAGCATCTTGCAGTATAAGTCGTAACCTACTGCTGTCATGTTACCGTGCTGCTCCACTCCAAGTAAGTTGCCGGCGCCACGGATTTCCAAATCACGCATGGCAATCTTGAAGCCTGAGCCAAGATCTGTAAACTCCTTGATTGCAGCAAGACGCTTTTCGGCAACTTCCTTTAGCATCTTGTCCCTGCGATACATTAAGAAGGCATACGCGGTACGATTGCTTCGACCAACTCGGCCACGAAGCTGATACAACTGAGACAATCCCATGTTGTCTGAGTCGTGTATGATTATCGTATTTACGTTAGAAATATCCAAGCCAATTTCAATGATAGTTGTAGCAACAAGTACGTCGATTTCATGATTGATGAACTGCATCATAACATCCTCAACCTTGGCCTCAGTCATTTGGCCGTGGATGTAGCCCACCGTTGCCTCCGGCACAAGTCGCTCGATTTCTGCCGCCATATCCTGAATTCCACGGACGCGATTGAAGACATAATATACCTGTCCATCGCGTGCCATCTCTCGAACGATTGCCTCACGAACCATTTCTTCGTTGTATTCAAATACGAAGGTCTGGATTGGTGTACGCTCCATTGGGGCCTCATCCAATACACTCATATCACGGATTCCCACCAGGGACATGTGAAGTGTACGTGGAATTGGTGTTGCAGAAAGAGAAAGCACGTCTACAGTCTTTTTCATCTGCTTGATGCGCTCTTTGTGATTTACACCAAATCGCTGCTCCTCATCGATGATGAGCAGACCTAAATCCTTGAACGCCACATCCTTTGAAAGCAAACGATGAGTTCCGATAACAATATCTACTGTACCGGCTTTCAAGCCTTCGATTGTTTTCTTCTGCTCGGCTGCAGTTCTAAATCGACACAAAAGCCCAATGTTTACAGGATAACCACCCATACGCTGGACGAAGTTGTTGTAGTGCTGCTGGGCAAGGATAGTGGTTGGAACCAAGTATGCCACCTGCTTGCCTTCCTGCACTGCCTTGAAGGCTGCACGCATGGCAACTTCTGTTTTGCCGAAACCAACATCACCGCAGATAAGACGGTCCATGATTTTAGTAGATTGCATGTCCGCCTTAACAGCCTCGATTGCAGACAGCTGACCCTCGGTCTCCTCGTATGGGAAGCTTTCCTCGAATTCCTTTTGCCATACAGTATCTGGACCATAAACAAATCCATCTGTGTTTTGGCGGAGAGCGTACAAATCCACAAGCTCCTTTGCCACAACCCCAACTGCAGACTGAACCTTTTGCTTTGTTCTAGTCCACTCCTGAGTACCTGCGCCAAGGCTGTTGAGCTTTGGCTTTTTACCGTCTGGGCCGGAATATTTTTGAATCATATCCAGCTGAGATGTCAGGACATAAAGGTTGCTGCCCTTTGCATACTCAATCTTGATATAGTCGCGGATAACCTTGTCTATTTCCATCTGCTCGGTACCCTTGTAGACACCGAGACCATAGTTTTCATGAACGACATAATCTCCTACATGCAAATCAGAGAAGGATGAAATTGATTCACCCTCATACTTCTTTACACGATGCTTTTTCTTACGGACGTGGCCGAAGATATCCCCATCTGAAAGCATTACAAAGGCGCTATCAGGATAGTCGTAGCCGCGCTTTATATTTCCTACACAAAGCATAGTTTCACCAGGATTTATCTGATGATCCAAATCTGATGTGAAATATGCATTTAATCCTTCCTGAAGCAAGTCCTCTGCAAGGCGCTGTCCCTTGGTGGATGAGCTTGTCACAAGAAGCACTTTGTATTTACGTTTCTTGTACTGTAAGAGTTCCTTGGTGAGAAGCTCAAAGCTGCCGTTGTATGCGTTTACTCCCTGCACCGCGATGCTGAAATGGTCTGCAGATTTAAGGAGTTTATTTTTCGCATCGAGAACTGACATAAGTGTGGTTGGACACTTTTCGATTTTGGCAAAGATTTCCTCCACACCGTAAAGCATATCCATTTGGCCCTTAAGCATGTAGCCAGCCTCTACTCGGCGAGTCATGGCATCGGAAAATTCTGTCTGGGTAACTTCACCCTTTGTAATAACCTTTTGAACCTCATCGATAAAGACATAGGTGCCCTTTGGCATGAAATCGATGAATGAACCAAGCTTGTCGCAGAAGTAAGTGAGATTTGTCTCAAGCTCCTGGCTAAGGCCCCATTCTCTGGTTTCCTCCACTACTCTGTCGGCATAGGTTTTCAGATGATACGCCTCTTCTGTTTTCATTTCCTTGCGATATGCTTCGTAGCGCTCATCTCGCTCGGCCTCGATTTTAGCAAGACCAGCCTCCACCTCATCAGCTGATAGGATAAGCTCCACTGCCGGGAAGATGATTACTGAGCTGATATTCTCGATTGACTTTTGGTTGCTGGCATCGTAGGAACGGATGCTGTCAACCTCGTCGCCCCAAAGCTCGATTCTAACTGGCAAATCTGCGGTAAGAGGGAAAACGTCAATGATTCCACCTCGCACTGCAAATTCTCCAGGATGTTCGCAGGTGCCCACTGCCTCGTAACCCATAGCAACTAGCTTGCGGCGCAAAGCCTCAAGCTCAATAGTATCAGTAGCGGAAATGGCAACAACACCATCCTCAAAATAAGACGCGTCTGGCAGCTTATTCATAAGGGCATCAATAGTGGTGATAACGGTACAGCTATTGTTGTTTATAACTGCCTCAATAGCGCTCATTCGCTCACGTGTAAGGGCATTGCCTCTGATATCTGACTGATAAAAGAGGAAATCCTTGGCAGGAAAATATACCACATCATTATCGTAAAAACGATATTCCTCATATAATTCTCTAGCCTTCAGCTCGTCTGAAGTGATAATCAGCTTGTGACTGACATCATGCCCAATACCAAAAATGAGGTGCGCTTTATCAGCACACCCCGTGATATCGTAAACCTTGCCATAACGAGCTAGAGCCTCGCGAAGAGACTCAACAGCTGTTAAATTTTTAAATGGTTCCAAAAAAGTTTTCATAATTATTTGCCTATAATCTTTTCAGCTCTATCAAGTGCTGCATCAATGTTTGGCTGGAAGTTCTCGGCTCCTACCGTATTTACGAAGTCAGCCTTTTCCATCATGTGACGTGGCTGCTCATTTACGTGTGAGAATACAACTGTAACTCCCTTTTTCTTTGCTCGCTCAACCAAATCGCGAAGTGCTCTAAGAGCAGTAACGTCGATGGCTGGAACAGAACGCATTCTGATGACAAGCACCTTTGTATAATCCTTTACGTTAATGCTTTCTGCAAGCATATCAGAAACACCAAAGAAAAGTGGTCCTGTGATTTCAAATACTCTGATTTCTTTTTCTACTGGACGTAAATCATCAACAAACTCAGCGTCGTCTGACTGATATGTCCATCCACTGACATGAGTCTCCTCGCTCATTCTCTTGATGAAGAGAATACATGCAACAATCATACCCCACTCAATAGCAACTACAAGGTCGAATACTACTGTGAGAACAAATGTAAGTACAAGTACGATGATATCTGACTTTGGAGCAAACTTTACAAGTCTTACGAAAGGTCTCCACTGGCACATGTTGTATGCAACCTGGAAAAGGATTGCTGCGATACATGGCATTGGAATGAACTTTGCGTATGGCATAAGTACAACAAGTACGATAAGAAGTGTAACGGAATGAACCATACCAGCTACTGGTGTACGACCGCCGTTTTTGATGTTGGCTGCTGTACGGGCGATAGCGCCTGTTGCAGGGATACCACCAAAAAGAACTGATCCGATGTTACCGATACCCTGGCCTATAAGCTCCTGGTTACTTCTGTGCTTGCTGTTTACCATTCCGTCTGCAACTACTGCAGAAAGAAGTGACTCGATTGCAGCAAGAATCGCTATCGTAAATGCGTTAGGCATTTCGTTTCTAACTACTGCAAGTGAGAAATGTGGAACTGAGATTGTTGGCAAGCCTGCCTTCAAATCTGGATAAAGAGTTCCTATCGTATTTACGTTAAGGTGAAGTCCCTGTACCATTGCAATGCTGACGAACACAGCAATGATTGATGCAGGAATCTTTGAGAAGAACTTTGGCCAAATGATAAGCACTGCTAGGCAAACAACGCCAACTAAAGTTGCCTGCCAGTTAAGTGAATCAATGTTGCCAAAGAATACTTTTAATTTGTCGATTGTTTCGATTGGCTTTTCACCGTGGAAATCTACACCAAAGAAATCCTTGAACTGACCAATTAAAATTGTAACTGCGATACCGGCTGTGAAACCAGTTGTGATTGTGTATGGGATGAATTTGATAAGTGCGCCGGCTTTTACCACACCTAAGATAATAAGAATGATACCTGCCATGATTGTTGCAATGATGAGTCCATCCATTCCATCAGTTGCAATGATGCCTGCTACGATTGTAGCGAAGGCTGCTGTAGGTCCAGCGATCTGAACTGTACTTCCTCCGAAGAAGGAAATCAAAAATCCAGCAACAATTGCTGTATATAAACCTGGCTCTGGGCCAACACCTGAGGCCAAAGCCAGGGCAATAGAAAGTGGCAATGCGATGATTGCCACAATGATTCCAGATACTAAGTCTTTAAAGAACTGCTCCTTGCTATACTTCTTCATGCAAGTAAACAGCATAGGTTTAAAACTTTCCATTTCTAACTAAACTCCTAATCTTCTTCCTAGCATTTCTGCATTGACAGCATATTCCATAGCTGTCTCCTTTGTGATTTTGCCTTCACGCACCAATTTGAAAAGGCTAGAATCCATTGATACCATTTCGTCTGTGTCACTTGAATAGATGACACCTTCAATCTGTGGTACCTTGTTTTCTCTGATCATATTTCTGATGGCTGGAGTCACTGTCATGACTTCAAATGCAGGCACAAGCGAACCGTCAACAGCTGGAACAAGCTGCTGAGATACAACTGCCTTTATAACCATAGAAAGCTGTAATGCTATTTGGTGCTGCTGCTCAGAAGGGAATACGTCGATAATTCTATCGATTGTGTTTGCTGCTCCAATGGTGTGCAATGTTGACAGAATTAAATGTCCTGTCTCAGCCGCGGTCATTGCAACGGAAATGGTTTCAGCATCACGCATTTCTCCAAGCAAAATAACATCTGGACTCTGTCTAAGTGAGGCACGAAGTGCAGTCACATAGTTCTCTGTATCTAAGTGGATTTCTCTTTGAGACACAATTGATTTGCCGTGTCTGTGAAGGTATTCCACAGGGTCCTCAAGGGTAATAATATGCTTGTTATAGTTTTTATTAATCTTGTCAACAATACAAGACAAAGTGGTAGACTTACCACTTCCTGCAGGACCTGTTACAAGCACCAAGCCCTTTGACTCATTTGAAAGATTGATTACAGATTCTGGAATGAGTAACTCTTTGTAATCTGGCAGTGTGAATGTGATGACACGAACTACTGCTGCAAATGTACCTCTTTGCATGAATGCATTTACTCTGAAACGAGAAACATCCTTGATTGCAAATGAGAAATCGTCATCGCCGCCTTCGATGTATTTTGTAATATCTCTACCTGCAAGCTCATAAATCTGGCGAACCAAATCCTCTGCTTTTGCTGGCATAACTGGACCGTCATCTGGCTCAGCCTTTTCTGTATAGCCCTGCTCCAATTCTGAGCGAGTAAGCACGAGGTCGTTTACTCTGAATGAAACCTCACGGCCTGTAACAATAAATACATCTGAAGCCTTGTATTTTCTAACTGCATCTGTTAAGTAAGTTACAATATTTGTACTCATTTTATCCCCCTCAATCCTCCAATGTTATAACTGGCTGTGTGCTGTCTGCTTCCCACGAAGAGACATTTTGCACCTGCCAACAAGTAATCTCTTTAGATTCAACCTTTACATTTAACACCTGATTTTCATTAATATCAACTGTAAATTCCTGATCTGCCCAATCTGAATCAGCAATTATCTCGTATGCCTGGTTGGATGCACTGTAGTATTCATCAGTATGATTACGAAGCTTCATACTGAGATTGTAGTTGTTGTGACTGGACGAGATGGCAAGGGCAGCAATTACCGCAAATGCCATGCCAATCAGGATAACAACCATCAGCGAGGTACCTATATTTATTATTGTCCTGTTTTCTCTTTTTGTATGCTCCATTGTCACTCCTATTTAAGAGCTTTTTCAACTGCTAAGCTGTATATTTCTTCATCTGAAATTGTGGAAACTACCACGTGCATTGTCTGGCACATGCCCTCTGATTCTGGCTCAATAACGAGGCTTGTGACCTTGTATGTCGCTTCTGAATCGTCCACTAAATTCCAGTTGTCGTCGTAGTAATTAGTAAATCCAGTATAGTTGTCATTGCAGAGATAATCCTCTGCTGCATTACTTGCAAGATTTACTGCCTCAGTGATTTCTTTTGCCTCACCACTTTTTGCAAAGCTTCCAGCAAAGCACTGAATACAAACGGCTGATATAAGAATAAAAAAGAAAATTGCAAACATAAGCTCAGTCATAAAAATTCGGGAGCCGTTGTTTCTATTCTTCATTAGACTGGCCCTCCTTTGACTTGACGCCTATTACAACATCATGCTTTGCCCCAAGGGAATCCTCAAGCTGAACATTGATAGTGTCATTTTCTCCCTGACTAAAGCTGATGCTATTTACTTCCATGATTTTATTTCCAAAATCTGCTGTGGCACCGGCAGTATCCTTAGCCTCCAGCTCCATCAAATATCCATCGTACTCGTAGATGTAAAGATTGAAGCCGCTGCCCTCAGACATTTTGATGCAATCAACACCGTCAAATGTATCAAGGGAAACTGCGCCCTCAGCATCGTGCTGTCTTACCTCTTCGCGAATATATGCAATTGCTGTACGTGCACTTGAGTTGGCTTCATTGGCTAAAACTACTGATCTGTAGGAATTTACAGCCATCAAAAGAACACTCACCGCAGAAAAGGTGAATATCAAAAATAAGACCATTAGAAACATGATGTCTATATTATGTTTTCTAAGTCGTCCCTGTTTCAACGTTAATCCTCCAGATTTATAATCGTAACCTCTGGTCGCATATTTGAACCATAGATAACATAATCAACTCTAAAACGGTCATCATCGTAGATGATTCCGTAGTTTTCCTGTAAGTATTCAAAGCTTTCCGGGTATCTGCCTTCAGTGACATAACACTGGATGATTGCCCTGTCGATAGCATCACTTAAACTCTGGCGCTGTTCGGTAACTGAGCCTGCTGATGCCTTTGATACTGCAAACAAAAACAGGATAAATATGAGAAGAAACAACCCTGCAGAAATCATAGTGCTGCCGGCCACGTTCTTCTGTTTGATTTGATGAATGCCGTCTAGGCTTCCAAATCTTGTCTTTGCCATGTTAAATCATCCCCGACATAATGTTCAAAAGTGGTAGCATAACTGAAAGTAAAATAATTCCTACAATAACTGAAAGAACAATTACAAGTGTTGGCTCCACTACTGCAATTAAATCGTTAATCTCTTCATCTGCTTCTTCCTGATAGGTTGTTGCAACCTTTTCAAGAACGTTTTCCATATTACCAGTTTTAGCACCAAGGATTGCCATACGTCCGTAGAGACCACCGAAAATGCCTGACATTGAAAATGCCTTTCCGATATCCATAGTCTCTGCAAAAGAATCCTTGCACTTTTCAACCTTGTCCTCGAAATCAGGAGCTTCCACAATATTACCGCTGACATCAAGTGCCTGCATAACATCCATACCACTTGAAAGTGTCATCGCCATTGCTGATGCGAAACGGCTTGTTGCAATTTTAGAATGGATTGATTTGAAACGGCGACTCTTGTAAAGGATGTCGTTACGATGATTCTTGCCCCACTCTGTTTTATTGAGAACAATTACATAAATAATGATAGCAAGAAGAATCAATAAAAGAATCACACCATTTGACTTCATAAATGTTCCAACAGCAAGGAAACCAGCTGAAAGGCCGTCCATTGTGCCACCAAGCTGCTTAAATACTCTGTTGAATACTGGCATAATTTCTGTTACAAGGACGATGATGATAACAAGCATCATACAAACCATCATAAGTGGGTATGTAACTGCACTTCTGATTGCATTTGAAATTGCCATCTCTCTTGAATAGTGTGCTGCCAGGTTGACGAGAACAGAATCCATCTTACCTGTAGACTCGCCCATCTTTGCCATTTCTACGAAATAGTCTGGGAAAACCCCAACACTTTCGATTGCCTTTGAAAGTGAACCTGTCTCTCCAACTACCTGCTCCATCTCTGTAAGGAGCTCTTTTTCTTCACCACCCTGGGACTCATCAAGCATCATTGTGATTCCCTGTATTGCTGAAACACCACTGGAAATCATCATTCCCATTTCATCTGAGAATGCATATAGTTCCTCGGGAGTAAGTTGTTTTCTAATCTTTTCGCTCATAGTTACACCTTTAATATTTATACTTTAGTTGATAGTAAGTAGTGTCATCTAAAGTTTTCTTTACTTGACTGTTGCTTGCATATGAACCTAATGTTGGGTCCATAAGTGTCCAATCTGTTCCATCAAACTGAATGATTTTATCAATCCAGCCTGTCTCCTTCGTATATACGGATATCCAGGCGTGATATTCCGTGCCGGCGTATCCGATTTCAAGCCGTGTTGGAATACCCTGGGACCTAAGCATCGCCCCCATAAGGGATGCATAGTCAAAACAGATTCCCGTGTTGGTAGCCAATGTACTGTCTACATTTGGAATGTATCCTGACTGAACTGTCTCGGCCTTGTCATAGTCGTACTTAACATTTTTGGTGATGTAATGGTAAACGTTCTGAACCACCTCAATATCATTATTGGCACTGGCCGCCAGCTCCTGGCCCTTTTTCACCGCCTTGGAATTTGCATTGAAATCCACGTAAGCATTTGGATACAGGAACATACTATATTCATCTTTTAGTGTTACGCTCACTGACTGAGTAAATGCCGCCGCATACTGATCATCATGCAAGTTTTCATAGACACCGATTTTATAGGTGCCACTGCCTTCGGATAAAGGATAGACATCGTAATTGCCATCCAAATCCATCAGATAGTTGTAAGTGTTTCCTGCTGGCGTTTCTATTAGCATTCTAACCTTAGCCGCTGAGCCTGTGTATTTCACCATAACATAGCCTTCGGAGGCGTTGCTCGCATCTATGGATGCATCCGCATTGGAATAAACCTCCACGCCACTGGCTTCTGGTGTAAGCACCCGAATGGTGTTGTCCCTAGAGCCCTTTGATTCCTTTGCCACCGCTCCAGATGAGCTTTCTGTGGTAGATGAATCGGAAGTAAAAGCTGGCTGTTGGTCTCCACAAGCTATAAAGCTAAGAGTAAGAACAATCAGTGAAAGCAAATATTTGTATTTCTTCACTTGCTTCCTCCACTGTTCCTTATTTATTTAAAATTCTAATTAACTCCACTTCACTGTTGAAATCATATTCTTCATCCTGTGTAACGCTGTAGATTTTGCCCTGCCATGAAGCATGGTCTCTGCCTGTCACCATAAGGATGAAGCTGTCTTTTCCTATCAAAGGAAGTAAATCCGTTGTTTCAAAAAGCTTTTCTTTTGGATCTATATCTACAATCTTAAGAGTAGGATATGTCTTTTTGAAAGCTCTATATCTAAATTTTTGTGCTGGGAACTCAACCGTATCCAAAAAGCTATTCATGATATTAAAGAAATCATCAACATCGGTATAGCTGATTGGCGTTTTATCGTAGCAGTTGTATAGCTTGCCACTAAAGCTTTCTTTATTTTCTATAGTGATACCAACACAATTGTGCATTCGTTTCATTCTGTCAGAGATGTTCATAGCTATTCCCCTTTAACCATATCCTGAAGCTCTGCTGTATCTGCATCTGTTCCAGCACTTGCAAGATTAACTGGTGCAAGATGATACTGGATGTAGCGCTTTCTAGATTCCTTGCTAAGGTTTTCGTTGATTCTGGCCTGAACCAAAACGCAGTCCTCCTGAGTGATATCTAAAAGTAAAACTACAAACTGATTGTTACTATATCTGGCGTACATATCGCCACCTCTTGCTGATGTACGGATTGCTTCTGAAAGCTCCTCAGCAAGATTTTCTAATCTGTCGGAATCGTTAAGACCAAAGCCCTTGCCATCTGTGATGGTGCAAAGCATAAGCCATGCTGCCTGACCTGAACGTCTAATGACACGCTTAATATATCTGTATGTCTCAACGAAAGTAGGATATGTGCAGTTGAATGCACCCTGTATTTCTTCCTTTGATGTATCGAGGTTTCTCTTTACCTCGCTAATCATATCTGTATTGTTCTTAATCTGTGCGCCTAGTCTATCAAGCTGGTCGTTCATAGCTGATGCAACAGAAACACCAAGCTCCTCAAACATGAGAGTCTCAGTATCCTCGTATAATTTTAATGCATCCTTTGTGTTACCAACCTCGATGAGGGCACGCATTTCGTATGTCTGCCATCCATCGTATGGATAGATATCGTTAGCCTTGTGGCTAAGCTCATACATTTTCTTGTATTCTTTTTGTAATTCGTATATTTCTAAAAGCTGCTTTAAGCAACGGTCAAAAAGCTTTTTAAGCCTTACCTGAGTAGTTACAACCCACTCGTAGCCACTAAGTGTAGCAAGGAAATCTCCATTATAAAGAGCACAAGCCTCCTCCAGAAGCTTCTGCTGTTCCTTGGCATCCTCTGCACCCAGGGCATTCTTTGCAAGCTCTTCGAATTTGACTGCGTCGCACTCGATAGTCACAAATGGATTGATAGAATATGTTCCACGCTTGATGTAAACATAGTCTTCATCTGGAATATCAAGGGCAGCCAGGGATTTTCTTAATCTAAATACAATAGCTCTAAGGCTATTAGATTCATCAGCAATCTCTTCATTATGGAAAAGATTGTAAATAACCTGATCTCTAGCAATACCGTTTGTGTAATAAACCAGCATCTGGAAAAGCTGATTTACCTTAGTTGTGTTATTACGTTCTAGTACAATAGGTACATCATTACATGTGATGTCTAACTTACCTAAAAAATCTGCTTTAATAAGAATTTTTGAATCGTACATAGTTCTCCCTTTTTAGCTAATCCATTTCATTACAAATAAAAGTATAAAATAACAAAATGTTATTGTAAATAACCAAATAGCCTGCAGCTTTCTGCAGGCTATAACAGCTATTCAACTTTTTCTTTGACATTGAATTGGTTCATGGCTCCATCCAAATTATCTTCTAAAAACAACTCTAACGCTCCAATCACCTTGTCCATAGAGGCGTCAACACGCTCTCTGTCCTCAGCGTCATAGTGACCGAGCACATGGCTAACCATGTCACCATTTTCACACTCTCCAACTCCCACACGAATTCGAGGGAAAACATTCGAACCGGTATGTGCAATTATATTTTTTAGTCCATTGTGACCACCAGCACTTCCCTTTTTTCTAACTCTGATGTTGCCTGTAGAAAGTGATACATCATCAGAGATAACCAAAAGCTCTGTTTCTGGGTCCACTTCATAATAATCACACATCTCGCGAACGCATTCTCCGCTAAGGTTCATATACGTCTGAGGCTTTACCAGCATAACCTTGTGGCCATTTATAACGCCCTTTCCTACAATGCCTTTGTGCTCCTTGTGAGAGACTTCTATCCCAAACTTTTTCGAGATGGCGTCGATGGCTTCAAATCCAACATTATGCCTTGTTCCTTCATATTTCCTTTCAGGATTGCCTAGACCAACAATTAAAAACATAAATCTTACTCTGGGAACTCTTCCTTATACTTATTAAGGATCATTGTCTGCATCTGCTCTCTTGTTGTTGAGCGAATAGGATGAGCAATATCCTTGTAGCCGCCTTCTGAACCACGTCTAGATGGCATAGCGATGAAAAGTCCTTTATCTCCTTCAATAATCTTGATGTCGTGAATAACAAACTCTTCGTCAATTGTTACTGAAACAACTGCCTTCATCTTACCTTCTTTTTCGATTTTACGGATTCTAATGTCTGTGATTTGCATTGTTATACCTCCCCAACTGGCATATCGTATCTGTTTTTGTTTCCGGTAACTATGCGGACTCCGTTTTCCCCAATATATGTGGATCCGCTGAGCAATGTCTCATGGCTTTCAACAATGCAATTCTCTACGTGCACGTTGTCCCCTATGTATGCTCCATTTAAAATGACACAATTCTTAACAACCGAATTGTTGCCAACAAAGGCCTTTTTAAATAGTACAGAATTCTCAACCGTACTGTTAATGATACATCCTCCTGCAACCAATGAATTCGTAACCTTTGAACCTGTGTTGTATTTAGCAGGTGGTAGGTCGTGTGTCTTTGAGAAAACTCCTGGTTCAGTATGGAAGAAGTTATCTCTAACATCCTTTCTAAGGAAATCCATGTTTGCTTTGAAGTAGCTATCTACGTCTGCAAGATTTGCCCAATAACCTTCCATTCTGTAGCCGTAGATTCTCTTCATGTTTTTGTATCTAATGAGAATATCTGTTACAAAATTGTACCTGCCCTCTCTATTGCACTCCTCAAGCAAATCGATGAGAGCTCTTCTTCTGATGACATAGACACCAGCTGAAACAATATCAGAAGTAGCAACCATTGGCTTCTCTTCGAACTCTGTAATTCTGCCGTCTCTATCCATCTCTACAACACCGTAGCGGTTGATGTCGTCACCCTCTGGCAACTTTGCGCACACTACTGTGATGTCTGCCTGTTTCTTAATGTGGTAATCAAGTACCTTATTGAAATCAAGCTTGTAAACACAATCACCACTTGCAATGATAACATATGGCTCATGTCTTTTCTTTAAGAAATCAATATTTTGCCAAATGGCATCGGCTGTACCTCTGTACCACCAACTATTGTTTGTTGTAACTGTTGGTGTAAATAGGAAGAGACCTCCCTGCTTTCTACCAAAGTTCCACCACTTTGCTGAATTAAGATGCTCGTTCAATGAACGTGCGTTGTACTGCGACAGCACAGCAACTGTCTGGATGTGTGAGTTTGTCATGTTTGAAAGGACAAAATCAATACATCTATAGCTTCCACCTACTGGCATCGCTGCGATAGCGCGCTTCTCAGTAAGCTCATGCATTCTACTGCTGTTTCCACCTGCTAGAATAATACCTAATGCTTTCATACTCGATCACCTGCCTTGATAATATAGCCGCCACTAGCCAACTGTCCGTCAGGATAATCTGCTTCGCTAGTCTCGCCCTTGATAGCTGTATTTTTACCTATAGTAACGTTTGCTGGAACAACTGAGTTCTCCCCGATAACTGCCAATCCAAATGAATAGATGCTGGCGTTAAGCTTGCTCTCAGCCTCGGCTCCCTGTCCGATTTTTGTTCCTTCGCCTATGACTGTATTCTCGGCGATAATCGATTTATCTACTACACAGTTCTTTCCAATAACTGCGCCTTCCATAATAATTGAATCGCGAACCACCGCGCCTTCATCAATTACTACACCTGCGCCTAGAACTGAGTTGTACACCTCTCCATAAATCTGAGCACCTGCTCCAATTATTGCTTTTTCAACTACTGCAGTAGATGCAACAAACTGTGGCTCAATGATATTTTGATTAGTGTAAATCTTCCAGAACTCTTCATATAAGTTAAACTCTGGAATTAAATCAATAAGCTCCATATTGGCTTCCCAATATGATCCAAGTGTTCCTACATCCTTCCAATAGCTGTTGAACTCGTAGGCATACATTGGAGCTCCCTTTTCGTGGAGGTATGGTAAAACGTGTTTACCAAAATCGCAATTGCTCTGATTCTTGAGAGCAAGGAGTGATTCCTTTAATGCCTTCCAACTAAATATATAGATACCCATTGAAGCAAGGTTGCTTCTTGGATGCTCTGGCTTTTCTTCGAATTCGCTGATACGTTTTTCATCATCAGCAATAACAACTCCAAATCGAGATGCTTCTTCGATTGGTACTGGAATTACTGCGATTGTAACATCAGCACCTTTTGCCTTATGAAAATCTAACATGGCTTCATAATCCATCTTGTAGATATGATCTCCTGAGAGAATCAATACATACTCTGGATTATAGTTCTCCATGTACTTAAGGTTTTGGAAAATGGCGTTGGCTGTGCCTGAATACCACTCACTTGTGTCGCTCTTCTCATAAGGAGGAAGAACGGTCACACCACCATTATTCCTGTCCAAGTCCCAAGGAATACCAATTCCTATGTGTGAGTTAAGGACTAATGGCTGGTACTGAGTAAGTACGCCAACGGTATCAATTCCCGAATTGATACAATTTGACAGAGGGAAATCGATTATTCGATATTTACCTCCGAAAGAAACTGCTGGCTTTGCTACATCTGAAGTTAGAACCCCCAGTCTGCTTCCCTGCCCGCCAGCGAGAAGCATGGCAATCATTTCTTTTCTAATCATCCTATCATCTGCCTTTCTCATGGTGTCAGTTAAGGATGTGCATAACGCACTCCCCGTTGTGAATTGTAATTAAATTCACAATCTTGTACATTTAGTATAACAAAGTGAATATTTTGGTGCAATAATATTCATAATTTTTTACTATAACATCGTTAATAGTTAGACAATTCCCCGTAAATTTTACTAATTCATATAATGTACCTTGAAACTCAAGGTTTTTAGGTTTAAATTATTGAGGGTATAATAATATATAAAGAAGGAAATTTTTCATGTACAAAATTGATTTTAATAACAAGATACACGTTCACTTTATTGGAATCGGTGGAATAAGCATGAGCGGCCTTGCTGAGATATTGCTTGGCGCTGGCTTTACTATCTCTGGTTCTGATAGAGAAGAAAGTGATCTCACAGCTCATTTAGCATCACTTGGAGCAAAGGTTAGTTATCCACAGGCAGCTGAAAATATCACTTCAGATATCGACCTTATTGTTTATACTGCTGCAATCCGTGAGGATAACCCTGAGTTCGCTGCTGCAAAAGCTTCTGGCAAGCCAATGCTTACAAGAGCTGAGCTCCTCGGTGAGATTATGGAGAACTACACTCGTTCAATTGCCGTTGCAGGAACTCACGGCAAGACAACAACCACATCAATGGTTAGCCAGATTCTCCTTGAGACTGCAGACGACCCTACTATTTCTGTAGGCGGTATCTTGGATGCTATTGGAAGCAATGTTCATGTTGGCGACAGCGATGTATTTATTACAGAAGCTTGTGAGTACACAAACAGCTACCATTCATTCTTCCCTAAATACAACATTATTCTTAATGTAGAAGCAGATCACCTTGATTTCTTCAAGAATCTTGAGAACTATCGGGCTTCATTTAAGAAGTTTGCCGGCAACACATCAGACGACGGTATTCTTATTATTAATAATGAGATTGATGACGTTGAGTATTTCACTGAGGGATTAAAGTGTCAGGTTATCACCTATTCTCTTAAGGAAGGCGCTGATATTTATCCTACAGACATTACATATAATGAAAAGGGCTTTGCTAGCTTTACTCCTATATTCAACGGAAAGGCTATGGAAAGAGTTTCATTAAACGTTCCTGGCGACCACAACATCAGCAATTCACTTGCTGCTATCGCACTTGCTACTGAGATGGGCATTTCATTTGACCATATCAAGGCAGGACTTGCAAAGTTCGGTGGTGCTCACAGACGTTTCGAGCTTAAGGGACATTTCAATGGCGCAACTGTAATCGATGACTACGCTCATCACCCAACAGAAATCGCTGCCAGCCTTGCAGCTGCTGCAAACTACCCACACAACAGAGTGGTTGTTTGCTTCCAGCCACACACATACACTCGTACACTTAGCTTCCTTGACGATTTTGCTAAGGCTCTTTCAGCAGCAGATGTTGTAGTTCTTGCAGACATCTACGCAGCTAGAGAACCAGACATCTACGGTGTAAGCTCAAAGGACATTGCAGATAGAATCGAAAAGCTAGGAACCGAAGTTCATTATTTGGGTTCTTTTGACCAATGTGAAAAATTTTTAGAAAAAAATATTGTAAACAACGACTTGTTGATAACTATGGGCGCAGGAAATGTGTATTTAGTAGGCGAACATCTACTTCAGAAATAGTTATCCACATTATCCACATTTTTGAACGGATTTATCCCCCTCGAAAATGTGGATTTTTTTATGCCCTATTTTCAATGGGTCATAATAGTTATCCACATTATCCACAGAAGCCACAAACCCTTTATTTACAAGGGTTTGCGGGGTCTCGCCTCTTTTCTTTTCAGAATTACTTTGATATAATTCGGTTCATTAAGAGGGAGAGGATTTGAATATGGCTGACATCATGCTACATACCAGCACTAACACTGGTTTTACTTGCATTTCTAATACTTTTATTGACGATTACATGAAAGATGCCAATGGAGAGTACGTAAAGATTTACCTTTATCTGCTTCGTTGTCTTAATCGAGAGGATTTTGATTTTTCCATCTCGCAGTTGGCGGACTGCTTAGACCACACAGAAAAAGATGTAATGCGTGCATTTACTTATTGGGAGAAAGTAGGCTTGCTTCGTCTTGAGTACTCTGCAGATAATGAGCTTTCAGGAATCTGTCTAGTGGATGTGAATGATATGCACTCATTCACATCAGTAAACTACACTGCACCTACCACTGCGGCTCCAGCTTCTGTCGCTGCTGCCACAG
Organism: Pseudobutyrivibrio ruminis; assembly: GCF_015057245.1. Taxonomy (GTDB): domain Bacteria; phylum Bacillota; class Clostridia; order Lachnospirales; family Lachnospiraceae; genus Pseudobutyrivibrio; species Pseudobutyrivibrio ruminis_E. The sequence continues at coordinate 283,049 of NZ_SVET01000002.1, forward strand.
GCGCACCTGCAGTTTCAGATAAGGCTATTAACAACACTGTACCATTCAGACCAAGCTACAGCTCAGATCAGCTTGATGCTTTCAAGGAGAACGATGAGGTTAGCGATCTTATTTTCGCTACACAGACTTACTTCAAGAGACCACTTTCTGTAACAGATATGAACACATTATTATTCTGGTACGACAGTCTCCACATGTCTGTTGATTTGATTCAGTATCTTATTGAGACCAGCATCGACGAAGGTCACAGCAGCATCCACTACATGGACACTGTTGCTCGTAACTGGGCCGACGATGGAATCACTACAGTGGCTGAAGCAATTAAATCTAGCAGTGCACATACAAACGCAGCTTACACAATCAAGCGTGCACTTGGCATCGGAAATCGCGATTTAGTTGATTCAGAGTTAAACTACATCGACAAATGGGTTAACGTTTACAACTTCTCACTTGATATCATCACAGAAGCTTGCGAACGCACCATCACCCAGACTAACAAACCAAGCTTTAAATATGCAGATACAATCATTACCAGCTGGCACAATTCAGGAGTAAAGTCTCTTGATGACATTGCCAAGCTTGATTCGGAATTTACAAAGGCATCTGTTGCCAAGCTTTCTTCTGCTAACCGTGCAAAAGCAGCTCAGGCAAACAACGCCACAGCGGCCCGCGCAAAGGCCAACAACAAGTTCCATAATTTCTCACAGAGAGATTATGATTTTGAAGCACTTGAAAAGAAGCTTCTTGGGCACTAAAGGGAGGTTAATTTATGGCATTATCTAATGAGCAGTATGACGCACTTATGCGCGAATACAGTCACAAGCAGTCACGTAACAACCAGATTGTTTCTTACCGCACAAAAGAGTTATACTCTGCTGTTCCAGCCCTTTCAGAGCTAGATGACGAAGTATCAAAGGTTTCAGTATCTTCTATCACTGCTATCTTTGAAGGTAAAAGTATTTCTGAAGCTTCCGCTGACTCAAAGCGCAAGCTTTCTCAGCTAAAGGAACGTCGTATGCAGCTTATTAAATCTGCAGGTTTCCCTGTGGATTATCTTGAGCCACCATACGATTGTCCTGATTGCAAAGACACTGGCTATATCAATGGAAAACGCTGTCATTGCTTCAAGCAGGCAGCTATTAACATTGTCTACAGACAGTCTAATATCAGCAACATTCTTGCCAAGGAAAACTTCAATTCATTTGATTTAAATGTATACGATGAGGATTATTATGAGGATAATTCTGATATAGATGCTCGTTCAAATGCTAAAATAGCGCTAGAAAGAGCGAAAAACTTTGTGCAGAATTTTAGGGAAAAAGGTGGTAATCTCTTGTTGCTTGGACAGACAGGGTGTGGAAAAACCTTTCTTTCCAACTGTATCGCAAAAGCTCTTTTAGACGAAGGCATATCTGTTATTTACTTCACAGCATCAGAGCTTTTCAGAGTTTTCGAAGAACAGACTTTTAAGAAGAACGCAAACGTAGCGGATCTTCATGATCAAATATTCGATTGTGACTTATTAATCATCGATGATTTAGGCACAGAGTTTCAGAATTCTTTCACTACAGCACGCCTATTTCAATGCTTAAATGAAAGATTACTTCGTAGTAAATCAACTATAATTTCAACTAATTTTTCTCTTGAAGATTTAAGAGACACCTACAGCGAACGTATTACTTCGCGAGTATTCTCTAACTATGAGACTATCAAGCTCATTGGAAATGATATTCGCATCAAAAAAGTAATATCAAAATAATTAATTTAATATTAGCAAGGAGCAAAACATGCCAAACAATGAAATCGTGTTGGAAAACACACCACCTATGGCAGAGCTAGGAATTATTCCTCACAAGAGCTGTACAGCCATCGCAGAACGCGTTAACGACTATCTTCTTCAGTGGAGACAGGAGCGCAAGAGTGATCAGTCAATCATTACTCTCGCAGGTTACCGCAGCGATTCTTACATCGTAAAGGCTGATTGCCCACGTTTCGGTTCAGGCGAAGCAAAGGGTATCATCAACCAATCAGTTAGAGGACTTGATTTATACATCCTCGTAGATGTTACAAACTACAGCCTTACATACACCGTTTGTGGTCACGAGAACCACATGAGTCCAGACGACATCTTCTGTGACTTAAAGCGTATCATCGCAGCAGCAATGGGAAAGGCTAAGCGCATCACAGTTATCATCCCATTCCTTTATGAAGGCAGACAGCACCGCAGAAGTGCTCGTGAATCTCTTGACTGTGCTATGGCACTTCAGGAACTTGTAAACATGGGCGTAGACAACATCATCACATTTGATGCTCACGACCCACGTGTACAGAATGCTATTCCACTTCACAGCTTTGAGACAGTTTCTCCTACATACCAGTTCCTTAAGGGCATCCTTAAGAACTGCAAGGACTTAAAGCTCGACAACGATCACCTTATGATCATCTCTCCAGATGAAGGTGGTACAAAGCGTGCCGTATACATGGCTTCAGTTCTTGGTGTTAATGTTGGTATGTTTTACAAGCGTCGTGATTACAGCCGCATCGTAGACGGACGTAATCCTATCGTAGCTCATGAATTCCTTGGAAACGACGTAGCTGGCAAGGACGTTATCATCGTAGATGATATGATTTCTTCTGGCGAGTCAATGATAGACGTAGCTACAGAGCTCAAGAAGCGCAACGCAAGCCGCATCTTCGTAGTAGCTACATTCGGACTCTTCACAAACGGTATGGCGAAGTTCGACAAGGCCGTTGAGGATGGCGTAATCTACAAGGTGGTTACAACAAACCTCACATACCTTCCTGAAGAAATCACAGCACGTGACTACTTCATCAAATGCGACATGTCAAAGTACATCGCATACATCATCGATACTCTCAACCACGAGTGCTCAATCTCAGAGCTCCTCAACCCATACGGACGTATCGAAAAGCTCATCACAAAGTACAAAAACGGCGAATACTAAATAGACCTAAAACGAGCCTGTTAAACTTATCAATTAAAGATAGTTTAACAGGCTTACTTATTCCTTCTTACATATATAATTTTTTAAATATAAAGGCAATGAAATTGCCATAATTCCAATTCCAATTATTCTAAATCCATTATTATTAGTGAAGTTTAATACTTTAGAAAAAAAACAACTTCCCAGAGGAACAAATAAGATTGCCATCGTATATATCAAACTAAACACCCTCCCCTGATAACTATTATCTGTATTTTCTTGCACATATGAAATGAATAATATATTAAAAATCGATGACAACAATGAAAACAAAACAAATGGTACTAATAATATCCACTGTAAACTTTTCGGATAATCGATTGTAAATAATAATATAACGCCCGATAGTGTCAAAATATACTTCATCATTCTACTTTTAAATAATTCTCCAAACTTTAGACATAATATCGAACCCAATAAACCGCCCAATGCCTGAGATACAAGTATTTTACTGTAACAATTATCTATAAATTCGCTATAAATATAATTAGTATATGGTAATAGTAAATTATAACCAGCATGAAAAAAATTTGCTATTGAAGATATTATTACAATTTCCAGCACTTCTCCTTTTGCAGTCAAATAGTGTATTCCGTTTATTATGTCATTTATCCAAGATAGTTTTTTAGTGCTTTTTTTCACATTATATTTTTTTACAGTTTCTATTCTAGCTTCAAATATGGCAGATACTGCAAAAGTAGCAGCATCAAATAATAAAGCCCCTTTTATTCCTACTACATTGACCAATGCAACGCCAATAATCGGTCCTGTCACATTAAATATTGAAGTTCCTATATTCAATAAAGAATTATATTTACTCAGGCGATTTTTAATTGTAATTTCACTTACAATAGCTTTATATACTGGCGAATTGTAACTCTTTAATATAGCTAAAAACACATTGGCCACTATTAATAATAAACCTACCCAACTAGCATTTATAAAAATACTTACAATAATACATACGATAGATGCTAAGGTATCTGTTATTATCAATATTTTTTTCTTATTCCCTATATCAGCAGCTCTTCCCCCCATCAGATTAAATATAATTGCTATTATATTTTCAGAACTCTGATATATCGCAAGTACCATTGGATATAAATAATACACATTTACAATTAGAGTATTATTTGCATAATCGAATACTATATTCCCTATATATGTTGTTAGTTTGCTTATTAATAAATATTTTTCATTCCTACCGGTTATTTTTTCTTTCATAGTATATTAAACAACTTATATATATCATCATTAAGCAAGTCATCAAAATAATTTTTTATTTGTATAAAAGACTTCCATTTTGCAACTGAGTAATTGTTAACTCCATTTCTAATGGCTACATCAATTAATCTTTTTTCTAAATAACATATTCCAGATGGCATCGCAATTGCATCGCATAGTTGTATTAAATAATCATAATTATCATATTCATTATTACTCAAAAACAATTGTATTTTTTCTGTTTCAGATTTAGAGCAATCATTTTTTCCACTATACGCATCTACAATTTTTATTGGAAATGAATGTGTCATACATATTTTGGCATTTTCATCAAAATTCATTTCCATCATATAATTATATCCGTCTATAACATGCTTTAACTGATATATACCTTTTATTCGGCCTATATCATGCAATAAACCTAATGAATATGCTTTCGATTCGTCAATAATAGCTGTTTTACTTGCAATTTTCTTTGCCGCGTACGCAACACTATAACTATGTTCTCTCCATAAACCCGGGTTATGAAGATATGCTTCTTCTAATATTTCTTTTGCAACATCAATATCTGCATACATTTTAAAGCCTTTCCGCAAATAATTCGCTCAAAAATTCTAAAGAATCATCCTTCTCACTTATATCTAATGGGATTGCACATGTTGGATGTTTTCCTTCAAATTGCATCATAGTTATTTCTTTTTCCTTTTCAAAATTTCTTGTATATACTTCTAAAGAATAACGATGATCTATACCATATGTATCTTCTAAAAACTTTAGACTATCATACACGCAGTTTTTGTATTTCCACAGTTTCTTGAAACACTCAACCAATTTTTCATTACCTTGTCTATTAATATTTTCTATTCGTACAAATTCTCTCTTCCAAATGTCAATATATAATTCCTTATTATTTCTTGTTGATATTTCATAATTTTCTAAAGCTTTTATAGCAATATCAATATTATTTATTATCAAATTTATATCTCCATATATTTCGTAATAAACATTTTTTATTAATTTACGAATAGGACTACCTAATTTTGACGCCGAGGGAATTCCTCCATCAATTAATACTGCCATTATTGAAATAAACATTGCACAGAATTTATACCTATCACCTATCTTTAAATAATTATTTTTTAAAATCAGTTCATCTAACAACCTACATTCATATATTGTGTTTTTTCCACTATTCAATGTTTCCAGTACCAACTCTGAATATGAAATATCAACAATCTGTCTATTCACTAGATTGATTATTGTACAATCAACAACTAGTACAAAACCGGTGTAGTGCCTTTTGTAAATTTTTAGGTAATGCCCCTCTAAAGGATTTCCATTTACTATTGCTTTCCAAGCTAAGGCTCTCTCATTTACACATATTGAGCTTTTTATACCTTCTTTTTCCTTCTTCAATTCGTCAACAATTTCTTTGTCATTTTGTGTACATACATAAACTAAATCTGCAGGATTTATATTCAACTTTCTCAAAAAAAATATAGCCTTTAATATTTCTTCTCTAATTGTTGTACAGTCACAAAAAGTACTCATCATTATGTTGAAAGGTAATAGAAAGCTATCTTTTCCCCAGAGAGGTTCATGCGAAGGTTTTGTTCTAAATGTTCTTTGAATTGTGTAATATTTAAATCTTTCTTCATCGCTATATATTTTTGAAACAATGTTATCAAAGCTTGATATAACGTAATTGGTATTACCATTTTCACTACCAATAAGACTTTTTTCTTCGATCTCTTTGTACTCTTTTCCGTAGTACTCTCTAAAAATATCTCTTACTCTCATATTCTTCCTATACAAAATTTAAGTGAATGTAGTCATAATCAATTGCTTCTTGCATTATATTGTAAGAATCATGTTTACAAGGTTTCCTGCAATTATTGAGATTATTTGATTTTATTAAATTCGAGTGTAAATCAGAAAAGAATATATTTTCGAAATTACTTTCATATATATTTCCCAATATTGTTTCCCTGTCGTTTCTTTTAAGAACACACATTGGAACATCACCATTTGCCTTTATTACCGCAACTAAACAGCTTGTAGTGCATTTTTTATAATATCGTTTTCCCTCAATATGCATCCACTTAATTCCTGCATCAAAAACCTGAAAGTTGTCACTTGCATATTTTTCTGCCTCTAAGACTTTATCATGACTATCTTTCCATATATCTTTATCTACATCGTATAGAACAGATGCCGGTCTATATTGTACAAATCGGCATCCTAATTCACCAAAATATTTAGCTGCAAGAACAATATCCTCGTTATTTTCACCCGTAACTAGATATCCTATGCCTATGTTTTTGTTATTTCCACTTTCAACAACCATCCTAATATTATTAATGACCTTATCAAAACAATCCACACCATGTATTTTTTTATATAATTCTGGGGTTGCCGCATCAACACTTACTCTTATAAATTTAAACATATGGTACATTCCACTCAATCTATTCAAAAGCAATCCATTTGTTACAATTCCTATATCAAACCCTAATTCATACGCATATTTAACAATCTCTCTAATATCATCATGTGTTGTAGGTTCTCCCCCACCTGAGAATTCAATTGACTTTACTCCCAATACCTTAAGTTCAATTAAAAGCCTCTTTAGCCTATCAACATTCATGAAAACAGGATTTTGTTTCTCATTTGTTCCAAAAAAACAATGCACACACTTGTTGTTACAAAATCCATCTGCCAAATCGATTTCGCAACATATAGGAGTAACTATATGTTTGTGCTTTAGCTCCTTTAATTTATCAGAATGTACTAAAATCTTTGATTGGTTAAAAGGCGAAACTAAACCACTATAATGCCAAACTTCAGTGTTTGTTTCTTCAATATTTCTATTTATTAATTCACTCATAATTTTTACCTTTTTCAAATGTACAATGTTCTTTGTACCAATTATCTATTTCTATAACTTTGTTTCTTAGTTCTTTTCCTTTATATGACTTAACACATATAGCCGCTACATTCTGTGCCACCGTTTCTGGTGCTCTATATTCTTTATTTTCTGTAGCAAAAGTATAGTAATCAAATACCTCATCAAATGGCAGCTTACTTGGAATAGTTTTTACCCTTCCTTCCTCCACGCCACATAAGATAAAAGCATACTCATCAGTAAACATTAAATTATCTTTAATTATGATTCTATTTGGATCACATTCCGCTACTAGCAACTCTTCTATTGGATTAAATCCAAATTCATTCTCTATGCACTGTATTATTCTCCCTCCTCCCATCCGAGAAGCAATTTCACAAAAAACTATTTCTTTTCCATCATAAAATACTTCAAGATGAAATAAATAATTATCTGGTGTATCAAATTCCTCTATTACTTTTCTGGCATAATTCTGTAGTTTGTCATATGTATCCGTTCCCGCCATTACAGTTTTAGAGATTGTACTTCCTCGTTTTTCATTTTTAAAATTTATACAGTTTTTTAGATATTCCCAAACAAAAATATATTTTACTTTATTATTGATAACCAATCCGTCTATGTGATAAATATTATGAGGAATGTATTCTTCACACATATATTCATTTTTTATTATATTATTTTGATGTTCTCTTATTTTTTCGTACTCATCTTTTGTCCTTATAACGAAAACCCCTTCTGCACCTGCTTTATCAGTAGGTTTTAATACAATTCTATATTTATTTTCTTTTGCAAATTGTTCAAAATCTTCATAGTCTATTACTTTAAAATATTTTGGTACCCTGTATCCGGCCGCTTTTACTATATCCTTCATAATTACTTTGTCTCTAAATGATTTTGCAGATATAAGTGATTGCCCCTCTATATTTAATCTTTCGCGTATCTTAGCAGCAAGTATTACATCCTCTTCAAGATATGAAAAAATCAGGTCTATGGATTCTCTTTTATTTATCTCCTGAATTCTTTTATAAACTTCATTTTCATCCCACTTGGCAACCGTAAAGATATGAACATTGCACGGTTTATTATGGATATAATCATTTTCATGTCTTTTGTTAATAATGATATAAATATTTTTATCATGGAGCCGTTTAGTCCATGATTCTACCTTAAAATACGTATTGCTTCCTGGAGATAAAATCACTATATTATCTTTGCTCATCTAACTTCTCCCTAACCTCTTACGATAGTTGCTTCTGAATAATTCGATATTTTATTCTTTATAATGGTAAATTCATCCCAATCGTTTACACAAAATCGGCAAAGAAACGATAGTTCTGATACGTTTTTAGCATTCTCGTATTTTATGCCCGGTTTGACGTATGAAATAAATTCTCTTATAGAATTATCATCTATTTCTGATACATCTTTTTTTGTTCCTTTCGTAATCAATGAATTATATGTTCCTGAAATTCTTATAGGCCGCAGGAGAACTTTTTCCATATCTACATTTTCTTTGCTTATATTATTTATTTTATGCTCCCAATATTCTCCTAAAACATCTACTCCAAAAGAATCAGTAATCATTTGTGGAATTCTAGAACCCCCAAATCTGCAAGCACCTTCGCAAAATATAAAGCTATTGCTCTCTTTGATATAGAACCATTCAAAATGAAACGGAATTACAATATTTTTTGCATACTTTTCTATGATTCTAGAAGTTTCCTCGTACAAACGTGTAATAACTGCATAATCTGACCAATAGTATTTATTAGTATATGCCAGAATATATTTTTCTCTTTTATTATGTTTCCATATCTCTTCAAGTATTTTTCCATCATAACAATGTGAAAAAAAACGAACAATTTTCCCATTACATGCGTATCCATCACTGGTGAACATTTGGTCATAAGAAATATACTCTTCATAAATATAATCTTCACTAGATATCTTTTTATCACCTTTTATTTCACTATTACATAAAACAATGCCCTCGGCACATGATTTTTTTCTTGGCTTTCTTATTACTTCAAATTTTATCTTTTCATCTAGTTCCTCACTATATTTTGGTTGTTCAACTGTTCCATCAAAAAAGCACCTCATATAGTATTTATCTTTAAAGATTGTATTCTTTAAAAATTGTGATTCATGTTTACAGTAATAATCATTTAGTGCCCCAACCCAATCCATTATTGTCTCATCTAGAGTAAAGATTTCTTCAATATTTTCTTTATTATTGATCTTATCCACAATACGTATAGCTGATTGCATTTCGATCTTTTCTATATAAAAAATTTTTATGTATTTATACAGCCCCTTTTCATAATTCGATTTCTGACTACTTTCTGCAATTACAATTAAATCCTTACAGTCTATTAATCCTATATTTAGAGGATTGTACTTATAAATGAATATTTTTTTCATATTGGTCTCCTTACTCTTGTATGTTAGCTTACTAGATAAAAATATAACAGGGCATATCACGCAATATAATGTTGCGCGATATGCCCTGTTGCTTCATCTTCATTTCTAATAAAATAATAACATGAATATATAAAAGGAGATTACATGTATGAAAAAATTGAATTTCATTCTAGTTATGATGTGTATTGTTTTCACAATTACCTCTTTACCTTTATTAAACAAAAATTCTGTGTCTGTAACAGAATCTTATTCTGTGTCTTGCATTTTAGAACCAGAGCAATAAATACTTCCTAAAAATCCATCCATGGCTTCTATCTTGTTTGGTGGTTCATCCATATAAGAAGCTATTGCTATAGCCGTATTTATATGCGCTATAGCTTTTTCTATTAATGTTATTTTTTCATCTCTTACACCTATATAATATTCATTCCAGCCCAAATTAAATATATAATTATATAGATATTCTTGAGTCTCACTCTCCCATATTATTTTAATAGCAGTTTTTATAATTTCGATACTTTTTTCGTACTCCAAAGATAGCCCTAAATAATTTGAATAATTAAGATATATCTTATTGCAAATGAGACTTCCTAAATTACTCTCTGCACTATTAAAGTAATTTATTAATTGTTCATATATATGCAATGCCTTTTCTTTGTTACCATCATTCCAATAACCTATAGCTATACTGTTTAAAATATGCAATTCAGTATCATTATATATTTTCGTTAACGGAACTATTCCATCCTTATACTCGTTTACTGTTTTCCTTAGTAATGACTCCAGTTCATAGGTAATTGAAATATCGTTGCTTTTTTTTAGTATTTCTATTCTTCCAATAAACTGCATATATTCTTTTGTTCCTGTATAACACAGATTCTCTTCTATAGCATGTAAGTTTTCGTATATCTCATCATATTTTCCTTCATGGAGCATCTGTTCATATTCATTATAGTATCTTGCATCCACAAAAACGGCCATATCATATGGCAAAATATATCTTTCTCCTGTTCTGCCCATTTTATACTGCAACTCTAAATATCTTTCATTTGTTGGAGTAATCAAACCTCTTTCATATCTTGCCAATGTTGATACATCACAAATTCCTTCAGATAATTCTTCTTGCGTTATTTGTAACTCATCTCTTCTATTTCTTAAAACATTTTTTATTGCAAATAAACTCAATTTAAACCTAACTCCTCCTTTATTATTGGAAAACATTTACATATTATTTCCTCATTATTACTAAGTTCTGTCCCTATTGATTGCTTTATGTATATCATTTTCTCTATATCCTTAAATTGACCTATTGCTCTTTTATATTGAATTGCATTATTTAGGTAATATATTTTTTTGCAATTAGTGATATTTTTACAGCAGTTCACAACTGTCGTCACTATTTCAGAATAATATGATTGTTTTAATATATTATTATCATCCGCATTGCGTAGGTATTTTTCTAACCAAAACAAATCATTAAATTTATTTTCAATTCTTATTATTTTTATAAACAAATACATTTCAATTCTGGAATAAAACCTACCTTGAGTAAAATCTCCTTTTTGCGTAATCTTTAACCCCATTTTATATAATCTTAATGCTTCGTCGATATTATTCTCTATTAAAGATATATCTCCTTTTACCTTTAATATAAACTGCTTGTGAAGTCTTTCATTTTTCACAAATCTCATCTCAGAGTATTCAGAAATTTTTATTTCTGCTTCTCTTATATTTTTTTGACTTACTAATGTCATAATCTCTTTCCTAAGATTCATAATCTTCGTCTCATCATTGCTAGCTATATATGTTATGTGTAAAGGATTTATTCCAAGTCTTTCAAGAAATGCATCTAGCAAAAATTTATCAGGCTGTACAGCATCATTTTCGTACCTATTATATGTTGACGCACTACACAGTCCTCGACAAATTTCTCTGTTTGAACATTTCTTGTCTTTACGTTCTTTTCCTAGAATTTCACCTATAGTTTTACAATATGACATTTCTTCTTTCATCGTTTATATTAACCTATATCATACCTTATTTTATTCCTTCATCTCATATTATCTTAAATTCAACTATTTGCAAGTATTTAAACAAACATTTTACACTATTAAAATGTTCAATAATAACCCAATTACTGCTCTGCTATATGATTTCCTCAATCTAGGTGAATTCGGTTCTTAAATCCGGTTAGAGCCTACTGTATCAATTGAATCTAAAAAACCTTAACCCCTGCGGGTTCTTTATAGTTCTTTATATTTTTTTTAGAGTTTTGATGCGGCGGCTTCGTCGCAGATTACGGTTACGTCAGGATGGGTTTGGAGGACTGAGCCTGGCACGGTTTCGGTGACGGGGCCTGTGAGGACTTTGGCCAGGGCGTCTGCTTTGGCGGTGCCGGTTACGATGAGTAAGATGCGCTTGGCGCTCATGATGGTTTTGATGCCCATGGAGTAGGCCTGTCTTGGGACGTCTTCGATTTTTTCGAAGAGGCGTGAGTTGGCACGGATTGTGCTTTCGGTTAGGTCTACTAGGTGAGTGACTTCGGTGAACGGTGTGCCTGGTTCGTTGAAGCCGATGTGTCCGTTTTCGCCAAGCCCGAGGATCTGAAGGTCTGCTCCACCTAAAGATTGTACCATTGCTTCGTAGGATGCACATTCTGCATCAGGGTCTGTCGCAATTCCGTTTGGTAAGTGGGTGTTTGCAGGGTCGATGTCTACCTTTGAGAATAGGTGCTGGTTCATGAAGTAGTGGTAGCTGTTTACATCATCGTCTGCGAGGCCTGCGTATTCATCCAGGTTTACGGTGCGAATATTTTTGAAAGATATTTCGCCTGCATTGTACATTTCCACTAGTTCCTTGTACATGCCTACAGGTGATGATCCTGTGGCAAGGCCAAGGATACTGTCATTCTTTTCTTTTATTTGAGCTGCTACAAGGGCTGCTGCTCTCTTGCTTACAGCATCATAATCCAATTCTTTGTAAATCTTCATTTCTTAAATACCTCAGTTTTATTATGTTATTATTGTACTAACAATATGTGTTCAGAGTTTGCGCTATCTCTTTTGTAAACTCATTATATGGACCGCCAGAGTTTAGCGTCAATTAAACAGAGCACTTCTGAAACGGCTTTCAGGCACATATCCCATATCAGGGTGTGGTGATGTTAGTACTTTCATAAATGGGCTAAATCATTGAGGAATAAAAATATCTTACTTAAAATAGATGCATAAGGAGTTACCTATGAATCATAATTCTCAAATTTTAAATCATATAAAAGGTGGATTGGTGGTTTCCTGCCAAGCCCTTGATAGCGAACCTCTCCATAGTAGTTTCATTATGGGAAGGATGGCGAAGGCGGCTGTAGAAGGCGGCGCAGTTGGAGTCAGAGTAAACGGGCCTGATGACATTGCCGAGATAAAAAAGACTACTGATGTTCCTATTATCGGATTGTGGAAGCGAGAATACGATGATTCAGAAATCTACATCACTCCTACCCTGACAGAAATCGATGCTCTCGCTGAGACTGGGGTGGATATCATTACTACTGACGCCACAGATAGAATCAGGCCAGGTGGCATTACACTAGACAGCTTCTTCAAGGAAGTTCGCGCAAAGTATCCGGATATCCTTTTTATGGCAGATTGCTCTACCTACGAAGAAGGTGTTTATGCCCAGAAGCTTGGGTTCGATATTGTCAGCACTACTCTCGCTGGCTACACCAAAGAAACTGAAGACAGGCAATTACCGGATTTTGACATGCTTGAAAGGCTTGTCGCCACACTCAGTATTCCTGTAATTTGCGAAGGCGGCATTTGGGAGGTAGCTCAGCTTCAAAAGGCCTTTGAGCTTGGATGTCACTGCGCTGTTATTGGCAGCGCAATCACCAGGCCACAGCTGATCACAAAACGATTTACCGATTCAATCAAGGAGATTAAAAATGAAAATAATTAACGGTAGCGTGTTTTTAGAAGATGGAAAATTTGATGAGGTGGACGTTGTTTGTAAGGATGGGTTGATTTCGGATATCGGCCAGGATGTTACTTCATCTAGCGATACAGAAATATTTGATGCCAACGATTGCTATGTTATCCCTGGTTTGTGTGATATACATCTCCATGGATGCATGAGTTTTGATGCTTGTGATGGCACAAAGGAAGCACTTGCTGCTATGGCCAAATACGAGGCAAGCGTAGGCGTCACTTCTATCCTGCCAACAACCATGACATATCCAGAAGAGCTTCTTACTACTATCGCTAAGGCTGTTGCAGACTATCGTAAATACGATAATGACACAGAAGGATTTGCAACCATTCATGGCATCAACATGGAAGGCCCTTTTATTTCACCTGAAAAGAAGGGCGCTCAAAATCCTAAGTATATACAAAACCCAGATTACGATATGTTCCACCGTATAAACGTAGCCAGTGGTAATTCAGTTCGTTTATGCGATATTGCTCCTGAAACAGAGGGTGCTATGGAATTCATTGAAAAGGCAAAGGCCGAAACAAGAATATCCTTGGCTCACACCACTGCTGACTATGACACATGCAAGGCAGCCTTTAACGCTGGTGCAAAGCACCTTACTCACCTCTTCAATGCCATGCCTGCGTTTACACATCGTGCGCCAGGGCCAATCGGAGCTGCTGCAGAAAATGATAATGTCACCCCCGAGCTTATTTGCGATGGAATCCATGTTTATCCTGCTGCAGTAAATATGATGTACAAGGTTTTCGGTGCAGACAGGCTTATCATGATTAGTGATTCTATGCGTGCCACTGGGCTTCCTGATGGAGAATACGAGCTTGGTGGTCAGCCGGTCACAGTAAAGGGCCGCCTGGCAACTCTTCATGATGGCACTATCGCAGGCTCTGCTACTAACCTCTTTGACTGCATGATGACCGCTGTAAAAGAAATGAACATTCCTTTAGCAGACGCTATTTTGTGCGCTTCTAGAAATCCAGCAAAGGCAATTGGCGTGTACGACACAGTTGGTTCCATCACTATTGGCAAGCAGGCTGATTTTGTTATAATTAATAAATCAGATTTTAGTATTAAACAAGTCATTGTAAGAGGTAAATATGTCAACAGTTGATTCAACTAAAGATAAAATACGTGAAGCCTACGATAATTTGACCAAATCAGAGCAGCAAGTTGCAGATTACTTTTTGGAGAACACTGAAATCAGCGATTTTTCATCAAAGCATATCTCCTTGCTGCTATATGTTTCTGAAGCAACTCTTTCTCGTTTTGCCAAGAAATGTGGGTTCAAAGGCTACCGCGAATTTGTTTACATGTACGAGCTTGATTTCAAGGATTACTTCACTGAGAAAGAAGAAAAAGAAATCTCTGATATCACTCGCTCAGTTCGCAAAAACTATAAAGACATTATGGTGAAGGCTTTTGATTTGATTGATGAAGATCAGATGCGCCGGATTGCCACCAAGCTCAGCAACACCGAGTACACTGTCCCAGTGTATGGCATGGGTTCTAGCGGGTATGTTGCCCGCGAATTCCAGCTTCGCTTCATGCGACTGGGTCTAGATGTTATCGCAATTACGGATTCACAGATGATTGCCATGAATGCCTCTTTAGTAAAAAGAGGTTCTTTAGTTTTGGCTTTTTCTATCAGCGGAACTACAAAGGTGGTTATCGATGGTATAAAAAAAGCAAAGCAAAACGGTGCTAGAGTTGTTCTTTTCACAGCTTCAAAAGACAAAAAATTAGCAGAGCTTTGCGATGAAATCGTTGAAGTTGCCTACCTCAAGGAGCTTGAAAAAGGCACCAAGATTTCCCCACAAATATCTCTGCTGATATTAATAGATGTTCTATACTCTTACTATTTTGCTAACGACTCATTCTTCAAAGCTGAAAAATACAAGCGTACTTTATCCGCCTTGGAGATTGAGAAAAATATTTCTCCTTTGTAGATTCAGCAATTGACCACGTAATATTATATGTGTATACTTATCCCTATAAATACATTTAAGGGGATTTTTATCATGAGAAAACATATAATTATTACAACACTTAGCGTTTTAGGATTGTTATTAGGTGGCTGCAGCAACAGTATTACTGATATGCAGAGCCGTGGTTACGATGATGATTCTGTTCTTGCTGACGACAGTTGCAGCTATACCTATGCTGAAAGGCTGGGAAATGTCACTTCTGACTCTGTTGATTTACAATTTAAAGGGTTCACTGGAAACGACTATATTTGGTATTTAACGGCTGATGAAACCAGTGAGTTTTCACTTGACTATTCCTTTGATGTGGAAAAAGGTAATTTTAAAATTATTGAGATAACTCCTGATAAAGAAGTTATTACACTTTGGGAAAACCTCGATGATGCCACAGCAGAAGGAACTTTAAATATCGATGTTGAAGAAGGAACTTCATTAATCAAAATTGTGGGAAAGAAAGCCAAGGGCGATATCCAAATTAACGCCGCTTCAAATCAGGAAGTTCAAATCATAGTTCCTAACGTTCCAGACGTATAAAAAAATATTACAACATAGAAAAAGACCACAGCTTTCGCTGTGGTCTTTTTACATTCTAGAATGGAGTTATGGGAATGTGAATTATAGTAATTTTTTGAATTCGTCATATACGAACTGTACCTGAGTTCCAATGACTACCTGTACTGAGGTTTTGCCTGGTCGAATCATGCCGGCAGCACCAGCAGCTTTTACAGCTTTTTCATCAATCACTGACTGATCCTTTACTTCAAGTCGGAGTCTTGTTGCACAGTAGTCAGCTGATGTGATGTTTTCTTTTCCGCCGAGAGCAGCTAAAACCTTTGAAGCTACTACAGCGTAGTTGTTATCTGAAAGCTTTGCATCTTTATCAATTTCAACATAGTCTTCTTCATCGTCCTCACGACCAGGTGTCTTGAAATCGAAGGCACCAATCATGTAATAGAATACAAGGTAGAATACTACAAATGCTGCGATGCCAAGTGGAATAATCATCCATGTGTTCTGAGCAGCTGGAAGTGATGCTGAGAAGATTAAATCTGTTGCACCTGCTGAGAATGAGAATCCAGCTCTAAATCCTACCAAGCCTGTGATAATTGTAAACACACCATAGAGAAGTGCGTATACTACGTAAAGACCTGGAGCAAGGAACATGAATGCAAACTCGAATGGCTCTGTAACACCGCAAACGAATGCGCAGATTGCTGCAGATGAAAGAATACCGATTGCAATCTTTCTCTTACCTGTCTTTGCGCGTCTAATCATTGCGATTGCAGCACCAGGAATACCAAACATCATACATGGGAAGAAGCCTGACATGTAAAGTCCTAAATCCCATGAAACATCAGCAGATGTCTTGCCTGCCCAGAAGTTTGTTAAATCGCCAAGTCCGATTGTATCGAACCAGAATACATTGTTAAGTGCGTGGTGAAGGCCTGTTGGAATAAGAAGTCTGTTAAGGAATGCGTAGATACCAGCTCCAACGATTCCCATCTTTGAAATTCCAGTGCCGATTGCTACAAGGCCTGTGAAAAGTAATGGCCATACAAAGAGCAATACAGCAGATACACAGATAGAAACCAGACCTGAGATAATTGCTACGCTTCTCTTACCACTAAAGAATGAAAGCCAGTCTGGAAGCTTTGTGCCTTTGAATTTGTTGTAGCACAAAGAACCAATTACACCGGCGAGAATACCAATAAATGGATTTGCAATCTTATCAAATGCAATTGTGCGTGTAGCACTTTCTGCAATTGATGGCATGATTGTTGTAACAAATCCAGTGCCAAGAAGTGTTGTCATGATTAACCATGAAACAAGAGCAGCTACACCACCTGTACCATCATGATCATCTGACATACCAACACCGACGCCTATTACGAAAAGTAGCGCCATGTTGTCAATTAAAGCTGCACCAGCTTTTACCAGGAACAAACCGATAAGCATTTTTGCACCGGTAATGTCTCCTCCTTGCATTGTTGCTGGGCATAAAGCGTATCCGATACCCATTAAAAGACCACATAGAGGTAATACCGCTACTGGTAGCATAAGGGCTTTACCAAGTTTTTGTAAAAACTTCATACATTATCCTCCTTTTTATCCCCTAACTCCCTAATAAGATTCCTTATTAAGTACTAACTAAATTATAGTCATTTCGCAAAATCTGTGTCAACGAAATCGGCACACTCTGAAACCTCTTTCATATTTCTACCACCCCTATCACTTTCCCTGACAGTACTTTCACATAAAAGAAGCCCAAGCAAACGCCTGGGCTTCCTTTAATGTATTGGGTTTTATTAAAGCTTTCCACCTGATGTAGCGATACCTTCGATGAACTGCTTCTGGAAAATGACATAAAGAACAATCATTGGCAAGCATGCGATTAATGCTGCAGCCATAAGTTCTGGATAGTTTGAAGAGAACTGTCCTTGCATCTTTGAAAGTGCGCTAGCAAGGGTTGTCTTGTTAGTGTCTGGGCAAACAATCATTGGCCACATCAAATCCTTGTAAGCAAATACTGCTGTGAAGATTCCTAGGGCTACCATGGCTGATTTTGTAAGAGGCGCCATGATAAAGAGGAATGTTTGACCGATGTTGCAGCCATCCAGTCGTGCTGCTTCCTCCAGTTCCTTTGGCAAGCCCATGTAGGCCTGGCGAAGAAGGAAGGTTCCAAAGGCTGATACCAGACCAGGGAATAAAAGTCCAAGTAAGGAATTGGTCCAGCCAAGTTTGCTTACCATTACATATTGAGGGATGATGAAAATCTGTGATGGAATCATCATCTGGAAAAGAACCAATCCAAACATCAAATCTCTGCCCTTGAACTTAAGTCTGGCAAAAGCGTATCCAGCTAGAGTTGCTGTTAATACTGCGCACAAAACTCTAAGGGCAATCACCATTATTGTGTTGAAATATAGTCGTCCAAAGTTGACATTATGCAAAACCTTTACAAAATTATCTACCCGAAGCTTTGATGGAAATATTACAAATGGATCCATCTGAGTAGATTCGCCTACTGTCTTAAAGGCTGTAAGCACCATCCATGCAAATGGCACCAGCATAATAAACGACATGATTATAAGAATTACATAAATAATTATCTTGTTTTTACGTCCCATTATTCTCACCTCACATTAGTTGTAGTGAACCCATTTCTTTTGACCAACCATCTGTAGCACAGTCAAAAGCATGATTACCACAAGAAGCACTACTACAACTGTTGCTCCATAGCCCTTGTTGCCCTGTGTAAATGAGTATTTATAGAACAAGCTAACAAGTGACTGTGTTTTAAAGAGCGCTGGATTGTTATTGTCGATTACCATGTAGATAACATCGAATACCTGCATAGCCGCAATAACTCTTGTGACCAGTACGAAGAAAATTGTTGGAGAAATAAGTGGAACTGTAAGGCTAAAAAACTGCTGTACTCCATTTGCTC
Organism: Pseudobutyrivibrio ruminis; assembly: GCF_015057245.1. Classification (GTDB taxonomy): domain Bacteria; phylum Bacillota; class Clostridia; order Lachnospirales; family Lachnospiraceae; genus Pseudobutyrivibrio; species Pseudobutyrivibrio ruminis_E. Next base: position 302,015 of record NZ_SVET01000002.1, read on the forward strand.
CATCTATAGATGCTGCCTCATAGTAGTCTCTTGGGACTTCCTGCAAGCCTGCCAAAAACAAAACCATATTGTAGCCGATGATTGACCAGATACCGATGATTGCAATTGAATAGATTGCAATGTCCGGGTTTGAAATCCAGTTGGTCTTTCCAGGCAAGATATGATTCAATAGTCCAAATTCAGAATTATATAGCCATCTCCAAACCATAGCGATTGCTGCTGGAGCTGCAACCATTGGTAGGAAAAAGATGGTTCTAAAGACACTACGTCCTTTTATTTTTCCATTTAAAAATACTGCTAATACTAACGAAATTATGATAGAGATTGGTACCTCAACTACTGCATATTTAATTGTGTTCCACAGTGCCTGCCATACTTCAGTATCTGAGAAAACCCTTTGATAATTACCGAGTCCAACAAAGATATTTCCTTTGCCGAAATCTCCAGTTTTGAAAAAGCTCTGATATATAGTTTGAAAAATTGGAATGATGTTTAGGATGATTAAACCAATCATTGTTGGCGCAATGAAAAGCCATCCCCAAATAAATTCGCTTCTTTCGCGCTTTGTAACTCTTTTTTTATCCATAACATTAGTCTCCTGCTTTAAGACAGACAAGGTGCAGTATGGACTACTGCACCTTTATCTGCAATTTAAACAATAATAAAGAAGAAGTTATTCCTCACTGAGGGTCTGATTCATGCTGTCACAAATTTCCTGACAAACTGTTTCTACATCCTTTTCGCCAGTCCAAGCTTCTTTAAGCTTTTCTGTCTGCATATCTTCCCAAACTGTTGTGTACTTTGAATATGGACGGAATACTAAGTCAGCTTCAAGCATATCCATATGTCCGCTTAAGTCGAATACGTCTGTGCAGTTAACCCAAAGGTCTGAGCATCCTTCGTATGCTGACATTGTTACACCAAGCTCTGCCTGCTTCTCCTGCATTTCCTTAGAGCCGAGCCATTCAATAAGAGACCATGCTGCATCTGGATTCTTTGTTGTTGCTGATGCTGCCCAGCCAAGTCCGTTGTAAATAGAAACTCTCTTACCTGTTGTAGCATCCTTTGGAAGAACTGCTACGTCACAGTTTGCTGCTGTGTATTCATTGTCCTTGAAAGCTGATACCATCCAAGAACCCTGTGTTACCATTGCAACCTTTCCTGACTCGAAAAGTACATCTGCGCCTGATTCTGAGATTGTGTTAAGGTCTGGGCAAGAGCCGTCCTGAACCATATCTACAAACATCTGAATTGCCTTGATTGTGTTAGGGTTGTCATAGCCTGAAGACTTCTTGTCGTCGCTGATGATTTCTCCACCCATTGAATATACTGCATTGTAGAATGAGTCCTGGTTGTTTGAAGGTGCAATTGCATATCCCCAGTGCTCATCGTTTGTAAGCTTTGCTGCTGCATCTACGAATGTATCCCATGTCCATGTGTCATCTGGATAGTCAACACCCATCTCATCAAAGATTGTCTTGTTGTACCAAAGTGCGATTGTATCGATATCCTTTGGAACTGCGTACTGCTTACCATCTAACTGATAAAGATCTACGATGCCTTCGTAGTAATTTGCCATGTCGATTGTGTCGCTGGCTTCAATCTTATCTGTCAAATCCATAAGCATGTCATTTTCCATATATTTCTGTGCCTGATTTGAGTGCATCCAGAATACATCTGGAAGCTCACCACCTGAAGCACCAGCCTCAAGTAATGTCCAATAATCATCCCAGCCAACTACCTGGATTGTAGCCTTTACACCTGACTTCTCTGACCACTCATCAATGATTTCCTGCAAACCTGCTCTCTGGTTTTCATCCCAAATAGAAACTGTAAGTTCGCCTTCTACGCTGCCCTTCATTTCTGTGGCTGCTGCAGAATCACCACCATCTGCTGATGCATCTGATGAACCATCCCCAGAGCTACCACATGCCATCATTGACATTGCCATTAATGAAGCAAGCAATAAACTAGTTACCTTCTTTACCTTCATAATAACCTCCCTTTCGGTTTTGCCGATTTTTATTCTAAATTCATATTAGCTTTCTTTGTCATATCTTTATATGGATTAATTATTCCAAAAGATGTCATTTTGTGACTTTCCCTTTTAGGATGTACATATGAGTTGTGTAGTCTCCATCACTCTCATACCAGTTTCTTTCCTTGTTCATAAGGGAAATTCCAGCATTCATTACATAGTCACCATAAATATCATCCTTATCATTTATCGTATATACGATATCTGGATTTAACCCCTGAAGCTTGATTCTCTCAATTCCCCAGTTTGGAATGTTTTCTGTTTTGTGTGTGGTAACGATTGCTGTCTGCTTATCATCTGATACAACCATCCATGCTGAGATATTGTTTTCAAATGGAGACTGGAGACGGTAATAATTACCGTACTGGAACAGCTCACGGTACTCCTTCATAAACTTGATTTGCTCTTTGACACTTTCGAAATCCTCTTCAGATATTTCATTCAAATCAAGCTCATAACCAAATGTGCCATAGTATGCCACATTCGCCCTATCATCTATGGTCATAGCGCGATGTGTCTGCAAATTTGGTGATGCCGATACGTGTGAGCCAACCATAGATACCGGATAGCCGTAGCTGGTGCCATATTGAATCTTCACTCTCTCATGGCCATCTGTGTCATCTGAACACCAAGCCTGTGGCGCATAATAAAGCATGCCTGCATCGAATCTGGCACCACCGCTGGCGCATGATTCAAATAGGATATGTGGGAATGCCTTTCTCAATCTTTCATACAAGCTGTACACGCCCATAATGTATTTGTGATAAACCATGCCCTGCTGATTTTTATCTACATCCTGGCTATAACACTCGGTGATTGAACGGTTCATATCCCACTTGATGTAATCGATGCTGGCGTTTGAAATCACTTCGTAAAGCTGATTGTAGATGTTGTCTACAACCTCTGGCTTTGAGTAATCCAGTACCATCTGATGGCGACCTAATGTGCGTGGTCTGTATGGCGCTGCAAGTACCCAATCAGGATGCTGGCGGTACATATCGGAATCCTCATTTACCATCTCCGGCTCAATCCATAGTCCGAATTTTAATCCAAGTTCATTTATCTTTTTCGATAATCCACTGATGCCATCTGGAAGCTTGTCGGTATTTACGTACCAATCTCCAAGGCCAGCAAAATCGTCATTTCTCTTTCCAAACCAGCCATCATCCAGGACAAAAAGCTCCACTCCTGCTTCTTTTCCTTTGCTGGCAATCTTAAGGATTTTTTCCTCGTCAAAATCCATCTCTGTAGCTTCCCAGTTGTTGAGAAGAATTGGACGTGGCTTGTTTTTATAGGCGCTTCTCACCAGGTTGTTGTTCATCAGCCTGTGGATGTTTTGGCTCAAATCATTGAGCCCGTTTGATGTGTAAGTAATGATGACCTCTGGAGTATTAAACTCTTCCCCAGGCTCAAGTGGCCACTGGAACCACTTTGGATTGATTCCCATATTGAATCTGAGCTTTCCGAAAGTGTCAGCCTGGGCCTTTGCAATATAGTTTCCGCTATAGACTAGATTGAATCCAAAGGCTTCCCCCTGTAACTCATCTGTATTCTTTCTTTTAATAATTACAAATGGATTGTAATTAGCGCTGGAATGGCCACGAAGGCTTTCAATGGCTGTGATACCCGATGAAATATCTCTTTCCTTTGGACTTCGCTCTCTGCCCCATGCTCCTTCAAACTGAAGCCATGTGAACTTGGTATCTGGAAAATCAACATTGCAGCTAAGTGCCTGCTCTATCTTTAACTTTTTGTCGCCTGTATTCTTTAGCTTTGTATGACGGCAGATGGCAGAATAATTCTCCCAAACTGTGTAGCACAAAGTCACTTCCAATCCAGATATCAAATCCCTGCAAACAAGCTCCAAAGAATCTGCTTCTTCATCCTCATTTGTGTAGGTTGCTGGCAGACCTGGAATAGGCGCCTTGCCTTTGTAGATTCTATGAAATTGGTAAGTAAACTTTGTCACTCTAGAACCATTCTCCTGAAGAACTTCGTATGCACTTGAACCAAAATCTCCATCGCCAAATGCTGGGTACTCCAATAGGGCTAATTCCTTGGTGTATTTTTCATCATCCTTTTCGTTACAGCACAGCGGTCTGATGCCATATGACTGATAATCATGAAGCTTTTGATCTGTGCGAATTGGCTTTCCAAAATATAGCTGGCCAATATCTCCATCCTCACAAATTCCAATCACATAACTTAGCGATTTATTAAATATATGAAATTGTTTTTCCTTCTCATTAAAAATTATTCCCATATTTTCTCCTTTGCCCTTCTTTTTTGCTATAATCATTATATTGATTACATAGAACAATTAAGATGTTTCAATTTTTCATGTTCATGTCACTTTGTGACATTTGGGAGAATCGTATGGAAATTAGAGGCGTAGATAAGTGCCGATTTATAGATATTACTACCTCAAATGATTTTTATCTTTTTGAGGTTGGACGATATAAATGCGAGCCAAACTATAATTATGGTCCAATCATCCGCACAAGGACCATCTTTCACTATGTTATTTCCGGTATGGGATATCTGTATATGAATGATAAGAAATATGAGATTCATGCAGGCCAAGGCTTTCTGATTCCGGCCAAGGTGAAGGCTTATTACGAGGCGGATACCGAGAATCCTTGGGAATATACCTGGATACACGTGGACGGCCCTCGAGTTACCGAGCTTTTCAATTCAGCAGGAATTTCCCTAGAGCAACCAATATTTACGCCTAACGGTGATGCCAGTGAAATCGTAGAATATATAAATCGTATATACGATAATTATGACAATGAGTGCTATTGCTACGCCATGGTTTATCAGATGTTCAGCTGCCTCTTAGAGAAGTCCAGCACCAAGACCGAATCCACAGAAGTAGACCCTCGGCTTGCCTATGTAAAAAACGCTATCAGATATATCAGACTGAAATATTCCGAACCAATCAATGTGGAAGACATCGCCAATGCCTGTGGATTAAACAGGAGTTATTTGACCCGAGTGTTCAAACATGCCACCGGTTACACTCCTCAATCCTATCTGGCCACCTATCGCATGAAAAAAGCTTCTGAAATGCTTTTAAAGTCAAATGAAAGCGTCAATACCATTGCTTTTAATGTAGGATACTCCGACTCCTTCACTTTCTCAAAAGCATTCAAAAGATACAGCAATCAATCTCCTAGCGAATATCGAAACAGTCACACATAAAAACAAAGGTCGCAAAGCTTAACGCCTTGCGACCTTTTTTATTACTCATCTGCATCTTCTGATGTTTCAGATTCCTCTAATTCTGCTTCCTCTTCTTCCTCAACATAGTTCGGATCGAATACGGTGTACTCATTTGATTCGCGGAAGATGGTGTTTGAACTACCTACCTGACAAACCTTAATTACATCGCCGTTTTTAACATCAGAAGCCTTTATTGAAAGAACCTGTCCAGATTCGTATTTAGTTGAAACCTGTTCGTCGTTTACGTATACCTTAGACCATTTAGTGAACTCATCACCATAGATATGCAACCTTCCATTGAAGAAGTATGCGCTATCGATTGTGACATCATTTACACCCATGATTAAGTCTGAAGGGCCGTACTCTGTGCCAACCTCGTATGTGTAACGATCTCCGTACATGATATCGTACTGAAGCATACGTAAGTCATTCATGTAATCACTAGTTCCATACTGCTTGCCCTCAGCCATTGCTGTCTGGTGGTAAGCGTTGATGTTTCCGTTGTGAATATTGAGTCTGTTTAAGAACTCTGATACAAGCTGGTATGAAGCAAGGTCCTCATCAACCTTTTCCATACCGAAGTTGTTCCATGTGAAGTACTTTGTCTTGTAAAGATCACCGGTAGCAATCTCATCTTCTGTAAGACCCATAGTTGGAAGATGGTCACCAAACATGATAACAAGTGTATCCTCACCTCTGGCATCAAGTGCTTCTATGTACTGCTTAACAAAATCATCTACGTTGTAGATACGGTTGATGTAGTATTCCCAAGCCCAGTTTTCTTCTTCTGTCTTGCCAACTGCGTTGACCTTGATAGCTGGGTCTTCCTCAACCTGGTAAGTTGGGTAGGCTCCGTGGCCTTCAACTGTGATTGTGTATACGAAATCACTCTCTGGTGTAGAATTCATGGCATCAAGAGTACCATCAATAAGGATGTCGTCTGTAGGCCAGTTACCAAGTGGAGTGTAATCTGTAATATCTAAAAGCTCCTTAGATGTGAATGTATCAAATCCCATCATGGAGAATGCGTTTGCTCTTGAATAGAAGTTACCACCATTGTTGTGTACAACGTGAGTGCTATAGCCATCTTCTGAAAGAACATCAGCGTAGCTCTCAACATCTGTCTCCTTAAGGATGGTCTTCTGTGGGTACTCGCCTGGGCCGAAGAAATTACAGCTAAGACCTGTAAGAACTTCGAACTCGGAGTTACATGTACCGGCACCAACTACAGGTACTATACAGTGGCCTGTAGAATAGTTCTGCTCAAGGTAGTGAATGAAAGGAATTGGATCCTCGCTAGTCTCGATGAAATCCGCCTCTGACACATCATAGAATGACTCGAGCAGGATAACAACGATGTTTGGCTGAGAGTCGTCCTCAGATGGAATCTCAAGTGTGCTTACATAAGCAGAATCTTCATCAACGATGCTTTCGATTTTGCTCTTTGAATAACCAAATGGGCGGTTCATACCACGGTCGAGAACCGAAGTAGAGAAGCCGTATAAGTATCCATAATCTAAATATCCCTGGGCAAGGTTGCCGAAATAGGATGTCATAATTCCTGAGTTTCTAAGAAGCAATGTGGATGGATAAAGGGAAACCCAAAGGGCCACCACAAGTATCAATCTCTGCCAGAATGGCTTGCCGTTCTGCTTTTTCTTGCCTATTTTCAAGTAGATAATCATGATGATTATGTAGATTACCAAGGCTGTGATTGCAAGCATGGCTTCCTGTGCTGAGAAGTAGTTGGAATCCTGCATTGTAAGCAAGTCACTGATCATGTATAAGTCAGTGTAACCAAATGGTGAAACACGGTTCAACAGAATGACGCAGTTTATAATACCAAGGATTATAAAAATCATGCTGATGAATACTCGCCACCAACCACGTCTCTTGCTAAGGAACACAATTGAAAGTGCTACGAATATGCAATATGAATTAAATAGGAAAGGTCCTGTGTGATTAACTACGAAGCCCCATGCTGCTGTAAATGAATGACGTGACATCCACTCCATAACAAATATCAGTATCATGGCCAGTGGAATGTGCATCCAGAATGAGTATTTATCCCACAACATCAACCATGTTTTATGGAACTTGCTTCCTAGATAAGACTGAACAACCTTTGAGTTAGCCATTTTGATAAATGGCTTTTTTATGTTCTTTCCCAGCCATACAAAGCCAGACTTTATTTTTGAAAAAAATCTTTTCATGAATCCTCCGATTAGCACAAATTACATCTAATCTAATTTAATCAAGACAGTATGAAAAAATAGTGATAAAATGTTAAATATTCAGAGCCTATCAAAGAAAAACATTTCTTATTAAAGATAGGACATCTGAATATCTTAAAATCAAAATTCCAACGGATTATAACACTTAAAAGATATTTAATCAAGAAAGCGAGAATATATGAAGTTACAATTCTATAAGAAGGGCATCCCTACAGAAATCCTTAAGCGAGTGGCCATTTTGATGGTTGTTTTCGTGGTTTCGGTGGTGTTTTTCGAGATAGTCACCAATATCAGCGAGCCCCAGGAGGTATCGGCCCAGGCCTCTCCTACACTGCCTACTGTCACCATTGATTATCTTGGTGATGCTTATACCGAGCTGCACGGCTATGTAACAGAGATGGACCCAGCCTACATGCGAGACGCCATCATCCCTTTGGATTCCGAAAGAAACGTGTCTATCACGGTGGATTCCAAGGACTACGATGTGGATGGATTATCATATGAGATACGCTCTTTGGATACCCAGCGAAACATTTCGAATAACGAGCTGGAATTTACATCTAATGATGGCATTCTCACAGCTAGCTTCCAGGCGGAAAACCTGATTGAGAAGAATGAGGAGTATCTTCTTATTCTTACTCTTACAAGCGGCTCAGAGGAAATCTACTACTACACTAGAATCATGCAGCCAGACGGATGTAACGAGGAAGAGATACTTGATTTTGCTCAGTACTTCCACAACACTGCTCTTTCTGAGGATGCAACAGATTTAGCCACATATATTGAGCCTTCATCTTCTGCTTCAGCGGATTTAAACCATGTTACTATCAATTCAAATCTTGCACAGATTTCATACAGCGGATTTGATGGCACACAGGTAGGTGATGTAAACACTGCTCTCACCGATATAAGCAGCAACTATATCAGCCTCACATTCACTTACCTATTGAATAGAGATAACTCTGGTAAATCTGAGTACTACACATGCGTAGAGGATTTCAGAATCCGCTATACCTCCGACAGATTATATCTGCTTTCTTACGACAGAACTATGGAGCAGATTTTGGATGAGGAGTCCGTTTCCTTTAGCCAAAACGTGCTAAACATCGGCATCACTGATCCAGATTTACAGTATATGTCAAACGAAACTGGAACCATTGTTTCATTCGTTCAAAACGGTTCACTTTACGAATACAATCAGACGGACCGCACACTTAAGCAAATTTTCAGCTTTGTGGACGACCCTACTGACAGCCGTTCTATTTATGACCAACACCAGATTCTTCTTTTGAATATCGATGAATCCGGTACTATGGACTATGTTGTTTATGGATACATGAATTCCGGCAGCCACGAAGGCGAATGTGGAATCAATCTTTATCACTATGATGCCATCGAAGATACTTCCACTGAGCAGGTGTTCATCACCTCTACAAGCTCTTACCAGATTTTGAACGCCAACTTCTCGGAGCTTTTGTACGAGACAGCTGACAACCAGTTCTACATCATGGTAAATGGAACTCTTCTATATATGAACTTAAACGAGCTTACCACTAAAGAGCTGATGACAGGCCTTGATGATGCTCAATACGCTGTATCTGCATCCCGCAGATACCTGGCTTGGATGGATCAGGAGGATATGTCAGATTCAATCCACATCATGGATTTGGAGACTGGAAATTCCTACGATATTTCCGCAGGCACAGGACAGCTTTTAAAGCCGCTTGCCTTTTTGGATGACGATTTGATCTATGGTACTTTAAATGAGAACGACATCACTACTGACGGTGCCGGCTCCACTGTTTATCCAATGTACAAACTGACAATCGCTGATATCTCCTCTGGCTCAGGACGTGAGCTGATGACATATCAGAAGAATGGTTACTACATTACAGATGTTTCAATTGAATCCTACACCATTTATCTTGAACGAATTCAGATAGATTCTGAGGGAATTATCACCACCGCTGATGGGGACACCATCAAAAACAGTGCCGGCGAGCAAAACAAAGCGGTTGATGTTAGCACAATATCAGACGATGCAAAGGAACAGGTTGTTGTTCTTACAATGGCCGAGCTGGAGGAAGACGAAAAGCTTGGCAAAGTGGATTACGATGTGCCTGGCCTGGTACTTGCCGATGGCAGCCACTCAATTTCCGTTGCCTCTGCCACAAGCTCTACGCAATACTTTGTATACGTTGGCAGCAAGGTTTCGCTGGCCACTGACGATTTGAATCGTGCCATCACCGAGGCCGATGAAAACATGGGAATCGTGCTTGATAATACGCCTAAATATGTGTGGAAACGAGGCCGCAAGTCATATCAGAATGCAATCACAGGAATCGCCGTTGGTTCCAGTGATTCGGAGGCTTCCGGCAGCGCCAGAGCCCTTTCAGCTATGCTTGTTCAGGCTGGAGAAAATGTGCAGGTGCACACACTGTTAGAATCAGGAGAAACACCTATTTCGGTGCTTTCAAAGACATTGAAGGATTACGACATTCTTGATTTAACAGGATTGTCACTTAGCCAGGTGCTCTACTATGTAAACCTTGGCACACCTGTGTACGCATACACCGGTGATGACACTGCAGTGCTCATCGTAGGATACGATGCAAGCTCTATCATATACTTTGATCCTATGACAAGCCAGAATCAAAAGATGAGTCTCGCTGAGGCCACTACCTACTTCGAGTCCTACGGCAATGTATTCGTGTCATATATACAATAAACTACAAAATTAATGAAGCCAGTATGTTACGGCTACAAGCCTACATACTGGCTTTTATTATAGGCTATATATAAATAACAATATTGCTGTATAATACGTACCCAAATTTATGTAATGCACTATCCGCTTGTTGTCGCGGTTTTTATAATGGTAAAAATACAAAAACAATATTGTGAAGTCACTGAACAGGAAAAGCATTCCGGCTATGCCAAGGATTGGTGTGCCGTTTAAACCGCATTCCAGTGCCTTTAAAGTCATTGTAGATACGAAGTAGCAGTAGATTATGCATGAAACGAAAAGACTGCCCATATGGAGGTGACACCACTTCTGCATGCCAATAAGTATCAGACAAGGAATCACTGGCACGATGTACACAAGCACATTGGTGCCTACCGTGATGCGGCACATGTAATTAAGCAGGCCTACATGGCCCAGCATAAAGGCTATAATGCCTATTTCCATGGCTTGTTTGCGGCTGTAGGTATTGTATAGGCCCATCATCAAATCGCCTATAAAACAGGCTAATAAGGCCCACAGAAGCAAGCCTAGTCTTTCTGAATACCACTGATTGATAAATAGAATAACCAAAAAGGAGATACTACAAATCACCTTTAATGGGACATAGTATCTCCTTGAAAATCTATTATCACATACAGCAAATAATGCAATTATAAGTGCTACATAAATAATAGTTTCTATTATCATATTTTTCACCCGACTTATTCGTCGTCTCTATCACCTGCAAGAATAGCCTCAAGTTTCTTCTGCTTACTGAAAAGAATTGTACCTGCTCCAAGTAAGAAGATTGCTAAGCAAAGTAAATATCTGCTATCGAATCCATCTGCTGTAGTAGGTGTTGTATCTTTTGTGTGCCCAGAAGAGATTGAACCGTCGCTGCTTACCTTGTAAGTAACTGTAGTTGTTGTCTTTCCTGTGATTGTAAGTAATGTCTCTGCCCAGCCGTCTGTGTAATCAAATCTGACTACGTGATCTCCAGCTGAAAGGCTTGAAACATATGATGCTGTAAGAGTAAGGATTGTTGAGCCTGACTCTACAGTAAACTGGTTCTGAGCAAGTGCTACGCCATCAACCTTGATTGCAACAATCTTATCAAGTGGGCCGTCACATGTGATTTTAACTGTGCCTACATTTGATGGTACCTTTTGGTTGGCGCCAGCTGTAACTGAATACTTTGAGTTGCTGGTTGTCTTACCAGAAGCTGTTGTTGCTTTGTACTTGAATGTAACTGTTCTGTCTGCGTTAACTGTGCCTGACTGGTTTTCTGCGCTTACATATTCGTATCCAGAGTATGTCTTTGGATCATAGCTGAATGTGTCGCCCTGAGAGTATGTATCAGTCTGACGTGTCTTTGTCTCAATCTTCTTTGTCATTGTCTGGTCGTAGAATACGTCGTAAACTGTGACCTTAAACTTCTTTGTAGAAGATGAAGATGCTGTGGTCTTCTTATAAGTAAATGTAGCTGTCTGGCTGTTTGAAGCTGTGACAGTGTATGTTGTTGTGCCAAATGCTGTGTAACCATCCACAGTTGGGGCTGAAATCACTTTGCCAGCCGCCTGAGTGTATGATGTGATTGTACGCTCACCGATGTATGTTGTGCCATCATTCTCGTAGAAGTTACCCTTGACTGTTACTGTGTAGGTAGTTGTGCTATCTGAACCTCCGCTGGATGATGCGGTATATACATATGTATATGTGGCATCTGCTGTAACAGTTGTAAATGTTGGGCTTGTTGTAAGGTTATAATCTGTTGAATCGTATGTATAGGTAGATGGTGCGGAATATGTAGGGGTATCTCCGCTTGCATATACAAGTGTATCAGCAGTAACTGTCTTTACTGTTGTACCAGTAGAATCATTCAACTGATAATTAATAGTAATAGCATATACTGTAGCACTACTTTGGAATGTATATGTATATGTAGTAGATGCTGTAGCTGCAGCAAGTGTTGGATCATCATCCTCTACTCGTGTAAATGTGATGCTATTGTAAGTGTATGTGTCATCTGTAATTCCTGATGGCGTTTCACCAGCAGCAACTGATTCTGTGGATACACTCTCGATTGTTGTAAGTGTACTACCATCAGCATTTAAAAGCTTGTAGTCATAAGTAATTGTATAGCTTGTTGTATCATTCTCTTCTGAACTGTCAAATATTACTTGAATGAGGACGCCGCTTGCTAGCAGTGTTTCCATCATACTTCGAAAATATGTTACGGCATAGCTATCTTCGTCTGAGCCTGTCAAATCTATTGTTGTTCCTGTAGCATACCAAGAACTTTGGCTACCAAATGATGTAAGATTATTACCATTTGCAAATATTAATGTTGTAACATCACTATTGCTTAATGCATTGTCATCAACTACTGTTACTGACGATGGAACTGTAAATGATGTAACTCCATCAGGTACACTAATCAACTCTGTCTTGCTGCTATTATTGTAAATAGCTCCATCATCATCTGTATATGTTCCATCTGAATTTGTTGATGCAAGCGATGTGCCAAGAGCAGCTGCTGATAAGCTATATAATTCTAATGAATCAGTGCTGAAGGTCGTGGTTGTTTCGTCTGTGGCTTCCTCTGTTGTTTCCTCTGAAGAATCAACTGCGTCTTCCGATTCTTCAGTCTCCTCGGTCTCTGCCACCTCTTCAACATCTTCTTCAGTTGTATCTGGGTCCTCGTTCAAAACTTCGTCCACGATAGTCGTGTCCCCGTCTGCAATCGAAATTGAGCTGCCAAAGAAGGTCCAGCCCGTCAGAAGAATAGATGCGCTAATTAGAATACATCCTATTTTTTTCAATAATCCCTTGTTCTTTTTCACCATAGCATTCCCATCCCTAAATCCAAGTTTTTAGGCTCTGTTATTTTTATTTGACTCTCTTTGCCACCACAAACATGCGACCGTCTTCGGTGTAACTATTACAAGTACTGAGCGTCAAAATCTTGTCAGTAGAACTTATGTCGATTGTCTCGTCGTATACCGATAAACTTTGGATATTATCTAAAAACTCCTGGAGCTCTGAGCCTGTAACTGCGTCAATGAAATTGTAGTATTTGTAGCTGTCGTCATCATCATAACCCACTGCTGACAGGCCTACACCTACAACTTCGTACTCCTGCTCCTCATATAGAGTTTTAAAGATTATCGTCTTATGCGACTGATAATAATCATAGTCTAAGTATCTCTTTAATCCACCAAACATGGTCCCTGATCTCATGTTGTGACCATAAATGATGGTGTTAGTGGTCGGATTAACTATGTCGCAACGATAATCGACGAATAAAGTACCGGCGGTACTCGTTTCTCCATAGAAATCTCTTCTCAAATAGTATTCAGGGTCGTTTGGAGTTTGACATACTGGATAGTTGATATCCGTGTCAACGACTTCCAGAATCCCTACGAAATCGCTATTTTGCGAGTATAGCTCAGTCATATCTGGAAGAATTTCTCGCTCATCTGCTGCATAATTCTTATCCCAAGGACTTACTATCAAATCCTCAGTGATTTCATTGGCTGCAGCGGAATTGGACGACACATCCCCTCCATTTGAGTCCTCTACAGAATCTATATCGTCATTATCATTATCAATATTAACGTTATTTTGTGAAATATTAGTGTTTTGGGTATTATCTTCTCGATTTTGTATCTCTGCAGCTATTTTCCTGGTCTCATAAACGTCCTTTATTTCTACCCCGGCGTATACTCCAATGAGCACCACAGCCATGGCTACGAATACAAGTCCTAGGCGTCTGGAGCTTTTTGCCTTGGTTGCTGCCTCTTCGATTATCTCTCTATCGTCTAGAAGTCCTGCGGATTTGTTTGCCACAATATCCGCCACGTGTTCTGTGTACTGAGCACCGATTGGACTGTTGAATGTAATGATGCCATCACGAATATCATTATATAGGCGTAGGGCAACCTCTGGATCTTGTATATCAAGCTCCTCATTAATGCACTCTATTTTTTTGACGTCTTCTTGGGCTGCACGATATTCATAGTGAGTTTCAAACTCGAACCCACCAATACTAAACCTTTTCTTGTCTGACATATATCGTTCTTCCTATTGCACATGATACTACAATATATTGTATCAAATTCAATAGGAACACACAATTAATTGATTAAAATTTTTTCCGCAATATTCAAAAAGGCCCTAGGACATACTGCCCTAGAGCCTTCCTTTTACAGTTTATTTAATTGTTACTGGTACGTGGTCTGATTCTGTAACTTGAGTTAAAGTTCCGTTAACTACTGCCCATCCTTTGATGTAGTAATAGTATTCCTGACCACTTGTAAGTTTTGTATTTGTGTATGAACCTGTTGTTGCAGGAATGATTGCAACCAACTTTCCATCACTTGTAGAATCATCTGCTCTGTAAATATAGTAAATAATTACATTGCCTGATGTGCTCCAACTTACGGTAGCTTTTCCTGCTGCATTACTTGCAACAGTAATGTCTGTTACCGCAATACCAGTTACTGCAGTAGTAGATTCTGCATCACTTTCTAATACAGTTGAACCATTAACTGCATACGCAATCGCTTCAATCTTGTAGTTTGTGCTACTGCTAAGATTTTCGAATGTGTATGTAGATGTCTTTCCTTCTACAGCTGTTTCTCTAGCAATTGCATATTCACCGTCTGAGTTCATCTTGTAAAGCTTCAACTTTGTTCCGCTTGAGAAGATATCGCGAACCCACTCTACTGTAATTGTATCGCTTGTCACATCTGTGACTGTAAGGTTTGCTACATTCTGTAGCTTGATTGTATATTCCTTATCTACCGTACCTGTAATCTCATCAGATGTACCAGTGAATGTAATCTTGCCGTCACCATATACGTAATTACCATAATCTACAGAGTAATCACCAGTAGATGTGGTCTCATCATATTCAGTCAAATCTCTGTAAATCTGAGTATCACCTGTCTGAAGATTTGTTGACTCAATGTAGATAGTAAATGGTGGTTCAACAGCTCGTCCTGTGTATCTTGGATACTCACGTGAAAGTACTATTGTACAATCTGCAATTGGACGTGATGTGATTTTATATGTAGCCTCCACAGTACCTTCATGGCTTCCTACTGTATAAGGTATTGAAGCCGTGATTGTTCCAAGGCTTGTAAGGTCTGTTGTTTCTACACCTGATCTTGAGTATGTAATAGTACCAAGTGTAGCTGTTGAAATACTTAACTTAAAGTCTGGCTCAATTGGATAACCTGTGTATTCATATGATGACTCATAATTTGTTGCTGTTACACTCTCTTCATCATATTCAACACTATAGTCCAGCTTGAGTGTTCCAGTCCAATATGCACTTCCTAGACCCGTATACTCAACCCAACCATCTGTTAAATATCCATCATCAGAATCATAATCAGTTGCCGTATATTGAGTTCCATATGTTAGTACAAAATCTTCTTCTTGATCATTTTGCGCTGGAAGTACCAAATAAATCGCTGGACTACCTGTGGTGATATTTGTTCCACTATACTGCTGTACTGGAGTGCCAGCCACAAAATCACCATCGCTGTCATAATAATATGGTTTAGTTTCACTTAAATCGCCCCATATATAGAAGTTTAGACTTTGTGTACCTGAATAGTTATTTATACCTGTTACCGTTACTGAGGCTACACCTGGTTCAATATTGTTTGTATAGGCTACCTCATAGTCCGTGCCCTCTGTAAGGTATCTTGAACTATTCTTTACAGCTACTTCTGGTTTAATTTCATTTCCAGCATCATACTGATATGCATCGCCATCAAGGCCATTTACAAATTCTACAGTGAAGCCACTATCTTCATCAATATCCCCGTGTACTATTATGTACTTTATATGGAATAGGTAATTGTCACTACCTGTAGCATAATAGTTACCACTTGTTGAAAAGTCTGTAGCACTTGAAGCTGCAAAACCAATTGCATAGTCACTCAATGTTGCATTTAATTCACTTCCTGAATAAGTAAATGTAGATACTGTATCTGAATTTGTTGCCTTAAATATCAAATCATCACTGCTAATTTGTTTTGATGTAGTACCTGATGTTCCAAGTGTATTATCCTTTACGGTCACAGTAGGAACAATTGCCTCACCATCATAAACAGCATAGAAGTAATTAACGTAATTTGCCGCATCTGTTTCAGATACTCCTGCGGTCTGCAGATATGTATATGCATCAGTCGCATTCTTTATTCTTGATAATCCACTGCTTACCGTAAATGTAAGCTCTCCTCCAGTTGTCTGAAGTGGATTTTCATTAGTAAATGTATACGCATCTGCAGTTATCTGCTTTCGATTGATACTATACATCTGGGATTTTGTGCCACAGTAATCACCCATACCAGTGATTACAATGTTTTTATATCCTGCATTTATTGATGAATCTTCGTCACCGTCTGCATCTGTATAGCTAACAGTGAAGGATGTATCCTGCACAAGCTTTGTTCTTGTTGTGCCATTCAGCAAATATACCTTAACGGTAGGCTTTTGTGCTACACCATTATATGTATACTGATGTCTTGCCGCATATGTTGTTGGGTTATCATATGCAGAATCATAATCAAGCTCTGTAGTTCCAAATGTATATGTAATTTCAAGATCTACTGTGTTAAGGTTTTTACCAATGTTAAATGGCAATGTAATGCTTCCAGTGTAATCGCCTTGACCAGTAATAACAATGTATGGTGAGTCCTCTGTTACTGTAGCATGAAGTCCGCCATTTGAATCTGTTGTATAAGTCTTACTCCATTCAGCAGTTGCCGCCGCTGAGTTATTGTATGCTGTGACTGTGAAATCATCTGAATCAAGTCTGTACCCATCTGTGCTACTTGTGTCCGTGCTCGTTCTACCTGAATCATAAATTACTACATTTGGTACGTTTTCTGTAGTTGTTCCCACCGATGTAACATCTGATACATAAATTGTTAAGCATTCTGCTGCCCCACTTGAATCTGAACCAACAGCTTTAAATCTTGTGTTTGTTGAATCGTATGTCCACGTTCCCTTCCAGCCTGTAGTAGTTCCATCATCATAATAGTAATGGAAGTTGTCCTCAAGAGAACGTCCTGTAATTGTAAAGTATGTTTCAAGGCTACCTGTACAACTGTTTTTACCTGTAAGGGTAATTGTGTATGTACCCTGCTCGGTGATTGTTGTGCCGTATGTTGTTCCATCCTTTTTAACAGATATCTCGTAATCATAAAGGCTATCCGCATCAAGAGATGAGTATGCACCCTTCTGAGTCAAATATACTGGCTGATTTGTCTTACCTGTTGTTGTACTTGTATATGTCTGGCCAGATTTAATCTTTACAACATCTGCTACATTTATTGCACTTCCAGTAAACTCTGCTGTCTGCTGAGCAATCTCAACTTCATTTCCACTTAAATTCAGCTGATTAATTGTAAATGTACCAGACTTCTGTGTTCCGGTCTTGATATTGCCTGAATCTCCAGCAGTAATTGTAAGTGTTGGAGGCGCCGTTGTATCGGTGCTCTTTGCTGCTTTTGTATTATTGCTCCAAGCATATACCTTATAATCACCTGTTAAGGAATCTGTCTGCTCCTGAAGCTTATTCTTAATATTATTAGTTGTATCCACGTAATATACTGAATAGCTTGGTGTAAGCTTGACTAAGCCGTCAGCAACTGTACTTGGATCATTATAGTAACCAGCATATGTTGCATCATCGATTTCAAGCTTTACATAAGAGCTTGAAAGGTCAAGTTGTTCAATTGTGAAAGTGTTATTGCTTGGCGCAAACTCATCACATTCATAAGAACCAATACCAATAATCTGGAAGTATCCTGTTCCAGCCTTATCATTATCGTAATACTTAACCGTAAAATCAGTTCCCTCTGTAAGAGTCTTTGTTGTGCCTGAAACTGTTATGCTAGCCTTTACTATTGGCTCAATTTCACCACCATTGTAAGTACAAGGATCAGTTGAATAAAGCACGCTTGAGTCGTATGGATTGTACAATGTAAATGTTGCTGTATCTAATCCAACACTTGTTACCTTGAAGGTTGCCGATTTACTACCGTAAACAAGCTCAGTATCTTTTGCTGTTGCTTTGACTGTGTAACTACCAATCTTTGTAACAGATGTAGGTGTCAAAGTAACATAGCTTGTGATAGATGAACCGTAGTCATAAATGCTTTCTCCGGCTGCAGTAACCTTTGTGTTCTGTGCTATTGAATACTCACTTCCTGTATAAGATATAGAAGTAATTGCCTTTGTGCCATCATTTGGATTATAGAATGTTATAACTGTGTCATCTGATGACAAATTGTATTTTACGTAAAAGCTTAGCTTTGTCCCTGTACTTGATGTACTGATAAAGTAATCACTTTCACTTGTACCACTTATTACAAGGTAATAGAAACCTGCTTCTTTTACTGTTGTCACTGTTGTTGTAGAAGTATCAGCTGCATGTTCTTTATAGGCGTAGGTTACAACATAATCTCCAGTGGCTTCCTGACTACTTCCGGTACCCACATCACCCTTTACCGCATTAGAATCTATGCCGCTTAAGTATTGCAGTACATTTATTGAGCTACCTGTATAGTCAAAGGTAGTTGCAGAAAGCGCAATAGTTCCATCATTAGCTAGTGTAGACAAATCTGCTAAGAAGCATATTGTATCTCCATCTGCATCTGTAACGTTTGTGGCGCTTCCTGTACACATGTACTGGCCTGTTACTGTAATGTTTGTATCTGGGCCAGGGTTACCAGCGTTTCCTCTAGTAATTGTATAGTTATTGTATGTATTTCCATTGTATGTAAATGACGAATCTAATGTTTCATCATATGTGCTGGCATTTGGCGAACCAAGTGTCTTGTATGTGATTACAGGCACGATAGAGCTTTCATTAGCCAACGATGGCTTCTCATCTGCAAAGTATACATGTGACATTCCATTTGCTGATAAATCAAGCACTACATTAAATGGTACCATGCAATATCCACTATATGTTCCAAGTCCTTTTACGAAGACATAGTTTGTCTGGTAAGAAGGAAGGGATGTAGTAACAATAAGGCTTGTATAGCTTGAATTAAACTGGTCATTTATGGCATCAAGCTCAGAAGTGTCTGTTACTAAGGCATAATCTGTTCCCCTAGTAAGCTCAACTCCCGCTTTGTTCTTAAGTGTAAGAGATGATGCCTTAATGCTGCTTATAGTGAGCGTCTGAGCAGTATATGTTACATCATTAACCGTTCCTACAAAATCTTCAATAGAATTACTTAATATCTTATATTTAATAGTTATTGTCTGAGCAACATAGTTGGAGCCTATGATATTTATTACAATTTCTTTTTCTCCAACTGTTACAGCGTCAGTAGGATATGTGATTGTATAATCTGTACCCTTTGTAAGGGCTGTGGTTCCATTTGTTGCTGTGATTGAGATATCTGGTAAAACATCACTACCTGTGTAGTAATACTCTGCATAGTATTCCTGAGTCGAATCAGATAAATCATACTCGTAAGTATAAGGTGTTGTTGCACTTTCATCTGTAGGCTTTGATGTAGTAGCAATCACCTCTTTTTCAGAATTATAAGTTCTTGATACTGTTACGTAACCAGCTTGAATTGTATATCCAAGAGTTTGTGTGCCGGTATAGTTACCCATGCCAGTTGCAGTCTTGGTTACGTTGTCACCAACCTTTGAACCGATGTTAGTATCTACTTCAACATCAGTGCCAACTGTCAGCTCAAGGGAATAGCCATCTTGCGCTGCGGTTTTCTTTGTTCCTGCAATTTCATACTTGTAAGTAAATATAAATGAAGGTTCTACAGTTATATCACTTCCTGTGTAATATGCAGTGCTTGAACCTGCTGTTGTCATTCTTGCATCAGTTGTTTCTATTGACTGTGGGTTAATTCGGTAGTAGATAGTTGCTGCACCGAAATAACCTGCTGTTGGTTTACCTGTTGCTTTATAAGTGATGATGTTGTAGCTATCTGTTGTACTATTAGCTGGTCTTGCATCATAAAGGTTATCTCCTGTCAAACTTAAGCTACTTACAGGATCTGCTACCGTATAATTTGTACTATCAATTGTTGTTCCAGCTGCTGTTGCAAGGCTGACTGTTGGAGCCTTACTGTTTCTCCAGTAAATATCAAATGGATCATCTAGTGTAGAATTGTTAGTTTCCTGTGTAATCCATCTTTCTTCGTTTGTTGTTGCTGTGTAGTAGTAGCTTGAAATTGTTACTAATGCTTGGCTTAAATCAGTACCGACATCATATGTCACAACAACTGTTCCTGTATAATTTCCTGTACCTTTTATTACAAGATACTTTGTGCCTGCAACTGTTGTAATATCTGTTCCAGTATCAGTTGAAGAATCATAGCTGTCATAATACTCTACAGTATAGTCTGTCGAAACAGTAAGCGCTGATTTGTAAGTTACTACTGGACTTGGTTTTACTGTAGAAGTACTACTCCAGTCATAACTAGAATCTATTCCACTTACCATATCCTCAGTGATTTCTCTTGGCTGGATATTGAAATATACAATCGCATTGTTTCCAGCATAAGAATCTAAACCTGTAATTTTCAAATATGGTGAGCTTGAAGTGTAGTCTGTACTAGTATTTGCTGCCTTTGCATTTTTATACGAAGCAGCATAGTCCGTATTTCTAGTCAATAAAGTACCGTCAGAACCATATACTGCTACGCTTCCGCTGTAATTGCTACCTGTATAATATGTCACTAATGAAGAACATTTATAGTATCTTGTATAGCCTGTTACATTACCTGATGAATCTGTTTCTTCCTCAACGCTAACGTACTCGGCTGCATTTGTTCCTCCAATGTATATTGCAGAATATGCATCTTTATTACTGCTTATTGTAAATGTAATAACAGCACTGCCTGTTAGATTGTTTTTACCTGTAACTGTTATTGTTGCTGTACCCGGAGATATATTATCCGTATATGCAACTGTAAAGTTTGTGCTTGTTAGTGACTGCGTTGTACTATCGTACTTAAAAGTTTCTGTAAATGTTGAACCAATAGTTACTTTTACAGATGGTGTATGTGCACTTCCTGTATAAGCAAAAGCTTCTGTTGCTGCGAGTGCTGCAGTTGCAGTTCCTCCGTCTGATAAGCTCGCTGCAGTTATTGAATATGTATAAGTTCCACTTAAAGTACCAGTATAATTGCCTAAACCTGTAATAGTAGGGCTAACTGTTCCAACATTAATATAATCGTCACCATAATTAATCTCGAAATCAGTTCCTTCGATCAAATATGTGCTTCCATATTTAATAGTTAAATCTGCGTTTGTTGTTGTAGTTGTTGACCATGTTGTTGGCACACCATTTGATAAAGCAGTTGCAACCTTTGCTGTGGATGCATCTGTTGCTGTACTCCAGGTTAATGCTGCACCTGTAAAAGTTTTCTCTGATGCATTTGTTCCAAAGGAAACAGTGATTGCTGAATTATTAAGTGGTCTTGATTCAACCTTATAGGTTGCCACAACTGGATCATATATTGAGTAATCAGTTGTTCCATTGTTTAATCCTGTTACAACTATGTACTTGGTTCCCACTTTTTCTGTAAGTGTAGTTCCAGTTCCAGCTGTGGAATCGTAAGAATCATATACTGTATATGTATAATCTGTTCCATAAGTTAAAGCACCATTAAGCCTTACACTTATAGTCGGTATAGATGTTGATCCATCATAATATTTACTGTATCCAGTTACATAACTATTGCTGTACGTTCCATCATAATATGTTCCAGAATCAGAGATTCTAACAACCAAATCTAATTCATAATTAGGCACGATATAGTAAGCACTTGTATTGTAAGTGCTTGAATCAAAGTTTGTACCTGCACCGGTTATTTTTACCCTTGGTGAATCAGAAGTGTTAATATGATCACCCTGATATGTCACATTATAGTCTGATGTGCTTACCTCTACACCTGTACTTGTTGCAGATTCATAACCCAAATATGCAACAAAATCTGTACCTGCCACAGGCTCTATTGCGCTTCCTGTATGAGCAAATTCATTACCATTTGGCCATACAATTGTTACATCTGTCATTGATGCCTGCTGAATAGTAAATGTTGTAAAAATGCTACCTGTATATCCTGAATCAGAATTCATTGTGAATACAATAGCTTTCTTTCCAGCTGTTGTAGCACTTACTGCCGCACCTTTTGCAGCATAATCAGTCGCAGAATATCCTGATACATAATCGTATATTGCATAAGTAGCGCTTGATGCAGTAACCACTCCAGTGACTTCTGCATTATTTGAATTATAGAATGTAACTTCGCTCCATCCTGCATCAGTTACTTCAGTAAGAGTATATGCTGTGCCTGTATAATAGCAGTCTAGCAATCTAGAATTACTACTTAAACTTACAGTCAGAGCATTTGATATGTCTGTATCTGAAGATGATACTGTAACAGTTCCTGTGAAGTTACCGCTACATGAGCTGTCGTCCGCATTAATTACTATTGAGCTTGTAACTCCAGTCAAATTAGATACTGTAGCTGTAAAATCTGTATTAAACACAGGTGTAACAGCCAGCGCTGAATTGCTGTTTACATTTGTTACACTAGTTACACTTCCCGATGTTACTTTATAGTTTGCGGCTGCAAATGCATTGTTTCCATCTGTACTACTTGTAGTTGTTATATCTATAGGATTAATTGTAAAGGTTCGTGTATATGTATATGCCGCATCCACCGTTGGATAGTATTTAACAACAACAGTTGCTGTTCCTGCATTTTTATTATTAGAGCAAGACGAAGTCATATATGGATATGCCGCAGATGTAGTACCTACAGAAGTTCCACTGGCAGAATATAATACTACGCTCGGTGTAATAGCGCTTCCTGTATAAGAAGTACTATATGCTGAAGCTCCTTCTAATGTTGATACACCACCAATATACACATCAACTACATTAACAGTTATCTCCTTCGAGTTACCGTTATAGGTTGCAGTAATTGTCACAGTACCCGCTGATACAGCCTTTAAAGTAGCAGTCATTGTTCCCTTTGATGTGACTGTTGCTATTGATGTATCGCTAGACGTCCATGTGATTGATCGTTCAATGGATGAATCTGAAAGTACAGCTGTTAATGTATCAGTATTTCCAACAGCATAATGGTAAACATCATCGTTATCAGGTGTTGATGTTGTAGTTATCGATGCAACTTCATAACTATCACTAATAGTGTCAGTTAACTCTAATGAAGCTTGGCAACCCAAATCACTATTTGCTGATGTTGATAAATAAAATGCATCGTTATAAGTTCCACTACAATTCCAGCTTGTAGATGAGTTTCCTTTAATATAAGTCTGAGAAGACAAGCTATTTTCGTATGTTGAACCATAACACAAATTAACTGCTGTGCTTGAGCTAACAACTATCGCATAGCTGTTTCCTTTTGTTACATAACTATTTCCACTTACACTCTCAGTTAAATCAATTTCTATTGTGTAATAGCCTGTTCCGTCTGGTGTCAAATCCTGACTACCTGTTGCAACCTTTGTTCCTGATGTAGGAAGGGATGTTGAAGATAAATTCTTGTAAGCTGTAGCTGTGAAGCTATACGTTTCACTAGCATCTGATACATATATTACAAATGTTGCCTTTAATGGTTTTGTATATGTTGTATCAGATGTGGCTGTTGTAACTGCCGCAAAGTTTTGCCAATCCTCTAATTCAATATATGAAACATCCGATATCGTACCAACTACATAAGTCGAGAAATGCTCAGCATCAAAGCTAACATCCTCACCTGCTACATCAGTTGGGATTTCTGTTACTGTTTCCTGGTCGTCCTCGATGCGGTATGCAACGATTTCTTCGTCTGGAGTATCGGCAAGCTCTGAGACACCTTCGAATGTGACTGATACTGAGTTGCCATCATCCTTTGGTTGATACTTGTCTCCACGACGGTCGTAGATTGTGATATCGAAGGCCTCGTATGCCTCGAATGTACCTTCATCTATGGTCTCATTTACAATATCATTTACTCTTGTGAGCGATTTGGTGTAGATAGTAACCTTTGACTTTCTTGGCATTTCGCCGGCTACAGTTACCTTTACACCGTGGATTGTCTTTGAGTATTCCTGATACTCAAGTGTCATATCCTCGTATCCGCAGAGTTCACAAACCCAATCTTCGTCGAATTGGCAGTCCTCTACTTCTTCAACTCCGCACTTTGCGCAGCGCTTTGTATGTGTTCCGTCATCGTTTGAAGTGTACTCCCACTCATGGTCGCACTCTTCCTCTTCTGCTGGCTGCTCATAACCGCAGTGGACGCAGATTCCGTCTTCTCCGAATTCGCAGTCTTCTGTCTCACCCTTCTCTTCGCACTTTGTACAAACCCAAGTGTGTGTTCCATCATCGTTAGACACAGCTTTCCAATCGTGCTCGCACTCTTCTTCTGCGTCCTCCTCTGGAACCTCTTCCTCTGGGACAATCTCTTCCGTTTCATTTATATTTTGGGAATCGTCTATATTTATTTCTTCAGGATTCGTCACATCTTCCGTGACTTCTGGGTCAGTTACTTCTGGGTCAGTTACTTCCGGTTCTGTCTCAACCGGTTCTGTCACTTCTTCCGTTACCTCTGGCTCAGGCGTAGTGGTATCCGCAGTTTCTCCTTCCGTAGTTTCTACGTCGGATGCCGCCCCGTCGTCTGTGATGGTTTCCGTTACTATATCCACATCGCTATCTGCCAGTGATGAGAAATCATCTCCCATCATGGTTGTAAGTAGCAACATGGCTAGCAAGAATGCCATCATCCTTTTCAAGATATTCATGCTGTTGTTCATAGGCCAATTCCCCTTTTCTCGTGCTTTTTGCACGCAAAAATAGACGTAAATATAGTTTTACGATTTCATTATCGGCACTTCTTATTATTAACTTTAGCCTGTTTCCGGAAAAAATATGTTAATTTAATGTGAAAAAAGCGCCCAAAATGGACGCTTTCACGGAATGTTTAGAATTATATTTCCACCAGGCATTTATACAAAAGCTCCTCGAATGGACCGTAGTTCAGGACGGAGCTTTCTTTGCTGGCCAGAATCATGTCATTTTTAGTTGTTTTAGAAAAATCAATATCGAAATGGTTGCTGTTTTTGCAGATGTATTCGATGAATACGCGCTGAGCGCGGCCGTTTCCCTCGCGGAAAGGATGAATCATGTTTATCTCGCCAATCAGATAGGCCAGCTTCTTCGCCATCACTTCTTTATCATCTATATCTTTCAGGTAATTATTGGCAATAATCCAATCGTGAACCTTTTTAAATTCTATTTCTATGAATTGTGTCAGGCAAAAGATCGTGCCCTTTGAAATATCTACGGTGCGAATCTTGCCAGCCCACTCGTAAATATCCTGGAACAAGTACCTGTGAATGGCACAAAGATGTTGCAAAGAAAAATCTCCAGGAATTGGGCGCTGGCTGATTTCAAAGTACCGCGCGGAGCTAAGCTCCTGTTCTGCTTTGAAGAGCTGCTCCTTGTCGTGTATATCAAGTTTGTTTTTGAGAATGTGAGTGTGGGGATAACAATACTGACCGTTATCCTCGTACTCATAGCGGTAATATTCATCCATCATAGGCTTATCCTACTGAAACATACCTAGATGTGATTTCGCGGATCACATCCTCCACATCAATCTCTTTTTCAATGATCATTCTCCCACGTTCAAGCTCCTGCGGTGTGAGTATCATGTCCTCCATTGCAAACGAGGCAGAGACGCTAGCTATCTTCTCATCTGTAGACATTAATCTCTCCTTATTTATCGGATTAAAAACCATATTTTTCACCTATTATTCCGAAACGACTGTTAATTGGTGGTTAATCTATGGCTCTATTATATCACATTCTTTAATTGTTTTGTTATGGTTTATAACTGACTGTTTGGGCAGCCTTTTTCGGTTTGTGGCCTGGTTTTGGTGACGAAATCGAGGAAAATCGACAGGGCGAGGGCTATCACACAGATAACTATGGTGAAAATCCAGGCGTTTCTATCGTCGTTCGCATCCACATATCTACCTGAGTACCACATGACATAACCGCTAGCCAAGGCTCCGAGGAAGCTTATACAACCAAATGCTCGGCCCCTGTACTCTGGTCCCACTGATTGAACAATATATGGTGAGAAGCAAAGCATTGTAAGGATTTCTCCCACAATGAAGATTGCTATGGCGATATAGTAGGCTGGAATGTGACCAAGACTCACTAAAAACACGCCAAAACTGATGATTTGGGCTGCCACGCCGGCGGTGAGCTTCCATTGGTTGCTTCTTGATTCAACTATTTGAGTTATTATTGGTGTCAGGATGACTACCAGGAAGCAGCTTACGCTCATTACTGTGCCGTATATGGTAGCTCCCATATCTCCGTGATACTTGGCAAAGTCGATTGGCATCAGATACGAGAACTGGCTGTAACCACCTTCGTACAATGCGAAGGCCAGCATGAAAAGGATTACAGGCTTGTTTGTTTTTATGAGCATGCTGATGAAACCTCTGGCTGCTGGATTTGCCTGGGTTGTTGGAGTTACCTGGGTTGCTGGTGCTATTAAGTCTTCCGGCTGATGCACTTTGGCCTGCTCTTGGCTACTCTTTTCATCTACAAACAAAATGATCAGCACTGTAGACATGGCAATTGTAACCGCGTCAATAATGAAGCACAGCCACAGGTAATTGTTGAACAGAAAGCCTCCGATGATTGGAGCCAGAATGAAGCCCACGTTTGCGCCCATGTACTGGATGGAAAAGGCTTTATCCTCCTTGCCCGGTGGGGTAACAAGGGCCACCAGCGCACTATAGGCTGGACCTTCGATTGTCTGGAAAAAGCTCGCCATCATTATCATGATGAAGGATGCAAAGTTGAAGTCCTTTACTCCGCAGATAAGATAAATAGTTATGGACACCAAGTCGCAGGCGATTATCATGGCCTTCTTGCTGATTCTATCTGCCAGCTGGCCACCGATAAGATTTGCTGGCAGGTTGATTAAGCCCGCAAGCATTATCCATAAGGCTGTCTTAGATGCAGACAGCCCAAACTTCTGGTTCAATATCAGCGTAAGCATCGGCATAATCATGGCACCCATGTTTGTGACCATTCTTCCGATAGCTAATGCATAATTTGCCCTCGTCAATCCTTTGTACTGTGTTAAAATTTTCATGTCTCTACCTCGTTGTGTGTGCTGTTTACAGTTCTGGTTTTGTTAGTTATCTGTTCCGGGATTGTTCCTATTATGTTCCTTGGGTGATACTTTTTTGTTCGGGGAACGTTCTGGTTTTGCTACAGAGTTTTACTTCTTGTCTACTGGGTAGGCCAGGAGTGTTGTGCTCCATGGCTTAGTATTTGGTTGTTTATCGGCGTGGGCCGCTAGGAAATCAATTATATAGTTCTTCAGCTCTGCGGCATCTTCGTCTGTAAGGAATGCTACTGAACTTATCACATCTCCCGTGACCGGTGCAGGCACGTCTGTGTTTTTCTCACCTCTAGCCCAAAGATTTCTCTTATATTCTAAAAACCCCTGCCAGTTTTCATTCATCATGTAGTTTAGGAACACTTCCTGCTCATTTACTACGCTATCATCCTGCTGTTCATTAGTTTTCAGGGAGATGTTCACATCCTCCAGCGCATAGTACTTGGCCGTGATTCCATTTATTTTCTTCGTGTGATCAAGCCTCAGTACCCCCAGGATTTCCAGCTTTTTGATGTGGGCTGTGGCCGCCGATGGTGATATCCCAAGCTCATTTGACAACTGCTTTGGCGTCATCGCCTCCCCGCTAACCTGCATCAAACGAATCAACCTCTGGCGCTGTGGGTTCATATAAATTTTGTTCTTTTCTGGTGTATCCAAGATTATCTCTTTCATAGTTATCCCCCTGTGTTATCTATCTTTATAATTCTCCGTATTGTTGATTCAATAGTTGTATTAACTTTATATTTACTTGATTCTTTCCCGCTTTGATTATCACAAATTATACGTTACATTTTATGTAACGTCAATTATTTTTTTCTATTTGATTACACTAACTTCTCTTTAATTTTCTGCTCAATTTGTTTGATATCCAGCGAAGAGAACTCTGTCTCCATAGAAATCAATAGATTCTCTCCTGCAACAACTCCATTTTTCTCATACATGTTAATCTTCTCCAGATTCTTGCTGGCATAGTCATCTTCTGCAGCCAGACCCAAGTGCTCCCAGTAATATGTCTTCCTCTCCTTTGTATTAAGCAACACAAAGTCGGGATACACTGTCCTTCCCGATTTAAGCTTAAGTGCCGGCTCGTACTGATATGGCACATTGTGCTTGTAAAACATATCCGCCAAAATCTTCTCCGACTTTGACCTTACATACTCGCCCTTGTCAGTTATATATTTCCCCTTTTCAGGGAATGGATTCTGATTTCCTGGATTCTGCTGGTACCACTGCTGGATGAACTCTGCATCCGGCTTGATTAGCGGCTCTATCAAAATCTGCTTCGCGTGGCTTCGATTCTCGTATACTTTATTTATTGCCTCTGGGCTATAGTTTCCTAAAAACTGCTCCAATGTATCTATTTGCTCAGTTATTGCGCTTTTTAGATCACGATAGTACTCCTGCTGCGCCATATTCTTGATAATATCCAAATCACTTTTCTTTACATAAGTGCGTCTTCCATCTGAATGGTATATGTAGTACTGGTAGCCACTATTTCGCTTGGAAAAGCTAATTGTTTGGCCATCTATATTCATATTCTTATTTTCAAGTTTCTCAATTTGATTTAATACTCTCTTTAATTCCGTTAACTCTTCATAAAACTTTTTCATACTCTGTAACTCCTTCTTAAACTTCATGTAAATATAGCTCTTCTTCTGTTATAGAGCCTTATTGTTTCTTCTCAGACACGTAGATTCCGGCTTCCTCTATTTCTTCGTGTCTTAAGACCTCTTCCTAGACACGTAGATTCCAGCTTTCTCTATTTCTTCGTGTCTTCTGGTCTCTTCCCGGACACGTAAATTTCCTCTTTCCTCATTTCTTCGTGTCTTCTGGCCTCTTCTCTGACACGTAAATTCTTACTTTCTCATTTTCTTCGTGTCTTCTGCGCGCTCTGCTGACACGTAAATTCCCTCTTTCCTCATTTCTTCGTGTCTTTTGGTCTCTTCCCAGACACGTAGATTCCAGCTTTCTCTATTTCTTCGTGTCTTAAGATCTCTTCTCAGACACGTAGATTCCAGCTTCCTCTATTTCTTCGTGTCTTCCGGCCTCCTCTCTGACACGTAAATTCCCGCTTTCCTCATTTCTTCGTGTCTTCCAAGCTTTCCTCTGACACGTAAATCTCAGCTTTTCCGACTTCTTCGTGTCTTCCATGTCCTTCTCTGACACGTAAATCCCATCTATCCTTCTATTTTCGTGTCTGTCGCCCCTCTCCGGGCACCAATGCACCAAATAATTAGGCTCTTCCAGGTAACAGCCCCTCACTTAACAGCAAAATCTATGCCTATTCTTCCTTCTCAACATGGCTCGCCCCCAAAAACAGGGCTATTATATCTATTCAAACCTTCTCAGCTTGAATTAACCATCTTAGCCCTGCGCAGCCAAAATACCAACAGGCGCACGAAAAGCCCATTCCCTCAGGCCTCCGCTTGGTGCGGGCGGCCTGAGAGTATATCCACGATGATTTAATTCAATTTAAAGTATTAATGGGATTTCGGGTTCGATACGTGAACCCACAATTAGATTGTTATATGAAAACAAATCTTTCAAAACTCGTTTGATACTATAACTGCTGAAATCAAACTTGTCAACCAATATAGCCAATAATCACCAACAACTAGAATCAGGCCTATTTCCCCCACTCATTCCAATTAGACATTCACTACATTCCATAATAAAAAAACCCTCCGCAGCGCCGAAGCACCGCGAAGGTTTTTCATTTTCTATTCCAAAGCTTTACGCATTCTGAATCTTACCGGTGTAAAGCTGGTAGTACTTACCGCCTTCCTGGATAAGCTCTTCATGGTTACCGCGCTCGATGATGCGTCCCTGGTCGAGAACCATGATGCAATCAGCGTTGCGGATTGTTGAAAGTCTGTGGGCAATAACAAATGTTGTACGGCCGTGCATAAGCTTGTCCATACCGTCCTGTACGATTTTCTCTGTACGAGTATCGATAGATGATGTTGCCTCGTCAAGAATAAGTACTGGTGGATCTGCGATTGCTGCGCGGGCGATTGCAAGGAGCTGGCGCTGGCCCTGTGAAAGGTTGCCGCCGTCACCCTTGATTACTGTGTTGTAACCCTGAGGCAATCTACGGATAAATCCGTCTGCGTTGGCAAGCTTTGCTGCTGCAATAACTTCCTCTTCAGTAGCATCGAGCTTACCGTAGCGGATGTTGTCAGCAATTGTGCCCGTAAACAAATGTGTATCCTGAAGTACGATACCAAGTGAGCGGCGAAGGTCCGCCTTCTTAATCTTGTTGATGTTGATTCCGTCGTAACGAATCTTTCCGTCAGCAATATCGTAGAATCTGTTAATAAGGTTTGTAATAGTTGTCTTTCCGGCACCAGTTGCACCAACGAAGGCAATCTTCTGACCTGGTGTAGCGAAAAGCTTGATGTTGTGAAGGACAACCTTGTCTGGATTATAGGCGAAGTCTACGTCATCAAACACAATATCGCCTTCAAGCTTCTGATAAGTTGTTGTGCCTTCTGCCTTGTGGAAGTGCTTCCAAGCCCACATTCCTGTACGCTCTTCGCACTCAACAATTTCGCCATTCTCTTCTCTTGCATTAACAAGCATTACGTAGCCGTCGTCTGTTTCTGGTACCTGGTCGATGAGCTCGAATACACGCTCTGCGCCGGCCATAGCAAGGACGATAGACTGGAACTGCTGTGATACCTGCTGGATTGGCATGATAAATGAACGAGTAAACTGTAGGAATGAAACAAGGGCTCCCAGTGTAAGGCCTGTCCAGCCGTTGAGGGCAAGTGTACCACCAACAACTGCGCAGATAACGTAATTTACATTACCAAGCTGCATGTTTACTGGGCCTAAGCAGTTTGCAAGTCTGTTAGCACGATAAGCGTTCTCGAAAAGTTCCTCGTTAAGTTCGTTGAACTTCTCCATTACCTCTTCTTCGTGGCAGAATACCTTAACGACCTTCTGGCCATTCATGATTTCCTCGATGTTTCCGTTTACTGCACCGAGGGCCTTCTGCTGCTTGCGGAAGTATCTTCCGGATGTGCCAGCAAGTGTCTTTGTAACAAGAGTAATCAAAGCAATCATTACGATTGTCACACCTGTAAGAGTTGGTGACATCATAAGCATGTACACAAATACTGTGACGATGGTGATTGCACTGTTGAACATCTGTGGGAAGCTCTGTGAAATCATCTGGCGAAGTGTGTCAATATCGTTTGTGTAAACTGACATGATATCGCCGTGTGCGTGTGTATCGAAGTAGCGGATTGGTAAATCCTCCATCTTCTCAAACATCTCGTTTCTCAAGTCTCTAAGTGAGCCCTGGGCAACGAAAATCATAATAAAATTGTATGAGAACATTGCGATGATACCAACTGCATAGTAGACAATCAAAGTCTTAATAGCATCTGCAAGTGGTCCAAAATCTGTGCTGCCAGTCTGTATCATTGGCAAAATATATGAATCAATCAGCTCCTGCATGAAGGCTGTTCCCTTTGCATTGCAGATTACTGAAAGGAAGATGCAGATAATAACAAGCACAAGCTGCGCTGGGTATCTGCTTCCTACATATTTAACAAGGCGGCCGAGAACTCCTCGTCTTGCGGCCTTCTGCTCTTTTGTCAGTTTAGGAATTGATCCTGGTTGTGGTCCTCTAGCCATTAGTCCTCGCCTCCTTCCTGAGCCTTGTCAAAGTCGCCGCTGCCGGCGCCTGTCTGCTGCTCATAGATTTCCTTGTAAATCTCATTTCTAGCCATCAACTCTTCGTGTGTACCGAAGTCGTTGACCTTACCATCATCCATAACGATGATTCGGTCTGCATCCATAACAGATGAGATACGCTGTGCAATGATAAGCTTTGTTGTGCCAGGGATTTCCTCCCGGAAAGCACGGCGGATGCTTGCATCTGTAGCTGTATCTACTGCTGATGTAGAGTCATCAAGGATAAGAATCTTTGGCTTCTTAAGAAGAGCTCGCGCAATACAAAGTCTCTGGCGCTGTCCACCTGATACGTTTGTACCACCCTGCTCGATGTGTGTGTTGTAGCCATCTGGGAACTTCTCGATGAATTCGTCTGCGCATGCAAGCTTTGCAGCACGCTTTACTTCCTCGTCTGTTGCATTTTTGTCGCCCCAACGAAGGTTTTCAGCAATTGTTCCAGAGAAAAGTACGTTGTTCTGAAGAACTACGGCAACCTGATTACGAATTGTCTCAACATCGTAATCCTTAACGTTGTTGCCACCTACAAGAACTTCACCCTCATCCACATCGTAAAGACGTGAAATCATTGAAACAAGAGTAGTCTTTGCTGAACCAGTTCCACCAAGTACGCCGATTGTCTCGCCAGAGTTAATCTGAAGATTGATGTGGTCGAGAACTGGGCGCTCTGCTGTTTTGTTGTATCCGAAGACAACATCCTTGAACTGGATTGATCCATCTGGCACTTCATAGATTGGATTCTCACCATTTGTGATTGTTGTCTTTTCCTCAAGTACTTCATAAATACGTTTCATGCTGGCTATTGACATTGTAACCATGATGAAAATCATAGCGAAGAACATGAGTGACGTAAGAATGTTCATGCAGTATGAGAATAACGAAACAAGCTCACCAGTTGTAAGTGTGCCCTCGATAACAATCTCATGGGCACCAAACCAGCTGATAAGGATGATACATACATAAATAACTGCACTCATCATTGGCATTGTGAAGGCGATCATTTTTTCTGCAGCTGTTGCTGCCTTGTAGATGCCCTGGCTGCCCTTGACGAATTTTGTCTTTTCAAATGCCTCACGAACGTAAGCCTTTACAACTCTGATACCTGTGACATTTTCCTGTACAGATGCGTTCAAGTCATCGTACTTCTTCATAAGAATTTCGAATAATGGTCTTGTCTTGAAAAGTACAAAAGTCATGAATGCAAGAATGATGACCATAGCAAAAAAGAAGTTCGATGCAATATGTACATTAATTCTGAAAGAAAGAATCATAGCAACGATAACTGTAACTGGTGCTCTGAATCCCATTCTAAGAACCATGATAAATGCGTTTTGTACGTTTGTTACGTCTGTTGTAAGACGTGTAACAAGTCCTGCTGTTGAGAACTTATCGATATTTTCAAATGAGAAGGTCTGAATGTTTTCAAACATCTTCTTTCTGAGGTTTTTGGCTAGTCCTGCAGAAGCCTTACTTCCGTAAACAGCTCCCATTACGCCGCCAAACAAACCTACGACTGCGCAAATGAGCATGTATCCACCGATTCGATAAATCTCGCTCATGTTGCCCGCTTCAACACCTTTGTCTACTAAATCTGCTACAAGAAGTGGAATTATCATTTCCATTGCTACTTCAAGAATCATAAAAACAGGAGTCGCTAGTGCTGCTGCGGTGTATTCTTTTGTTTCCTGTAATAATCTCTTTACCAAATTTAATCCTCCTTCTTTAATTCTACGTAAGATTTATATTCCCTAGCGTTCTGCTGCATCTTTTCAAGGACGCGAATCACAGTGGCGATTTCTTCTTCAGAGATACCTTTTGTTACATATTCTTCTACTTCATGTATTTGGTTCTCTATAAGATGATGAAACTCCATCCCCTTTTCTGTAACTATGATTTGCTTTTTGCGTCCGTCACCATCTACTGGGACCTTGGCAATCAAGCCATCTCGCTCCAGGGTCTGAATCATATCTGCCAATGTAGATTTAGGGAAATGGAAAACTTTTTCCAAATCTTTTTGGAAAATTGGTTCAGTCTGTCTAACAAAATAACCAATAAGCCATCCGTTCTTTGTTGTGCAAAGATCCATTTTGTTGTCGCAGGCGCCTCTGTGAATTGCGTCCTTGACTTCACGACCTATGCTTCCGCACAAAAAACCTATATGTGTCTTATTGTCAAATTCCTTTGAACTCATTTCTTCTCCTTTCCTCTATAATTTCTTTCTTTAATTTGCTTTGGGAATGTCCGACTTCGGAATGTTCGGTTCCGGACAATTCGGTTTCGGACAATTTGCATTATACACTCTAAATTGTGTCCAAGCAACAAAAAAAATATTAAAATTCTATTAAAAAGTCCACGAGCGACTTCATCCGTGGTATAGTAGACAATAGACATAATGATAGGACTTGAATAGGGGAGTACATAATCGTTAGAGAATGGATTTATTGCTTAATCCGCCTTAGGGAAGTAATTAATAAGAAAAGGAGTATAACATGAGAGAACGAAGCAAAGATTTACGAGTAAGAAGAACTCTTACCGCAATTAGAAAGTCATTTAATGAACTCGTACTAGCACGTGACTATCGCGAAATCTCAATTACCGATCTTACAGAAAGAGCAGGAATCAACAGAAAGACATTTTATCTTCACTATACATCTTTGGATGACTTGATTGATGAAATTGAAGAAGAAGTTTCTTCAGACTTATTAGAGCATATTGGAAAGTATGCATTAGATATGGATCTTAGTGGATGTATCACATACTTCTACAAATATCTTGAGTCATGC
Source organism: Pseudobutyrivibrio ruminis (assembly GCF_015057245.1). Lineage (GTDB taxonomy): Bacteria > Bacillota > Clostridia > Lachnospirales > Lachnospiraceae > Pseudobutyrivibrio > Pseudobutyrivibrio ruminis_E. The sequence goes on from NZ_SVET01000002.1 coordinate 336,946, forward strand.
AGCAAGGTACAGAAGAAGCTTATGTGCGATGAGTCATATTCATTCTTCTACAATGCAGTTGTAGATAAGGTTTTGAACAGTGACGAATTTTCTAAGTTCTTCAACCAGACTGAGCATCCTTCAATCGTACGTTCATACACAAAGGCAATCACATCTATTTACAAGGATTGGTTGGCAAGTGGACGCGACGTAGAATTCAAGACACTTACAGATGTTGCAAGTGTTCTTGTTGGCAAGGGATACGCTGGCGTTATTAAAAAATAAATATGTACTGTAAAAGGCAGGTCTTGAGATGACCTGCCTTTTTGTTTGCTTTATTTCTAATTAAAGGATAAGCTTCATTGCGCCGTAGATACCAGCATCGTTTCCAAGTGATGCGAGAACGATTTTTGTGCTCTTGCAGCCGTGGAATGCGATTTGATTGAATCTGTATTCTACTTCATCAACAAGATACTGGCCTGCCTTTGAAACGCCACCGCCAATAACGAAGGCTTCTGGGTTTACCACACAAGAGATTACCTGAAGGCCCTGTGCCAAGTATTCGCAAGCACGTCTTGCGATTTCCTTTGCAACTACATCACCCTTCTTTGCCTCATCAAAAACAGCCTTTGCATCAAGTGTTTCCACATCTCTAAGGCTGCTTGCATCATCGTTCTGAGCAAGGCGAATCTTTGCAAGACGAGCAATACCTGTTGCCGAGCAATACTGCTCAAGACATCCGTGATTGCCACAACCGCAAGTGTTTTCCTCTGTGTAATTTACTCTGATGTGACCGATTTCTCCTGCTGCACCTGCTGCACCGCTGATGATATCGTCGTTGATGATAACACCACCGCCAACACCTGTGCCAAGTGTTACCATTACTGAGCTTGAATATTCCTTTGCAGCTCCCATCCAAGCTTCGCCAAGTGCTGCAACGTTTGCATCGTTACCAGCCTTAACCTTGAGACCGCCGAGGCACTCAGAGAATTCCTTCTCTACGTTGAAAACGCCCCAACCAAGGTTTACACAACGGTTTACAACACCGTCATCTGATACAGGTCCAGGAATTCCGATACCTACGCCTGCTACATAGTCAGCAGCAATGTTCTTTTCATCCATCTTCTTAACAACTGTCTGTGCAAGATTCTTAAGGATGTTTACACCGCCGTTTGATGTGTCTGTAGGAACCTCCCACTTCTCAAGTAGCTCACCATCTGCTGTGAATAAGCCGCACTTACATGTTGTTCCCCCCAAATCCAATCCAAATCCGTACTTTGCCATTTCTTTCAAAATCCTCCATATTACTTCTATTCAACCTGATCCTCCACTTCTTCAGTGGTGGTTGTTATCTCTATATCTGTGGCGCCATCTGGAATAGCGCCCTCTGGCACTTCCGTACCGTCGAAAGTTTCAGTAATAATTTTGTATGTGTTAGGCTCCTGAGGGGCTTCCCCAGGATTTTCCTCATCAAAGACACCGTATGGCTCTTCTTCTGATTCGCCCTCTTCATCCATCTCCACTTCGTCCTGCTGCTCTTCTGTGCCGATGTATTCCACTGGCTTTTTGAACTCTGCAGGTAGCAGGCCTTCGTGAATGGTATTCATGTATTCTTCCCAAATTTTAGCTGGGTAAGATGAGCCAGTCAAGCCCGCTATTTTCTTGGGCTGATCAGAGCCAACCCAGATGCTTGTGGTATAATATCTGGTGTAGCCAACAAACCAGCCATCGCGGTTGTCGTTGGTGGTACCAGTTTTGCCTGCTGCTGGCATCTCACCAAGGTCGATGCCTCTGGCGGTACCCTCAGCCACTACCGATTGTAGCATATCTGTCATGGTTCTGGCAGCATTTTCTTCGTAAACTTGTACCTCTTCTTCCTGGGCTTCGTAAAGTACCTCTCCCTCAGAATCGGTGATTTGCAAAATGCAATCTGGCTCTCGCATATAGCCATCATTTTGGATAGTGGCATATCCTTTTGCCATTTCCAAAGGACTTACGCCAACTGTAAGGCCGCCAAGACATGCTGCCATGCCATAGTCGTCATCTTCTATGTGGGAAAATCCCAGGTTCTTTAGATACTGGATTCCCTTTTGTGGTGTCACTTCCGAATACAACTGCCAAGCTACTGTGTTTTTGGACTGTGCCACAGCCTGGCGCAATGTTATTTCTCCGGAATAAGTACCTGTTGCATTTTCCGGGCCATCCGCCGTCTTTACGTCCATCACCTTGCTGTCTGGGGTGTAGCCCATTTCGATGGCTGGAGTGTAAACAATAAGTGGCTTGATTGAGCTGCCTGGCTGGCGGAAGCTTTGATATGCTCTGTTTAATGTGTAGCCTGTCACATCCTGACTACGGCCACCAACAATTGCTTTGGTCATGCCTGTCTCGTTGTCAATGCAAACTCCTGCCGACTGCACTGTGTAGATTCCATCGTCATTAACATCTGTAAAATCCTCCAGGTGGGAATCTATTGCCGCCTGCAGTTGATTTTGCATGTTCATATCTATGGATGTGTAGATTCGATATCCTGATGTAAATAATGTGGTATTCCAATGATTGTAAGCCTCATCATAGGCTCTGTTGTAGGCTTCCTCGTCTTCATCCGAGTCAAACTCAGTCTTGAACTCGAAGCCATTTGCCTTCATAAGCGCCCTGGTTGCACAGTAATATGCGTATGTTTCTACATAATTATTCTTGATGCTATCTGGCCTTGTCAGCACAATATTTTCGTTCACTGCCGACGTGTAAGTTGCTTCGCTAATCACCTTATCCTTCAACATTGATGACAATATAGTATTTCGTCTGGTGATAGTGTTTTCTGGATTCACTACTGGGTCGTAGTAGGTCGGGCTGTTAGGAATGGCAAGCAGGTAGCACACTTCCGATAGGGTCAGTTCCGAAATATCCTTGCTGAAATATCCCTTTGCTGCCGCCTCAATGCCATAATATCCGTTAGCAAAATAAACATTATTTAAATAGAACTCTAATATCTGTTCCTTGGAATACTTCTTTTCCAGCTCCGATGCGATATAAATTTCCTCCACCTTACGCTGCCATGTCTTTTCATTGCTGAGGAAGATTGTTCTGGCAAGCTGCTGGGTGATGGTGCTACCACCCTGAGTGATTTCCTTATCCTTTAGCATGGTGTAAAGAGCTCTAGCGATTCCTTTATAATCGATACCGTTGTGCTCGAAGAACTTTTTATCCTCAATGGAAACCAAGGCTTTCACTGCGTTCTGTGGAATCTGGTCGTAAGTGATGTAGTACACATCCTTCTCTCCCTTTAGCACAGAAATCGTGTTGCCATTTGCATCGTATACTTCACTGGTTTCTATCTGTCTAAATGTATCTTCCGTGGATTTTTTTACAAGAGAAGTAGCCTCTGATTTTAACTCAGAGACTTGAGCTGCGTAACCGCTGGCATAGTAATAGGTGACGGCCGAAACCAGCAGCAGTAGCAGTACTATTTGGAGTTTGATTAGTCGAAATATTTTCTTGTTATTGGCCTTCATTCGCGGACCGCCTTGTTTTGATATAAATATATTACCATAATGTCATTTCTTTGACATTTTTACCTTTATAAATTGATTAATTATTTTGTATCACTTGTATTAAAAACCACATACATTTATCATTAGTGTAGATTCTTGCTGACAATTTCCTTTTTCTATCAGCAAGAAGTCAAAGTTATTTTATAGGGAGGTTTTTATCGTGGAAAAAGAAAAAGTAGGCGTTACTAAAAACGGCGAAGACATGATTGCATATACTCTTATTAATAAGAATGGTATGCAGGCAAAAATCATGAATTTTGGTTGTAACCTTTTAGAGCTTTGGGTTCCTGATAAGGAAGGAATTCTTACAGATGTAGTTTTAGGATATGACAATATTGAGGATTATTTTGAGAATTCACCTGGATTTGGATGCTGCATCTGCCCTAATGGCAACCGTATCGGCGATTCAAAATTTACTTTAAATGGTGTTGAGTACAAGCTCGATGCCAACGATGGAAAGAACAATCTTCATTCAGGCTTCCATCCAATGCACAAGCGCATTTGGAATGTAGAGTCTGTTGATGACAGCCATATCACATTCACTTGCCACAAGGCTGACGGAGAATGCGGATTCCCTGGAGAAATGGATATCACAATCACATACACTCTTGGTGATGACAACTCATTAAAGCTTGAATATTCAGGGGTTTCAGATGTTGACACAATCTTCAACCCAACTAACCACAGCTACTTCAATTTGAACGGACATGACTCAGGTTCTGTTATGGATCACATCGTTTGGATTGATGCTGACAGATATACTCACACTGATTCAGAGTCTATTCCTCACGGAGAATGTCGTGAAGTAAAGGGAACTCCAATGGATTTCACTACCCCTAAAGCTCTGAAGAAGGATACAGATGCTGACTATGATCAGCTCAACTGGGCAGGCGGTTTCGACCACAATTACTGCCTCAACAATCCTTCTCTTACAAAGCCAAGTTGTACACTCGAAGATCCTGCAAGCGGAAGAAAGATGGAAGTTTACACAGATTTACCTGGTGTACAGCTTTACGCTGGCAACTACCTTGATGACAGCCACATCGGCAAGGGTGACTGCCCTTACGGCAAACGCTTTGGAGTATGCTTCGAGTCTCAGTACTTCCCAAATGCAGTAAACGTACCTACATTTGAGCAGCCAATCGCCAAAGCAGGCCAGAAGGCTCACTCAACTACAATTTATAAATTTATCTAAATAAAGAAAGCCATTATGTTACGGCAACAAGCCTACATAATGGCTTTTTTGTATCCTAAAGGAAGTGAGCACGAAGCTCTTCTGCAGGAATTGGTGAAAGGTAAGCTGGTGCGATGTCGAATACTGTCTTTGCACCTGTAGCGCCTTCTTTATTCATGCGAGAAATTGCTCTTGCATATGCTGTAAGAACAGCGCCTGTAAACTCTGGGTTTGAATCGAGGTTCAAGCTGTACTCAATGACGTGCTTGTTGCCATCAAATCCTGTCTCGCCTGTGTAGATAACACTTCCACCGTGTGGCAAACCACTGTGGTTCTTCTTTAACTCTTCCTCTGAAATGAAATTTACTGTTGTATCATAATCTGAGAAGTAGTTAGGCATTTCCTTGATTTCCTTCTCAATACGAGCCTTATCAGCACCCTCTTCAACAACTACGAAGCATTCTCTTGTGTGCTTTTCTCTTGTTGTAAGCTCTGGATTTTCACCATTTCTAACTCGCTCAAGCGCTTCTGGAACTGGTACAGTGTACTGTCTAGCATCAACAACACCTTCGATACGACGAATTGCATCTGAGTGACCCTGGCTAACGCCCTTGCCCCAGAATGTGTAAGCCTGTCCCTTTGGAAGGATTGATGTTGCATAAAGACGATTCAATGAGAACATTCCTGGATCCCATCCACATGAGATAAGACCAAGCTTTCCAGCTTCCTTTGAAGCCTTGTCAACGTTTGCAAAATGCTCTGGGATTCTTGCATGTGTATCAAATGAATCGATAACATTGTAGAGCTTTGCGTACTTTGGTGTCATTTCTGGTAAATCTGTAGCACTACCTCCGCAAATAACAAGTACATCTATATCTTCTTTTCCTGTATCCAAATCTGCTGTAGATTTAACAGGTGCGTTAGACTTTACTGTAACTGTACTTGGATCTCTTCTAGTATAAATAGCTACAAGCTCCATGTCTTCGCTAAGAGTAACAGCAGCTTCTACACCACGTCCAAGATTTCCGTATCCTAAAATACCAACTTTAATCATGTCATACCTCCATTATTCTTTTAATCTTTTGTAATTTTAAAACAAGGATTAGTTGCATGCAACTGTTTAGATTAAAAAAGAGGCCACCCTTTCGGATAGCCTCCCTACAAAATCTTTTATTAGCTCAATCTTCTAGCTCCATCACCAATGTCTACTACGTAGAACTCTGCGTCTAAATCATACTTTTCTTTGTATGCCTTTCCTACTGTCTCCTTGAAGTTTTCAACAGCTTCGTCCTTTACGATAGCTACTGTGCAGCCGCCGAATCCGCCGCCTGTGATGCGGGCGCCGATTACTCCTGGAACGCTCCACTCTGTCTCTACAAGGAAATCTACCTCCTCGCATGATACTTCGTAATCATCGCGAAGTGATACGTGGCTGGCATTCATAAGCTTACCAAATGTTTCGATGTCGTTTTTATTCAGAGCTTCTACGGCCTTGATTGTACGCTGATTCTCTGCTACGGCATGCTTTGCACGACGATAGTTTACTTCGTCCTTGATTGCAAAGCCATACTTTTCGAATTCTTCATCTGTAAGCTCGCCAAGTGTGCTGATGCCACATACTGTCTGAAGATCAGCAAGAGCCTGTGCGCTTTCGTTGCGTCTATCGTTGTATGCGCTGTCTACAAGTGAGTGCTTTACCTTTGAATTTGTGATTACAATCTTTGCTCCGTCCAATTTTACGCTGGCATATTTATAGGATAAATCTGCACAGTCAAGGAAAATGGCGTGGTCTTTTTTACCCATTGCAACCGCAAATTGGTCCATTATACCGCAATTACATCCATTGAAATTGTTCTCAGAGTACTGTCCGATGAGGGCTAACTCTGTCATTGTCTTGTCGATACCGAATAAATCAGTGATTACTGTGCCTGTAAGTACCTCAAGTGATGCTGATGATGAAAGGCCTGAACCGTTGGGAATATTGCCCCAAACACACATCTCAAATCCTGATTTAATTTCTGAACCCTTCTCAATCATAGCCCAAACTACGCCAAGTGGATAGTTTGCCCAGTGATATGCATCCTTATTTGTGAGGTCATCAAGTGAGCTTTCGATAACTCCTACATGCTCGATGTTTGCTGAGTAAAGCTTGATAACTCTATCTTCACGCTTTCTAGCAACTGCATATGTACCGATTGTAAGGGCACATGGGAACACGTGACCACCGTTGTAATCAGTGTGCTCTCCTATAAGATTTACACGGCCTGGTGCAAAGTATGTACGAATATCGCCACCCTGGCCGAACTTTTCCTCAAAAATTACTTTTAACTCCTGCTCGTTCATCACATTTCTCCTTTAATTCTAACGATAAATGTCTCTCTTATTGTATTTCTCCATTGCTGTAAGCAACTTGTCTGTAGGATTGAATATTACTTTGAAATCGTTGCCTTTTGCCTCGCTATGAGCCACTAAGATGTAATCTTTTACTTCTTCATTGTGTGCTGAGCAGTCATATGTCTTAAGCTGAACATGGTCAAACTTAAGTGATTCGTTTGTTCCAACTGCTGCAACCATCTTTATCTCACTAGACTCGATTGTGACAACCTTTTTTCTCTTTTCGTTATTGATGATTTTCGCAATCTCAAGGCTACCATTTGTGTAGTCATATTCATATTCGATGTTTTTGTTCGAATATAAGATTATCGTAAATATACCCATAATAATGAGCAAAATCGCCATTATAAGTGTTAAAATCCCTCTTGAATAACCAACAGTACCAACTAATAAGCAGAATGTTGCTACAGCAGCACCTGTTTTTTTTGTTTTTTCCTGGGCTGTTTCTATGACCTTTACTGCCTCTTCTACGAATGTGTCGTTTGATTCAAACATTATCCTACCTCCTAAATAAAAAGATCCGGCCACATGTGTAGCCGAATCTAATTATACCTTATATACCCCTGAAACTAAAGCAAATCTCCATGTCTTTGCTATTATCTAGCATGAATTCTGGATGTGTTTTTGCACCCCAGGTATCGTCTCCAGCAACACCCATTTGCTTGCCTATTCTCACGTGTGTGAAATGAACTGGTGGAAGCTCTGTTGGATGCATTGCTTCGTCGATTTCATGTACTGTGTAAGGAAGGGCCGAGAATCCATTGTTCTTTGTAAGGAAGAGGACTCCGTCTCCTCGATTGTCGGTAAGCTTTGCATACCTTGTATCCTGATGATTTCCGCATTCCTGTGGCACTAAGTATTTAGCCATGTTATCAGCTACCTTATTTCTAAATACTCCTAGCTTGCCATGGTCACGGTCGTTGTATGTTTCCTCTGGACCTTTGCCGTACCATTCCAGGTTTTCAAGCTGGCTATCAAGTGCAAATATCATTGAAAGCTCTGGAAGCTCGCCTATTTCCGCTGATGCAGGAAGTCTTAAACTACACTCAACAAGTCCATCTGCATATACTACATACTCTACCTGACAGGTTCCTGCAGGCTTTGTAGCCATGTGATAGGTATAAGTTACCTTTACTCGCTCATCTGTGGCATCTACCTGTGGGAACTCGTTGATTCCCTGATCCATAACTGATGTTGAGATGTATTTGCTTGCTAATTTCCACTGAGCCGCTCTAAATGGCAACTGGTTTGCCAAATCATTTTCTGTCATAGGGCGCCAGAAGTTTGGCAATACGATTCGCTTTAACAGCTCTTTTCCGTGATATTTGTATGAGCTAAGGCCCTTCTGTCCTACGAATAGCACCTCGAAATCATCGCCTTTTACGCCCAGGTTGTGGAAGCCCTGAGTAACCTTAAGCTGCTGCTTTGGTCCTCTTTCGAAGGTGAATCGCCCAACTGTAGTCTGGCCGTAAGCTACTTCATGGCCTGCCTTTGCCCACATTGTATCTTCTGCAAGAACAAATGAAAGTGTCACTACATACTCATCATCCCTTGGCAAATCAAGCTCTAGCGCATATTCCGTAGTCTCAAGCGGAGGACAATCAATCACTAACTCCTCTTCTGCTATCAAATCACCAATCTTTTCTACTGTAAGAATGGCTGTGTATTCATTTGTGTTAGTAAACAGATTTCTGTTTTCAATGATGGCCTTGCCCTCATCAAAGGTTATCTTGATATTTGAATAATCGAATTTAACCTCCTGCATCTTTGGGCTAGGCTCTCTGTCCTTGCTGTAGCAGATGCCATCTCCTGAGAAGCTACCGTCGTTTGGTCTGTCGTCGAAATCTCCGCCGTAGCCTTCGAATTCAACGCCATTTACATCTTTCTTTGTGATGGCCTGGTCGATGTAATCCCAGATAAATCCGCCCTGGAACAGTGGCTCCTCATAAGCGTACTCTGTATACTTGCTCATGGCGCCACAGCTGTTTCCCATGGCATGCATGTACTCGCAGTTGATGTAAGGCTTCTCTCTGTGCTCTGAAAGCCACTTTTTAATATCTTTTACGTAGACATACATTGTAGATTCAACATCTGATAAATCTACTCTTCTATCGTTGAAAACACCCTCGTAATGTACAAGACGTGTATTGTCCCATTCATGGAACTTGTCTTGCATCTTTCTAAGGTTGGTTCCGCCGTAGCTTTCATTTCCAAGTGACCAAATCAGGACACAAGGATGATTCTTATCACGCTCAAACATGTTGTGGGCGCGGTCGATAACGTTATCTGTGTATTCTGGTCTATCTCCTGGAACAGCGTAGCTATCATCCCTCATTTTCAGGATTTGGATAGGTGTCTGCCATGTTCCGTGAGTCTCTAAATTCGTTTCATCAATAACGTACAATCCAAAGATATCGCACAATCTGTAGAAGAATGTCTGGTTTGGATAATGGCTTGTACGGATTGCATTTATATTGTTTTGCTTAATTGTAATGATGTCCTTGAGGATGTCCTCCTCTGAAAGGGCACGTCCTGTTGACGATGAAAATTCGTGGCGGTTAACACCCTTGAATACGATGCGCTTGCCGTTGATGTGCATCATATGGTCCTTCATCTCGAATTTTCTAAAGCCAACTTTTTCCTTTACTACCTCTGAAAGTCTGCCTGTTGGGCCGAATACATTCAGCTGTAAATCAAAAAGATATGGATGTTCTGCACTCCACAGCTTTGGCTCCCTCACATGAATTTCCATATGATTCTTGCCATTTTTTACTGCCATTTTGTTTAGCACATCTGCATCATCATCAGAAAGAGTCATCTGAACAAGTCCCTCTCCAACAACATCCATATCGATTACAAGAGTAGCATCTTTATAATCGTCATCTAGAAGGGTTTGGATACGAATGTCGCGAATGTGTGTCTCCGGAACTGTATACAGATAAACCTCTCTGAAAATGCCTGAAAATCTGAAGAAATCCTGATCCTCGCACCAGCTTCCAGCTGTCCATTTGAACACCTGCACTGCCAGCTTGTTCTCACCCTCTCTGATGAAAGGTGTTAAATCGAACTCGCTAGGAGTAAAGGAATCTTCGCTATAACCAACATACTGACCGTTAAGCCAGAGGGCGAATCCACTTTCTACACCCTGAAAAGAGATGTAGACTGGACCATTTTTCATGAATTCTGGAACTGTAAAATACTTGACGTAATTTCCAACTGGATTCTCCTCCGTTGGTATTTCGCCAGGCTCTACGGCCTCGTGACCATCCCATGGATACTGAGTGTTCACGTACATGATTTTGTCGTAGCCTTCTAATTGGATGTGGGCTGGTACTTTGATATCGTCCCATCCCTTGCAATCTCTGCCGTCCTCATAGAAGTTCTTGTCGCAACACTCATAATTCTTGGCAAATTCGAATTTCCAAGTGCCATTTAAAGAGTACTTGAAATTAGATTTTTCACCGTATGCATATGCTTCGCTGTCGTAATACTCGTGGTCTGAGTGAGCATCTAATCTATTTTGTTGAAAAACTCTTGGGTCTTTTACAATTTCATAATTGAATTCATTCATTTTATTTTACCGATCCTGTAATTCCTTCTGCAAACTGCTTCTGAAGTACGAAGAATACGAACATTGTAGGCACTGAGCAGAATAATACGCCAAGCATTGTCATACCGTAATCTACGGTGTAACCACTTGAAATGTTTGCTATGAACATTGGCATTGTCTGAGCACGGTTATCGCTCATTACTACCTTTGGCCATAAATATGCATTCCAAGCATTCATGAATGTGATAACAGCAGCTGCTGCATAGATTGATTTCTGAATTGGAACATACATCTTGAAGAAAATCTTCCATTCAGGAAGTCCGTCGATTCTGGCTGCTTCCATGATGTCAGGTGGGAAATTACGAGAATTCTGTCTGAACATCATAATCATAAATGGTGTTGAAATACCAGGAAGAATGAAAGCCCATACTGAGTTTAAAAGCTTTGCTCCTGATACCAACTGATACAAAGGAACCATTGTTGCCACAGCTGGAACCATCATTGCAAGAAGAAGCACACCAAAAAGTCTATCTTTTCCCTTGTCGTGATATAGCTCAAATCCATATCCAGCTATTGAACATACAAAAAGTGTAAATATAGTCTGTACAATTGAGTAAAAGAATGAATTTCCCATACTGCTCCAAAGTGTACCTTGAACTGCGTTCTTAAGATTGTTGAAGTTTACTAAAAGCTGACTTCCAAATGCAATGGAACCTCTTGCAACTTCAAGTGATGAGTTTGTTGCTGCTGCAATCATCCAATAAAGTGGGAACACTGAAATGAATGAGCAGATAATTAAAAATATGTATGTAGGAATAAGCCTACGCTGTATCATTGATCTGTTTCTCTTCTTAGTCACGTGTATCACCTACTTTCAAATTGATGAATGCCAAGATAGCAACCATAATAAATACTATGAATGACATGGCTGATGTGTAACCGAAGTTTCCAACACCTTGGCCAAATGCCTGGTTGTATATGTAGTGTGACATTGTAATTGTTGAGTTTGCAGGTCCACCACTTGTCAAGTTAACTGACTCGTCGAAGAGCTGTAATGTACCGTTGATTGACATGATGGCTGTCATAACAATTGTTGGCTTTAAGAGTGGCACTGTGATGTACCAGAATGTCTTCCATCCGTTGGCACCATCGATTTTTGCTGCTTCGTATACTGAATACTCAATGTTCTGAAGTCCAGCAAGGTAGAATACCATGTTGTAACCTGTCCATCTCCAGATAAGGGCGATAATGATTACGGCTCTGGCTGTGCTTGCTGTTCCAAGGAAATTGATGTTTTCATGTGTAAGTCCGATTGTCTGAAGGATCGAATTGATAAGACCCTGTGTAGCAAACATTGACTTGAAAATTAATGAGTAAGAAACAAGAGATGTTGCACATGGTAAAAAGATACATGTTCTGAATAATCCCTTGAATTTGAGGTCCTTGTTGTTAAGTAACTGCGCTAAAAGAATAGCGAAAATTAACATTACAGGAACCTCGATTATTAAATAAAGGAACGTGTTTTTCATTGATGTCTTGAAAATCGTATCCTGTAACATTCGAGAGTAGTTGTAGTTTAATGGGTCGGCAAAAGCTATATTTACGCCTTTACCTGTTTTAAATGATGTGATGAAAGCTTTTACGATTGGATAAAAGCTCATGATAAATATAAGTATTGTTGCTGGTGTAAGGAACAACCATCCGGCTGCCAATTGCTTATTCGCAAGTGTCAATCCTCTTCTTTTCTTCTCCACGATGTCTTCCCTTTCTTTTTAAAAAAGGGAAGTGGGCTAGCCACTTCCCATGAAATACTTTACTAATTAGGATTAAAGTCCCATTTCAAATCTAAGGTTAGACTCTGCTTCCTCAAGAGCCTGATCTGTTGTGTAACCGTTCTGAAGAACGTTGATAAGTGCTGTTGCAAGAGCTGTACGGCAAGCGTAGTGATAATCTGACTGCTCTACTGTTGGTACGTTCTGTGTGTAAGCTACGATGTCAGCGTAGATAGCCTGATCGTTGAAGTAAGCAACACCCTGCTGGTAAACATCTGACTCTGCAGCTGCTGCACATGTTCCGATAACACCACCGTTTGTAAGTGCCTCATCATATGTTGTAGACTGTCCGTCCTCTGCTGAACGTCCACCAAATGTGTAAGCTAAGAAGTCCTTAGCAAGGTCTGTCTTTGAGCAGTTAGCTGTGATGTAAAGTGAAGAACCACCGTTTGAAGCGTATCCTTCCTTACCTGTAAGTGTTGGAGCTGATGTAATCTCCCACTTACCAGCGTTGTCTGCAACCTGCTCGATTGTAGGAATGATCCAGTTACCATTGAATACACCTGCAACCATGTCGCCCTGGATAGCCTGATCTGTATAATCTGACCAGTCATTTGCAAGGTAAAGTACGTTGTCCTGAGCAAGTGTTACGAGAGTTTCGAATACCTGTACAAGTGCCTCGTTCTCTGTGATGTATGGCTCACCGTTCTTGAACTGTGAAACGCCTTCTTCCTGAAGCATCATGTAGAATAAGTCGTTTCCATCGCCATCCATGCAAAGTAAATACTTGCCTGTTGCTGCGTATACATCTTTACCAATCTTGTCGAACTCATCCCAAGTAATACCTGTTACATCATCAATTGTGTAACCAGCCTGCTCAAGAAGGTCTGTTCTGTAAGCAAAGATTGCTGTTCCTGCATCTACAGGGAATCCGTAATGCTTGCCATCGATTGTAGAGTATGAAAGCTTCTCAGCTCCAAGTCCTGACCAATCGCAATCTGCATCGTCAACATCCTGCCATGCATCTGGATAATTTGTAACGTACTGCTGGATGTAGTGATCCTGGAAAAGTACGATATCTGGTAATGTGCTGTAGTCGCCAGCCTCTGCTGCAAGTGTTACAGCATTCTCAACGTCTGAAGACTGTGACTGTGTGATAATTTCAAGATGGAAATCAGGATTTACTTCCTGGTAATCCTTCTCAGCTGCCTGAAGTGCTGGGATGTTGAAGTTTTCGTCCCAAGCGTAAACTGTAAGTGTGTTCTCGTCATCTGACTGAACATCGGCTGCATCGGCTGCAGCTGCGCCATCCTCTGTTGTTGCAGCATCGCCTGTTGCTGCTGTGTCTGAGCTTGAGCTGCCGCATGCTACCATAGAAGCTGCCATTGCACCAACAAGCATGAGTGAAAGTAATCTTCTCTTCATTCTCTTCTTCTCCTTCATTTGTATAAATTGTTCAGGGGTTATTGTGCATCATGCACAACTTATTACCCAATACCTACCCCTCATATGGTCATAATACTAGTTATATATGGTTATTGTCTGACAAATTTGCTCTAAAAAAGTGCAAATTCGACTATCAAAGATTGTTAAATAATTGTTTTTCTACGAAAATATGTTTAGAACGTGAAAAAAGGATGGTGATTTAGCATTAGCTAAATTACCATCCTTTCTTTGCACTTATTTGATAATTCTTCTTTGTTATTCCTAAATGATTCTCTTCTTTTTTCCACTGGTATGGAGTCTTGCCAGTGAGCTTTTTGAAATTGCGGTTGAAGGTAGATGGAGTCTGATATCCAACTCTAAATCCAACTTCTTCCATGGCGTAATCCTTGTTCTGGATTATCTCGCATGCCTTGTCTATTCGAACCATATTCAAATAATCTAAAGGCTTCATGCTCATGGTCTCTTCGAATATTCGTCTAAAATGGCTTTCAGAAAGACCACATTCATCGGCCACATCAGCCATCTTTATTTCCTCTGCATAGTGTTCTGCAAAGTAATTTATACTCTTTTCGATGTAGCTATTTAAGCGTTTCTCCTCGATTGTAAGGGAAGAACTCATATCCTCGTTGATACGAAGCAGCTCCACTATAAATGCTCTCAGATAGCCCTTTACAGATTCCTTATAGTAAGGCTTTTGCTCACGGTATTCCTCAATGATGTTTCTAACAATGGTATTCAATGTCTTATTCTGATTCCACTGAATTACATAGCCCTGATTGTTAAGGCGCTTTATTACTTCCTCAGGAAGCATGCGCTTGAACTGCATTTCCTTTTTTATGAAGCTGTTAATATCGATGTACAGGTACTCCCATTTACAGATTCCATTGTTGATACTTTTGGTCTCGTGTGGAATATTCTCTGGGATGATGGTGATTATACCGCCTTTGTAATTAACATTGGCCTCCTCGATTGTAAGCTGGCCATTGCCCCAGTAGCAGTAACCAATCTCCATGTAGTTGTGGAAATGAAGCAGATTTTCCTGCTCCGCTCCGTAGCTACGAACCCAACTATCTCCCAAAAGAGCCATTACATAATGACCTTCTGGAATCTCATAATATCTGTATTCAATCTGCTTTTTCTGTTTTGCCATAATATATCCTAGCGTCTTCGGTCGTTATTTAAAGAATAGAACTCTGCCTTATCATTGTACATCAGCTTGTCGGCAGTGTTAATCATCTCTTCCATATTTACTGCATTTTCTTGCCATGTTGCTCCTATGGCCATTGATACTTTTTTACATTTCTTACGAAGCTTTGCTACCAGCTCTTCGAAATAATCCTTCTCCACCTGAGGTACGATAGCAACAAACTCGTCCCCACCAATTCGATAGCTGTATTTCTTTTTAAAGACTGATTCTACAATGGCTCCTGCTTCCTTTATGTACTCATCACCTGCATCGTGGCCCTGCTCATCATTGATTGCCTTAAGGCCATTAATATCAGCAAAGCACACACCAACAGATATCTTCATACCCTCTATCATGTTTAGAGTTGCCGTAAATGCATTCCTGTTTCTAAGGTTTGTCATGGCATCATGTGAACTCATATATTGCATTTCCTGACCAAGGATGTAGTTTCTAAGCTCCTCGGAAATGAATATTGAAACCGTTTCAAATACTTCTGCCACATTTATTTCCAGGTTCAAAGAGAAATTGTCGGCAACAAGATAGCCGATTGTCTCACCCTTGTCCTGTATAGCCGTGATAATGTAACGGGAAATTGTTCCCTGAAGCACATCCTCGTATACTTCTTTATTTTTCTTAATGATTTCTTTCGTATCTTCAACAATTACAACTCTATTCTCCAGCAACTGCCTATCCCACATTGTGAAGAAATCGAATCGCTCAAAGTCTTTTCTGTTTGGCAAGCCTGTGCCGCTTTTTCTATCTGTCCACTCGTAGATATCTCCCAGGTCACCGCCCTTCGACTCTACAATATAGACTCTGTCTGCCTTTATTTTTGTTCCAAGAGCTTTAAGTGTAGCCTTGATACCTCTTTTAAAATCGCTTGTGGAAAGAACCTTGGCGCAATCCAAGATTAGATTATTAGAATTAGATACAATTTCCTGGTTTTCCTCCTTGCGCTTTTCAGCTGTAACATCATGAATGATGAAGGCGCAAAAGCCTTTTTTATAAACTGGAACTGCCCAGAATTCGAACCATTTATTGAACTGTGTATTGAAAGTACGGTTGATGACAGATTGGCGCATGACTGCAGCCTGATAGCTGAGCCTTATCCAATCCTCATCCCTATTTGATACAGTTGTATAGTATGTTGCACCCATTAATTCCGCTGTTGGTTTTCCAACTAAAGATGCATATTTTTCGTTTACGAAAATGAACTGCATGTCATGTACAGTGCCAAAAGGATCTGTCATAACCCTGAAAACACAGCAGGCATCAGGCAAATCCTTTAGCATATACAAAACTTCACTAGCTGAGTAATCCTTAAATTCTTCAATCTTCTCCATGTAAGTAACCCCTTTTCTCCCCCATTATTTGATAATCATTGCTCGTAAAAAACCTGCTAAACCGTAGTCTCGTTTACCGCTACCCATGCCAACTTTTTCAATTACGAATTCCTTTGGCAATGTATCGCTTGTTCTAAGTGCCGCAACTGTTGCAGCCCCTGTTGGAGTGACTAACTCTCCATTGATATCTAGAATTTCTAATCCAATTTTGTATTCAGAAACAATATTGGTTACTGCTGGCACCGGCACTGGCAAAATGCCATGCTGACATCTGACTGTTCCCTGGCCTTCGTATAGCTTTGGAACGATCACCTCTGTGATATCTAGATTGTCCATGCAAACGGCGATGGAAATGATATCGACGATAGAATCAATTGCTCCCACTTCGTGGAAATGAACCTGCTCTACTGGAACACCGTGGGCCTTTGATTCTGCCTCTGCCAACACATTAAAAATTCTTTTGGCAATCTCTCTTGCTCTATCTGTAAGGGCTGCAGAATCGATAATCTGATTTATCTCCTTCATGCCCCTGTGTTCATGGTGATGCTGGTGCTCGTGATCGTGGTGTTCATGGTCGTGGTCATGATGATGTTCCTCATGGAGATGTCCATAAAGATAATCCATATCGTGATCGTGTCCATCATGCTCATCATCCAGGATTACATCAAAATCCATGCAATCCAAGCCTGCACGCTTCACTCTGCTGTAAGCAATCTTGAAGCCCTCGGCCTTTATTGTGCTTAGGACCTCGGATAAGTATTGCTTATCGGCCCCCAAGTCTAAAAGCGCACCTACAGTCATATCGCCACTGATGCCTGAGTTACATTCCAAATATAATGTACGCCCCATTTTGTCTCCTTTATTATCTTGATTATATCGCATTTACGATTTTTAGTCTCCCTCAATTGTCGCTAAAATTAGAATACCTGCGATAACAAGGAACAAGAATAGATACTGCTTTCTTGTAAGCTTTTCCTTAAGGAAGATTCTTGAAAGTGTAAGTGATACTACGCATACTGCTGAAATGATTGGCGCAGCGATTGCACCGTTTCCACTCATGGCATATACGTATGTAAACTGACCTGCTGTCTCACAAACACCTGCAAGCACTTTGTCTCTCTGCTTTGGGAGCTCGAACTTTACTCCGCGGCTCCACATGAAAAGTAAAAGAATGATTGCACCAATAAAGAATGTAAGCTCATAAGATGTGTTTGCCACCTCTTCGATTGTTGCCTCGTTTACGTTTACAAGTGGGCTTGTTTCCATTTCCAAATAATAGATATCAAGGAATGTTCCAAGTGCATCAAGTGTTGCATAACAGAATGGCATCGCAAATGCGATAATTGCCATCTTCTTTCCAAGCTTTTTCTTTCTGTCTGTGTCGCCATTGTTTTCAAGGAAGCCAAGTCCAAGGATACCGATAACGATGATGACGATAGCGATGATTGAGCCTGTTGCAATTGTCTCACCAAGGATGATTACGCACATAAGTGATACGATGGCACCTGATGTGTTCTCGATTGGATCTGAGATTGATTCCTCAATGAATCGCATTCCAAAGAACGAAAATGCCATTGAAAGAATGTAACAAAGGGATACTGGCAGATAGCGGACAAGATTGATTGGATCATATCCGATGTCCTGAGTAAGCAATGTAAAGATTGCATGCATACCCATGATTACACCAACGGAAACGCATATCTTGAGATGAGAGAACTTCTCATCTGGGTTAGCTCCCTTCTTATAGAATAGCTCCGCAAGACCCCAGATAAAGGTTGTTGCGAGGGTAAAAAATAACCACATAATTTTTCCTCATTTCTTTATTTAATTTACGGGTTTATTATATATTTTTTAATAAGTAGCACGCAATCATTTTTGCAAATTTCACTGAGTTTTCACGGTTTATACTAAAAACCCCTGACTGAAATCATTCAATCAGGGGTTAAACACTATTTATTATTTTCATCTACTTCGATATTGATGCTCAAATCAATATCGCTTTTTTCAAGCTTGCCTCTATTTATTTTGCGCTGAGCCTCGTGAAGCATTTCTTTAAGCTTTTCCAAATCCTCGTACGCATCGTCCGAACTATAAGGCTTGCTCTCGTCTTCCCAATTGTAATCCATACTGCATCCCACCTTTACTGTGGGGTCAGTATAGCAAATTAGTTTGTTTAAATGATGAAATTTATATTACATATTCTTGTCAACTAAACCATCAACAAATGGAATAGCAATTGTGCCCTGGTTAAGAGCCTTGAAGATAAGACCAATGAAGATAATATCTTCACAGATACCAAGAACACGGCATACAAGGTTGAAGATATCTGAAACAAAGTTTCCGTAGATATCTGCACCAAATACATTGATGAGAGATACAACCCAATCAGCAGCATCTGGAATGATTCCAACTAATGCAATAAGGAAATCAAAGAATACCATTGTTGCAGCTGCCTTAACTACAGCCTTCTTTAACCATGTGTTTTCTTCCATAAGAAGAACATATCCTACTACAAGAGCTGTTGCTACATATCCGCCAAAACCAACTGCTGCAATTGCAAATGCTCCAAATAAACCTACTGGTATACCTAATTTTGTCTTTTCCATAACTTTAATTCTCCTCTACTTTTGTTCCACAATTTGTGCAGAATAATGCACCATCTTCAAGTGTTGCGCCGCATGATGGGCACTTCTTTTCTACTGGAGCTTCTACTGCTGGAGCCTCCTCTACAGGTGTTTCAACAGGAGCTGCCTCTGATGCTGATACTACCTCTGCTTCTGCTGGTGGTACATCGATAGGTGCATCCTGCTTTGGTACTGGTGTACCGCATGAGCTACAGAAAGCTGAATCCTTAGGAACCTCAGCTCCGCAGTTAGGGCACTTTACAACGCCCTTTATGTTTGTAATCTGCTGTCTGTAGTCTTGAATCTTTCCAAGTGATTCATTGATTGCTGCAAAATGATCCTTGAAGCAATCTTCAAAGTCTTCAAGATGCATTTCAAAATAGAGCTTACCAATCTGCTGATATGCATTGTTGATTCTGCGCTCCTCATCTGAAATATTTGAGTTTAGCTTTGCTACATCTGCAAAATCTTTTGTCTTAGCAATAGCTCCTTGACTAGCATCGGAAATCTTTTTTCCAAAATCATCAAAAAAACCCATTTTTTCCTCCTTAACAAATATTCTTCCTTTTTGTTATTATGTCGCTAAAATTCGCTCCTTTAAATATAGCTCATTTGCTTTTTTTAGTAAATAAATTTGAGCTATTTATTTGCTCTTAAATTTAGTTTTTAATGAGTCAAGCATATCTACCAACGGATTGTCCCCATCGAAGGAATATACATAGCCGTGAAGGGATTTTGCCTTCTGCATAAGAGTCTTTGAATGGTTCCAAATCAGGATAGCTGAGGGGCCTTTTCCATTCTTTGCTTCCTGAATAAGATTAGCTGCTGCACTGTTTCCATCGAAGGCTACTACCACTGATGGGCGGCGCTCGAAAATCTCATAGTTAAAACTTTTGTATATACCCATGCCTTCAGACTCAATCGATACTCGCACCTTCACATTGGCGTCTTTGATTTTTTCTGCCTCTTTTTTTGTGATGAGTGATGGCACAAATGAGTAGATTCTGAAGCCCTTATCATTGTGGTCTAAAAGATATTTTTCATAACCAGAAAGCTTATGACCTATAACAAAACAAACCTCATCTGGGCTCATGTATTCGAGCATGTCGTCCATTTGCTTTATAGCGTTGGCGCTGATTTTGGTTGTTCTATTTTCAGTGTTAAAGCTTCCTCCCAAGAGAACCACAGGTGTTCTGTCCCATGTGATTTCCTCAATCTGATCCTTCAGCTCTGTATTGGCATCAAGCTTTGGTGCAGATTTGGCCTTTGCCTTTGAAATGGTAACGGCCTGCATCTTTTCAAGGAGAACCTCCTCCATGTCACGGTCGCCTAAAAGCTTGGCGAAGGCTGCCTTCTTTACGGAGTATGCCTTCTGGCTCTCTTCGATTATCTTGCTCTCGGAATCGTGCATTTGCTTAAGCTCTTCGTCTGTAAGACCAAGCATTTTCTCTAAAGAAAGCTGCTCGTCGATAGAATTGGTGCCATATAGGGCAGCACCATCTGTACCCTGTACACAGGAAATTCCCTTTTCAAGGTACTGCTTAAGTGGATGATTCTGAAGTGAGTTCAGGTTATTCAAACGCACGTTACTGGTGATTTGGAACTCAAGAACCACATTGTTTTCCTTTAGCTCTTTTAATGTCTCCTTGCCCTTCTTTGATGCAAGGCTGTATGTATAAAGTCCATGGCCTAATCGCATTCTTGGCATCTGCTGGCCTGGCTCTAATGATTCTTTTACGCAAGCAATTGAATGGGCGATGTTATCCTTTTGACTATCATTTTCTCCTGCATGAACACGGATGACAAAGCTTGGATCGGCCTTTGCAATCTTTACGATTTCTTTGAAGGCAGGCTTGAGAGTAATGATATCGTTTATCTCCTCGCCTACGAAATCGCAGCCTGCCACATATGGATCAAGGGCTGTTGCTTTAAGCACCTCTAAGTTCTGCTCCAGGTAATTGGCTGGAGTGACAGCATCCTTAACGATTGTAAGAGGGATACGACGCATAGCTGCAAGGAAGCGAATCATAACACCTGTCTCCTGGTAAATGCTTGGCATCACGGCATGAACCTGTCTAAGCATTTCGATTGATTCGTACTTTTTAACAAGGGTTGTGTCACTGATTTCTGCATAACAAACGCCCTGCTTTTTGTAGCTTCTAGCAATCCAAAGAAGCTTATCCTGGAAGATTGTGTTGTGGCAATAATCAGGATTTTCCCTATCACGAAGCATCTGCTTAAGGGCGTTTTTAACATCCTCATCTGGAATCATATCCACCTTTGCAAAAGGTATCTGCTCCTCGCTTTCTTTTCCCTTACAGAATACGTAGCGATACAGGTAAACCTTTTCCAGGTTTGTAAATACGGCCTGTCCATCCTTGATAACAGCCAGAGAATTTCTAATCTTTACGATATTCATCTCTGCATTGTCCAGGTTGTTTAGGATTAGGTCTGCAAAATTTATAAATGTATTATCATTGATTCTGCGGTCCAGATACTTGCCCTGTAAATCCGATGATACGAACTGTCGAGCAACCTTTTCACGCTGAGCATTTACCTTTTCCCACTGGGCATCAGTAAGCTCCAGCTCCAGCTTTTTTACATAATAAAGTGGATAGCGAATCTGATGAGCAATTCCCAACGCAATAAGGATATCGCCTGTTAAATTGCCGTTCATGTGGGTGTGCAAATCTGCTCTGAATTTTAAATCCTTGCGGATGAATGTTTTGAATATGGTCTTTCCAGCAGGAAGCTTGAAATCCTTTGTCTGGCTCATGAGAGTCTTTGCAATGGCAGGGATTGTAGCTTTTCTTTCTACAGTGCCATCTGGATAAATGCTGGCAATCTCTGTGTCTGCCAGCTTGAATATATAGCTTTCCTGATTATTTCCATCTATAAAACATGGAATCTCATCTGTGATGATAAGCATTCCATTGTCATCCTGTGAAAGTGGGAGGTTACAGGTCTTTGAAAGATTACGAATAAGGTTGCCTGTACTGTGATTTGGCGTGGTCAGGACATAGTACATCCTGTCTAGATCCTTGTAGAGATTTACAATAATATCCTTCTCATTATCGAGAAAAAAACAAGTTAAATATGTCATAGCCACTCCTATTATCCTAAGATTTTTACTATATTTTGTATCATAGAATCATTCTCATTACAACAAATCTCTTGTTCTAATTCTAACACTATTTTGTCAGAGCGTTTTAAAATTATTTAAATATGTTGTATTATTATACCTAACATACTTTTGGGGAGATTTTTATGAAATATATTAAACGATATTTACCTTTAGTTATTGCATTTGGAATTTCCGCGGCCATTCTTGTCGCCGTGCTGATTATAAGTTCAGTTAGTAAAGCCACCGTTATCAAGGAACATAGTGATGATAATGGATCCGCTCCTATTATTTCACCTAATGAACATTCCTTCTCACATCCTAAGGTCCATGGCATCTATGTGACTGCGCCAACCGCCGGCACTGAAAAAATGGATGAATTAATAGATCTTATCAACTCCACTGATTTGAATTCTGTTGTACTTGATATTAAGGAAGATTCCGGAAACATCTCCTTTTATCTAGATAATCCAGAGACTGACAAAACCGGGGCTTGTATCCCATATATAAAAGACATTAAAGGGCTACTGCAAACTCTTCATGATAACGATATTTACGTTATCGGCCGAATCTCTTGCTTTAAGGACCCAGTTTTAGCTGCGGCGCATCCTGAGCTGGCGTTGTTGGATTCAACTGGTGAGCCAGTGGTTGATTCAATGGGAAATGCATGGGTTAATCCATGCAAGCAGGAAGTATGGGATTATGTGACGAACATTGCTGTAGATTGCGCTCTCCTCGGTTTTGATGAGATTCAACTTGACTATGTTCGTTTTCCAGTAGGCCAGAACTCAGAAGATGCTGTTTATGGCGCTGCCTCTGATGATGAAAGCAGACAAGAATACATCAACAGCTTCCTTTCACAAATCACTTCTGCTGTTCATGAAAAAGCTTTTACTCCTGTCAGCACCAATGTCTTCGGAACAATCATTACAAGTGATGTGGATGCAAAGCACATCGGCCAAAGCTACACTGACTTCGCCTCAACTGTTGATTGCATCAGCCCAATGATTTATCCATCCCATTATGCTGCCGGGGAATTCGGACTTGATGTTCCAGATGCCAATCCTTACGACACCATCTTTGCTGCTTTGTCTGGCTCCGCTGATGTCCTATCTTCTATTCCAGATGAAGATAAGGCTGTGGTTCGCCCATGGCTTCAGGCTTTCACCGCAGATAATGTGGAAGGTCACATAGAATATGACAAAGCCGACATCGACAGCGAGATTCAGGCTGTCTACGATGCCGGCTATGATGAATGGATTTTATGGAATTCAAAAAGTGATTACTCTGTTTTATCGGAGTAATCACTTTTTTATTACTTATTACTTTCTTTATCTGCAAGAAGAAGGGCCAATATATGAGACGCCTGTGGGAATTCCCCTGAGGCAATCATCTCATCAATCTGTGCTCTATTGTAAAGATGTACGTTTAAAACTTCTGTCTCATCAAGGTTCTGTCCGCTCACCTTTCTGCAATTTTTTGCAACATAGATATAGGCGTAATTATCCGCCATAGTGGCATTTGATGGAACAGTAAGAAGAAACTTCCAGTCGTCGCTTTCGTATCCTGTCTCTTCCATCAACTCGCGCTTTGCTGCCACAAGAGCGTCCTCTGTGCTACCTGCATCTTGGCGGTTTCCGTATTCTTTGCCATCTGTGCGCTCAATTCCACCTGCGCAAAACTCTGTGGTCACTCGCTTGATTCCGTGACGGTACTGTCTAACACAGATATAATTGCCTTCTTCATCAGTAGCTACAATTACCACATAATCGCGGCGGCTGTAGCTGTAGTATGGCTCAAATTCTCTTCCGTCTGGAAATCTGTATCTGCTTTTTCTGAAGTCAATCCATTCGTCATTTACTATATGCTCGCAGGATACCTCTTCCCACTGAAGTTTTTCGGTTTCGTTCATTTATCTATCCTTTTCTATCTTTGAATTGTGAACTCGTAGGCTGTGTTGTATGTGGCCACATAAAGTGTGTCACCCTTGATATCAAACTGCTCTGGTGCTGATTTTACCGAAATCTCATCCACCTTGTCGCCTGTATGCTTATCAAGCAAGTAGATGTAGTCTGGCTCGGATGTAAATCCATATCCGCAGATGATTGTATCGCCATCAACGATGAAGTTGCAAAGTCCTGATACTAGCGGCTCGCTTCGCCAAATCACTTCATTTTTCTGAAGGTCAATAGCTACTATGTGGCTTGATAATGGGTTCTCGCTGGAATATCCATTGTGCATGATTGAAACATAAAGGATATTGGCATTTTCATCCATCACTGCATACTGAATATTCTGTACTGCCTGTGAATATCTTCCTGATTCATCTGGGCCATAGCAAAGCTCGTATAAATCCAAATAATAAAGGATATCCCCTGTGCTTTCGGATGAAATTGTAAGGGCAGTGCATGAATAATCATCATCTGGATAAAGCCCCTTGTATGTAAATGTTCCATCTGAGTATGGAAGTCTCTGATACTCAAAACCATTCTTCTGGCACCACACATCGGTATCGAGCCACTCTTGACTCTCCTCTTTTGTCTTTGTAAGGGAAAGATGTGGGTAATCATCTGCGCTTAAACCAGTGTTATTAAACTTATCCCATGAAGGATTCTTGATTGTGATAGCTGCTGGTGATTCTGTAATATTTTCATCGTTATTCTCTAGCCCCTCAGTCTCATCATCTGTAGTTGCTGTATCTGTGGATTCTGTCTGCGAATCCGCCTTTGAATCTGATGATTCCACCGACTCTGTAGCTTGTGTATCCTCATCATCCTCAATTGTAATTTTAATTGTTTTGCAGCCTGTTAAAATAAGGCTTGCGCTTAGCATTAATAACAAAGCTTTCTTTTTCATAATATTATGTCTCCTTTTTTCTGCATTTTCTAGTATGACACTTTCATTTATTTTTTCAATAAAAAAGACAACAGTTTTTGTCTGTTGTCTTATAACCTCTATTCTTTTTTAGAAAACGTAATACTGCACAACATCAGGAATATCAGCGCAAAGCCAAGCGCATCGTACACTGTGAACTTGTTTCCAAGGATTGTAGTTCCGATGATTGCAGCAGTTATTGGCTCTGCGAAGCTATATAGGCTAGCCTTGTTTGGACCGATTCGCTTAACGCCGCTGATGTAGAGAGTGAATGCTCCGATGTTTCCAACTAACACAACAAATGCTATGCCAAGCAGGCCGTAAATATTTGGTGTGTAAGGGATTTGCCATATCCTAAAGACAAGGCATCCAAATGCGCCACCCATCAAAAATGACCATGCCTGAGCGATAACTACAGGTGTGTCGCTGGTGATTCTTGGCGCAAGCACATTGTAAATCATTACACATACCGCACTACCAACTCCAGCAATCAGGGCGCCTTTTGCTACTGAAAGATTTTCGATGTTTCCATGGGTTGTAAGGAAAAATACACCTAGAATTGCCAGTATGATGGCACTTACTTCGCCGAGCTTTGGCAATCTTCTCCCCTTCAGACATGTCACCATCAAAATGAAAATAGGTGCTAGATCCTGCAAAATCGTACCTATGGCTGCGTTTGAAAGCTCTATGGTTAGGAAATATAGAAATTGGCAACAACTAACTCCTAGCAGGCCATATATCAGCATGTTTACCGACTGGCCAGGTGTGGCCCATGGCTTGAAAGTCTCTTTTTTATATTTTGCAAGGCAATAGATAATCAGTATTATTCCAGCCAAGCCTAAGCGAATCGGCACAAGCCACTGACTATCCATCTGCTGCACATCAAATAAATACTGGCCTACAGAACCTGAGAGCCCCCAGCAGGAGGCTCCCAAGATTGTAAGCAATATTCCTTTATAATCACGTTTCATCTGTTAATTAGTAATCTCCAATAAATCTTTTTCTACGTGGCACTGCAAAAACAGCACCTGTACGCCTGCGTCCCGCGCCTCTTGTAAAGCGATACCAAACTCCGGGTGAGTCTCCACATTGGGGCGCACCTCTGTAACACCATCTACCTGAATAACAAAAGCCACCATAGCCTTGTAGCCAAGCTTTGTAGCCTTTGCCAACTCTCTCAAGTGCTTTACACCACGCTCTGTAGGCGCATCAGGAAAAAAGCCTACACCATCTTTAATAAGTGTGCAACCTTTAACTTCAAGAAGATATTCATCCTCACCTTTTTTCATGAAGAAATCGATTCTGGAATCGCCATATTTATGCTCCGGGTCGATATAGTCATAATCCTGCTTTTCCAGCCATTCCTTCACCACCGCATTTGGCGCCTGAGAATCGATGTTGATTATTCCGATAGGTGTCTCAACGGCAACCAAATCATATGGTGTTTTACGCTCTGGATTTGTAGCCTTTTCCAGGTATACCGTCCTGCCAGGAAGCAATAATTCCTTGCAACGGCCAGTATTTTTTACATGGACAGTTACTTCCTGCCCATCAATATCAACCTGAGCTATAAAGCGATTTGGACGTGATATGAACTTTGCTTCTACGATATTTTTATACTTCACTAATGATTTTTCTCCTATATCAAGCCCGTTAAATATGCTGCTATAACCAACTGGATAATCAGAATTGCTGGCATGCCAATTACAAAATACCAGTGTTTTGTCTTGTGATGAAACAGGTACATCCCTGCCCATGTTCCGATGCTTCCGCCTATTAAGCTGACTAAAAATAATGTCTTTTCTGGTATGCGCCAAGCACCTTTGATGGCTTTTGCTTTATCAATTCCCATTACGGCTAAGCCTGCAATATTAGCAATGACCAAATATCCTAGTATCAACTTGTCCATGTCATTTCCTCCATCCTTTGAATTCTAGTCTTCACCAAGCAATGTAACTATTCTTGGCTCATGGCCCACTGCTGGAAGATATACGTCAAAAATATCCTTTGCCGCTATCTTCATGCTTGATGTATTTACGCATGGATGGCAGCCGATAAACTCGCTGTTTTTCACATCTTCATCTACTAAAAGCTGTACCGCATGGTCTTTATCATTCATTAGCCCCATTACACTAACTGAGCCTGGCTCGATGTCCAGATACTTAAGCATATCCTCTGGGTCTGCAAATGAAAGTCTCGCTGAATTTATCTGCTTTGAAAGCTCCTTTGTTTTGAACTTTTTATCTCCTGGAATCATTAGTAAATAAAAGTTTGTCTTCTGTCTATTACATAAAAAGAGGTTCTTACATATCAATGCGCCCAAGGATTTATCTATTTCGGCGCAAACTTCCATTGTGTCTGCGGGTGCATGGTCTATACGCTTGTACTCAATTCCAAGCTCATCTAAATAATCATATACTCTTATTTCTCTGTCTAAACGGCCCGTTGTGTCCGCTGGTCTTCCTGTCTGTAATTCTGTCATGATTTGTTCCTTTTGCTACATTCCTACAAATTCAATTTTTTTCTTACTCACCAAAAATATCGCTGTAAATATCATTATAAGTTTCTTCAGATACTTCATCATCATTATAATAATAGGTACGACTACCGTCTTCATCTTCATTCCAGTATAGATTCATAGAATCCTCTATTTGAAGATTTCCGTTAAACTTATAAAGCTGATACATATTGCGGCCTTCATGCATAGTGTCTTGGTACAAAATCCATGTAGAATTGTTATATGTTATATAACTACAAAATGCCGCTGTTCCTTCGCCATCTGCAAACATAGTAACCTTACCATCTTTGCAATCAAAGCACATGATTCCATATATTGTATCAATTATATATTCTAATTCTCCATCATTATCTACATCATATGGGTCAACCACTTTTTGATAGTCATTCATATCATCCTCAGACCATCCCCAGTCTTTGGTATTAATATATCCTGTGTTCCCATCTATATCAGTGAACTCAGCCTGTATTTCACCATTGCAAAATGCATCAAATAGTTCTTGGGGTGTCATCACTTCAAGCTCTTCTTTGGTATATTTTGATTCAAATGCCTCATTTTCACCGTTTATGTCTTCTGTTACATCTGCTATGGAACCATCTTTTAGCATATACATATAGCTAAAGGGTTCATCATCAAAAGTATTATATCCACTTAGATAAAAGCATTTTTCTCCATCAATGTCTTTAAATTCTTCTTCGACATAATACGTTACATTTGGATCATACCAACCAAATAGCTGTTCCACCTCTAAGCTTTCATTTACAAACCACACTGTGGATGAATACCAACGAGTTTCATCCTCTTCATCCTGATGCCCACACAAAACAAATGCCTCATTTTTGCCATTTTCATCAAAATCCACAAGATAACTTGCAAATTGTTCGCCTTGAATCTCATCGACTGATGAGGCAAATTCATAGACTGCTTCAGTATACTCATTTTCGCCTTCTTCTAGTTTTATAATACCTTCTGTTCCATTCGTTATGTCTTCGGTACTGTCACTTTCTACCGTTGATTTTTCTTTTACATCGTTCTCCAGTAAACCTGAATTTTCTTCTCCGCATCCTTGCAAGGCAAATGCTATGCTTGCACTAATAAGAACATACACTGCTTTTTTCTTTTTCATTTTCAAAATTCTCCTCTATTCTGTCTTTTCCTGTGTAATAATTCCGTCGTCGCTTATTTGCGCATTTACTGATATGCTTTCAAGCCTATCATACAACTGGCGCTGCTTTGCACCATCTGCCACGTACTGTGTTGTGCAGTTTGCTTGCAATGCAGGTGTAATGATAACGTCCATATTTTCCTCATCATTATCTCCATAGCAATGCAATGTGATAAGCATGGTATCCAACGTCTTTTCGTTGAACCAATAATTTCCAAGACTGTAGACTATTGGTACATCGTTGTAAAACTCGAAGCCCTGAAGACAATGTGTGTGGGCGCCTATGATTACATCTGCTCCGGCGTCGATATACTCATGTGCCGTAGATGTCTGTAGCGGCTCAAGCACTGTGGAATATTCCGTGCCCCAGTGAGGTAGCGCCACCACAATATCCGCATTAGCATCGGCCTCTTTTATCTCTTCGTCAAAGAGGGCTGTGTCATAGCATCTGAGAATTCCTGGCTCGGTATCCGTGGCCTGTGGTGTCATCTTGTTCTTTTCAGCACGGGATGCAGCCACGAATGCTATCTTCTTTCCCTGGACTTCCATGTATACTGGCTCACTCGCCTCTTCCAAATTGTGGCCCGCTCCTACATATGGAATCCCTGCTGCATCCAAGGTATCCATTGTATCAAGCAATGCGTCTTTTCCATAATCGTACACATGATTATTTGCAAGACCCACTATATCAACCCCAAGCAACTTCAGATTCTCTACTCTGGCCGGATTGGCTCTGAAAGTATATGCTTTACCTGCCAGCGGTTGTCCACGGTCGCTGTATGTAAACTCGTTATTTATCCACATTATATCGGACTGCTGCATGGTACTTATCAACTCCGGTGAAATGCAGTCCGCAATACCATTTGCGCAGGTATTCAGATATTGGGTTGTGGCCCAATTTTCGTCAAAGTTGATATCGCCGGCGAAGCATAAAGTAAAATCGTATTCACCATTATCTTCTGTGGTAGATTCCACAGGCTGTGGCTGGCTATAGTTGGCCTCCTGGGCCGACACCTGCTCTTGCATAACCGTTTGCTTGCCGCATGCTACTAGCGATAAGGCCAAGCATATTGATAAAGCTATCCTTCTTTTCATTGGCTTTCCTTCCAAACTCCCTAATATAACTAATTTTAGCTTTTATTATACAACTTCATACTTTAGACGTACATTAGTGTTATTATCACTATATATGACCTTTGTTCGTTTTAAGGTGGTGATTCTATGTTGGGTATTAATGGCATAAACACTAACTTTTCTCCATATAGTAATTCTATTAATTCTGGCGCAACAAATCCTGTGGATTCTAAAATTGCAGATGAACTGCGTGCTGAGGGCAAAAGTGAGTCCTTGGCCAAGAATATTACCAGCGAACGCGCTGCAAAGCGAGCTGGCATAATTGAATGCG
Organism: Pseudobutyrivibrio ruminis; assembly: GCF_015057245.1. Classification (GTDB taxonomy): domain Bacteria; phylum Bacillota; class Clostridia; order Lachnospirales; family Lachnospiraceae; genus Pseudobutyrivibrio; species Pseudobutyrivibrio ruminis_E. Next base: position 367,048 of record NZ_SVET01000002.1, read on the forward strand.
AAACCTGCGCCAGCAGAAAATATCAGGACGGATCTGACGAGCAAGTATCCTTTAAATCTGCTGCTCATATATCACCTAATGCTGCTGCGGCTCGTGTCCGCGGGCATGAGCAAGAGCACGTAAACAATGCCTACGACAAAGCTGAGGAAAGTGGCGGCAAAGTCCTTCAGGCCTCTGTTTCTATCCATACTGCTGTCTGCCCTGAGTGCGGCCGCACCTATGTCTCAGGCGGCACCACCCACACTAAGATTGCCTATCCAAACGAAGATAATCCTTATCAAAAAAACAGAAAGGAAGCCGATGCTGGCCTCCTCTCTGGAATGAATATCGATATGGGGGTTTAAAATCTTTTACATGCTGCAAACATTTTAGTTCTTTTATAGGTTCTTTTCAAATATTTGATCTGCAAGACCTACAATAGGAGTAAAATCTGCAATCTTTTTAAATCCATATTTTTCATATAGGCCACGATGTTCGCTTTTTAGATAAACTTTATTTAATCCTAGTTCTTTGCCATAACTTAGGGCTTTTTCTATTAGCTTTTCTGAAACTCTTTTGCCTCTATAGGATTCATCTACAAATACTAGATTTATGAATGGATGATAGTCATATTCAGGTGGGATATATCCATCTTCTTCAAAAACGCAAAATCCTGCAATCTGGTTAGCCTCTATAGCAACAAATATTTGCTCTTTATCTTTGAAATCATGTTTTTCCATCCTATTAGCTAAATTCTTGCCTGGGTTCCATGAGCAATTTCTAGAAAATGCTATTAGCTTATCCCAATATGGCTCATTCTCATTTACTAATATAATCTCCATAACTAATTATAGCCCTTTCGCTCTTTTGCTTTTTCGATAAGTTCTTTAGCTATATCCATCAGCAATTCCCTCCCAGTTTTTAATAATCGGAGTGACGCGATTTGAACGCGCGACTTCTACATCCCGAATGTAGCGCTCTACCATCTGAGCCACACCCCGTAAAGTAAATGGCTGCAAAGATTACTCCTTGCAGCCTTATATATTTTAGCGGGTAAGCTTAGCTTGAACCCGCAGTGTCGAGTTTAGGCCTCCACATTGTGGAGGAAATTTGAGGAATTGATCATCGGCAATGTCCTCCTTTCCTAAAATCGACTTAATTATAATACACTTTAGTCTTCCATAAAATATTGACTATCCTCTCTTCTTTAGCATTAATTATAGATTCACTACAATCTCTGATATAGCAACTAATGTAGCTTCTCCCCTGATAGTGATTCGATTATTATCCTCTAATCTGCAATGTACATAACCACCACGCTTTGAAGCCTGGTAAGCTTTGATTTCCTTCTTATTCAATACTTCAGACCAATAAGCTGCTATCTGACAATGAGCTGAACCACATACTGGGTCTTCTGCAACAAGAAGTTTTGGAAAGAAAGTTCTTGAGACACAATCTACATCTTTTCCTCTTGCTGTAGCATCCTGTCCTCTGCCTGGAAGCTTTGAGAGCTTCATCTGATCAGGATTCATATTTCTTATCTGCTCTTCTGATTCAAATATACAGAGAAGGTCTGGTCCAAGAAGAGCCTTTATAGGACGAACGCCGTAAGCTTCTTCCATTTCATCTGTAACAGGAATTTCAGGCTGTTCATATGTAGGGAAATTCATCTCCAAGAGATTTCCATTTCTCTTTACTGTAAGTTTTCCGCTGAGAGTGTTGAATTCTACTAGGTCTGAATCCTTTTCTATGTAATTTAGTATTACAAATGAAGATGCAAGGGTTGCATGTCCACATAGTTCTACCTCTGAACCTGGTGTGAACCAACGTAAGTGATAGCCCTGTTCCTCTTTTACAATGAACGCTGTTTCAGACAGATTATTTTCCATTGCCAGCTTCATCATTGATTCTTCTGATGGCCATCTATCCATAACACACACTGCTGCTGGATTACCTGCAAATGGTGTGTTTGTAAATGCATCTACGATATATTGTTTCATTATTGCCCCCTTTATATTCCCTTTTGTATATTAAAAATCGTATCTCTTAACCTCACAGTTCTTGATTCCACAAGAAGAAAACTCCTCATTTGTCATTTCTGTAAAGTAGGATTCCACCATTCTTGCAATTCCATTATGGGCTACTAGAATGACTTCTCTATCTGACTCCTTTATATCATCTATAAGATTGTATATTCTCTGAGCAAGATGGAGCATAGATTCACCAGTTCCAAATCTGCTTGCCATATCCTTTTTTGCTTCGTGGAATTCCGCTCCATCTCTTGGCGTAGACTCATATCTTCCAAAATTCTGCTCTTTGAGCCTTGGCTCTATTTCCATTGGTATTCCTGTAATCTCAGAGATGTGTCTTGCTGTTTCTTTTGCTCTTACAAGAGGTGATGTTAGGATTACGTCCGCAGTAATTCCCTGCTCCACTATCTTTTTACCAGTTTCTATGGCTTGCTCATGACCTTTTTCTGTGAGCTCAATGTCTGTTTCACCGCAAATCTTATTTTCTACGTTCCAAACAGTTTCCCCGTGTCTAATAAAATAAAAATGATCCATGTTTATATACTTCCTAACTCTTTACAATTAATGTTTTTCTTTTATAGTTTTAGTACTGCAATAATCTCTTCTCCATCCATATCACCAGTCTCAACAAATCCAAATGATGCATATAAATCCTTTGCAACTTGATTCTCTGGTTCATATGATAACCAACAATATTCAGCAGGACCACATGGATATTTCTTAATAAAATCAAGCCCAAGTTTTACTGCTTGTTTACCATATCCCTTGTGTTGATGTTCCTTATCTATCATCAAACGCCATAAATTATAATTACCAGTAGCTATTTCCGGTGCATCTTCCCAATAATCATCCTTATCAAAACCAATCATCATAAATCCAACTAGTTCATCACTATCATATATTCCAAAAGGATAGGCATATCCATGAGCAGTAATAGCTGTATAAGCCTCGATAATACTTATTTTATTACTAGCTACAAACTCTTTTTGCGAATCATTGACAGTAAGTTTTAAAATGTCCCATACATTATTCCCGTTTACTTTTTCAAGCCTTAACATTTCGTCCTCCCAATAATTGTTCTAGCTATATTTCTAAATATTTTATATGTTGTAACTGCCAACTTGCAACTACAACTTTTCGCCTTAGCTATATGTAATATTGCCCATCCTTTTTCTGACAAATAAAAAAGCACTACTATCATGAATAGTAATGCTCTATTATATCAATTTACATTTCTAAAAAAGTAGCTACGTTTATAATTCTTGGATCTTCAACCGCTGATTCTAAAAAATCCTTATCGCCTGTCAAGAATAAGTCCGCATGCGCATTTAGTGCCGCTCTAAGTATTGGTCTATCCTTAACATCTCGTATTTTTAATTCTGCTGCATTCATTTTTTTTGGAGTTTTGACAACTTTTATCGACTGTAAAGCAACATACAAAAACGCCTCTAGTTCCACTAATCTATCTGGAAATTTTTCTTGAAACTTTCTATGAAGTTCATCAACAACATAGTCACAAGTTATAGGTTGATATGGATAAGTTAGTGCCTTTCTCAATGCCTGAGCTACTTTTCCATTAGGAAATAACGCTGCTGAAATAAAAATGTTTGTATCGATCATCACTTTCACTCAGCATTTTCCTCCCTTCGTGATGCAGTAATCCAATTTGCAACATCGTCCTCAGATAAAAATCCCGCCTTTGAAGCTTCACCCTTCATTTGCTCTTGGAACCTTTTTAAAGCATATACGGCCGAATTAACAACTTTAACTTCATTTCCTTCAACTATAAATGTCACTCTATCTCCAGTCTCAATGCCCAACGCTGCTCTTACATTCTTAGGTATAGTGACCTGCCCTTTCGACATTACCTTTGCGTCATTTACAAATAATGTGCTTGCCATATTAACACCTCCTTTAAAAAGTAGGGAATTCCTACTTTTATTATAACTTGATATTAGGTTACTTACAATCTATTTTTTTAATAGCTTTATCTGCTCTTGCCTATTAAACTTCTTTTTATACCACTTCTTTGATAATATTGTAGATTTCTCTTCCGCTATCTCTTCCGAATACATGCATAGAATCTGAATACATTTTCTTCTTCTGAACTTTATCATGTATAGATACAAACGATATTATTTCATCTACAAGATTTTCATATTCTGTATCATCAAATGCATACTTTATTTTTTGGCATAGTCTCTCTTTTTCTTGATATTTGGCAAACTCTTCTTCTATATTTAATAATGCCATTTTTGAATCTACAAGGGCTTTTCGCTTATTATCATCAGGATCATTCATAGCAGAAATTGCAGCTTCAATTGTTGGTGCTTTAACAATAATCATGCCATCTGATTTATATTTTATGTTTACAAAATCAACAACTGCCTTAAAGCCTTTGTCGTTACTAATAATGGCAATATGTCTTTCTCCCTGCTCCGCTAATATTCCAGCCTGTACTGATATATAAAAATCTAATGCATTCTTTCCAGGAGCTTGTAACTTATATGTACTCCATTTGCAACCACTTTGTTCAATTAAGGTTACGTCACCCTTCCTAATGCTCTTACACGCGGCAGAATAAAATATTATCAAGATGTCCTTATCATTCACATACTCTAACCCTTTGAGTCCATTATGATTTGTTACATTTTCGTAATCTACTAGTATTGTCATTTCTTCCTCCTAGATAACACAGCTTGTCCCTCAAATGAAAAACTCATTGCAAAATAGAAGGTATTTCTAATACATTAAAGATTGTATTTTCAATTTTTGTGGT